>JAZUMG010000030.1:0-163065 GCA_045603545.1 Candidatus Coprenecus sp. | reverse complement strand
AGTGCTAATTATTACGACTTGGTGAGCATTTTATAGTTTCATTCCTCGATTTTGTATTTTGCTTGTCGGCAATCCCAACGCTTCCACATGGTCGGGGTCAACTTTGTATTGGGCAAATGGGTTGCGTGCAATCTTGCCATTATAGTGAGCAGTAGTTACAATGTGCTTCAAAGGTATAGAGTATATCCATACTGATGACTGAGCTAATCCAACCTCGTTTCTCAGATACAAACAATAATCACGGATGAAATCTTCTGATAGTTCATTCATCGCAATATCTGCACGCTTGTAGTGTACCTTGATAAATTCCGCAAGATATTTTCTTACAGTGAGATACTTTTGATATGTACTCAGTGAACGATCCTTGCCAACACGCTTGGCAAAGGCTTCGTTCTCCTTGTCAAATGCTCGGAGCAGGGTTTCATACTCTGTTCCAATACCTTGATAGGCATTGCGTACCATTTCGGCAGTTACGAACGCTTCTTTGTCCGAAATGCGTTGGTAGTGTTTGATGATTTGAGCCTTGATGTTATCCAAAGCCAAATTGATGTCTCTCGATTCCTTACTCTTGCCTTTTGCTCGGTTGCCTTTCACATCCCATAGGTCTTTGTGGATGCTCTGCTTGCAACTGAATTGAGCCACAGAACCGTTGATTGTCACTCGTCCCATAATGGGAACAATACCGTTTTTCTCTTTGCTTCCGTTCACGTAGAACAGCACTTTGAATGTACTTCGCATAATCTAATCTTTTTTGGTTACAAAATTAGTTATCAGCGAGTTATACATTGATATGCAAACTAACGCAGAACGATGAAACGTGACGACACAAAGAAAAACTTTACTGCATTATCGGGTAATGACTTGGCAACCGTTCTATTTCATAACCTTGCGTTTCTTTGCTAAATTGCCATTGTTACTATTTCCGAGGTCTTCAACTTAATGCGTTATGGTTCAGTTCAAAACGCAGAATTTTACCTTTTTTGCTCCGAGAACCGTAATTTTTTTAATAAAATCCTGCACAGCTATAACGATAGCTCAACCACTACCGAAAAAATATATACCTTTGAAGAGTTACTTCATACATTTTGCAGAAAGATGTAGAGACGGCCAGAAGAGAAAGAACGTGAAATAGATATATGTTATGAAAAAAAACTATCACCTCTGCATTTCAGCAGGCAATGAGGTCATGTTCCGTGACCTGTCAGATTATTATCGTGGATTCAACTGCTTTGCATTAGCTCTTCATTCATCAGGCTCCACCGGACTTGTTGAATCGTTTATGGCAACGCATGTTCACATGTTGGTCCAAACCTCTTCACCGGACGATTTCATGTACAGATTTCGCAAATCATATAGTATGTACTTCAACCACAAGTACGGAAGAGTCGGAAAACTAGGCGAAAAAACTCACTTCACAATGGAGATAGTCGGGCACTATCATCTTATTGCTGCGATAAGCTATATCCTAAGAAATGCCCTTCACCACGGACTGGTACCAATACCTTACTCATATCCCCACTGCTCGGTGAATCACATATTTAGAAAAGAGATGGGAAAATTCAACAATGACAATATTCTGCCCAGACAGCACCACTCAAAATTCCTTAGCAGAAGAGCTGAGTACCCCGATAATTACAAAATGTCCGAGAGCGGAGTATTCCTCAGAGATAGTGTACTGGATATATGCCAAGTGGAGAACATCTTCGGGACCCCAAGGGCATTCAATTATTATATGAACCGAAAATCCTCCGAAGAGTGGGAAGAGGAACAAAAAAGGGATGGTAGCAGCACACGCATCATCAACTTGGCCTCTATCGAAACAAATGTCGATCCAAACAATATTGACCAGATGCTCAAATTTGAAAACGGAAAGGGTGACTATAGAAAAATCACAGATACAGAATTGTGTACACGATTAGACACTCTGGCACGCAATAGATACAATAAACTGTCGGTATACCAACTTACCGATGCGCAGAAACAACATATCGCTTCTGAAATATACCGTTCACATCACATAAGCAGTGTCCAGATCAAAAGATGCTTGGCTATGTAACGAAAACCACAACACCTGTAAACCTTATCACTTGTGAGGTACTCTAAGAATGTTTTCATATCCATGTTGCGTGTATTACTAGCCCCTTCTTCTGTTACAATAATTGACACAAAAGTGTAACAGTGGTAAGCAAAATTGCAATAAATGGACTAAAACAGGGACCACCGTGACAGTTTTTGTAAAAAATGTGTAACAGCTATCTCAAAATCCGACATGGTGATATGGTGATATGGTGATATGGCGATATGATGACACGATCATATGATGACACAGAAACATGTCCGACATAGACGGCATGACCAACATGGGCAACACGAAAACATGACCTACACAGCTGAAACAAAAAAAACCGGCTTCTGATGAAGTCGGTTTTTATTTGTATTGGTACGTAATTAGTCCTCGTTAGTATGAAGGTGCTGTACGTAGATAGCTTTCTGAAGCTGAGCTCTCTTCTTCACAGAGGGTTTCTCAAAGGTTTTTCTGCCGCGAAGCTCGCGTACGATACCTGTTTTCTCGAATTTACGTTTGAATTTCTTAAGCGCTTTCTCAATGTTTTCGCCCTCTTTTACCGGTACTATGATCATCTTTTTACCACCTCCTTTTTATTTTCGGACTGCAAAGGTAGATATTTTTTGTAAATTTGCAATAGGGAGGTAAAAATGAATTGTATAGAGAAATTTTTGGAATACATACGGGTCCAGAAAAGGTACTCTCCACGCACATCAGCCCTGTACAGAAGTGCGCTGGAGGAGTTCTACGCATTCATTCTCCCGGATGCAGATCCCGCCATCACCCCACAGGAGGAGCTTATAGGGACACTCACCACTAACAATATCCGCGGTTTTATTGCCCATGGGCTTGAATCGGGGCTCTCCCCCCGCTCAATGAACCTGCGCCTCTCTGCACTGAGCAGCTACTGCTCATATCTGATGACAGCATCGCTCCTCGAATCCAACCCGGCCAAGAGGGTCTTCCGCCCTAAAGAGGGGTCCAGACTCCCCGAATTCTACACCGAAGGGGCATTGGAGAGGTACCTCGCCGAGCCTCCTGACCACGAAGGAGATTTCCACATGCTGCGCAATAAAATGATGGTACTGGTGATGTACGGCACCGGAATGCGACGCAGCGAAATAGTATCCCTTAAGGTGGGGGACTTTGACAGCGGGAGAAAAGTTTTCAGAATAGTGGGAAAAGGGGATAAATTGAGAGAAATTCCTGTCCCGATTTCCATTTGTGAGGAAATTTTATTATATTTGAAGAGAATTAAGGATGAGTTTCCAGAGGGGACAGATGGAAAGTTCTTTGTAACAGACAAAGGGAAAGCTGTTTATCCCGGATTTGTGGATAAAGTGGTAAAGGAGGAGCTCGGTGGGTTAGAAGGGTTCTCGGGAAGAAAATCCCCCCACGTCCTGAGACATTCGATCGCCACACATCTTATGAATCACGGAGCTGACCTTAACAGCATAAAAGAGATGCTCGGGCACTCGTCGCTAGCGGCGACACAGGTTTATACCCACACATCCTTCGAGCAGCTCAAAAACACATTTTTAACCGCCCATCCAAGGGCAAAAAAACGGAGGTAATATGGAAATCAGAGTTCAATCACTCAAGTTTGATGCAGACCAGAAGCTTCTCGATTTCATCGACAAGAAGCTCGGCAAATTGGAGAAATTTTTCGACAACATCATCAGAGTAGAGGTCGCACTCTCAGTAGAACCTGACCACGTGAAGAAGGTGAAGGTCAGGGTTGCTATTCCGGGAGATGATTTGATTGTTGAACGTAGTGCGGCTACATTTGAAGATGCAGTAAATGACTGCGCAGACCTTCTTAAAGACATGCTTGTCAAAACCAAAGAAAAACGATTCAACAAATAACAGATAGTTTCGTTCCACAAAAGCCGACCGTTCAGGTTGGCTTTTTTTATTCCCATTTTCTTCCTAATTTTGCCGTTTGGAATTACATCAAAGGAGAGGATATGAGCACTATTACCAAGGAATACACAGATGACGCTATCAAGACGCTGGAGTGGAACGAACACATTCGCCAAAGGCCCGGTATGTATATCGGCAACACTGGTGACGGCTCCCGCCCCGATGACGGTATCTACATCCTCATAAAAGAGGTGCTCGACAACTCCATCGACGAGTTCTCACAGGGGAACGGAAAGGAGATCAGGATAGATATTGAAGACAATACAGTATCCATCCGTGACTATGGACGTGGTATTCCACTCGAGAGTGTAATCGATTGCGCCAGCAAACTCAATACAGGCGGTAAATTTGACAGTGATGTGTTCCAGAAATCGGTAGGTCTTAATGGTGTGGGTCTAAAGGCTGTGAACGCCACATCATCATATTTCTACATCGAGTCATTCCGCGAAGGGCGCTCAAAGTGGGCAGAGTTCTCGGCTGGTAACCTCCTTAACAGCGGATACCATGAGAACACCGGACAGAAAGACGGAACTTTTGTAAAATATACAGCCGACGACAAGGTATTCCCGTCATACAGATACAATACAGAGTTCGTGGAGGAGATGGTAAAGAACTACTCCTACCTGAACACCGGCCTGAGTCTCAAGTTCAACGGCACCGAGTACAAATCGAAGAACGGCCTTCTTGACCTTGTGACAGAAAACCTCGGTTCCGAGACCCTCTATCCACCTATCCACCTGGTGGGGCACGACATCGAACTGGTCATAACACACGGTGACGGCAACGGCGAAGATATCGCTTCGTTTGTCAACGGACAGAACACCACCGAGGGCGGTACTCATCTCTCTGCATTCAGGGAGGCTGTAGCCAAAACCATCAAGGAGCACTTGAAAAAGGACTTTGAACCGTCAGATATCCGCCAGTCAATGGTGGGTGCCATCAGCATCCGCGTCATTGAGCCTATCTTCGGTAACCAGACCAAGACCAAGCTCAATTCGAAAATGGTCAATGAGGACACTACTGTCCGCAATTTTATCGGCGACTTTGTGCAGGAAGAGCTTGACAACTACCTTCACAAGCACACTGAGACCGCCACTATCCTTCTGAAAAAGATCCAGGAATCGGAGAAGGAGAGAAAAGCTATCTCGGTAATTCAGAAATCGACCAAGGAGAAGGTAAAGAAGGCGAGTCTCCACAACAGGAAACTCCGCGACTGCCGCATACATTATAGCGACTCCAAGAATCCGTTGGCAGGTGAATCTACCCTTTTCATTACTGAGGGTGACTCAGCGAGCGGATCTATCACCAAAAGCCGCAACGCCACCACACAGGCGGTATTCAGCCTCCGTGGCAAACCCCTCAACTCATATCAGAAGAGCAACAAAGAGATTTATGGCAATGAGGAACTTATCCTCCTCAAAGCAGCCCTCAACGTAGATGAGGATCTGGACAATTTGAGATACAACAAGATCGTCATCGCTACCGATGCCGATGTGGATGGTATGCACATCCGTCTTCTGTTGATCACATTCTTCCTTAAGTTCTACCCGGAACTTATCAGGAGGAATCACCTTTTCATCCTCCAGACACCACTGTTCAGGGTCAGGAACAAAAAGACCACCCTCTACTGCTACAATGAGGAGGAGAAGTTGGCTGCAATAAAAGAGCTCGGCTCCAACCCTGAGATCACACGATTCAAAGGTCTCGGTGAGATTTCACCTGATGAGTTCAAGGAGTTCATAGGCGAGAACATCCGCCTTGACCAGGTCCGTCTGAGCCAGGATGACAACATCGCCAATCTTCTTGAATTCTATATGGGACAGAACACTATTGAAAGACAAAATTTTGTCCGTGAAAATCTCCGCTCGGACATCATCTTAGAAAACGTATAGTTATGCTTAATCAGAAAGTCGCAGGATTTCTCCTTAAAACACTCGGTTGGAAAGCTGGTGAGCCTATGGCCCCAGAGAAGAAATGTATAATTCTGGGGGTACCCCATACATCTGTGTGGGACCTTGTGATCTCATATTTGTATTACCGTTCAGTAGGAGGTGATGCCAAAGTGATGGTAAAAAAGGAGTTCTTCTTCTGGCCGCTCGGCCCAATCGTAAGATGGATGGGTGGTATCCCTGTAGACCGTTCCAGAAAAGGTGGAGCATCACTGGTACGTCAAATGGTAGAGGCGTTCAAGAATGAAGAGACCTTCCACCTGGCTATCGCACCCGAAGGGACCAGAAAAGCTGTCACCAAATGGAAAGCCGGCTTCCACACTATAGCCAGAACAGCAGGTGTACCCGTCTATATGGGTTACTACGACTGGAAAAGAAAAATCGTCGGCAGAGGACAAAAAGTCGAACTTACCGACGATGCTAAAGCCGATTTGGCCAGAATCCAGAAGCTATATCACGAGATGGATCTTGGAGCAAAATTCCCTAAAGATTACAAGACCGGATATTAGCACACTATCCACATCTACCACCATCGGTGCAATTCTATTCGAATTTCAGATCGAGTCTGCCGACATATTCACCTTGGGCTCCAGCCTGTAGGACAACTACATCCTTACCGTCAAGATTCTGGAATATCTTCTCCTCTTTGAGGAAAGTGTGGGAGTGACCGCCCACGATGATATCTATATTTCTTGTATTCTGAGCCAGATTTATGTCTGACGCAGCCTTTGGATTATAAGCACTGTAGCCAAGATGTGATAGAGCTATCACCAAATCGCACTTCTGTTCCTCTTTAAGCATCTTTGCCAACTCATTAGATACCTCTATAGGATCTTTATATACAAGAGCGTCTCGTGATTTTGCAGATACTACAGACTTGATGTTTACAAGGAGGCCGAAAACACCTATCTTAAGGCCACCTTTGTTAATAATCACATACGGTTTTACATATTTGTCGAGTCCTGCAGGAGAAGCAGAGAAGTCATAATTTGCACACACCACATCAAATTCAGCCATCGCAAGCCTGCGTGCAAGCTCCTGCTGGCCATTATCGAATTCGTGGTTACCCAAACATGCCACATCATAACCCATAGCATTCATAAGCTCGATCTCCATATCACCCTTGAACACTGTAAAGTAAGGTGTACCCTGATCCCAGTCACCGGCATCCAGAAGCAACACATTCCTGTGATCCCTCCTTACCTGGTCGATATACTCTGCACGACGGTCCACACCACCAAGCCCTTTGCCACGACCTGTACGGATAGTCTCAATCTGCGAATGGGTATCATTTGTATGGAGAATCACAAGCTCTTTGGACCCCATACCTGCACAGCTGCTCAAAAGAGCCACTGCCGCTGCCAAACCTATTATAAATCTTCTTCTCATATTGCCTTGCTATTTTTTGATCACTATTCGGCCATCACGCTCATTGTTGAAAATGTGGCCCGCCTCCGTTTTTTCCTTAATGTATTTAACCACTCCGTCCCTCACAAAAATATCCGACATCACAATCTCCCTGGCACCCTTGCGCAAGCTGAGTGCATCACCACCATCAAGAAGGAAGTCAATAGTCACCAGTTTGTAGTACTTGTCGTCATTGAGCTTCTCACCACCGATATAGCACTTCTTGAGACCTTTGTCCTTAACCTCAATCTGTACACCTCCAAGGGCTTCAAACCTACCTTTTTTTGCAAAACTCTTCATAATCTCACGCACTCGGTACCCTGGAAGCTCCACTATTACAAGGGCATTGTCAAAAGGGAATGTGGAGTAGATATCATAAACCCTTATTGCCCCCTTGGGGAGATCAGACCTGATACCACCGAAGTTGGTAAGTGCGAACGCCTTGTCACCCTCCTTCAAAAGTGGCTGCGCTGCATACAGAAGGGCATCTGCAGCGAGATTCGAGAGACCGCTCTCAGGATTACCTTTGGAAAGCTCTTCAGATGAGTATCCGATAATCTCCATCAGATCTTCTATTCCGGGCTGGTATTTGGCGATAATCTCCTCAACCTTTGATGTCCCCTCCTTCATCCAGATAGAGTCCATAGGGACCCTCTCCCACTTATAGGTAAAATTCTGCGCTGAGGCAGAAGCCATTGCCCCTGCCAAGAGCGCTAAAGCAACAAATATTCTCTTCATAGTTAATATTTTAGCCATTTCCATAAATCTTTCCAAGTGGCCTTTTTGCCGTACATGAGAATACCTACACGGTAAATCTTGCCAGAGAGGTAAACAATGGCAAGGAATGTCACGAATAGCAAACCTATAGATAGCAAGAGTTCCCAAGTGGGGACAGCCCCTTCAAACGGAATTCTTGCAAGCATCACCATTGGTGAAGTGAAAGGTATCATTGATGCCCAGAATGAGAGCGAGCTCTCAGGATGTTCAAAGGTATGGAGCATAATGAACAGACCGAGAATCAAAGGCAATGATATAGGCAATGTCAGCTGCTGGGTATCTGCCTCATTTTCCACTGCCGAACCCACCGCTGCAAACATAGCTGCATAAAGGAGGTAACCCAATACAAAATAGATAAGGAAACATCCTATTATATAAGGGAAATTGATTTGCGACAATGCACCCATGATATCTGCCAAAGGTCCGCTTGGGGCAGCAGCTGCAGCCATCATAGCCTCTGCATCCACACCTGCCATCTGGGTCATCTGATCAGCACCCGCTGTAAAGAGTTCAGGGCCCATTACCGCTTGGAAGCCGAATACCAAAACAACAGTAAGTAGCACCCAGATAAGGAACTGTGTCACCGCTACACCTGCCACACCCAGAATTTTGCCAAGCATCAGGTCAAAAGGTTTCACAGAGGATACTATAACCTCCACAATACGGTTTGACTTCTCCTGGATCACACTGTTCATCACCATGTTTCCGAACATGAACACAAAAATATAGATGAAGAAACTCATAATGTATGACATAGCCATACTTATCTCCACCATAGATTTTTTGGCGTCACCATCATTGCCTATGGTATAGGCGGAGAGCTCAACATCCGATTTCACATCTTCAAGTATCTTGTCAAGATTCTCAATATCATATGATTCGAGCTTGTATGCCTCCAATGCTGCATTGGCACTCCTCTTGATGGAAGACTTGAGCTCCATATTCATCTGCTTTGCAGAGTATGCTGTAATGCTCACATTTTTGTTCTCATCGAGCTGTGAGATCTCTACAATCGCATAAGCACCTGTAGCTTCAAAATTTGCCTTAAGTGAATCGACAGAGACCCCTTGAAGCACCTCATAATCGACAATCTCTGTATCTACAAGTGTAGGGGCCACAACACCGGAATTGTCCACTACCATCACCTTGCGAACCTCTTCATCACCACCCATAAGCATCACCACCGAAGGGACAATCATCAGAGCCGCAAAGAGGATAGGGGTAAGTATTGTTGTAAAAATGAATGATTTTTTCTTTACGCGGATAGAGTATTCACGACCCGCCACCAATTTTATTTTTCCTATATTCATACTATTTAGCCTCCCCACTTACAAGTTTAATGAAAATATCGTTCATACTTGGAATCAGCTCCTTGAATGATATTATATCCTGGGTCTGCTTCAGGATATCTGCAAGGACTGCACCCGACTTGACATCACGTTCCATCTCTATGATGGCACGTCTGTTCCCCTTGAACTCCTCATCATAAGCATTTATGACAAGCTCAGAATCCTGGAGAGGAAGAGGTTCAGAGCCTCTGTATATCAGCTCCACCTGGTTCTGTCCGTGCTCACGGCGTATCTCCTCCACGCCACCGGTCACGACAAGTTTTGACTTGTTGATAAGGGCAATCTCATCACAAAGGGCCTCCACAGACTCCATATTGTGTGTCGAGAGTATTATGGATGTACCGTTTGCTTTCAAGGCCAGGATCTCGTCTCTGATAAGCTGGGCATTGACAGGGTCGAAACCGGAAAAAGGCTCATCAAGGATAAGCAGCTTGGGCTGATGCAGGACAGTAGTGATGAACTGCACCTTCTGCGCCATACCTTTTGAAAGCTCCTCCACCTTCTTGCCCCACCACGACTGGATACCGAATTTGACAAACCACTTTTTGAGTTCCTTCTCAGCCTGAGCCGAAGTCATCCCTTTGAGACGGGCAAGATACATAGCCTGCTCTCCCACTTTCATTTTCTTGTACAGACCACGCTCTTCAGGGAGGTAACCTATGTTATATACATCATCAGGCTGTGCCTCTTTTCCGCCGAAATAGACCTGGCCGGCATCAGGAATGGTTATCTGATTTATAATACGGATGAGGGTAGTCTTACCGGCACCGTTAGGGCCGAGCAGTCCGAAAATCTTACCCTCAGGGACTGCTATCGAGACATCATCAAGAGCTCTGAAATTACCGAACTGCTTGACGATCCCCTTACATTCAATCACATTCATCGTCAAAAAAATTTTATCATACAAATATATTTTATTTGACGATAAAATCAAAGCATCACTACAATATCGCAAACTTACGGGCTCCCCCAGCAAATGTCCCACCAAAGACACACCACGATGAATAACTCGCCACGAAAGGACTGGACACAAAATCGGCCCTACAGAGCCGAAAATGCGCACAGTCCAAGCCCACAAACCCGGACTGTGCACACCGACCACATCCAGAAGCACCTCCAAAGTGGTATCATGCGCACAGTCATTTCGCCAACGACACCATCGGCAGAAATAAAGCAAACTTCGATAAGACAGATCTACTACTTCTGATACATCCTCAGCCTCTGGACATATGGGCTTTGCAGTATGCCGTTTTCGAGGAGGGCATCGAGGGTGAAGGAGACAGAGTCGACGGTGCGGCGGTAGCGGTCGATGCCACGGGCCGCGTATTTGCCGATATACGGATGTCTGGCCATAGAATCTACTGGCATATGATACAGATCCAGAGGGATTATCAGCGATGTGTCGACATAGACCCTGTCCGCAAAACCGACATATCGCGCAGAGTCTATCCCGTAAATGTCCATCAGCTGCTCCGGCGAAGCGAAAGAACCGCCCAGTCGCTGTCTGAAGTCAACTATCTTCCGAGCATAATAGCCACCAATACCGTAGAGGGTCATCAATGCAGTGGTATCGGCACTGTTAAGTTCCACTTTCGGTTTTGGCTTGTAGGAGGGCCTCGGTGGAAGTTTCTCCAGAGAGAAGGCTTTGGCGACAGCACCCGCTGAAGAACTCTGCACCGGGTTCGCCGATTCCCGCGCTCGATTTTGGCCAAATTCAGACGCGGCAGGCTGTATTTTCTCGTCCCGCGTCCATTTTTCGCGATTTTCAGTCGCGGGAATACCTCCTCCAGCTACAGAGGCTGCAGAAGACTTATCACCTGCCTCCGACGACTCCCTTCTGGCCACGGATGACTCACCTCCGGCCACAAACTGCTTCTCTCCGGCCACCGATTGCTCAGCCGCCAGCTCCTTATTGTATTTTCTGATCTGGATAACTTTCGCCACGAAGAAGGCAAACTGCAGCGAAAGGAATATGAACACAAGTGCTACTAACCCTACCGAAAGACTTTTAGATATTTTCTCTTTTTCCCACATAATCCGTCCCCTCCACTATCAACACTATTTCACCTTTGGGTTCATTCTGGGTGTACCAGGTACTCAACTCCGCAAGGGTCCCTCTGCGGGTCTCCTCGTGCACTTTGCTTATCTCTCTCGATACAGATGCACGGCGCTCAGCTCCGAAGAATTCGCACATCTGGGTCAATGTCTTCGCCAAACGGTATGGCGATTCATAGAATATCATGGTCCTTGGCTCTGTGGCCAATTCGGTCAGTTTGGTCTGGCGCCCCTTTTTCACAGGGAGGAATCCCTCAAATGCAAATCTGTCACAAGGGAATCCGGAGTTCACAAGGGCAGGGACAAAGGCGGTAGCACCTGGAAGGGTCTCCACCTCCACCCCATGCTCCACACAGGTACGGACAAGGAGAAATCCCGGGTCGGAGATACCTGGTGTGCCGGCATCCGAGATAAGTGCCACATCGGCTCCGGCGAGGATCCTCTCGCAAATAGCCTCTGCATTTTTATGTTCGTTGAACTTATGGTGCGACATTGTGCGGGTCTGAATCTCAAATTTCTTGAGCAGCACCGAACTTGTACGGGTATCCTCCGCAAAAATCACATCCACCTCTTTCAAAACTCGGATTGCCCTAAAGGTCATATCCTCCAAATTCCCCACCGGAGTGGGCACAATGTACAATTTTGCCATATATTGAAATAAAAAATTAGTCTCTGAATCGTCTCCTTACCTCCATATAGAAGCGATAGACAAGTGGAGAGTTCTCATCCCACTCAGGGTAGGCATCCCTCATATCGCTCACCACTTCATCGAAAGTAGAGGTCTCATTGATTCTGTCAAGGGTTATATTGAACTGCTCGCTGTCTCCATCAAAAAGTTCCCTGATAAAAGTGAGCCTGTCGTTGAATGTGAGTGCCGACTGGATCATCTCCACCCTTGGACCCGGGATGTCCACCATCCAGGTAGGGGTCTTGCTCTGTGCCACATCTGCAATGGTATTGCGCTCCGCAAAGAGATCGGAGACTGTGGTTCTGGGGGCAGTGTGGGCGTCATTAAGATCTGTAACTGTAAACAGAGGCTCATTTGCTGAAGGGGTATATGAGAAAGGTCTGCGCATAGGGGCAGGCTCTTCATCGAGCTTCTCCGGAGCATATGCTCCATACTTGTCAGGGTTATCTTCCGGATAGACATCTGCGAGTGTACTTGAAGGAGACAACGGAGCATCGTTGATATACTCTTCCTCCTGAGAATCTGTAAATGTATCCTCATCCAAAGAACTCCCATATGGTCTCCCTGTCTGGCCGGAAGGAGACGATGGTGCCACATAAGTGTTACCGGCTCCTCCTGCCCTCATAGGCTCCGACGACAGCCCCTCACCCCTTTGTTCCAATTCTTCAATGCGCTCCTTAAGGCTCTGTATCTCTTCCCTTTGGGCTTCCAGCTCCTCTGTCAACTGATATGTAAGTCTGTCCAATAACGATTTTATCTCTGAAATTCTATCTGCCATCGTAAGATTTTTTTAACTTTGCGACATAAAGTTCATCCACAAAAGTACTTAAATGTTTTTAGAAAACGCAAAAAAATCGGGCTGCATAGAGGTGATTTGCGGCTCCATGTTCTCAGGAAAGACTGAGGAACTTATAAGAAGACTCCGCAGGGCAAAATTCGCCCACCTGAAGGTGGAGATTTTCAAGCCTATGATCGATGTGAGATACTCTGAAGAGGAGGTGGTTTCGCACAATGCAACCTCTATCCTCTCTACCCCGGTAGAGTCATCCAGCAGCATCCTTCTGCTAAGTCACGATGTGGATGTAGTGGGGATTGATGAAGCTCAGTTCTTCGATGACGGCATCATCGAAGTGTGCCAGAAGCTGGCCAACAGCGGCATCAGGGTGATAGTGGCAGGTCTCGACATGGACTACCTCGGAAAGCCGTTCGGCCCTATGCCTACCCTTATGGCCATCGCCGAGCACGTGGACAAAGTTCACGCCATCTGTGTCAAATGCGGTGACCCCGCACAACACTCCCACAGACTTTCACAAAGCGACAAACTGGTGGAACTCGGGGAGACAGACAAATACGAACCCCTTTGCAGACACTGCTTCAATAAGGCAAATCCCCATCTGGTAGAGTAGGATTACTTCTGCACCAGTGCTGTAAGTTCAAGTGTACGGAGAAGTTTACCCTTCTTGTCGTACACTTCTTGTTTTATACACCCTATATTCTTGGCGTACCAAGTGATGATATGGAATGTTTTGGTAGAGACCAAAACTTTATTTGTCTGGTGTTCATCCATCTTATAGGTATTGAACGTGCCGGCAGGGGTGGTAACCACCTCTTCAGACAGCACCTTCCTCTCTGTCAAAAGGAAAGAGGCCCCCACACTTTTCACTTTTATATTGATTTTCCCGTCAGGAACACTCTGCCCCACCTTAATATCGGAAGGGAGAGAGCTCACATCACCCATTGTCACTATATCCTGGATGGCCATCGACTTCTTCATATCGTACATATATGAAGTGGTCCCCTCACTGTTGAGGGTAATCTTCATATCCATCATCCCATTGTCCGCGAAAAGAGGGGTCCCGTCCCCCTTCCAGAACTGATAGCCATAAAGCACCGATGCATCAGAAAGATCCTCTCCGTTTACCTCCTTATTCCAATAGGTGTATTTGTACTCCACTTTACCCTCTGAATTACGGATAGTATAGGTAAAACTGTCGCCTTTGGTGACACTGAAAAACATATCGGCATTCTGCCCTGAGATAGAGCTGAAAGCCGCTATCAGAGCTGTCAAAAAAACAAAAATTCTTTTCATGATTGTTTACTCTTCTTCGCTGTGTTTCTGGTCATCATCACACTCCTCTTCACGGAGCTTGACCAGAATTTTGTCTATACGTGCTCCATCCATATCGAGCACCTCGAAATCGAACTCTTTCCAGGAGACACGCTCTCCCGACTGGGGGATATGCTCAAGGAGTTCCAGAATGAGGCCTCCAACAGTATTGAAATCAAACTCCTCCTCAGCAGCATCCTCGTGTTCCTCTTTTTCAAAATGGGCCAGAAAATCGTAGAAAGGGCATTGGCCGTCAACGAGCCAGCCACCATCATCTGCCTCCCTCTTGATGATGAAAGGCTCCTCCTCCGGATTGTCTATAAATCCCACAAGACCCTCCAGTATATCCTTATGTGTAACAATACCCTGGCATATACCGAACTCATCACAGATAAGACCATATCCTATATGCTTGGCCTTCATATCCTCAAGCACTTTGAACACCTCCATGTTCTCATAGAAGTACTGTGCCGGCTGAAGTATCTGCGATATATTGAAGTTCTTGTCGTCAAGTTTACCGAAAAGGTCCTTCAAAAAGACTACACCGATGATATCATCAAGGCTACCCTCTCCTACCGGATAGACCTGGAAAAGATTCTCTTTGACAGTGCTATTGATCTCTTCATTGGTCATTTCGCTGTCGAGCCACACTATCTCGCTCCTGTTGGTCATAATGGAGTCTATCGACCTGTCTCCCAGTGAGAACACCCTCCCTACTATATCCTGCTCCACCTCCTGCACCTCGCCATCCTCAGCACCCTCGGCAATCATCGATTTGATCTCCTCTTCAGTGACATTTGCCTCCTGCTCTTTAATGCCAAGGAGCTTCACTATGCCGTCGGTAGATTTGGAAAGGAGCCACACAAAAGGCTTGGTAAGCCACGAAAGGAAAAGCATAGGCCCGGAAATCACCCTCGCTATCTTCTCCGAAGAACTCATACCGATCTTCTTGGGGACCAGTTCACCAAGGATAATGGTCAATAGGGTAACAATCACCACAATGACAGTTTGTGCCAATGGTGCTGCTACCGATGCAGCCATACCCCATTTCTGGAACAGCTCCGAGAGATCCACTGCAATGGATGCTCCCGAGAACATACCTGTAAGGATACCGATAAGGGTAATCCCTATCTGCACAGTAGAGAGAAAATTGGTAGGATTGTCTATCAGATCAAGTACTGTTTTGGCTGTCTTGCTCCCCTTTTTCGCCTCCACCTGCAAACTCGATTTGCGGGAGTTGATCAGAGAGACCTCGCTCATAGAGAACAGGCCGTTAAGCAATATCAGCAACAGTATTATAAATATCTCCATTATCTTTCAGTCAATAGTAAAGTGCAAAGTAAACCACTAATTGCGAGTCTTCCAAATTAAAGATTTTCGAGCCAGTAATTGAGCATGGTCTGATAGAGGTGGTATGTGGTATTTTCCCCTTCATAGATACCGTGGGCCCTCATAGGGTATGACATCATGGAGAACATCTTGTTGTGCTTGATAAGCTCATTGACAAGCATCTCGTGGCACTGGTAGTGGACATTGTCATCACCTGTACCGTGGATCAGGAAGAGATTGCCCTGTAGATTCCTCGCAAAATTGAGCGGCGAACCGTTATAGAAGCCCTCAGGGTTGGTCTGTGGAAGTCCCATATATCTCTCCTGATAGATGGTATCATAGAGATTCTGCATAGATACACCTGCTACCGCAATACCTGTTTTGTAGATCTCAGGGTATTTGAAAAGTGCGTGCTGGGTCGAAGAGCCTCCGCCGCTCCATCCCCAGATACCGACTCTTGAAGGATCGAGGAATGAATATTGCGAGAGGACTATCTGCACAGCCTCTGCGTGGTCCTGAGGGCCCACTGTCCCCACCTTTCCATAGATGGATTTGCGCCATTCGCGACCTTTCGGCATATTGGTCCCGCGAGGGTCAATGCTCATAAGGATATACCCCTGCTGGGCAAGGAACTGGTGCCAGAGGTCATTGCTTGACCAGGTGTTGAGGACTGTAGATGAGGCAGGTTCTCCGTAGATATGGAAAATCACAGGGTATTTCTGCGAAGGGTCAAAGTTCTTGGGTTTTATCATCCAGCCGTCCAGGACAGCCTCCCCTATATCCACACGGAAGAACTCCTTAGGGGTCAAGCCGAGGGAGTCATAACGCTCCTTGAGGGCTTTATTGTCCTGCATCACCTTAATGGTCTGATGCTTCTTGATGGAGATCATCTCATATACAGTAGGGGTAGTCGCATTCTGGAATGTATGGAGAGCATACTGGGCATTGCCGGAGATATTGTATCCGTGGTATCCCGCTTCACCCTCAGGTGTCACCCTTTCAGCCTCCCCTTTGCCATCGAGACGGCTTCTGTAAAGATATCTGTCGATAGCACTGTAAGGTGATGCCATATAGTATACATACCCACCTTTAGGATCAATGCACGAGATGCTCATCACATCGAAATCCCCTTTGGTGATAAGGCTCTCGCTCTTACCGTCACGCGATACTTTGTAGAGGTGTCTCCAACCATCTTTCTCGCTGGTCCAGGTGAAATATTTCTCACCCTCAAGCCATACGATATTGTCGTGTACATTGAGAAATGCCTCGTCTGTATCTGTGTAGATATTTTTCAGCTCCATGGTAGCAACATCACCTACGAAAACTTTATTGGTGTTCTGCAGACGGTTGAGCTGCTGGATCATAACTTCATTGGAATTGGGGATAAAATCCATACGGGCCAGATAGTGATTGCGAGGATCACCCGGAACATCAAACCATCTGCTCTGTGCAGTGGCCACATCGACCACACCCACCTTCACTGCAGAGTTCTGGGTACCCGCTTTGGGATAAGGGAATGGGATGACAGATGAGTAAAGTGAGTCCACATTGTTTATCATATAGAAGACACCTGTTCCGCGTGTATCAGAGTGCCAGTAGGCGATACTCTTACCGTCAGGGCTCCAGCGGAAGCCGTCCTGGATACCGAGTTCCTCCTCATATACCCAGTCAAAATTGCCGTTGATTATCTCATCCGAGCCATCAAAAGTCAGCTGAGTCCTCTCCTCTGTGGCAAGATCCTCAACAAAGATATTATTGTAGTAAACATAAGCTACCTTATCTGCAGCCGGTGAGAATTTGGCGAACATCATCCTCGATGGATCGAGTCCCTTTCCGAGCTGACGGAAATCTCCCGACTTAAGGTCAAGCACCCAGTAATCGCCACGGGTATTGTCACGCCATACACGGCGGGAATTGGTATAGACAAGCATCTTCGCATTGTCATCAGACCATATATAGTCGTGGATCGGCACAGCCTTGCCGTCGTGCATAAGGGCCGATGCCGGAACCACCACGCTCCTCTGACCCGATTTCACATCATATCGCACTATATCACGGCCACCCACCTCACGGTTTGGCTCAAGTGTCGAATAGGATACATTGTCCTTCATCCAACGCATTGAAGCCACTCCACGCTGGCCATATTTTCTTGTTTTATAGATATCTTCAAGTGTTAATCCCTGTGCTGAAACAGTCACAGAGCCCGACAAAAGGAGCAGAAAAGACAGAAAAAGCGATACTATTCTCATACTTATAAAAACTATTTTACCCAAAGGTAGTGTAATTTATGATTTTTCAAAAATCGGCATTATCTTTGTCGGCTGATTTCAGGCAAATAAATGAAATTTATATATAGATAAAATTATGATTTATTCACACGAAGTGCAGCATATGTGCTGCGTAGCTCAGGGTGCCAATCATGGCCCAGCTCCCATCCCAGAAGAGGGCAAATGGGTAAAGAGCAAAGAGATCAAAGATATCTCAGGTTTCACTCACGGTATCGGTTGGTGTGCACCTCAGCAGGGTGCCTGCAAACTTTCACTCAATGTTAAGGACGGCGTTATCCAGGAAGCTCTTGTAGAGACTATCGGTTGTTCAGGTATGACCCACTCAGCTGCTATGGCTTCTGAGATCCTCCCTGGCAAAACTATCCTTGAGGCTCTTAACACTGACCTTGTTTGCGACGCTATCAACACCGCTATGCGCGAACTTTTCCTACAGATCGTTTACGGTCGTACCCAGTCTGCTTTCTCAGAGGACGGTCTTCCTGTAGGTGCCGGTCTTGAGGACCTTGGTAAAGGTCTTAGAAGCCAGGTAGGTACCATGTTCGGTACTGTTGCCAAAGGTCCACGCTATCTTGAGATGGCTGAGGGTTACTGCTCTCGCATCGCCCTTGACAAGAACAACGAAATTATCGGTTACGAGTTCGTTCACCTTGGCAAATTTATGGAAGAAGTTAAGAAAGGTACAGATGCCAACGAGGCTCTTAAGAAAGTTACCGGTACTTACGGTCGCTTCACCGAGGAGCAGGGCGCTGTTAAATATATTGACCCACGTAACGAATAAGGAGGAATAATTATGGCAATTAGAGACGTAAAATTTGAGAGTCAAGACCGCAGAATGGCTAAAATTCTTGCTGCCTTGAATGAAGTGGGTATCCAGAGCATCGAAGAGGCCAACCAGATTTGCGAGGCTCACGGTGTAGATCCATACAAAACTTGCGAAGAGACCCAGCCTATCTGCTTCGAGAATGCAAAATGGGCATATGTAGTGGGTGCTGCCATCGCAATCAAAAAAGGCTGTACAAATGCTGCTGACGCTGCTGAGGCTATCGGTCTTGGTCTTCAGGCATTCTGTATCCCTGGTTCTGTAGCTGAAGACCGCAAAGTGGGTCTTGGCCACGGTAACTTGGCTGCCCGTCTTCTTAGAGAGGAGACAAAATGTTTCGCTTTCTTGGCAGGTCACGAGTCATTCGCTGCTGCTGAGGGTGCTATCAAAATCGCTGCTAAAGCTGACAAGGTACGTAAAGAGCCTCTACGCTGCATCCTTAACGGTCTTGGTAAAGATGCCGCTATGATCATCTCTCGTATCAACGGTTTCACATATGTTCAGACTGAGTTTGACTACTTCACTTCTGAGCTTAAAGTGGTTCGCGAGATCCCTTATTCAGACGGTCCTCGTGCAAAAGTTAAATGCTATGGTGCAAACGACGTACGCGAAGGTGTTGCTATCATGCACAAAGAGGGTGTAGACGTATCTATCACAGGTAACTCTACCAACCCTACCCGCTTCCAGCACCCAGTAGCCGGCACTTACAAGAAAGAGTGCATGGAGCTTGGTAAGAAATACTTCTCAGTAGCTTCAGGTGGTGGTACAGGTAGAACCCTTCACCCAGACAACATGGCTGCAGGTCCTGCATCATACGGAATGACCGACACTATGGGCCGTATGCACTCAGACGCTCAGTTTGCAGGTTCTTCATCAGTTCCTGCACACGTGGAGATGATGGGCTTCCTCGGCATCGGTAACAACCCAATGGTAGGTGCTACTGTTGCTGTGGCTGTGGATGTGGCTCAGGGATTTGCGAAGTAATATAGATTGCCGGCCAAGCCGACAATGACGAAATGTCATCCCCGACTCCGTTCGGGGATCTGAACCCAAAACGGGCTGGAAAATCAATCTTTTCCAGCCCGTTTCCTATATCCAGAGCTCTCTGGGCTAAAAAAGGACCATTTTCCAGCCCTTAACATCCGAAAGGGCAGCCTTATTCTTTAGAGCTGTGACACTCTTTACCCGATTTATGTCACAGTCATCCCGATTATCCCCTATTACGCCCACATCCAGCCACCATTGTGTCATAAAACCAGCAAAAAACGACACAGCGATATCCCCCCTGACATCATCGGGGGCAGATTACCCATTTTCGCCCCCGAATAGCAATCCCCTGACATCATCGGGGGCAGATCACCCATTTTTGCCCCCGAATAGCCATTCCCCAGCATCATCGGGGGCAGATCACACACTTTCACCCCCGAATATCCATTCCCCAGCATCATCGGGGGCAGATCACCCACTTTCACTCCCGAATCTCCGACAACAACACCCTCATCAAAGCATCAGAGCGGTTTGCTTGGATATATGGCGCTCTGCTCTGATACCACTCTGCCTCTACCACTGTCTCTGCTCCCATCACAGACACCCCGCAGAGGCCGTGTATCTGCACAGCAAATACGGCAAGGCCGAGACGCTCACGATTTGGCGAGAGCCGGTATCAAAAGTGCTAAGGCCTTAAGAACCTTAATTTCCACAGCATCTTCATCGTCGTCAGTTCCAGCCCCCCTAGTGAACATCCACAAAATAAGTTAAGATGCAGACATTACGGAAACAAAGGTTATGGACCGTATTATTCTGAACAGCGAAGGTTATTATAGTTTTGCAGATGAGGGGGCTTCAATGTTATAAACTTATTTATCAATACTATTTAAAAGAATTTTGAAGCTCAATACCCAATAGAGTGTAAAAACATTTTCGTATCTTTGCATAGTCTGGTGACAGACATACATATTTAAGATGAAAGTGTTTCGCTTTTATCCTTGTACAGAAATCTGGAAAATTTCAATTAACGCAGGGAAAGGCAATCATTCTCATCACTTGTTTGGTTCTGTGCATACGTTCTGTATGCCTCTATCATACGAGTGTGGGGTATTGTTTATTTGCGTTAAGGTCATTCCAGAACCTCTGTACAGATAGACGATTAACCTCACACTTTCTTTATATTTAATCCCACTCGAGGTTTTGGGAAAAGTAAAATTTATGCTTTATGTCTTTTCACAGCCAACTACTCTACAATCAATTGCAGACTATTATTCTGGAAACCACAAAAAACGTTAAATATGTGCAGAAAAGGGTAATTGAAACAAACGACTCATTACCAAAAACGTTCTATAATGATTTTTATAGTAAAATATCTAAACAACGATATGACATTTCAACAATATTAACAATAGAACCTTCTCTAAAGATGTCACTTGTCCAAGGTTTTGAAGGTCAAATTCCCGCTATTGCATATCAAATGTGGCTTGAAAAATGGCTTGAAATAATGTATAAACATTGTTAAACCTAACAAAACAGATATATGGAATTAATCATTATCGCAATCTTACTTATTGCTTTGTACTTTATCAGACAATTCATCAAGAATACTCATGGCAAAAGTTATTGTCAGAATTGTGGAACTGAACTGAAGTTACATATAGGTGGGACATGGTATTGTCCAAGATGTAAAAGGCATTATCCTTTCTAACATAAATAACAAACCATATTTTGTAGCATGACCGATATACAAATAGCATCATCTATAGATTTTATACCTACTTCCGGCCTAGGCAGGGGTGGATTTGAAGTACTACTATCACTATGCCCTATAATGTATGATGACAACTCTATATTAAAGAGCCTAAGTGGCAATTACATCAATCCATTAGGTCCATTTCACAAGTCAGTAAATTTAAATTGTATGGTTATAACATTGGAGAATGAATACAATCTTTATTTTCGTACCAAGTTTTGGGAAAGTTGCTCTGAACAAGAATTTATTAGAAAATACCTAATACCATTTTTGAATATTCTAAGAAGAATTGTTAGTGGCTATGAGGATTGTAACGATGTAAGACAATTACATCCTGGATTCGAATGTACCAAGAGAAATTTAGAAGAATTTGAAAAAAAATATATAAACAAAAGAGTAAATGCTTTAAGATAATATTATGAGTGCAACGATTGAATTTAATGGATACTATAAAAATTGCTTTAGAAATGTATCACCTACTGATATATGTATAAAGGGTAAAAATCTTTATATACATAACATTTCAATTCCTATTGCAGAGAAAAGATTATTTGATGTTTTCTTTCTGCTTGAAAAAGAATGCGGATATAAAAATGGTAAAATAAAATTTATATTACTAAAAAGCGGAGACATTAAATATGCTTCTAAAGTAACAGACGACACTATCGCTTTTTTTGTGGAAAGAATATTTGACTCTTGGGAAAAATATGAATACCTACCAAAAAAAACAGAGGCTGTGCCTGATGATGATGTTTACCTTATTGGGCGAAATCTCTACCATTTGTGATTATTTGATTAAAAAATATACATTATGATAAAATCTAGGGTATACAATCATAGACAAGCATATTACGTGTATAGGAACCTATTTATATTATGTACTATATTCTTGTATTTTAGTTGCATAAATACCGACAACTCATATTCTTATAGAGAGTTAACTCCTCAACTAATAAATGAATTAGGAGGAATTGACTCATTGTCTAGATATCAATTTTACCTATCAAATTCATTTGAACTATTAAGAGTTGAAAATGAAAAATCTTTTACAAACCTTGGTTATATTGACAATTTGGATAAAAACTTTGAAATAAAATTTGATATAAAAACTCCTGGTATATTTAAAGATGCTGAAATGGATGGAAATAACATTAAATGTATAAATATATTATTTGATGAAAATGAAAATGATTTTTTGACTTTTGCACAAAGATTTGAATATTCTGATTATCGTCATTTTGATGACAAATTTTATCATGTTGATGACACAGGTTACGCACATGAGAGGGATTCTGATTATAGAAAATATAAATATAAAGGTTCCCTATGGAATAAAAGAATTATATCATCTAAATCAGACAAAAGCTACTCTTACATCCCCAACACACATTTAATAATTAGAATAAAAAACACAAGCATAACAACAATTGAGGAAGCTAAAGGTAGGTTGGTTTCTGAATAAAGGATCTGGAATTGGACTATTTAAATCTCGCTTTTTTTTTCAATATAAATAATAGCTATTATTGCTCATAACTATAGATAAAATGTATACACACTTGAGCTAAACTTAATTTCTAGTCAACCAAAATATAGTCGAATACTATAGCTAAAAAAATTTCATTACTCACCAACAAAAGTTTCGAACAACAATCGTTAAAAATTATGGTTATGATGCAAAACAAGGATTTTAGGAGTTTCTCGCTGATTGTTACAGCAATCATAATATTTGTCTCTCCACTGGTACACTTTTATTCACCTTCTTATCCCTGGAGTGAGCATCTATTATGGTCGAGCATATACAAGTTTGTCAATTACTACACTATGGCTGTATGGTTTTTCCTTTTCGGATTGAGTATTGGCAGCAGATATAAAAAGAAATTTGGCAAACTGGCCAAATGTGGCCTGGCCCTAATAGGTATTCTTTTGTTTGCCAATCACCATTCGATGGACTTGATTCCAGAGAAATCTGACTGGTGGTTTATGCTTCCGTTTGTTCTGCGTTATTGGGCTGGACAGATTCTGTACCAGTCAGTCTTTATGATCGTAGGTATTATCATATATGGCACTAAAATCAAAATATCTGAGCGTCAGGCATTACTGGGATGGATAATGGGTGCGGCATTAGTGCTATGCTTATATTATATTCACAATTTTGTTAGAGGGGAATCACCATTTACCATATATTACCCATTGGCCATATTCCCGTTCATCATCAGTCTGATATCTCTCTACAAATGGTCATCAAGTTTAAAGATAGAAAATAAGTTCCTTTCATCTGTTTCTCCTAGACTTCTATGGTTTTATGTTATAGTTATCGGATATCTATATCTCATTGTAAATGAGTTAGGTGCTGTAATTATTACTTTGGGTTATTGGGGAATATGTTATTTGATATACAGATGGAAACAAAGGTGCAATATCCAGAAAATTCAATAATAGAGGATGATAGCTTTAAAGTGATCCGCCAACGAGTCATCGAGTTTGCTGCTGCCGGCTGGGAGCTGGGTCGTACCCACGGAATGGCACACTGGAGGAATGTGGAGAGCAATGGACATCGTCTGGCAGTAGAAGGGGTCAATTTGAGGGTTGTCTCACTATTTGCCTATCTTCACGACAAATGGAGAAGAGACAATTACAGGGATATCAATCATGGAATTCGGGCTGCACACCATCTGGTACCGCTTCGTGACACGCTGCTGAAAGAACTTACAGACGAGGAGTTTGATCTGCTATACAAGGCGTGCAAACTCCACACAGTTTGCCATCATACAGGGGATATTACCATAGACACCTGCTTTGATGCAGACAGGCTCGATCTTATCAGGTGCGGTATACAGCCTCACCCACGCGGCATGGCCACCGAAAGGGGGAAACTATTGGCTAAACAATTAAAACCAATCAGAAGAATTTAAAAATGAAAAAAATATTATCTCTCATATTCTTATTTGCCCATTTGAGCGTACTCTCTGCTCAGAGCGTCAAACTTATATACAAACAGACAATCAAGGGTGATGGTACTGAATGGAGAGCATCTGTCATCTTCAAACCCTACTCAGACATATCCTCGCTGCTCGAAGTAGGGGATGCTGTCATCTCCCTTATAGATATAAACGACAAGAGATCTCCTATAGTTAAGAAAGTCACATTTTTCGGAGAGCCCTCACTTTATATGCAGAGGGAATATATCGGTGAAGAGGAGATTGTTCTTGATTATCTACCCAGAACAGACTCTTGCATTTTAGCTCGAAAAACTCCATTTTTCTTTTCAGACATAGACTTCGATGGTGAAGATGAATTTCTTATAAATTTATATATGGGCGGAGCACGGTCATCAAACCATTATCTATGCTATGAACTTAATCCCTTTAGGCCGATGACTAATGAGCCATTCTGCTGGGGTCTTGAAGATGATTTCGTGGATTTCTACCCTGAGAAAAAAGAGATAAAGTATTGGAAGAGTATAGATGGCGCATTTTTCTATACAGCATATATTTATAAGATGAGAAACGGCGCACTTAAACATGTTGAAACGGAGAAAGGTGTAAACAAAGGAAGTAATGACTGGAAGATAACGATAGAGAAGGTAGAATAACAATTACAGAAATTTTTCTATATTTGTAAAAACAAAAAGATATGCCTGAGATTAGTCGCTTTTATGGAATAATAATATACATGTATATGAATGAGCATAATCCCCCTCATTTTCATGTATGGTACGAAAATTATAAAGCCATTATTACCATTAAAGAAGGTATTGTCACAGGCAGTCTTCCAAGAAGGGCATTAAATTTGGTGTATGAATGGCTGGATTTGCATAAAGATGAGTTGATGGCCAATTGGGAGAAGTTAAAAGAACAGCAATCCCCTGACAAAATACAACCACTTGAATAGTATGAATCAAATACTCACCATAGTGAAAGCTGAATATATCCGTGATTATGTACTTTTGTTACATTTCAATGACGGAGCGATACTCTATTGTGATTTTGAGCCTTTATCTAACGATGGGATATGTACCAAGTTAAAAGATCTCGAATATTTCAAGAATTACAAGCTTGATCCCTTTACTATTGATTGGAATAATGAGATAGGATTTGCTCCCGAATACCTATACAAAATAGGAACTCTTCAACTGGCATCTTGAATAACATTTAGCGACTTATTCGCGACCATCCTTTAAATAAATACCACACAGACATCTGTAGACCTCATACCCACGGTATGACCGACACTATGGGCCGTATGCACTCAGACGCTCAGTTTGCAGGTTCTTCATCAGTTCCAGCACACGTTGAGATGATGGGCTTCCTCGGCATCGGTAACAACCCTATGGTAGGTGCTACTGTTGCTGTGGCTGTGGATGTGGCTCAGGGATTTGCGAAGTAATATAGATTGCCGGCCAAGCCGACAATGACGAAATGTCATCCCCGACTCCGATCGCGGGGATCCATAAACCAAAACGGGCACGGAACAATACGATTTCGTGCCCGTTTCTCATTTCCCAACCACTTCGGGCACAGAAAGGGGCATTTTCGTGCCCGTAACACATCAGAAAGGGACACTTTGCTGCTTTTGACTGCTGTTTTCGTGCCGGCTATACATCCAAACGGGCCGCATTACCATTTTTGACTGTCTCCGCCTTACTCTTTAGAAGAGCCGTGACACTTTTTACCCGATTTATGTCACAGTCATCCCGATTATTCCCTATTACCACCACTGTGTCATAAAACCAGCAAAAAACGACACAGCGATACCCCCCTGACATCATCGGGGGCAGATCACCCATTTTCGCCCCAGAATAGCCATTCCCCAGCATCATCGGGGGCAGATTACCCACTTTCACCCCCGAATAGCCATCCTCCGACATCATCGGGGGCAAATCACCCACTTTCACCCCCGAATAGCCATCCTCCGACATCATCAGGGGCAGATTACCCACTTTCGCCCCCGAATAGCCATCCTCCGACATCATCGGGGGCAGATCACCCACTTTCGCCCCTGAATAGCCATTCCCTGACATTATCGGGGGCAGATCACCCACTTTCGCCCCTGAATAGCCATTCCCCAGCATCATCGGGGGCAGATCACCCATTTTCGCCCCAGAATCACTGATATTCACACACAGCGGGACAGCGGCATAAACTTTATTCAGTCTTTATCGTGAAAATATGGTAACTTGCGCCGCAATTGGTTAAAACACAGATTCAGGTGAAAGCTCAGATATCGAATAGGGAGATTTGGAGTATAGCACTCCCGATTATGTTGGGGAATATGGCCCAGACCATAATCAATTTTACCGACACGGCATTTTTGGGGCACGTGGGGGTGATAGCATTGGGCGCCTCTATGCTGGCAGGACTTTTCTACCTCCTTTTCACCACTGTGGCTGCAGGGTTTGCGATAGGGATCCAGATTATCGTAGCACGCCGCTTTGGAGAGAAAAATTACGGGAGGATAGGTGTCATCTTCGAACACGGTTCACTCTTTATACTCCTTCTGGGTCTGATACTCTTCTCTGTCCTGCACTTCTGTTCCGACCAGCTCCTTCTGCTGCTAATCGATTCTCCCAACCTGTATGACGCATCAATAGAATACATACGTTACCGTCAGTTCGGCATTCTCTTCGTATGCTTCAACTACCTGTACAGGGCACTGTATGTAGGGATATCCAACACCAAAGTGATTACATACTCCACTTTGATAATGGCTGTTGTCAATATTGTACTTGATTACTGCCTTATTTTCGGAAACTTCGGATTCCCTCAGATGGGTATTGGAGGTGCTGCACTGGCATCGTTGTGTGCAGAGATATCGGCTTTCATATTTTTCACTACATACAGCTATATCACACTGCGAAAAAGAGAGTTCGGAATATTCAAAGCATACAAGCTGGAGTCTGAGCTGATGGGACGAATTCTAAAAATCTCCACCCCTACAATGGTACAGAAGCTCTTTTCATTCGGCGTATGGTTCATCTTTTTTATCTTTATAGAGAAAATGGGGGAGACAGCCACAGGAATCTCATCGATCACCAGAAGCATCTATCTGATTCTCATTATCCCCTGCTTTGCCTTCTCCACCACCACCAATACTTTGGTAAGCAAAATCATAGGGGAAGGTCGCTCCGATATGGTATTTCCCACCATCAGGAAAATCTTGAAAAACTGTCTGCTATGCACTATCCCTATAGTTGCAGTGACATCAATCTTCCCTGTACAGATAGCATCTATCTTTACCGATGATATGGAGTTTGCCCATCTCGTGGTCCCCGCTATCCTGGTAGTATGCAGCGGGACCATCCTGCAGGGGATAGGCAACGCATACTTCGAGGCTGTTTCCGGTACCGGCAACACTTCAGCTGCATTATATCTGGAGACAGGTATTCTGGTAATTTATGTCCTCTTTGTCATGGCGATGACACACCTTACCACCAGAGTGGAACTCGTCTGGACAGCGGAGCTACTGTACGGCGCGCTCCTGGGCATCGTATGCTACCTCTACATGAAATTCGCCAAGTGGAATAAGAAGAGAATATAAATTTTTCTTATATTTGTAGGGTATCCATCTCTTTGAAAACAAATTAAAACTGACTTCATATGGAAACAAACAGACACCTACCCTATCAAGAGCCACTTATGACACCAATAGAGATATGTCCGGAAAGTGGCTTCGCACTAAGCGGATTTGAAAATGACAATGATGGTTGGGCCCCAAGTTCTCCATCAGATACAGACAGCAATTGGTAATGGTCATAACTTTTTAAAATCTGACAATTATGAAGAATTTTATTTGTTCAATACTTACCATATTGTGTGCATTGGCTTTTACAGGCTGCAGCGATATGTTCACACCGGACAACCCATTGTCACCAAACGGATCTGAACTCATCACAATATATGCAAACACCCCTGCACCAGAGGATATGACAAAGGTCGAATACTCAAGTGACGGGAACAGCGGACTCCTGGTGGAGTGGTCAGATGACGAGATCATCTCCATATTGAGAGGTGGGGAGAATGCCACCTTCACAAAAACCAATGGCAATGAATTCAGCGGAACACTTCCTGACGAAGGTGGAGAAGGGTACTACTACGCTCTGTACCCTGCAAATCCTGCCGCCACCGACGAGACACAGGTCCCATTTGACCTGAGTCTGCAAAAAGGTGTACTTGACAGCAAACTGAACTATATGACAGCTTCATCAGCGGAGATAATTGACAGAGGAGATGTCAATTTTGCCCATTGGACAGCACTACTCAAACCCACATTTACCGGAATGGAAAATGATGAGGCTGTAAGAACCATAACCATCCAATCCGAGGTTTACACCAAAGGTAAACTCGACCTTACAAACCGCACCACGTCAGGAGATGATGTCAAATACATCACCGTCCAGATGGATAATGTGAGCACTCCATACATCTATATACCACCTATGGGGAGCGGGAAAACCCTTGCTATAACTGTAGTCTCAAATAAAGGGAATATGTACTCAGCTTCGATTACCTCCTCGAAGGCTATCGTTTCTGGTGTACAGTACTCCGTATCTATTGCCCTGACCAAGGAGACAACTGACGATTACAGATGGTACAATGGCATCACAGCTACAGAAACTTCAAACATCCGGGGTACCGGAACTGAGGAAGACCCTTACATTATACACACAGCACACGATCTTCAATGGCTTATTGACCAGTCTTCATATGGAAATTATGAGAGATATGAAACCAATGACTATGACATATATAAAACCATACTGACTCTCGGTAAATATTACAGACTTACGCACGATCTTTATATAGACAGTGATGAGGATGAAGTGGATGGGGAGGGAAATGTAGTTCAAGCCAGAGGATGGACCCCTATAGGACCAGGATATGAAGACAAAGGTTCGAATATATATGATTCATTTATAGGCCATTTTGATGGTGGTGGACACACAATCAGCGGCAAAATGGTCCCTATCGCCAAATCCATATCAAAAGATGGTGGTCAGATGTTCGGATTCTTCGGTTGGTGCAGTAAGTACAAAAAATATCCTGAAATTGATGAAGTAGCAAGCATCAGGAATCTCCATATGGATGTCACAGTAGAGTGCGACAGCAAAGTGACTAAACAATTATATTACGGAGGAATCCCTATTGTTATGGTGGGAGCAATTGTGGGACACGTTGATGGGGATCTGTTCGATATCTCAAATTGCACTGTCAGGGGAAAGGTACAGGGGGGCATCTCCTCAGGTACAACAGCTGCATACACCAGTGTAGGGGGACTTATAGGTCTTGGCAATCAAATAAACAGTATGTCAGACTGCCACAACTACAGCACAGTGATCGGCGGTTACACTACAAGTCCCTGCTACCAATCATATACAGGTGGACTTATAGGTTATGCCTACGATTCAGATCTCACGATATCCAATTGCACAAACAATGGTCCTGTCAATGCTGGAACAGCATTACAAAATGCTAAAACAGGAGGTCTGGCGGGGGCATTGATCAGCTATAAAAATATGACCGACTGCCACAACTATGCAGATATCACAGGGGGCAACGTAACAGACAACGGGAATAATTCCCAACCATGGCAATATATTGGAGGATTATGCGGCGATGACGGCGATGGAACTATGTACAACTGCTCGAACAGCGGCAAAATCACCTCCGGAGCGATGGCCGTTATAACTGGTTCATACGCGTCTCCAAATTCAACAGTCAGAATAGGTGGTCTTTCTGGTGACTGCGGCTCTCATGTGAGCCAATGCACAAACACAGGGGACATTGTGGTGAGTTCAGTGGACAAAGCGGAAGTCGGAGGGATAGCTGGCAAATATCACACTGGCACTATGACAAGCACCTCAAACTATGGTAAATTTTCATTCAATGGAGATATTATCCAATCGTGCACTTTAGGTGGACTTGTCGGGGTGGCTGAAAACACTGAGAACACTATAAACGACTGCACCAACAATGCACCTGTTGTCGGCAATAACGGCACTTGGCAATCACGGACCGGAGGATTGATTGGAACGGCTGGAAAAATAAACATCAATGGCTGCACCAACAATGGGGATGTAACAGGTGGAACAGGAGGGTTGGATACATCTCCTTCATATGCTACAGGCTACACCGGATTCTTTTCATACACAGGAGGTATAGTGGGATACAACCACAGTGCAAATTTGACCGGATGCATAAACTCAGGTGACATCTCAGGGACCACCAGCCAAAGGAACATTTTTACTGGCGGCATTGTCGGATATGTACATAGCGGAGGTGTCAACCCATACATAGCTGGGTGTATAAACGAAGGATCGGTGACTGGAGGAGTGACCAAAGACGCCACTTCATACAAATCATATACAGGGGGCATATCCGGATATATGGGCTACACATCTATAATCCGCAGCAAAACCACCAATAAAGGGGTGGTATCAGTCGGCAATCATTTGGGAAGCATAGTGGGATTCTGCAGTGACGACAGTGAGTATCCTGCCAAAGTTTGCACATGTACTCTGGACTTGGGTGGCAACATCATTCCACTGATAGGTGGAGGCACTACAACCCTCGTGAGTATCGGAGACTGTACACATTAACACACTCAACTTGCAGATCAAAAAAAATGGCTGGAGATTTTTCCAGCCATTTTTATTGTTTCCTATTTTCAGTCTCCACTATTTGTAGATGAACTCCCAGTTGTCTATGTACATTACTGAGCCTTGTGCTCCTGTGAAATAATCACCATAAAGGCTTGAGCAGGCCGATACGACAATATATTTGGGTTTTCTCAGCACATCCCTGTATTCAAGTTTACATTCGAACTCGACATATTTGCCTTGGGTATCTACATCGGTCTCGATAACGCCGTGTGCTATTATATTAGGATCATTTTTTACATCCACAAATTTCCCTGTAGAGGTAGCCACCCTGAAAGGCTCATCCCAATCGGTCAGGATGACCTGGATTTGCGCCCTGTCTGTGGTCCCTTTCTTGTCTGCATATTTCTCTGTCACATGGTCAATTACCTTAGGGGCATAAGAATAGTAGCCTCTCAAAGACTGTGGTCTGGCAGTGAATGGAACACCCCAGTCAAGTTCTGCCCCAGGGGCTGGAGATAGGACAGCTTTCACAAACTTGCCTGTATAGATGTTTCCGGCACCGAACTTACCGAACACTACAACACTCTCCATTCTTACAGCAGCACCACCTTTTGAGGCCAGGAATACATATTCAGGTCTGGTCGAGTTCACTGCAGTGGTCATATTCACACCAGGATTCGCACTGTCCCAAACCTTATCCTCGCCCTCTCCATATGGGAACCATGTGTATCCGCCAGGATCGCCCTGAGTCCATCCGTCAAATGACATATTTGACAATTGTACCGGCTCATCGGTAGTGAATGAGAACTCCTCACTAACCTCTGCCCCATTTACCACACGGGCCAGATAAGAGGTCCCCTCGGTAAGCTGGTCCACAGAAGCAGTTACATTGGTCCCCTCTACTGTAGATTTCAATTGGATCCATTCACTGTCCGATGCCTCCTTGTACTCAATATAAGGTGCTCCTGACCCTTTGTAAGTAGCAAAAATATCGGCACTGTAGCACCACGCGCTGACTCCTGTCACCTCGAGGCTGATAAGCTTATGCAGCGCTGTAAGGGTCCATTTGGTCTCTTCGTGTCTGTACTTTACAGTAAATTCTCTGGAGTGTATACAGTCAAGTCTGATAGGGAAACTCATCTCCCGGTTCTCCGGCACAGCTTCACCATCCACACTTACAAATCCACTGGTAGATACTATCTCCGACCCTTGTGGCCCAAGTTTCATCTTTGAAAATCTTATATCCGAAAGAAGTTGGTCCTCAGGAAAATAGACCACGATTGTCTTATTCTCCAGATCAAACTGCGCATCACTTACCATATTATCACACACCACATATCTGTTGATAGGCTGGGTAGCCACAATCTTCCACTCATACACCTGGTCAGGATATGTAGTGAATGATATCCTCACTGTGTCCCTCAGGTCCACCATCTCGCCAAGTTGAATATCAGGTGTTGCTGTCTCGGTATACTGGTAATTCTTTACTACTATGCTGTCAATATCTGCTGTCTCCTTGAGAACTACATTTACAATGAAATTCTCAGGGTCAATAGAGACAGACTTCTGCCCCTCCACCTCAAATGCTGTAATCTGGGCCACATCTCTCGGATATGACAGAGGGTTGTCAATGCAGGATGATATTGCACATAGTGCTGCAAGGCTCAAAACAATTCCAAATTTTCTCATCATTACTCTCCTCCACTATTTTGATTTGACATTTTGTATCATTGGCAAATAGAAAGCTATGCCGAGGCTTATAGAGAGTGGGTTGATCTTGAAGTTGGCACCACTCTGCTGCCTTACACTCTCCTCCACAAGGTTTGTCTGCTGCTTCACATATTGGTAGTCGATACCGAGGATACCTACAGCCACCTCAACACACACCTCATTTGTGGCAAACACACACAGACCGGGGACAATGGTCAAATCACCACCATAGATGGTCTGGAATGTTCCCGAGTTGACACCACCTTTGGAAGAATAAGCCAATGACTCCCCTATTTCAAAACCAAGACGGAGCTCTCCGAACATCGCAATACGCTTGCTGTTAGCAATAGGCATATAATACCTTCCTGTCACTGCACCCGAATAGGCATTTCTCAGAAAATGGTAATCACTTATCTCAAATGATGCCAAATCCCCGACTGACAGCCCAAGATTGTCAAGATCCAGCAGTGTTCTGTTGTAATCAAAGCGTCCACCTACAGAAAAATTGTCCATTATAAAATAAGATATTGTAGGGGATACACCCAATGTATAGGCCTCTGCCTTGATCCCCGACAATAGGGAGAAAAGCATTGAGTACCCTACATCATCTGGGCTCTGGCCAAATTCATAGGTTTTATATGAAAATGAGAGACCTCCACCAATATATCCTTTGGGGATGAAAACAGAGTTCATTTTCCCTACACCCCTGTCAAAAGGCTCCTCCGAATTTGAGGCATAAGCCCCCAATGACACAACGCAAGCCAGTATGGCTGTTGCTAAAAATTTCTTCATCATTATATTATCTGACTCTTCCTAATACAATATTAAGTTCTTCTGCTGTAAGCTGGGCAGGATCATAGATAAGTTCCAGCTCATCCAGATACAAGACACTGCCAAGACCACCTGTGAAATAGTCTCCGTAACGGCTGGCCGCCGCCGATATCACTATATATGTCGGCTGTTTGAGGCTACGGTACTCAAGAGGGATTGTAAACTGTACATATCCGTTCTTCCCGCCGTTGTCGGTGGTGTTGTCGTTTGACAGAATTGTACCATACGCAAGTATTGACTTGTTGCCCTCCGAAGTATCCACAAACCTCTCATCACCAGTACTGATAGTAAAAGGAGATGTCCAGTCTGTCAGGAAAATCTGAATCTGGCAATTATCTGTCTGCCCCTTGAGATGTGAGTATTTCGATGAGGTCATGTCTATAGGCTTTGGCTCATAACGGTACCATCCCCTCAATGCCAATGGTCTTGACGAGAACTCCAGACCCCAGTCAAGTGTCGCCCCCACCGGAGACAATGTTGCCTTACCGAACCTACCGGTATAGATGTTACCCGCTGCAAATTTTCCGAACACCTTCTGACTCTCCATTCTGGCAGCCTTTCCACTGACCACATTCGAAGTTTCAGGTGTAGTGGGGACACCTCCCAGAGAGGCTGTACCACCGTTTGCACTATCCCACACATAGTGTACATTAAGGTCTGATGATGGATACCAGGCGCTGTTGCTCTCCACCCAATCATCAAAGCTAAGGTTATAGACTGTCTCCTCTGTGGCAAATGTGGTAAACGACATCTCTGCAGCACTTTTACCCGCCTCCTTGTCTATATCTGAGGTAGCCCTGAAGAGATACTCTGTATTTGGAGTCAGCCCTCTCAATGTATATGTATATGTCATGGTCTCTGTATCCACCAACATAGATGCAGGATCAATATCTGTCCATTCAGCATCAGAAGCCCTCCTGTACTGGAATGACATCCCTGCAGGTGGATTTGCCTTGAAATACTTACCTTTCAGGATAGCAAAACCTGACCAGTGGAATTCAGAAACTGTCTCTGCTTCGATATCCGATATCACAGCAAAATCCATATCACATCTCGCATATCTGTCGTAGGTATCAACCACTGTAACAGCCATCGCATATCTGGTATTCTCAGGTGAGATATCAAGATTCTTAATGAACTCGGTAATATCGATCTCTGCTGTAAGACCGTCTCCGGAGATTGTGGCATAGATACCCAACTGCGACATTGCTGCACGTGCCTGGTCGGTGATATTCATAAAGTCTGTCAACTGGGGAAGCCCTGCCAGAAGGAGATTGTAGTCAAGGTGAGTGACTGTAAGGTTCTTTATCCCTCTTGGTGCAGAGAAGGTAAACTTCTTGAGTGTACTGTTGCCCAGAGGATATACGATCCCCTCTCCATCCGGTGTAAACTCCGGATTGGTGGTATATGAGGGTAGAAGGGTCTTGTCAAAATTGAGATTCAGGTGGTGTACCCTCTGCTCCCTGTATTCTCCATCCACAGTGATATTGAGTACAAGTGCTCCATCTATCTCCTCTTTCTCTCCAAGTTTGAAGTCCAGGTGATAATGCTCTGCAGCCTTCACCTGCTCTATAACACTTGTGGATGAGTACTCTGCCCCATCAATATTTTTCATCACAAGTGTGTATGTCAAAGTTCTATCCTCGGGAACTACAAAGTAGGCAACATCTGAGAAGGCCCCTTGTCCCTCAGCAGCAGTGCTGGAGAATGTCAGGGTCTCTGCCCCCTCTCCGTTTCCTGCCCTCACTATAAGTGAGTATTCGGAAAACATACTCTGGAACTCTGCATCTGTCGGGAAAGCCACACTAAGGATGACCTTCTCCATTTTGCAGGTAATGCTTACAGATGAGCTTTTCTCTGCATATATACGGACATTGCCATCACCGTACCAATAAGGCTTATTGAATCCAGTTTCAGGCTCTCCATTACTTGCCTTTACGGTATATTTGCCCATAAGGAGCTTGATAGGGTTCTCCTCTGTAACTGTGGTGTGATCCAGGATATCTGCATCGACATTGTCCTCAGCATCCACCACCTGAATCCTGTAGATCATGGGATCCACTTCGGGTTCCCCCTCTGCTGACCTCACCAGGATGTCCCCCTCCACTTCGCTCTCAAGGCCGATTGTCAGATAGCCGCAACTACCATCAAGACCCTCCCTCTGCGAACAGGAGAGAGCCAGAAGGGCGATAAGGCAAATCCACAAATTATATAATCTTATTGTCTTCATTATTCACTATTGGGGAATGATCATTGTTACCACAGGGAAATCGTCCATGAAGAGGAGATCTGCACCATTATTATCCTTGGCTTTCAGGATAAAATCCACAGTCATACCTTGAGCTGCGCTGCAAAGAATAGGGATAAATGTTGAGAGGTCGAAGTTCACCTCTGTCTGATTGAGGATCTCATTGCCTGTAAGCAATGGTGAATCTGCAAAGTTCTCCAGAATAGCAGGGTCGTTGATCAAATCGATATATGTAACTCCACCATCGGTAATGGCCGCTACGGCATCCTTAAAGTTGTCACTCACCTCCACCACGAAGCTCGCAATACCTGCAGGCATCTTGATGGTCATCTGTACCTGGGTCTCAGGGGTAATATTAAGTGGTGCAAATGTAGGGTTTGATGCCCACTCGATAGTATTTTTCTCACCCTCTTCACCATCTCCGTCATCATCATCATCGTCATCACCAAAATCGGGACGGTCCACATAATCCTCTTCCATTCCGTCAATATCGACATTCTGGTTCACTTCGTTGAAATTGGTCTCTATCCTGATGTTGATACCATCAATTTCACCTGTTACCTTAGCATCTATGGTCAGAATATGGTGCTCGGCTGCCTGAGGATTCTGGACATAGTAAACTGCAGTAGCCTCGGTATTGTCAATGCTGCGGTAACCCTTTACTTTCACCTCAAGACCTCTTGGGAGGAAGTAGCCCTCCTTGGTCTCCGAGAAGTCATTTTTCTCTGAATTCTTCTCCCATTTGAGCTGGCCAAGTCCATTGGATACCACCACCTCATATGAGGAGAGCTCTTTGACAAAATTGTCTGTAAGGACTATGGTAACCTTGCAGTTTATAGGACGGCACACCAGGTCAAGTGGGGTCACCTCACCCGCTTTGATTACAAACTCCTCGTATGCCTGATATATTGGCTGACCAAAAGCGGCCGGCTCTGTATCAGGTGAAGTAACTGTAATGGTATAGCTGCCAGAACCGAGCTCCACCACTTCACCTCTGAATTGGCTGAATTTGGCTTCATATTTTGTTGGTCCCTCGATAACCACATCATAGTTGGAGAAATCAGAGTAGTCTGTCGCCCTGGTCTGGACTGTAGAGTAATCCCCTATATCTGTGATTCTTAGATCAAGTGTCCCCACAGTAGAAATCTCTGTTCTCCTGCAGGAAGTCATTGCCACCAACGACAGCAAGGTTAGAAAAATCGCTTTTTTCATATCTATATACTTTTTATTTCCAAATTAATAAGTCAATTCTATATCGTCAATTCTCAATACTGAACCAATGTGGGCCTTCTGATCCGACCCTGCAACTTCTATGGTCTTGGCCACCTGGACTTTTCCACTGGCAGCTGACTTGAAACTTATATAGAGCGTTGCTGCTCTGGAATCTTCCACATCATAAACAATAGGGAGCTCATGCTGTGTCCATCTGCTCTGTTTACCCAAACCCGACTCTGTCACATTTGCTATGACATTTCCACCTGCATCTTTAAGGACAACATTGACCACAAATGTCTCTGACTGGTGTGGAGCATATTTGTACCAGAACTTCAGAGAAGCGGGACGGCTTGCAAATGGGCGGCCATCCTGGGTGTGGTCTCCATTGTCATTAGCCTTTCCGATCCATATCTCTCCCGGAGTGTTTGAGCCGATAGCTGTACCATCTGTATTTCCGTCACCTACATTTACTGTATAGACCATAGCCGACTTTGTCCCCGAATGTGCATCTGTAGAATAGGCTGTACAGGGGAAGTTCTTGCACCAGTTGGATGTCCAAGCAGTGTGACCGTCAGGCATAGTCTTTTTGCTGTTCACTGCCCACCAGGGGTTTGCATCACCCGCACTGTAAGGGAGATACCAGGTTCTGTCATAATCATATAACCAACCCTGAGGTGAGACGTGCATAATCTCATCGTGATACTCCTCAAATCCCGGATTACCTACCTGCAGAGGCGACTCTGTGGTAACAGAGACTGTATTTGACACCAGGTCGGGGTTATTGTTATAGATAGACCTGTAGTAATATGTGGTAGCAGGCTCCACTGCCAAAGTTCCGTAGTCAAGAGTATTGTTTTCCAACTTGACAAAACCTGTAAGGTCGCTCCAGTTCTGACCGTCGCTGCTCACCTGGAGTTTGAAAAGTTTACCCAGACCTCTGGTGATGGTGGCTAGAGGTGAAACTATTTTTCGTGACCACACCCTACCTTCAGGTATTGAGAGAGTCTGCTTAATAGGGTATGCAGTGGCAACAAGTGTCTCTGTAGTCGATTTGCCCACTTCATCCACCACCTCTATCACAAAAGATGCCAATGGTTTCTCCTCCTTAATGGATCTGTTCTGGTCATTAAGGCTCTTGAAGAATGCAGACATCTTCATATATGTAAGTGAACGGTTGCCAAGCATATCATCATCCCACTCAAGACCTGCTGCCATCAGTTTTGCAATATGGGCAGCATTTTCAGCCGAAGGATTCGCCAGGTCAACAGGAACACCGATAGGGACATCAAGGCCGTTGCAGGAGTTGAAAGTGAGGAAGAAGTTTGCAAGACCGCCTCTTGCCACAACAGATATGGCGGCAGAGTTTCCAGCCTCATCACCCTCCACTACAGCATGGTTGCCATCCACAAATCCTGCAGCCACCACTTTGGGTGCCTCCTGAGGGGTCCACACCTCCAGGATCTCCACCTCTGAATCTTTTCTGACTATATTCTCATCCCTTTTGATATCGACATCAAGTATTCCATACCGCGGATCCTTCACACTTATATTGACTGTAAGGAAGTCATTGTTCGCTACTGCCACTGTACCGAGATTTGCCACCTTCCAGCTACTCTCCACTCCATATTCAAGCTGTGCCATAAACTCTATCTTGAGCTGCTCTGTAGCCATCATATATGCGTCCCTTGTCTCACCCTTTTTGTATCTGAGAATCTGCTTGTACTTGATAGGATCTCTCGATTCAAGTGTATCAACATTTGAAAATCTCACGAAATAGTCGTAATATGATCCTGGTACCGTCTCGTCAAAATTTACAGCTATCCTCACATTTTCCACCTTAGCAACAGCCTCCACTGTGGTAAGGTTAGGTTCTCCATTTTCGTCAAGACCACCATCGACTGTAAAATCCTCCTGAGTAAAGAAAAATGGTTTGTCAAATCCACACCCTGTAGAGTCGCCATGAAATGCCAGAAGCCTCCAGTTGCCTGCGTTTACCCTGAACTGTCTGGCTTTTGCCTCTTCATATTTGCCAAAATAGAGGCGCTTGCCCTCACGGTACAGCTCGACATAGAGGCTGTCCACATCGGGGATAGTTTCGGGATCCATCGGCTTAACACCCTCATCTGAACTTCTGGTGGGGGTTATCACCACACCCTCATCCAGAGAGAGACCTATCTGCAGCAATGCCTCTCCACCAAGTCCGTCACCATCGGGTTCTACCCTGGTGCAGGAGGCCAGAAGTATGGTCATTGCCGCTATCAATGAATATTTCAGATACTTTATCATGTATATTTCCTTTATTCTGAGTAAACTATTTTGACTTTATGTATCACTACACTATGCACTGTTCCAATCCAGTATTTATAGTTGTTAGCTGCATACATCAGCGATGGTGCCGAGGTTGTCAGCGTCATCGTTGGGGATAAATCAAGATACCCCCCCGGAGCTCCAGGATAATTAGAATTATAGTGGGCACTTACCTTATTGGAGCCGAACTTTACACTTCCCTCATTGGCAGCACAGGTGATAAAATAAACATCCCTCTTATCATTTCCGCCAAAACCAGTCGTCGCACGCGAACACCCATCATATTGTGTCTTCACATTTATACTTCCAGTAGGAAGATAGAAGGATGGTGAACGCAATCCGCTTGTTCCAGATTCACCAAAAAGCACGCAGCTTCCATCAAAACTTCCATTTATTGTATACCAGCCTGAATAGGCTTCTGCTCCATATGAAAAGTCCGCTTCAAGAGGAAGTCCTGTAAGGTGGAAGTCTTTGGATGCAGAAATATTGGACAGTGCTATACCTCCTTTAAGAGAGACAGATGCTTTAGCTGAGAATGTATGCTTCATGAAAGGATCCCTCTCAAATTCACCCCCATCTCCAAAAATTATCTTATTGGAACCGGACCAATCGAGTACCTCTTCACCATTGTTCATATTCACTTCATATGATACAAGGGCACTCGGATCGACGTTGATGGTAGTGTTTACATCATAGATAATATAGTTGGACAGGCTGTTGGCCACCAGAGTGCCATCACCCTTCTTCTCCTTTGAGAGATATTTGTCATACGAAGTGTACCCACCGATAGTCAGTTCTACATCAGGCTTCGCATCCACCACCATCTCCAGAGTATTACCTATACTCTGTTTTCCACTGCCGAACGCCTTGTAGTATGGCTGGAAGTAGTATGTGCCCTCTTTAAGGAAAGCGAGGTCGTTTGCCACATTCAGGACAATCTCCTGAACTCCATCCAATTTATTTGCATCTGCAGTACAGGTCAGTGTCCTTACGGTATTTCCATACTCATCCTTCAGTTCTGCACCCCACTCCTCTATTCTGGAGTCAGCAAGTCCGTTTTTCTTCATTTTGAACGACACCTCTGTTCCGGTCAGAAGACCGTTTGAATTGGTGGCATGTCTCCACACTGGGTCAGAGACAGAGAAGCCGGAGACATCAAATTCACTACCCATATCTATCACAATAGGGAATATCTCCCCTCTATCCAAAGAGGTATTGCCTCCAGCGAAAGAGAAGCTGTGGATAGACTGCTCCTCCACACCCCCTATTTTTCTTATTATGGCAATACTGAATCCTTGTGGCAGTTCCACAGTAGGAAGTGATATGTATGTAGGGCCATTCTGTTGCACAGGTATCTTTATAAATGATACAGCTTCTGCGCCTGATGATATGGTATAAGTGTCTGCACCATCACCGGGGGTAATGGTAAGTGGAGATATCTTCTCAGACTGATTGCCGAAAAATGCAAGGCTGCAGACCCCCTCTGCCATATTCTTAAGGGTCACTTTGAGCATTGCCCCTGCAAATTTGAGTTGTGACTCAATATCGCCATTCTGGGTATATGTCTCTTTGGAATAGAGAAGTGGCTTGTGGGTCCCATCCTGTATATCGTATCTTGCCACTATCTTGCCATCTTTCACAGTAATGGCATCTGATGCCGGATATGTAAAATAACAGTACTGCGGTGCATCCTCCATTGCGACAAAGCCGGCAAAAGCTGCTTTTTTGCCTACCGGATCGCCGCTCAAAGTGCTGACCCTCAGGTTTGAAAAAGCACTCTCCTCTTGATTTACAGCGGTTACCCTCAACATATCCGACTCACTCCAGATAAGAGAAAGTTCATTATTGCCCCCGGCCGATATTCTGGTAAGGGGAGACTGCTCTACGGAGATTGTTACAGGATATTTGCCTGTATGAGGTACATCTGGGGTGTCAATCCCCGAGCAGGACAATACCAAAAGGGATGTTGCCATCAGTGCAACAAATTTCCACACTATATATCTGAAGTGTCCTGCCATTCTAACTCTCCTCATTTACCCCCCCCTCCGAGTAGTCGGGGAGTGTTATGCCATTTTCTGACGGATATCGCATACCGTCAATTACAAAAACAAGATTTGAAGATGGGTTATCAATCTGACCTGTATATCTCACATTGAATGTGACTGCATCTCCCGCTGCCAGGATTGCAGGCTCTGCCCCACTCTCCTCTTTCTGCAGATAACCTCTGGCTGTCTCCACATACTCCTCTGCACCATTGGCCCTCACTGAAAGGATATATTCAAGGTTGAGAGGTGTATCATAGAGGTTATAATACCCTATGCCGTTTTTATTGAACTCAAGTGTCCTGAGCACATTGTCCTCTTCGGTATCTCCATCAGACACTGTCTCTTCACCCTCAACAGGGACCTTGACTGTCCTTACGAAAAACTTGAAATCGGCAAAAGCCTCATACATCGACATATCGAAGTTTACAGTAACCCTGCAATTGGACACCCGGCAGACCACAGCCGACACAGGGACCACCTGACCGTTCACAATGGTAAATGGCTCACTTGTCCCGTCGTGTCTCACACAACCGAAACCGAGCTCAGCCTCTTCAAGTGAACAAGTCTGTGCATACAGCCTGTATATGCCGAAATACCACTGCGCCTCCATCCCTTCTCCGGTATATGGGATGAACTCAGGTGACGAGCCGTATCCGTTGAGACCTATAAATTTGAACTCCACATCCCCGGCATCTGATGAAGACCTCACCTCTATCTCTGAATCTCTTGATAGTGTAATGCTTACTTTGCCCATTTCAGGGTCATCAAGGCACCCTTTATGGCACGAAGGGAGGGCAATGATATTCACAATCATCATCCATATAAACAAGCCCTTGTGTTTAAGCATTTTATATATTTTTTTACACATTTGCACAAAGCAAAAAACCGCACAAATATAAGAAAACTTTGAAAAAACAATCAGTTTCCTAAAATTTCACTACTTTTGGGATACTTTTGATGAAGAATTGATGTTAAGATATTTATATATTTTTATTGCTATTCTATGCTTATGCTCCTGCAGCAAACGCCACCACGTGGACCATATAGATATTTCTACCTACGAGATCCATTTTGACAGGGTGGGTGGAGAGGCTCAACTACAGGTCTCCGCCACTTCGCAATGGAGGATATCTGTGGAAGCCAAATGGCTCAAGTGCAGATACATTTCAGAGGGAAAATATCACCTTACGGCCCCTGCAAATGATTCGGCAGCCAGGGCAGGCCACATCCTTTTCATCTGTGGCTCCGATTCGGCCAGGGTGGATATTACTCAGGCACCCGGCAAACACCTCTATATAGCCCCGGAAAAGGTGACACTGTCACACCATGGTGGAGTGGATACACTTCTACTGACCTGCTACACCCAATGGAGCATCAGCAGTAAAAGCGAATGGATAGGTACAGACTCTACAAATGGAGAGGGGCCACAGAAGGTAGCAATAAAAGTCTCGCCAAATGAATCTGCAGAGGAGTCATCAGGGTCAGTAACATTCATTTCAGAGGATTTGGAGAGAACTGCATATATCACCAGGCTCGCCAGACCCTTCATAAAACTCGACAAGGAGTCCATCCAGCTGGATGGGGACGGAGGGTACATCACATCCCTCTACCTCTCCAACTACCCAGTGGAGGTAGTCAACCCCACACCCTGGATCCGCACAGTCAATCACGACACATTATCCCACACTATATATATAGAGGTATTGAGAAATATGGAGTACCAGGAGAGGGTTGGGAGCATCACACTCAGGAGCTGCAGCGATACATTGACATATACCTCCCTTACCATTAGACAGGGGGAGAAAATCGACCATCCTGCAGTAGAATTTGCCGAGGGGGCCAAAATGGAGGTGGGGAGCAGGGAGCCTTTTACCCTCCACCCCATATTTACAGATATGTCTGACAGCACACTCATATGGAGCTCAGAAAACCCTGACGCAGCGACAGTGGACCAGAATGGGGTGGTAACAGTCATCAAATCGGGGACAACTGTGATAAAAGCCTTGAATCCCCACCACAATCTTACAGCTGAGATGGCCCTTGACATAAAGCTTATTGCCGAGAGTATGACCATTATGCTGGGAAGTCAGAATGTGACAGAAAACCCAGTAGCAATCAGATTCTTGGGGGAGACCCAAAAGGTAACAGCAACACTATATCCTGCAGATTCTTACAATGAGGATATAATATGCTACTCATCAGCCCCAGATATAGTATCTGTATCTGGAATGGAGATCAAATGCATAGCCCCCGGATCTGCAACAATCTATGTGGAATCACAATATAATCAGCTCCAGAGGAGCTTCAAGGTCATAGTATCTGAGATGTAATCCCTATTTCTTCCTGTACTCCAGCGGTGTCATCCCTGTATGGGCCTTGAAAAATTTCTGGAAGACAGACTGGTTGGTAAAATTCAGCTTATATACTATCTGTTTAATGGTATCCCTGCTGTAGCGGAGAAGATTTTGCGCCTCCAGGATGACATACGAGTCAATCCAGTATGATGGGGTCTTTCCGCTCGCCCCTTTGACAACCTTTGCAAGATATTTGGTCGTAATGCATAGCTTATCTGCATAGAACTGTACAGACCTGTCCTGGACGTGGTATTTGGCCACCAGTTTTATGAATCTGTCATAAAGGACACTGTTTCTCCCTTTCTGGTCCTTCACACTCTTGAGAATCTCCTGCTGTCTTCCCCTCCATGAGCCTGCCACTTCAAACACCAATGAAGAGCACAGGGACATGATACTCTCAGCAACAAATGGTCTGTTGGAATCCATAACCTTCTTCATCAGGCTATAGTATCTCATAGCCAGCACCACCTCTATCCTGTTCAACTGGATAGTAGGATACTCTACCGGAGATATCGAGTGGTTGAATATGGAGTTCATATCGAACCTCAGTTTGGCCATAAACTTTGTTGACATCACCACAGCTATAAGGTGACATCCATCCTTAGGGGCATTGTCCACCATCCTGACAATATTACCTGGAGTAATAACTGAAAAGGTATTTCTTGTCACATGGTACTCCTTAAGGTCCGCAGAGAGGGTAAGGTTGCCGGAAACACAAAAAAGGCCTACATAACCGTCTATCCTCGTAGGGACATTGTTGAAAAAAGGGAGGTCGGTCTTCTCTTTATAGTACAGGTCACCTATATAGAAGTCATCGCCAATACTTTTGATATTGGCGATATCGAACATCTTCTTGAGTTGAGCAATAGTTAATGTATTGTATAACTTACTGCGCATGAACTATGAATAAAGGAATCTTTTGATACTCATCTTAGGGGTCTTCTCGAATGGCTGATCCATAACTTCGATTTTACCCACTTTGCTGTATGAAGGCATATCCCTGTTCACTGACACCCTTATCTCATTGAGTTTGGCTGTCAAAGCATCACCTTCTATGCCGTCTGCAGCCATTTTATCCTTATCCATATATAGGAGAGCGACAAGGACTCCTTTTCTGTCCACCACTACAGACTCTATCACATAAGGCTGATTGTTGCATGCTGCCTCTACCTCTTCAGGGTAGATATTCTGTCCGTTGGATGTGAGGATCATATTTTTGCTTCTGCCACGGATAAAGATATTACCGGCCTTATCCATAACACCCAAGTCACCGGTATTCATCCAGCCATCCTCAGTGAAAGCCGCTTTTGTTGCCTCTTCATTCTTGTAGTATCCGCTCATAATGCTGACACCTTTTGCCTGGATCTGACCCACCACATTGTATGGATCCTCAGAGTCAATTCTGATCTCCACGCAGTCGATAGCCTTACCGCAAGAGTGGGGAACAAATGTTGGCCAAGGCTCATAAGCAAGTAGAGGAGCCGCCTCTGTCATACCGTAACCCACAGTAAAAGGCATCTTGAATTTTTTGAACCACTTCTCCACATCAGGATTGAGTGCTGCACCACCCATAATTATAGAGCGGAGATTTCCACCGAATGCATTGAGTAGTGTGGTACGTATTTTTTTGAAGATAATCTGATTCAAACCGGGGATAGCTGTGATAACCTTCATCACAGGCTTGTTTAGGATTGGCTGGACTTTACCTTTGAATACCTTTTCGAGTACAAGTGGAACAGTGATCAAAAGGTAAGGCTTAACCTCTGCCATAGCACCAAGCAGGATAGCCGGTGTAGGGGTCTTTCCGAGATAATATACAGTAGAACCGCCGCACAAAGGATAGATGAGCTCGAACATCATACCGTACATATGAGCCATCGGGAGCATGGATACTATATTCTCCCCTGGGAAAGACTGGAGCCATCTCTGACCGAAATCGGCATTTGCGCTCAGACACTCGTGACGGAGCATAACACCTTTAGGCGCCCCGGTACTTCCAGAAGTGTAATTGATGATCGCCAAATCCTTTAGATTGTCTTTAGGATAAGAGACATGTTCGGGACCAAATCCTTTAGGAAATTTCTCCGCAAATGCAGTTTCAAGTCCATCATACACCTTTTTGATCTCCTCAGTGGTTGAGTAAAGAAGAGAGTATGTCTGTGTAGAGACCACAGCCTTTACTGTAGGCATCTTGGTGATGTCAAGTTTTGCCCAAACGTCATCATCTGTAAAAAGCACTGCACTCTCAGAGTGGTGAACAAGGCCGTTCACGCTGTCAGGGTGGAAATCGACAAGGATAGGAACTGTAACTGTCCCATAGGTGCCTGAAGCAAAAAATGCCATACCCCATCGTGCTGTATTTTTGGCACATATTGCCACTTTATCACCTTTTTGGATCCCTGCTTTCTCAAAAAAGAGGTGGAACTTTGCTATCTGGGTTGCTACCTGGCCAAAAGTGAAGTGCTCACCTTTATAATTGCATAGTGCTTTGAGTTCCCAATTTGCTTTTATTTGAGTCTCAAGTCTGGTGTAATAATGGATCATAGTTCAAATTTTAGTATCATTAGTCTTTACAAATATAGTATACATATTTACTAATTAATACAAAATGACACCTTTTAGTGAAAAAATGAGATAAATAGATTACTTTTTGACAATTTTTACAAATTATCGCCATCAATATAGAGAACTATGACCTCAGCTTCATTTGCCCTTTGACCCTATGAAGCACATAATGATTGGCCGGCCCAAATTTTTATTATTTTTGCAAAAATGAATTAAAAAAACATGAAACAGCTTGCACTATTAATCATATCAGCAATCCTTTTTATCCTCCCCTTTACATCAACAGCCGCAAAGGATGATAGCCACGATTTCCGCATCTATACCAAAGCCGGCGTAAAGGCAAATATCATCGGAGGGTTGTCAAACACCACAGATCTGGAACTGAGGACCAAAAACAACTCAAGCAAAATAGACAATTACAGGCTGAACACCTCTTTCAGCTACAAGGTTTGCAAATACTTCAATGCTGCTATCGGCTACGCGCTTATTGCAAAGCCCAACAATGGTGAGACAATCCTCTCGAACAGATACTGGATCGATGCTACGGGTATCCTCCCCGTATCCCACTTCTCAATATCACTCCGCGAGAGATTCCAGCAGACCTTCTCATTGGGTGAGGTCGGCACACTTTTGAGGTCAGAACTGAAATGCCAATACACGATTCCAAACTCCATATTCAAACCCTACATATCGGCAGAGCCCCACATATATCTCGGGGATCTGGTCTCTGAAGGGAGAGTCAAGGAGGTAAGGTACAATATCGGGACAAGTATCGCCATAAATGAGAATAACGACCTACAGGTGTATGGTCGTTATACTCAAAACCCGGATTTCACTATCCTCGGTATGGAGAGAAAGGCTCCGGACTATTTTATTCTTGGTATCAATTACTACTACAAGTTCTAGATACGGTCCATCACGAAATCAAGGAGTTCGTACATCCTGTCATCAAAACCGTCTTTATAGCTGCGTGAGTTGCAGAGTATCACTGCTGCTGCATTTCTGCTCTTGTCCCTTACAAGAAGGGTACCTGTGCCGGCAAGTGTACCTCCGTGATAACTTGACCAGTGCGGGAAGTCGGGATAGTTAACCCTCCAGCCAAGTGCATATCTGTTGTATGCTGAAGAGGGCTTGTACATAAGGTCAAGTGTAGCTGGCTTGAGGATATCTGGAACCACCTCACCATAATCCACACCGGCCACCACTTTCATAAGCTCCTCTGTAGAGGCTATCAGACCACCAAGAGCTCTGATAAGGTACATATTGTTGCCATAACCGTTCTTTCCATCCTGTGAGTAATACACGCACTCATTTTTCCTTCTGCCGACAAGATCCTTTCCTACCCAGATATCTGTCACTCCAAGGGGAGCATATATCTCTTTCCTCATAAATTCCTCATAATCCATCCCTGAAATCTTCTCAATCACACATCCTAGAAGGGCGAAACCCATATTGTAATAGTCATATTTGGTTCCCAGAGGGTGTGTCATAGGGATATTGTGCACCACATACTTCATCCTCTTCAGGACATCGCTGCCCGAAAGGCTTCCGGATTCGGTAAAGATATGCTCACCGCTCCATCCGCTTGTATGCTCGAGAAGGTGCTTGATGGTAACCTGATCGGCATTGGCTACAAGTCCCTCTGTACCGATCTCGGTCTCGAAAATGCCACCTTTGCCGAAAAGACGGTCAGAGAGTTTGAGTTTGCCCCTCTCTACAAGTGTCATAATGGCTATCGATGTCTGCGTCTTTGAGACACTTGCCAATCTGAAGAGGTGCTGAGGTGTAGTCCTCTCCATATCCTGAACATTTGCGAAGCCATAACCGTATGAGTACTTTATGGTCTCATTTTTGGTGGCCGACACAGAAATGCCAGGGATATCGTATTGTTTCATAATACCATACACCTCATTGTCTATGAGTTTGTCTCCATTTTTCGCACAGATGTAATAGATATTGGCCTCACCATCTTCAGACACCAATGCAAGTTTTGCCGTTTTGGTCAAATCTACTGCAGTGATACCCGAATCCACAGGTTTGTCATCAATATAGAATGTGGTACCCTCACCAGACTCTATGGTAGGAATAAGTGAAGTAAGACTTACCCCCTCATCCACAGTAATATAGAGTATGTCACCGATTTTTACAACCAAAGCATCTGAATCCATACCGCTATTTTGGGCAGCTTTTATAACAAATGTCTTGATGGTATTGTTGTAGGTGGGAACAATTGGGTCATTGCCTTTGGAACAACTCCATACCAGCACTACCGCTGTAAGGAAAAACAATAATTTTCTTTTCATCGTCATTATAGTTTGATTAATAGCAGGGCACCGGCTACGCCACCCTTTTCAGTTATTTTATGGTTATATTTCAATGCTCCGGACTCTTTCTGGATATGTTTTCCTACAAGCTTCCAGCCTCTCTCCCCTTTGCACTGCTTCTCGTCATTTGGGGCCGAGATATACATATACACCTCATATTCACCTGCTTCAAGGTAATCTGCAGTATATTTTACTTTTCCATTGGGTTTTATTGCTTTCCAGGCAACATCCCCCATATATGTCAACTCTTCTAGGGATACTGCCTCAAACTTACCCGACACCTTGGCTGGTGGGAGGACAATGGTCCTGCCAGGAACTGAGAGGGCCATAGACTCCGCTGTGGCCATAAGGAGCCTCTCCCCGAAGTCGCGAAGGTTCAATGAGTCAAGCCAAGGGCCATTGAAATTCTTGGAATAACAAGTATAGGAGGTCTCGAAAGTCACTGCGAGGGTCTTCTCACCAGCAAGACTCCAGAACCACCCCTCTGGATATCTTGCAGCAATATTTGAGAACTGCATATCCTCAGGGCAAATATAATCATTGAGCGAAGCTGTCAAATCTGCAAGGACAAGCTCCCTGCGGAGAAAATCTTTGGATGTACCCTTTGCCCTGTGCAGCCAATAGGATGCATGGTTTGCCACCTGGGAGTGGATATTGAGTGCCACATCAAAAACACCCTCGCCATTGAGCTTCTCAATCATATCCTTTATATATTGCACCTCCACCACAGTGCTGTCTGAAGAGCGGGCAAAGTTGATCTCCTGGTTCACCCCTGTGATATTGCTGCGCGAAAGGCCATTTGCCACACCATCAGGGTTGGTCTGAGGGATAATGTATGCATCGATCTGTCTGCGGAGCGCTGCACCCTCGGGGGTGTCAGCCACCAATGCAGATATGAAGCCGTCAGTAAGCCAGGAAGCGGGGCTCTCAGAAGGGTGCTGACGGGCGTGGAGCCATAGCTTTTTCTTCCCATCTGCAGGGACACTTTCGTCCGTAACATGCATCATCCAGATAGGACGGTTTTCAAAAGAGTGGCCGATGGAATCGATCTTTACCCATTCGTGGCTACCCCAATCCTGAAGTCTCTTCTCAAGATATGAGAATGTGTATGGCTGATAGTATGCCAGATAGACAGTATCCTGCTCAAACCTTTTGGAAACCTTCCTGAAGGCTGCTTCGCATGGGGCAAATCTCTCCCAGGTTACATTGTCATAGGAGTACAAGGGTCTCAAAGGGTCTGTATCCTCAAAATTGAGGTATACAAGTTTGTCCTTTACCCCTGTCATCTGGAAGTAGAACCACCTCGGGCTTGGTGGCAGAGCTGTATCGACAGGGTTCTTGGGATCGTATGCCCCTTTGACCACAAAAGAGTGGAGGGATACCGTATCCTCCTGCATCATTACGAAAGTAGCGGAGTCAAGGTGAACAATCTCCCCTACTGCACCGCTCTCAAAATCGGAGCTGAATCTGATTTGTCCCTGTCCTGTCGCCATTGCCGCCAGAAGCAGAGCCAGGATAACTGTTAGTTTTTTCATATCTGTTACTTGAATATTTCGTCGTATGCCGCCTTTATTATGGAGGTCCCGTCGTGAGTATCCTGTCCAGCCTCCCAGAACATTATCCCCCCAACACCCTTATCCATACAGAACCTCGTCTTCTTCCTTACCAGAGGTCGCCCATTGTAATATACCATATATTTGGTCTTGCCATTATTATAGGAAGAGGATGTCACCTCCGCCTGATTCTTGTCAGGATCACCACCCTGCTCAATTATACCCTTGTAAGTGAGGACTGTCCCGCTTTGGGTCATACCTGCAGGTCTGCCATAGACAGGTATGCCACCCACAAACTTGGACGGAGGCATATTTCTGGTCTCCACCCAATATCTGTAACCTGTCTCCAGCAGCTCCATCGGACTGTGATGAACCCCTGCAGTAGTGGTGGAGAAGTCGTCATATGTCATCACATTGAACCAGTCGGCACAATGATAGACCTCATCCAGGATACCGTTTGAATAGGACCCCACATATTTCCCGCAAGTAATGGCGGCAGTGAGATATTTGTTCACCCCTGGGGCGTGGAGTATATTGCTGAGTTCCCTCATAAGGGCGAGATTTCCTTTTGATGACCCATCCTTGGTGCTCGGATACTCCCAGTCGTTGTCTATACCGTCAAGCCCGTATCTCTGAACCAGTTCCATAAGCGAATTGATGAAGATTGACCTGTACCCCCTCTTGGAGACCATTCTGGCATAAATGGAGTGCTCTCCATTGAAACTCAGAAACACCATCACACCCAGTTCCCTGCACCTTCTTACCAGATTGTAGAGTTCGTTGGGGCTTGGCACCTTCACGGTAAAATCGGGTTGTATCTCAGCAAATGCGAAGCAGGCCACATCGAGTCGGAGCAATGTACTGTCGGGAATTCCGGCCGAACTCAAATCCCTGTAATATGGGAAATAGCCAACCCTCCTGAAACTGCTGTTTTCGGGTGCTGCGTATGCAAGTGATGGCATTGTTTCGATATCATCAGTGGGGACAACAGGCTTCTCTCCACAGGAGTGAAGAGCCAAAAGCATAATGCAAATGAAAAAAGTGCCCCTTAAGATTTTCATATCAAGCAAATATAACATACTTATTTGAAATAACGGCACGCTCACCCCTTAATATCCAAATATACATATCGAACAGCCCCTATACAATCACTTATGAAGAGGGGAACCAATCCCGGTGGAGACAATTTTTTTGAGCGAAGAGTCAGAAAGTCTCTTTAGGGCCACCTCTTCCGATTCTGATGTGGCGAGTATCAGATCAAACAACTGCCACCTTACTGCCGAGAGGAGAGAATCCTCTGCCCAATAATCAAATTCTGTCCCCGGAAAACGGGATTCCCTCTTCTTGAATTTCAGATAGAGATCAAGTCCGTCGGATACATCGTGCCACAAATCTGCCAGAACATAATCGTACATCCCAGGCTCCATATGATGGTCCATATAATCGTAAGCATCCGAATGGATGATATGCACTTTTTCAGGATTGGGGAACTGGGGAAGGATATGAGTTTTGAAAAGCTCTATGACCTCTTCCGAACGCTCCACCACCGTCACCTGAGTCACATCAGGCTTCAAGGAGACCATATATGTGTAGTAACCAAGGCCAAGACCAAAAGTGACGACCCTGCCATGGGCTTTGACTATGGATTCACTGAGGGTCTCAAGTTCGCTCGGCTTGATGGACATCCACTCGTGACCATCCTCCATTACTGATGGGTATCTGAACGGCTCAGAGAAATATCCCAGGATAGGGATTTCACGTGAATCTGATTTTAGTCTCACATCCTGATAGATGAAAGCCTCGTATGGGGCATACTCCTGATATGCAAGTTCCCAGCGGCCAAACTTCGATACGGGGATTCTTATATTCCTGTAGTAGGGATTATCTGCATAGGTTTTTGGGTCGAGATGACACAGCGCCTCACGGAAATACTCACCCATACGTCTGTCCTCTTCACTCTCCACCTCATCCAGACCGCAAGCACCGGTAAACAAAGCGTAATAAACATCCTCTGCAGGCAATACCCCTGCAGGGTCCACCTCCCTTATCAGCTTAGGTGTAATCAGTCTGGGATTATCATTGAGATAATCGACCATCCTCTGCCTTACCTCATTGTTTCTTCTGCGTATATCCTTTAATTTTTCAAACATACCTCATCCAATACCGATCATAACATTATATCACCACACCCGGCACACTACATCGTCATTTCTGACCTGATACACCACCATATCTGACCAATCGCATAATCCCGTCACAAAAATACAAAAATTACCCATCCACCATTCTTTATGAATAACACTTGTATCTATTACGCTGTACCACTCTCACGAGGTCAGGCACACCATTCTGCCTTATATCCATATCTTAATCACATCACCGTGCTTAACCCCAGACTGATACGCAGGGTTGGGCACATCCAAGCATCACAAAAGCCACGACAAGTCTATCTAGTGTATCCAACCTCTATGCAAATTATATATATCCCTTTAGAGCATCCACACTTACACCCAACATTCTGGATATCTGCTTGGGAGTAGAAAAATATTCATACCTGAGTCTCTTAGCCAACACCAATCTGGCATTTATATCAAGTTTTCTGATATCTGTTGCCCCATACATCTCTTTTACAAGTCCTTCCACTATAGGTCTGAGATCCTTATCCATTATATAAGTTCTTTTAAGACAGGTCATATCCTCTTCCACCCTTCCTTCTACCTTTTTACTGAGAAAGTATATATACCTTGCGGGTGTCTTGAACAAAGATTCCACTTTATCAAACTTACAGAAATATAGCGGATTGAGCATTCCATCGGAAAAGATTTCCCAATCCTGCGGCAATATAGTATGAGTCTTCAATATCGCTCTCTGCACCCTGACAGAGAACTCAGACAGTTTGGTTCCGGCAACTGACGATCTGTCTTTAAACAGATATCTCGCACTACCCCATTTGTACTCGGATGGCAAATATGGAAATTTCGCCTTGATGACATTTCTGTCAATATAAGCCATAACCTCATAAAGATATTCAATGGATGTTATCTTTATCACTTGTGCCCCAAGACCAGACACAAAAGCACTCTCTCCATACTTATGCAATATCCATTTTCCTGTAAGAAGCTTGTACTTGTTTATGAATTCCTTGCACTTGGGCTGACTTCCCTTCAGCAAAAAGTGGACGTGATTGTCTACAAGGACATATTTATAGACCTCCACTGATGTTGTGTACGAACAAATTCCAATTCTGTTGATCCCTGCAATATAATCTTTCTCATCCTTGAACAGCCACTCCTGATTAGTACCATCCGAACAGACATGATAAAACGAATCCTCCACCTGCATAATATGAAATATTTTTCGGGTCCGTTCTCACTCCTCTAATCAACCACCCACCCAGACCCATTGGTGGACCATTGAATTATGACACAAATTTGACAAAAATTTCTCCCAAATCCAAATCTTTCTCATTCTCAAGAGGTTGGGCACACAAATCTACTTCTCATGCCAATTCAAGTCACTACGACGTGCTCAACCACTGACTACCAGAGAGGGTTGGGCACACTTACATGCACTAAAGCACACTACATGCCACGCCACCGTACCCATCCTCTACCAGTTCTTTCATCAGTAGCTGTTTAACACATAAATAACAGAGAAATTCATTATCTTTGAGATATGGAATTTTCAGAATTGATTAAGGTCCGCCAGAGTGACCGCAAATACCTCCCACAGGAGGTAGAGAAAGAGAAGATTGTCAAATGTCTTGAGGCTGCACGCCTATCCCCATCGGCCAACAACTCCCAACCATGGAAGTTTGTTGTTGTGAATGAACCTGAACTGAAAGACAAGGTAGCGGCACTTGCTGCCGGCCTCGGGATGAACAAATGGGCAGTCCAGGCTCCTGTCATTATCGCAGTAGTCCTGGAGAGTCCGGGATTTACCACCAGGCTCGGAGCCATTCTGAAAGGGAAAGAGTTCCGTCTTATGGATATCGGAATGGCAGTGGAGCACCTTTGTCTTCAGGCTGCCGACCTTGGTCTGGGGACCTGTATTATGGGGTGGTTTGACGAGAAAAAAGTGAAGAGGCTCCTCCAGGTCCCAAGGACCAAAAGGATACCTCTCCTCATCTCTCTCGGTTATCCCGACACACAGACACGACGCAAAATACGCAAATCCATCAAGGAGGTTACCAGCTGGAACCGCTATGAGTAGAGATCCGGTCTCACCCAGTCGGCACTCGCTCCTAAATCCACATTAAAGAGGTTGGGCACACTCATACGCGATAGACTCAACTACAGCGACATTTTTGTTCCCATCCACGACGGACAATGTGGGTTTGGACTCGCAAAACGCCCATATAACCATCCCAGGGGCACATCTCTGTTCCCTACCTCTGCACATATTATCAATCAAAAAGACTGTAATCATTCGTTTACAATCTTTTCTTTTAAATCCACTATATTGTTTATTCTTCCTTTACCAAATTAAATTTGGTTGAAATCTCTTTTTGATCAATAACTTGGTTAAGATTAAAGCGCTTCTTTTGTGTTACATATCCTGCTTTTTCACATACTACTTCTATTTGAACATTCCCAGAATTATTATACGTTAAGCCTTTGATATCAAATGTTTCTGTAGACTCATATGGAGTAGAACCTACATAATTAGAATTTGTATTTTTAACTTCTGGAGTTGATGAAACAACCCTCATAGAAACATCAGCACCTTTGGGCGTAGAATCTATATACCAACGTATCACCAATGATTCTAAAGCGGTATTGCCATCTCCTGTAACCGATTTATTCATCTCTAGTTTTGGGGATGATGATTTTGTTAAAAAATAAGCTATTCTATCCCAATCAATATCTTCTAAGGCATTTGTATATGCTTTACTCATAACAGTAGACGCTATACTACTATCATCACCTCTTCCATACTGGGAATAACGACCGACTGCCAGTACACTTGGATAGACTAAAATTCTATTGCGATCATGCACTTCAACATTAATTTGCACCACAGCTGACCACCCTGCACCAGACAGGTAGGATATATTAAATTCTTTTACCTGGAGGGTAAGTATGTAGTCTGTAGCAACATCTGAATCAAGATTAAATCCCATTGTACGCATATAACGACGTGTACTTTCTGGAACAAATGACATCACATCAGGATATACAGAACATTGAGGCATGGATGTCAGATAATTGTCATGCATCTTAAGAACAGCATTACTTGATCTTCCATCTATAACATTCAACTTTATACCATAATCCAATCCCACAAACTTATTTGGCTGAGCGTCTCCACACGATAAATTAATATTTATAGGCTGTGGAGATACAACTGTAGACTTTCTCATAGTAGCGCATGCATTTACAGTCAATAGTAAACACAATGCTAAAAAAATTCTAATTTTCATATCAATATATTTTACTTAAGTTTGATAAATTTTGCCACGACGGATGATTTAAAATAAATTTGATCACCTTTTTGTTCAACATTTGTAGAAATTATAGGCTCTATGATTCCATCTACCCCTTGTAGCTTTGCACTATTGATTATTCTATATATAGCCACTCTTCTTGCTAAACATTCAGCACTAAGCAATTCATTTGGATCATATGAGTAGTCATTGCTTAAATATCCTAATCTTACGACACCTTTATGTTCACATGTCTGATTCAATTTTTTTGCGTCTATATAGTACTTCAGTTCAAATTCGCCGTTAATTTCTTTTATTGTAAACTGTGATTTACCTTTTTCTTTATATACAACAACCGCTTCAGCAATTTCTGTTGTTAAAATTTCATAATTAGAACGTTCTAGGTTAAGGTCTTTGAATGAAGCTGTACTGATTGTATTTGTCGCTTTAGGAACAATAACAGATTGAATTCCACATGAAGATACGAAAACGAGCATTAACGCTACATAGATTATTTTTTTCATAATAAATTTTTAGAAATTTTTTGGATTACTATATATAAAAAGTCACCTCCCTACATATACAGACAATAAAAAAGCATGGGAGTTTTCTACAATCAAATTCTGCGGTCTTGGACTACCTCACACCTTGATATATAGAATAATACCCATGCATAGCACAGGCATTTGCTCTATTTCCTGAGGTGTGATTAAGAAAGTGTCCAAGTTTCAGAATACACGAAATATAGCTAATGCTTTAATATTATATGTCTTTTTGTTTTTTATCTAATCATAGGCAATTAATTTAATTCACTACAAAAATAACGAAATGTAATTCCATTAACAAATTTAATCCATCTACCACACATAGAAAATAAGTCTATACTTGACTTTCCGTTTATATCCGGCATATCTATCCATCAAGCCCCTTTTCCAGAAACACCTCCTAGTGATGGATTCGCTTCATAATTTTCAGTATAAACAGAAACATTAATAAAAATGACACCACATATCCCGCACAGGTGATATGGAGAGGAACAAAATGAGGTCGCCATAGGCCAAAGAACCCTGCCGGAATCAAATCGGCACCCTCCCCCCAAACAAAAAGGCCCCCGACAAATTTGCCGAGGGCCCGTATCATAAAACATATCCTTACGCCTTCAACCACTCATATTTTGCCACACTGTAGAGTGGAACAAATGGAAGAAGAATAGGGGTCTTCTTTATATATTTCTGGAACTCAGGATCATTGCCGTAAGTCACAGCCTGTCTCACCTCAAGTCTGCGGGCACCGCTGAACATAACATATACGATGCCTATGTAGCCGATAGCTGCTACAACCCACTGCCATACAGAGCATGCAGCTCCAAAACATACAACAAAAGAGCCTGTCCATATCACAAGTTCGCCCAAGTAGTTCGGGCAGCGTACAAGTCTGTAAAGACCTGTATCGACAAATCTTTTTGGATTTTTCTTCTTGGCAGCCTTCTTCTGTGCATCTGAAACTGTCTCCAGAAGGACACCTACAGCCATCATTGCCGCACCTATCCATACCCAAACATCATTCACCTCCAGACCATCTGCAGCATTGGCAAGATAGAAAGCCACTGGACTCACCTGACCCACATAGAGAAGGGCGCAGAAAATCCACACTACAATAACTACGAAGAGAGGCTTCTTCTTTGCAGCATCGGGACCATAAAGGATCTTCCTGTATTCTGTAGATCTCTTCTCACGTGTAAGAAGATACAGACCAAGTCTGCACCCGAACACGAACATAACCACACAAAGCAGTGCAGCCGGCAATGTAAGCACATCCTTAAACAAAACAGCCATAGTTAAGGCAAGAGCCGATACTCCGAAGCCATAACCTATGCTGAAAAAGTAGATGAAATAGATCCAGCCCAGGCCGGAAACAGCAAGTGAAACTGCCAATAAAATCAATAAGTAATGCATAATACCAATTATTGAATAATCCTTCAGTTATTTATATCATTTTCAAAAACGCTTCTGATGCCTCAAGGACATCCTGAAATGTAGTCTCAAAGTCACCTGTATACCAAGGATCCGCCACATCCCTGAAATCCCCTGTATAACTCATCATCAGATGGATTTTCCCATCGGGATCATCACCGACAATCCTCTTCAGACGACGCACATTGGATTCATCCATACATATGAGCAGATCAAACTTTTCATAGTCCTCACGGGTGACCTGTCTCGCCCTTTTATCGCTATCAAAAGGTATACCGTGCTGAGTAAGACACCTTTTTGCAGGTGGATATATGGGATTCCCTATCTCCTCTGTCGAGACAGCTGCCGACTCCACATAAAAAAGTGACTCCAGACCATACACTTTGACCAATGCCTTGAATACAAACTCCGCCATCGGGGAGCGGCAGATGTTGCCGTGGCAAATGAACAGTATCTTTTTCATATCTCTACAAAGATGGCAAAAATTTCCCTATCTTTGAAAAAAAGAGCACCTATGATCTCCGGCACCACACTCATCATCGTTTTCGTCACCGCCATTGCCCTGATGATATACTCCATCTCCAAATGGAAAGTCCACCCTTTTCTCGCCATTATGGGGATATCCCTTATTCTGGCCATAGCAGTGGGTCTTCCGTTGGAGACCATCCCCCAGACCATCGGCAAAGGATTCTCATCCATATTCACCAGCATCGGCATAGTGATCATCCTGGGGACCATCATCGGCCTCATCCTTGAAAAAACAGGTGCTGCCATCACACTTGCCGACGCAATTATAAGGATTATCGGGACCCGCTTCCCTCAACTCGCCATCATGCTCATCGGCTGGATAGTATCTATCCCCGTATTCTGCGACAGCGGATTTATCATCGTGAATCCCATCAGGAAATGGCTCAGCCGCAAAAGCAATTTTTCATCCGTTTCACTTACCGTCGCACTCTCTGCCGGGCTATATCTGGCACACGTATTTATTCCACCTACACCCGGTCCCATTGCAGCAGCCGGAATGCTCGGTCTGGAGAATCATCTTCTATGGGTAATCCTTTTCGGAATGGGAATATCCGTCATCCCCCTCACAGCAGCATACTTTTTCTCCACATATATAGGGACCAAGGTCAAATCTGAAGAGGAACTCGACATCGAAGAGATATCCGATGCATATCAGCAGGAGAATCTCCCATCCACCATTGCATCAATTACCCCCATTGTCCTCCCCATCATCCTTATGGCAGGTGGATCAATAGCTGTATTTGCAGGTATTGGGGGGATGGCAGGAAAACTCCTCACATTCCTTGGAAAGCCCATTATCGCCCTGGCAGCAGGTCTGCTTAGCGCAATGCCCCTTCTGTTCACACAGAAAAAAGCTTCGCAATTGTACGACATTACACAGGAATCGCTCAAGACAGCAGGCCCTATCATCTTCATCACAGCAGCGGGAAGTGTACTTGGGCAGATAATTACAGAGGCAGGCTTCGTCCAATACATCCAGCAGCACGCTGAATTGCTCTCCGGAATCGGCATCTTCTTCCCCTTCGTCATCGCCGCCATTCTCAAAACCTCACAGGGATCATCCACAGTGGCAATGACCACCACTGCAGGAATTATGGGGATGTACTCCTCTTCGGAATCCCTCATGTACGCATTGGGGATGACTGCACCGATAGATGCGATATTGGTGGTTATGGCAATAGGTGCCGGGGCAATGACTGTTTCCCACGCCAATGACAGTTACTTCTGGGTGGTCACCAACTTCGGAGGTATCTCTCCCCAGAACGGCTACAGGACACAGACCCTACTCACCCTGATCCTCGGCCTGAGCACCATCACCGCACTGTTCCTCATCTCCCTATTCGTATAACCTTACCGAACACCATCACCCTCCCACCTGCATTCAGCCTGATTGTATGGCCATACATCAGCCCATAGGATAAGTCACCAGATATCCACTGATTTTCCGCATCACTTTTCGGCCAGGTCTGCAAAAAAGTGTCCGACCTGGACGGACAGATATTTTCATATCACTATATATCAACAACTTACAAAACAACACCTGGCCAGGTCCAACAAGATTTTGCAGACCTGGCCGGAAAACTGGACAACAACCAACACTTTGGCTGGACAACAACCAGCACTTTGGACCATCTCCGGCGGGACTATAAGCAACAAAAAAAGGTCAGCGATATGCTGACCTTTCTTGTGAGTAGCGGAGAGAGGACTCGAACCTCTGACCTCCGGGTTATGAGCCCGACGAGCTACCAACTGCTCTACTCCGCGGTATTGGACTGCAAAGGTAGCCATTATTTCGGAACTTGCAAATTTTAATGCTATTTTATTTTCTCAGCTATCTCTGAAGGTGTCACCTCCACCTGCTCTCCGGTAGCGAGGTTCTTCAACATCACAACACCCTTATTCACCTCATTTTCACCTACTATAGCCAAGAATTTGATACCTTTTTTATCTGCGTAGTCAAACTGTTTTTTAAGTTTCACATTATCAGGGTAGATCTCCACCGGAATACCTGCCAGACGGAGCTCCTTGGCGATACGTATAGTATAACGGAGTTCAGTGGCACCCATATTTGTGAACAGCACTTTTGTACCTGAAACAGCCTCTTTAGGGAATTTGTCAAGGCCCAGGAGCACATCATATATACGGTCAGCTCCAAAAGAGATACCCACACCAGACATATTTGGAAGTCCGAATATACCTGTAAGGTCATCATATCGTCCACCACCGCAGATGCTGCCTATAGCGAAATCTTTGGCTTTCACCTCAAAGATGGCACCGGTATAGTAATTCAGGCCACGGGCCAATGAGAGATCGATCTCCACCTCCTGACGCACACCGGAAGCCTCTATCAGGCCGAAAAGTTCCTCCAGCTCATCCACACCTTTAATACCCACTTCGGAAGCGGCCAGGATACCCCTCATGGTGGCTATCTTCTCAGCAGATGTGCCGGAAAGGGTGAGAACAGGCTCTATTACTGAGATGGCAGCATCATCAAGACCCCTCTCACGAAGTTCATCTTTCACAGCATCAAGACCGATCTTGTCAATCTTGTCGATAGCTACAGTAATATCAATAAGTTTGTCAGGGTGACCCGAAATCTCTGCAAGTCCTGAAAGGATCTTACGGTTATTGATCTTGACGCAAACATTGATATCAAACATTGTGAACACCTCATCCACAATCTGCACCAACTCAAGTTCGTTGAGAAGTGAGCGCGAACCGATCACATCGACATCACACTGATAGAACTCCCTGTAACGCCCCTTCTGAGGACGGTCAGCCCTCCACACCGGCTGAAGCTGATATCTTTTGAAAGGGAAAGTAAGTTCATTCTGGTGTTGTACCACATAGCGGGCAAAAGGGACAGTAAGGTCGTAGCGGAGACCCTTTTCACACACTTTAAGTGAAAGGGCATTGCTATTGTAGAACTTCTTGCCGTTCTCCTCCCCTACTTTGTACCCTTCGTAATCCACACCTGAGAATGCATCTCCTGAATTAAGGACTTTGAACAAAAGTTTGTCCCCTTCCTCACCGTATTTTCCCAAAAGGGTAGAGAGGTTCTCCATAGAAGGTGTCTCCAATGGCAAGAATCCATACTTCTTGAATACTGTCTTTACTGTGTCAAAAATGTAGTTTCTCCCCGCCATCTCTACTGGTGAGAAGTCTCTGGTTCCCTTTGGAATTGATGGTTTTTGTGCCATATATAATTTTTATTTTTTAAGTTTCTCATCTATAGCTCTGGCAGCCTTTCTTCCGGCCCCCATAGCCAATATCACTGTGGCTGCACCTGTCACTGCATCACCACCGGCATAGACATACTCTTTGGATGTAGCCCCATCCACCGATGCCACAATGCACCCTCTGCGATCCACTTCCAAGCCTGGGGTAGTCCCTGCAATAAGGGGATTGGGAGAGGTACCGAGCGACATTATCACCACATCGGTCTCTATATCGAAGTATGAGCCCTCCACTGCAACAGGGGAACGGCGGCCCGATGCATCGGGTACACCCAACTCCATCTCCTGACAACGGATAGCACGCACCCAACCCTTTTCATCTCCGATAATCTCTACAGGGTTGGAGAGCATTCTGAATGCAATACCCTCCTCCTTGGCGTGGTGCACCTCCTCCGCCCTGGCAGGGAGCTCCTGCTCTGTACGGCGATATACCACTGTCACCTCAGCGCCCAGGCGCAACGCAGTACGGGCAGCATCCATGGCAACATTTCCGCCACCTACCACCACCGCCTTATGGCCTGCATAGATAGGTGTATCACTCTCTGCCGAGTATGCCTTCATCAGGTTGTTTCTGGTGAGGAACTCATTTGCGGAGAATACTCCATTGAGGCTCTCTCCAGGGATGTTCATAAACTTGGGCAGTCCGGCTCCCGATCCGATAAAGACCGCGGAGAAGCCCTCCTCACCCATCAGTTGATTTATGGTAATTGTCCTTCCGACAATAACATTGGTCTCTATCTTTATTCCCAGCTCCTTAAGCTTCGCAATCTCACTCCCCACCACTTTGTCCTTGGGCAGGCGGAACTCGGGAATACCGTACTGGAGGACACCTCCCGGCTTGTGAAGGCTCTCAAATATAGTAACATCATAACCCCATTTGGCAAGGTCCGATGCACAGGCAAGTCCTGCAGGACCGCTACCCACCACCGCTACCTTCTTACCGTTGGGGGCCTCCTTTTCATTGTATGAAATGCCGTTTTCACGGCTCCAGTCCGCCACGAAACGTTCAAGTTTTCCGATTGCCACAGGCTGCCCCTTGAGGTTCAGAACACATGACCCCTCGCACTGCGACTCCTGTGGGCACACCCTGCCGCAGATGGCAGGCAACGAACTGTCCATAGCGATGATCCTCCCCGCTGACTCAAAATCACCAACCGCCACCTTTTCGATGAATGCAGGAATTTTGATTGAAACAGGACAGGCCAACATACAGCCAGGCCTGCGGCAACTGAGACATCTGCTCGCCTCGAGCATCGCCTCCTCTTTATTGTAACCATAGCAAACCTCGTCAAAGTTGGTGGCTCTGACCTTTGGATCCTGCTCCCTCACGGGGACTCTGTCAATTTTTGTGTTTGCCATAGTGCTAATTTCTTATTTTACATTTGTGGTCTGCCTCGACCTCCTGACTCTTGTACATAGTCTGTCTGCGGAGCGCCTCATCAAAATCGACCTGATAGGCATCAAACTCCGGCCCCTCCACACAGGCAAAACGGACCTTGCCACCCACTGTCACACGACAGGCACCGCACATTCCGGTACCGTCCACCATAAGGGTATTGAGACTCACCACCAGTGGAAGGTCATATTTTTTCGCTGTAAGGGTGACAAATTTCATCATAATCATAGGACCGATAGAGACCGCCTGGTCATATTTCTCTCCAGCCTCGCACAACTGAGCCAGTTTTTCGGTCACAAGCCCCTTCATCCCCTTCGAGCCATCATCGGTACAGATATAGAGATTGTCGCACACCTTTGACATCTCCTCCTCCAGAATGAGCATGTCTGCAGTCTTGGCCCCAACTATAATATCCACCTTTGCACCTCTTTCGTGGAGATATTTGGCTTGAGGATATACAGGCGCTGTGCCCAAGCCTCCGGCAATGAAAATGAATCTCATTCCGGCAAGCACCCCGTCGCCCAAAGCCATAAAATCGGAGGGTCTTCCAAGTGGCCCCGAGACATCCTGGAAAGATTCACCCTGCGGCAGGTCGCAAATCTTCTTTGAAGATGCCCCCACTTTCTGTGTAACTATGGTCACACTCCCTCTCTCCTTATCATAATCACACACAGTCAATGGAATGCGCTCTCCATTCTCATCTGTCCTTACAATAAGGAATTGTCCGGGCTTTGCCGACGCGGCAAGTCTGGGTGCAGATACCTCCATCAGTGTAATGGTGGGGGTCAATTCCTTTTTGAGCAGTATCTCGTACATTTTCTGTCTATTTAAGTTCGGAGAAGGTTCCGAATGAATACCCTCTCTTCTTCAATATCTTGATTATTTCACCCAATCTGTGGTACAATGGGTCGGGCCTTCCCGACTCTATCCCAGGGTGGATAAGTATTATCGCCCCATTCAGCCCCACATTCTTCTCAAATTCGAGCAGAGTATTGATAAGGGTCTGTGATGAGCGGTAGTTGGGCATATCCGCAGTGGTGTAATCTGCAGAGGTGGCAGATCCCGGGGTAAGATTCATCACCTTCATACCCATATTTTCAAGCCACTTCACGTGGTCTGAATTGTAGTATTCATAAGGAGGAAGGAACCATCTGGCATCATCCACGTTGATTCCAAACTTTCTGAGTTCAGCCATATTGAGGAGCAGATCCCTCTCCAGACTGTCCCTTGACACCAAAGAGGAATCCCTGTCCTCCCAAGGTGCATACAGCAAGTGGTTGTCCGAGTGTCCGCTCACGTAGTGGCCATCTGCAATAATCTTCTCAATAAGTTCCTTGTGTTCCTCCATTCTCAGGCAATTGCCGGTAAGGAAGAATGAGCCTTTTATATTGTTCTTCTCGAGTGTCTTGAGTATATGTGGTCCACCATTGAAACGGGTATCTGCAGAAAAAATGAAATATACCCTCTTCTCTTGAGGGTTTACCCTGACGGCAGCCCCCTGACTGTCATTTACCCTTTTTACCCCCTTGAGGGCACTCCCTTTTGACTCCATCTTGCCAAAATAGTAGGTAAGACCGGCAGTACCGTCCATAGTGGGTTCATTGGAAGCGTAATCGCCCAAATCGTCATGATATACAGCGATACCGTTGTTGAATGGGGCATATTTGTCAGCACCGGTCAATGAACCTGCAGCCCTCTCGTGGAATACTGTATAGTAAACAGGTCCGTCCACAAGACCGCCGTAAGTCAGATCGCCGTTTACCACAAAATAAGATGAGTGGGGAGAATCGGGATAATCCCCAAAAGAGGGGTACCCTACAATCATTGAGGTTCCCCAAGGATTACATCCCAACAGCCAATCCCTCAGAGCCATCTCCATCTCCAGGAATGAGGCATCTCCAGAGACCTCGTGATAAAGTCTCGCCTGGGAAACTGCTGCAGAGACCAGATTGTTCGAGCACCATATATATGGAACACCATTCATAAACGGATCATCTGCCGCCCTGTCCTTTATATCCTGAAGCCCCTGACGCATGAATTCTGTATACTTGGCGCTTATCTTCTGATCATCACTGCTTGCAAGATAGTAGTGACCAAGGTTGATGAAAGGGTAATACTGATAGTGTCTTCCCCTCCCGAGTTCCATCCATGGGGATACAGGTTCAAGTTCACCCCAATAGTCGGCCTGCTTCTTCCACTCTGAACCCTTGTTGAAGTGCATAAAGGTGGCAGCAGCCAACTCTATATCATCGACAAAGCTGTCCTCCTCGTAGAAATAGGGGGATACATTGCAGGCGGTCTGGGTATTTCCGACATCCTCTGTAGCGAAGTCATATGCCTGCTCTGCCTTCACATATATCTGGTCGCAGAATTCAGGGTAGTATCCCCTCAGGACCTCTGCCCCGAGGGCAAAGGTGGAAGCAAATTTACCGGCTGAAGATGAGACGCCGGTGGTTCTGTTGATCCATTTGCTGAGTCCCTGTGGTTTGCCGGAGACAAAATATACGGGACGCCCCTCTCCCGGGCCCCATCCGTAATCGACAGTATCCTTATAAGGAACTCTGAAACCTGCGTGGTCCCTGTCATCCGCTATCTGGTTGAACATCACCTTATCCTCAGGATTCATCTTCACAAGCCAGTCAAGTCCCCATTTGGCCTCATCAAGGATATCAGGGATGCCGTTAGAGCCCAATTTTCCCCTGGCATCGTACTTATCCTTGAATATGCTCTTGTCTTCTGCCTCGTTATAGGCAAATAGCATATGGTATGTAGTGGTGGCAGATGTAGTCAGGTACTGCAGATAGTCAGTGGCATCGTGCCATCCACCTGTAACATCTATCTTCTCTCCGCTGCGTGTAGGGTGATCCACGATATAACCGTCGTGCTGATGACAAAGCTCCCCATTGAAAGGGTTGTCACCGCACCTCTGCTGCCTCATATAAACCAAAAGATAATCGGCTATCCCGTCATAGACATCTGCCCCTATTCTGAACACGGGGCTCTTGGCACCATTGCTTTTGATATAGTAGCCACCATCCTTGTCAAGGCTGGTAAAATCGAGACGGAACGCCCTCTTCATCCCCCATTTGGAAGCATTGCCACTTCTCCCTTTACCCTTGAACACCACCTCTGAAGTGATGGCATCACATATTTCAAAAGAGCCGTCAGCCTCATCCTGGGAGATAAGGACAGCCACTTTGATATCTGTAGGGAGATATCCTGCCTGGTTCACTCTGATCCACGACTGTGCCGATAGGACAGACGGGATAATTGCCAGCAAAAGGGCGAAGATCAACCTGCGCATAACAGCCTTCTGAATTATTTTTTAACCTCTTCCTTCTGGATCTCTGACACTTTGTAGCCGAATTTCTCTATAGCTTTTGCCAAATTCTCCTTGGTGGTCTTATCCGGCTGGTATTTGAACCATACTGTCTGGTTTTCAAGGCTCACTTTCAAATCTTTCACACCTTTTTCGAAAGGGAGGTTGGATTCAAGTTTTTTCACACATGCAGGGCAGTCAACGTTTACACTGAAGGTCACCTCAGCCTCTTTTTTCTTCTGGGCTGAAGCCTCTGTATTCAAAGCGAAAATTGCGAAAACCGCAACGATAAAGATTCTAAACAAATGTTTCATAATTATTCCGTTTTAAAAGTTATTTTTTCCATAAAGTCAACCTCATACCGGCATATACCTTCCATCCGAGGATAGGTCCCCATACCTGCGAGGCATTGAATTCCGAAGAGTAAGGGTTTTCCCACTCAATAATCGGATTCTTCTGTTTGTAATTCGAGAGGTTCTCACCCCCGATATATACATCGACGCTTCTGAATTTTCTGGTCACCTGTGCGAAGAAGACAGGATATGCAGGAGATGTTGTCACACTGTTTTCCACCATGAATGAAGGGAGTTTGCATGGACCATTGAGCTGTGCAGTGAAGTCAAATGTCCATATATTCATCCTGGTAGCATACTGCAGGTTCAACACACCTTTATATCTGCTGGTCATCGGTCTCTCCACAAGTCCCTGTCCTGCCAATGTAACTTTGGCGTCAGTATAGCGATAGGTGGCAATAATGATGAATCTCTCAATGGGTTCCACTGAGAAATCGAGCTGGTAAGTGTTGGTAAACGATCTTCCCTCCAGATTGTAGATGCTCACTTTTGACAAATCAAGTTCCTGATCCACAATAATCTGCTTGTTGAAATCTGTCCTGAAATAGTCAAAGCTCAGGTATGAGTTTCTGTTCTCTCCGATAGGGAGATATCCGGTAATGTTACCGCCGTATGTCCATGCATCCTCCATATCCAGAGCTGGAGCAATATCTATCTGTCGCCCTGTAGAGAGCATACCGATATTGTCCACCACCACATTTGGAGAGCGGTATCCCCTTCCACCCGATGCTCTGAAGATGATATCATCGGTGAAGGCATATTTGATATTGGCACGAGGTGCTACGAGCAGACCGTGAAGATTGTTGTAATCGACACTCACACCTGCCACAGCTGAGAATTTCTCACCGAGGGTGTAGGTATACTCCCCATATACTCCGACAGCATTCTCCCTTCTGTCCAGATTGTAACCTGTGGTATTCCACAACTGTCCGAATGAGGTGATATATGTATCTTCCAATGTCTCATCAAACAGGTCGAACTGGTTCCTGATACCTGCATTGATTCTGTGCTCATCACCAATTGTCTCCTGGAAGATAAGGTTGGCGAATACTGAGTTCTGCCTTCCATTATAATTCTTAACTCCGAAATAGGAATCTATCTGGTGATAAGTATAGTCCGCCACAAAAGCGATGTTTCTTGTATTCTCGGCATTGAGAGGTACACCCACCTTGACATAGGCATTCACACCCTTGTTATTGATATTTGAGCCCCAGATATTCTCCTTTACCATCGCATTGACATCATTTCTCATCTCCTTTTTGAACGAGGTCATACCACCTGTTCTGTCATCGGTAAGGGCTCTTATACCAAATCTGATCTGCATACCGCTCTGGTCATAGTAGAGCCAGCGGTTGGTAAGGTTGAATTTGAGGGATGTAGGTTCATCCTTGAAGCCGTCACCATTGCCGTCGTGCCCCATAGGCATCGATGAGTAGTGTCCCATAGTCACTGTGCTCCACTTCTCATTGAGTTGGAGTGAAGATGCTATGTTGGCCTCGGTCATCAGATGGTTATCCACAAAAAGGTTTACAAACAGAGGCTTCTCATCTGTAGGTTTGCGGTGCTCCATATTGATCTGGCCTGTTATGGCCTCAAGACCGTTCACCACCGATGATGGGCCCTTTGCTATCTGGATACTCTCAAGCCACTGGCCTGGGACATATGAGAGGCCAAACGGAGCAGCCAGCCCCCTCATTGTGGGTCGGTTTTCATCAAGCATTGCTGTATAAATTCCGGATAGGCCGAGGAGACGGATCTGTTTGGCACCAGTGATGGCATCAGAGTAACCAACTGTCACACTTGCTGAGTTTTCAAAACTCTCAGCCAGATTGCAGCAAGCCATCTTGCAGAGACCTGCAGCGGTGATGACCTCTGTCTTTACCGGGGTCATCTTTGAGAGATAACTCCCCTCCTGGCGTGCCTGTACTACAGCCTTTTCAAGTTCATTGATGCCCTGAAGGAAAAATTCTACATTTCTGGTATCATAGTTTGCCACCAATGTATCTGTATTGTAACCGATTGCGGTAGCCACAAGGGTGGCATCATCAGCCTTCTCAAAGACTGTAAATGTAAACTTCCCGTCCACATCACAATCCACATAAGTACCTGACTGTAGCCAATAAACAGTGGCAAAAGGGATTACCTCTTTATCCCCATTATTCTTAAGGTTATAAACCACACCCTGAACAGTGTGCGATTTTGGAGCAATTTGGGCAGCCAACTCCAGAACTGCTGCAAATGCAATTAAAAATATTGTAAAAATTCTTTTCATTTTCATGTATTTGGTGATTAGTAACATTTGGAAACTTATTGAAGAAACCAGATGCTACAACCTCCATACTGAAAGATACGACTGACAATGTCGCAAAAATATCGACGGGCTGAACCCCTCTTCGGAAGAGTATGAAGGGGACGGCTCAAATGATTCAAAATGGGGGTAACTGAAATAGGTAACCAGCCCCGATGAGAGGGCAGAGAAAAGTGTGTGATGATCGGGACTTGTCTGCTCCGAAGTCATCACGAGAATCTCTGTATCGCAGCACCCTTCATGGTGATGGTCCTCACAATGGTGACAATCCCCTTTTGATATGGGAATATGGGTGTGCAGACTCTCGCAAGAGGGATTTCCGATCAGGATGGAGATCTGTGTGCTCCCCTCACAACTGCAAGTGTGGATGGAGAACCCTATATACGAAAGGAGATAAACCGCTATCAGCAGGACCGATGCGGCAGAGGTATAGAAATTTATGTTCCGATTCTTCCCCATATAACTTGGCAAAGGTACAATTTTTACATACTTTTGCAAAATATAAGAAATCAAAAAAAACATTACCGGAAATGAAAGGATTTTTCAAAACACTTTTGGCATCATTCATAGGGGTATTCGTAGCAATGCTCTTCGGTGTCATAGTTCTTGTATCAATTGCAGGATCAATTGGTTCTTCATCCAAATCGACACCCGAAATACCGGAGTCTGCCATCCTCAAGCTTGACTCAAGCCTGAACCTCAGCGAACAGACCACTGAAGGGGATTTTGACCCAAGTGCACTTCTGTCAGGCGGCGATATGGCACCATCATCAACCATCGGCATCCTGACAGCCATCCAGGCTATCGAAAAGGCTGCAGAGGACCCTGCCATCAAATTTATCTACATCAACCCCACCAATATGGCAATGGAGAACTCACACATGGAGGAGTTCAGGACCGCATTGGTTAAATTCAAAGAGTCGGGAAAGGCAATCATATCATATTGTGAAACATACTCACAAGGTGGATACTACCTCGCATCTGTGGCTGACAAAATCTACGTCAATCCACTTGGCGGCAATATGATGTTCGGTCTTTCAAGCTCACTCATGTTCTTCAAGGGTGCACTTGACAAACTCGGCGTGGAGATCCAGCTTATCCGCCACGGCAAGTACAAATCTGCCGGTGAGCAATTTGTAAACACCGACATCAGCGAAGCCAACAGAGAGCAGAACCAGGCAATGGTTTCATCCCTCTGGAACACTATCGCTTCGGGCATCTGCAAATCGCGCGGCATCGACATCAAAGAGTTCAACAGGATAGTCAACAACCTCTCTGCAACAGAAGCTGAGGATATGGTGAAAGCAGGCCTTGCAGACGGCACCATGACAAGAATCGAAATGCTGGACGAACTTATGGGTCTTTTCGGCGTAGAGAAAGAGGATGATATCAAAATGATCACCCTTAACAAATACGCACAGGCCGTAATCAAACCCAATGTAAAAGCATCTGACAAGATTGCCATCATTTATGCAAATGGTGAGATCACACAGGGCAACGGAGAAGGGATCTCATCAGACAAATATGCCAAAATTATCTCTGACGTGAGAAAAGACAGCACAGTCAAAGCGGTACTTCTTCGCGTAAACTCTCCAGGTGGAGATGCAATTGCTGCAGAGATTATCCGCCAGGAACTCGACCTCCTCAAGAAAGACAAACCTGTAGTGGTTTCATACGGAAGCTACGCTGCTTCAGGTGGCTACTGGATTTCAGCTGAAGGTGACAAAATCTTCACAAATGAGACTACCCTCACAGGCTCAATCGGCGTATTCAGCATGGTTCCAAATGTAGGAAAAATCGTGAAAGAAAAAGCCCGCATCAATGTTGTCAATATCAACAGTAATGAGCACTCTGACATGATGTCGATGATGAGCCCTATGGACAAGACAGAACTTGCATATATGCAGAGATCAGTTGAAACCATCTACGACCTATTCCTCTCTATCGTATCAAACGGAAGGGATATGTCCAAAGAGGATGTTGACAAAATTGCACAAGGCCGCGTATGGTCCGGAGCAGATGCCATAAAAGTGGGTCTTACCGACGAGATCGGAACTGTTGCAGATGCCCTTGAGTACACTGTAAACATTTCTGGCCTTGAGAATTATCAGGTAGTGGAATATCCAAAGGTGAAAAACCAGATGGAGAAGATAATGGAGAGTTTCAACCAGGCAGAAGCCACACTTGACATCCTCTCAAATCCTGATATCGCCATTGAAGACCTTTGTGAGCAAATGACACAATTGAGCAAAACAGTATTTGCCCGTATGGAGTACGACTACGTTTTCCAGAAATAGGTCAGATAACTTACTTCAATATTTTAACCTCGGCTACCAGAGTGGTCGAGGTTTTTATTTTGTATCTGTCATCAATTCTCAGACCGGGAAGACACACTATATTCTCACCATCACAGATGAGTGGCTGCATATCCTTCTGCACCCTGTCCATCTTGATATCTTTGAAGAAATCGCTCAGTTTCTTGAACCCCGTCATCCCGAACGGTCTGAATCTGTCTGCGGGCCTCCACCCTCTGCATACCATAGGCAGTCTTATGGAATCCGCATCAAAGTAAAGGGTTCCATCCTCACTGAGTGGATTAAAGGATTCCCCCTTTTCAAAAAAACTGATCCTGAAACTTACCCCTGCAAAGTTATAGACACCTGGCCCGGCAATATGAAACTCGGCTTTATCAAGCACATTGATGGGATACACTTTGAGATAATCCCTGTCCACCACCATTTCGTGCGTGGCCGAGGAGAACATCTTTCCACTCTGCCCAGAGAGAGCGTCCTCAATATCAGTGAGTTGCGACTCATTAAACCCCTTCTCCCCAAGCAATCTGTATAACCAATATCCTCTATTCTTTTCCCTCGAAAGTGCCGCTATATCTATAAGGAGCAAATCTCCCTCCTCTCTATACAACTCTCCCCTTTTCAACTCCAGGAATTCATCGAGAACCCCCTCTGCCTGCAGAAAATGGAGGCTGTTCCTGCTTAAAGTGGAGAGAAATGATGGATTTATTTTCCTGAATTCAGGGAATATGACATTGCGCACCCTGTTGCGGGAGTAGTGGCTCTCAAAATTGGATTTGTCATCCCTGTATGGAACACTGTTCTCCTCCACATACTTGGCAATTGACTCCCTCTGAATTGTAATGAGTGGCCTTATAATTTTACCGTTCTGTCCCCTGATTCCGGCAAGTCCACTCACACCTGTACCTCTAAGGAGATTGAGCAGAAGGGTCTCTGCGCTGTCATCAAGATTATGCGCTATCGCAATATAATCGTAGTGATGCTCTTCGAGCAATTTGTAGAACCACCCGTAGCGGAGATCCCTCGCCGCCATCTGGGTAGAGATGGAGTGCTGATGGGCATACTCCTTGGTATTGAATCCGATAGTATGAAACGGGATATTTCGCTCTGCTGCCCAGTTTCTGACAAGTTCCTGATCGAGGTCACAATCCCCGGGTCTGAGGTTGAAATTGACTGTTGCAATCCCAAATTCAGGTCTCAGTGATGATACCAGGAAGAGGCTCGCCATACACATGGAGTCGATCCCCCCGCTCACCGCAAGAAGAAACCTCTTCCCTTCCACACCATCGGGAAGAAAAGAGGTCAGGTTTCTATCGAATTCCGAAAGGATCATTATTTTTTCTTATAGTTACCGAAGGTGTAGGTAAAACTTAGGTTGAACGCCTCTTTGAACTGCACTCTCGGTTTTGATTCACCATCCTTCCCTTCGATAAGGATATTCTCATCATAGATAAGGTTAGTACGGAGGTTTGCTGAGAAGAACCTTGTGATTTTGAAGTCAAGATTCAGATCCCAATAAACCTGAGGGGCCAACTCCGGTGATAGGTAATCGTAGAATAGTGTAAGTGTTGTACCTACAGAGACATTTTTGAATGACTGTTTGTATTCACCTTTAAGCTGGGCACCGAGCTCTGTTCTGACAGCTTTGGTCATATCATCCTTTTTCGAATCCCAACCATAGCTTGATCTGAGTTCCTCCAGACCTACCACCACCATATTTCCTGTCAAAGGGGCGATGTTGAAAGAGAGGACACCCAATGGTTTCCAGTCCACACCGAGACCGAGTGTAACATTACCGGGGGCCATAAATGCAGAGATAAGCTTGTCTGCCTCCTTGGTGGCACCATAGGTGTAACCTTTTGCAAACTGTGTTCTGAAATTGAACACTGCCGATGCATAGAGTTTGTTTGCCACACCATAACCCCATTTGCTGTCTACCTGAATCCTGTCATCACTCTTCTTGAATCTCTCCCCCTCACCAAGTGGATTCACAAAACCATATGCTAGATTTACCCTGTTCTCCCAAATCATAAGGTCTTTCTTATAATTTGCGTGTGCATCGACATAGGCATTCATAGCTATGGAACCGACACCACCGGCTGCCCAGTTGGTAAGCGACACCTGAGAGAAACCGATCTGGTTCATAATGCCGTTTGTCCAATACTTTGGTTCCTCAACCTCCACATATTGGATTTCAGGAACATCAATCTTGGATACTACGATAAGGCACATCTCCTGCGCACTTGTCAATTCCTGTTCCTGTGCAAAAGATTTGACAGTGGTCAGTCCACCTAAAAGAGCCACTAGGGCAAGTAGAAGAATTTTATTTTTCATTTTCATCTGTATTTAGCACATCATCAGAATTGTATTGATAACCCATACGTTTGCCGGTCTTCATCTTGGCAGATTCTATCTTGGCATTGATCTGGTTTACACTCACCACCTTCACCAAGTCAAATGGAGGTACCAATAGGTCAAATGAAAGGGCATATGTGACTGCTGACTGGACTATGGCCACAAGTTCCTCCTTGCCAAGGGTATATTTCCCGAATGCAGCGGTCCTCTGCTTGTCCTGTCTCTTCCCTTCTACCAGGAAGCTCCTGTCCTTATTGACAAAAATCCTTGCCACAAGGTAACCCAAGTCCTCTTCCCTATTATATTTCATCGAATCCGAGAGGAAGTTGTACACATTGATGACTCCACAATAAGCTCTGCTCAGATCCTCTTTCACATACTGGTTTTTCCAGATGGAGTGATCCTTGTCAAACTTGAAGATATCAGTGTGCATACTGAACACCAGCACATCATCTGCAAACTTGAGTTCAGCCTCAAAGCGTCCACGGTCACGGTATTCAATCCTGATCCTTCTGGCGCACTTCTCCTCCACAACATCGTTCAGGTCGTTACTGGTCTCACTCAGGACATCCTTAAGCTGGTTAAAGATATCGAGACACTTGTCATAGACATCGGCCTTCAATTGGGCCTTATCCATCAATTCGGATGCGATTTGTTCCAACATATTAGTATGCTCTTGCAAAAATTACCCTTTGTTTGGATGGTTTGCCGGAGTAGACACATTTGCCCTCCTCCATCACCACGTGAGAATCAAGAGGGATACATCTGATAGTAGCCTTTGTCTCCTCCTTGATCTTAGCCTCAGTCTCAGCAGTACCGTCCCAGTGGCAAAGAAGGAAACCACCCTCTTCGATCTTCTCCTTGAACTCCTCCCAGGTATCCACCTTCACTGTATGCTCATCCCTGAAGTTCAAAGCTTTTGTATAGATATTCTTCTGGATCTCATCCAAAAGGTTCTTGATATACTCTGCTATACCCTCTCTTGCCACAGACGATTTCTCGCAAGTGTCACGACGGGCAATCTCCACCACGCCGCTTTCAAGGTCACGTTTACCCATCACCACGCGGACAGGAACACCTTTAAGCTCCCACTCTGCGAATTTGAAACCTGAACGGACATTGTCCCTGTCATCAATCTTAACAGAGATGCCGTAAGGCTTAAGTTCGTTTTTGATCTCTTCCATCTTCTCTACCATCATCTTCAGCTCCTCTTCCCCTTTGTAGATAGGGACCATAACCACCTGGATAGGTGCAAGAGCCGGTGGAAGTACAAGACCATTGTTGTCACTGTGAGCCATGATCAAGGCACCCATCAGACGGGTAGAAACGCCCCATGATGTAGCCCAAACATAATCAAGCTTGCCCTCCTTATTTGCAAACTGCACATCGAATGCTTTGGCAAAGTTCTGGCCCAAGAAGTGAGAAGTACCTGCCTGAAGAGCCTTACCATCCTGCATCATAGCCTCGATGCAAAGTGTATCGATCGCACCCGCAAATCTCTCCGATTCGGTCTTTTTACCTACCACTACAGGGAGAGCCATGTAGTTGCGTGCAAAATCTGCATATACATTTACCATCTTTTCTGTCTCTTCAATTGCCTCCTGAGCTGTAGCATGGGCTGTGTGACCCTCCTGCCAAAGGAACTCTGCTGTCCTGAGGAAAAGTCTGGTACGCATCTCCCATCTCACCACGTTTGCCCATTGGTTGCAAAGGATAGGAAGATCTCTGTATGACTTGATCCAGTTTCTGTAAGTATTCCAGATAATGGTCTCGGAGGTAGGACGAACGATAAGTTCCTCTTCAAGTTTTGCCTCAGGATCCACGATTACACCAGAACCGTCAGGATTGTTCTTAAGTCTGTGGTGAGTCACCACTGCGCACTCTTTGGCAAATCCCTCCACATGGTCTGCCTCCTTGCTCAAAAACGATTTGGGGATAAATAGTGGGAAATAGGCATTCTGGTGCCCGGTCTCCTTGAACATTGTATCGAGCTGATGCTGGATTTTCTCCCATATTGCGTAGCCGTATGGCTTGATTACCATACATCCTCTGACTGCTGAATTCTCTGCAAGGTCTGCTTTTACGACCAAGTTGTTGTACCACAATGAGTAGTTCTCTTCTCTACTTGTTACCTCTTTAGCCATTGTAAAATTTTTTAAATGGTATGTTTTTTGTTATTTTTGTATCGTATTATGCGTATTAGCTCGCAAAAGTACGAATAAATAATAAATAAAAGGATGTGTGTCATGAAAAATTTTTCCATTTGCCTGATCCTATTAAGTTCCTTAATCCTAATATCTTGTGGAACAACTGCTTCATATACCGGCAGCAGCACCATACAGGACGGCATATACTACAACCCTGACTATGCCGCCATTAAAGCTGCGACTGAGGCAGAACAGACCCACATTGCCCAGCTCACAAGCGAGACCAAGGCTTCAAAAATATACAGAGAGCCCGTGGATACCATTGTCCTGGGGGAGACCCGCAATGTAAACATCCCTCTTGAGCCGGAAAAGACATATGTGGTATTGCTTGAAGGTGAGACATATGAGGAGCGTCTCAACAAGTTTGACGAAGGGTCAGACCGCACATTCTCCATCAACTTCGAATACAATTTCGGATACGGATACGACTGGGGATGGAACCCGTACTACTATCACCACACTCCGAGCTACTATTGGTGGCACAGACCAAGCTACTACTGGGGATGGTATGACCCCTGGTATTCACCCTGGTACGGTTACGGTCCCGCTTATTACCATTACGGCGGCTGGTATGATCCCTGGTACTACCCGGGATTTTACCCAGGCTACTATGCTGGCTACTACCCCCCATATTACGACCCATGGTATGGCCCCATGTATCCTCCGATGTACCTTCCACCCCCACCACCTCCGGGACCTGGAGGGGCAGGGCACAAGGATGTAGTCCACGGAAGGAGAGATATCGCCAGGACAACACCTGCAGCTGCACCAGCCTCCCACAGGGAGAGCGTCCGCAGGGCTCCAGTCCAGCAGGGGATCAATCAGGTAAGGGGCAATGGGTCCGGCAGCAACACCCAGACCGCCTCATCTACCCAGAGAAGGGGGGTAAGGGATGCCAAACAGGGCAACTCCTCTGACAAATACAGACAATCTGCCACACAGACCCAAAAAGGTACTACAAGAAGTTCGGGCAGCTACACCAACAGTAGCAACCAGAGATATCAGAGCAGCCAGGGACAATCTTCACGCAGCACCTACAATCAGAACCGCAGCAACAGTTATTCAGGCAGAAGCAGCTCATACAGCAGCGGCAGTTCATACAGATCATCCGGCAACACCTCCGGCAGCGGAGCGACCAGAACCGGCGGAAGAAGATAAAATTGGCAACAATGAGAACACTGAGAATATATTTCACAGCAATATTGGGGCTCCTCACTGCATTTACAGGCTACAGCCAGTCAATGTATGACGCGTTGAGGTTCTCCAACAATGACTATGAGGGTACTGCCCGCGGAGTGGCAATGGGCAACGCCTTCACTGCATTGGGTGGCGACATGGGAGCAATCACCATCAACCCCGCATCATCCGGTGTCTACCTCTACAATGAGTTCACCATCACCCCAGCCATGACCAGCTCGGTGGACAGAAGCCACTACCTTGGAACTGACACCAAGGCCGACAGGACAAGGTTTACACTGTCAAATGTGGGTGGCGTCTCCTCTTTCAGGACAGGGAGGAACACAGGTCTCGTAAGTTTCAATATGGGTGTGGTTGCAAACCAGACATCCAACTACAGCACACGCTCGCTCGTGTCGGGAAGACAGACTCAGACCAGCAAACTGGGGAGTATGGCAAATGCAATGAGCGCCAACAACATCAACTGCAACGATCTCACTATCACATCATTTGACCCGAGCTACCCGTTTTACAGCACCAATGCCCTGTGGGAAGAGGTTCTGGCATGGAACACCGCTCTGGTAGAGACAATCTACGATGACTACACATATATAGGCGCTACTGAGAATATCCTTGCCGAGAACGGTCAGGACATCATAGTTATGGGCGGCCCGCTTATCCAGTCATTTCTTCAGGAGACCACAGGATACAAACAGGACATCACCCTCAACTTCGGAGGAAATATCTCACACAAACTCTACTTCGGCATAAATTTCACCATACAGACCCTGTGGTACGACAAACTGCAGAAGTTCTCCGAGAGAGCTGAGAACCCAGACGATTTCCAGACAGAGTTCGAGGAGTTCACCCACACCTACAGGGAGTCAACCAACGGCATAGGCTTCAATATCAAAGGTGGAATAATCTACAGGCCAGTAGCCGGGCTCAGACTTGGTGCCACCATCTCCACCCCTACCTGGACCAGACTCAGAAACGAAAACTACGAGACAATGGATGCAAGGGTGTATAAGGAGCACTACTACGAAGAGTCACCACTCAATACATTCCAGTATGACATCACATCTCCCTTCAGATGGGGACTGGGAGCAGCCTACACTTTCGGCAATGTCGCCCTGATAAGTGTAGACTATGAGAGCACAAACTACGGAAGCATCCGATTCAAGACAGACAACTCGATGCACCCTGCCGACATAGATTATTACAACAGCGAGAACAGCGCAATACGCACAAGTTTCAGACGGGTAAACAATATCAGGGCAGGTATGGAGATCAAACCTGTAGAACAGCTCTCATTGAGATTTGGATACAATTACTACGACAGTGCCGAGAAATATTTTGATGGAGATATCCACTACGCTTCAGCAGGCATAGGGTTCTGCACAAAATCAAACATATTCCTCGATCTCGCCTATCGCCAACAATGCAACTGGATCTCTGAGGATTACGGTCTGTACGACACACAATATATCCCCGGTTTACCAGAGACGCTTGTGAACTCAAAATATCTGAACTGGAAACTTCTGTTTACTTTCGGCTGCCGATTCTAAGGAAAGAGGAGGCTTGTGGCCCCTCATTGAAAAGGAGATCCAGCACTGAAAGGCCCGATACAAAACCATACTTTTGGGAGAAAACCTGATAGTATGGTTTTTGTTTTGACTCTTCAGTAAAGATGGGTGACCCTTTTTTGGGGTGTATCTTATCCCTGTAATCCAGGACATCCCCACCAATAAGATGGGAAGGGAGATAATCTTCTGTCAGGACAATCCCCTTATTCAGACCCAGATTCTCCATCAGGACATCCAGCAGTCTGCAATTGAGATCAAAAAGATATTTCTCGCCACTCTCCAGAACAGCAAAAATTTCATCCTGATAATATTCAAAAAAAGGTGACGACATATATGCCGACACCAAAGCTCTGGTATGCTGCTGAAGCCACTTTTTGGTATAATCCACCTTCACATCCCTGATCGGGGTATTGTTGCCGGATGTGACAACGGGGATTGTCAACGACAACACCCCGTCACACGCAAAAATATTGCATCTGCTGCGATAACTCTGTTTGGAATAGCTCTCACATTGTTCCAGCCTCACCTCCCCTCCATTTGCAATAGCCACAAAGTAGTCTATCGGTGGGAAATATGCGGTGCTCAGGAGAACTGATGTGTCACTACTCGGCAGAAGCATCACTTGTCATAGCTTTGATAATACCCCTCTTGGAGCCTCTGATGAAATTGAGGATTGTATCCCTCTCCACACTTTGTGGGAATGTTGCCTCCACTTTGTCACAAGCATCAGAGCGGTTGAGTTTATCAAAGTAGATAACCCTGTAGATATCCTTGATGGTCCCAATCTGCTCGTTGGAGAACCCTCTCCTTTTGAGTCCCACTACATTTATACCTGCATACACAAGTGGTTCACGCCCTGCAAGAGCATATGGAGGGACATCCTTATGGATAAGCGAACCGCCACCCACCATTGCATGTGCACCTACGTGCGAGAACTGGTGAGCCATAGAGCCACCACCCAGGATTGCCCACTCATCCACCTGTGTCTCACCCGCAACACCTGTATAACTGGTGAAAATCACATTGTCCTTGAGTTCACAATCGTGCGCCACGTGGGTATAGGACATCAGGAGAACATTGTTTCCCACTTTTGTAAGCCCCTTGCCGCTCGCCTTGGTACCTCTGTTTATGGTGGCACACTCCCTGATGGTAGTATTGTCACCTATCTCCACATAAGAGATCTCATTCTCAAATTTCAAATCCTGCGGTATGGCGCCCACAACCGCACCTGGGAACACCTTGCAATTCTTTCCCAACTTCACATAATCGAAGATTACTGCATTGGGACCTATCCAGGAACCCTCACCTATTTCCACATTCTCTGCGATGTATGCACCAGGGCAAATCTCTACATTTGCCGCGATTCTGGCATTCGGATGAACTGTCGCAAACTGTTTTACCATCATAACCTAATTCTCCTTTTTCACTTTTTCTCTAATAATTCGGGCCATCTGTGTATTTATCTTATGTCCCGATTTTACTGCAACAACCTTGCCTTTCAATCTGTATCCTATCAACGAAAAGTCACCCATGACATCAAGAAGCTTGTGTCGGGCACACTCATTCTCAAATCTCAAATCCACATTGTTGAGATAACCTGTAGAGACCCTCTTGACACTTGTAACACCAAGCAGTGATGATATTTTGTCAAGCTCATCCTGAGGCACCTCATTCTCCGCTATCACGATAGCATTTTCAAGGTCACCCCCTTTGATAAGATTGTGTCTGAACAGAAATTCCAGTTCGTGGAAGAAACAGAATGTCCTGCAAGGGGCCACCTCAGATGCATAATCTGTGGATTCTGCAGAGTAATATGCCTTCTGCACACCGAGGACTTTTGAATTGTAATCTACTGTCAGATCTATCTCATAGCTCTCTCCGGGAAGGAGAATGAGCTCCGAACCGCTCGCCTCATCCCTGAAAGCAATCTCCTCCTTTATCTCGTAATATTTTCTGGGGGCATCCTGAACAAGGAGGCCATCCGGGCATATTGCCTCCACAAACGGCTTCGCACTCCCATCCATAATGGGGGCTTCCGGAGCATCAAGGAGGATATACGCATTGTCCACACCCAAACCTACAAATGTGGAGAGGATATGCTCGATGGTCGAGACCTTTACCTCGCCGTTCTCAAGGGTAGTGCCCCTCTGGGTCTGTGTCACATAATCAACCACAGCCTCCACCTTGGCCTCAGGGCCTATATCTGTACGGATAAATACAATTCCTGTATTGACAGGGGCTGGGGCAATGGTCATATTTACCTTAAGCCCCGTATGCAACCCTTTCCCTTCAAATTTGTACTCTCTCTTTAGTGTCTTCTGCAAATCTTTCATAACTCGCAAATATACTACTTTTTATGAGAATTCTTAAAAATAGCATATGCTTTTATGTAATCCCTGTATTCAAACGCAGGAGAACCCATATAGGCCTTCCCCTCCTGTTTTATATTCCCCAAAATGCCGCTCTGTGCCGCGAAGCTTGATTTGTCAGCAATGGTAAGGTGGCCCGCAAAGCCGACCTGCCCCCCTACCACACAGTTTTTGCCAAGTTTGGTAGAGCCCGCAATACCCGTCTGTGCAGCAATGACAGTATTTTCTCCAATCACCACATTGTGGGCCACTTGGATAAGGTTATCCAGCTTGACACCCTTACCTATGACTGTGGAGCCCATTGTAGCCCTGTCTATAACTGTATTTGCACCTATCTCACAATTGTCCTCAATTACCACTATCCCCGTCTGCGGAATCTTTTTGTATGAGCCGTCCGCTGTAGGGGCAAACCCGAACCCGTCAGAGCCGATGACAGCATTTGCGTGGATTATGCAATTGTCACCTATCTTGCATCCATTGTAGATGCGGACACCCGGATACAGGGTCACATTGTCCCCAATCACCACTCCATCCCCAATATAAACTTGCGGATATATGTAGCATTTTTTTCCTACTCTTGCCTTTTTGCCGATGTATGAGTAACTCCCCACATAGGTACCTCTCCCCACTTTTGATGTGAAGGCAGAGCTGTAGAATGTGAAAAGTCTCTTCAACCCCACACATCTGTTTTTTGATTTCATCGTATTGAGCAGATCAAGAAGCGATGCGATGGCATCATAGGCATTGTCCACCTTAACAAGGGTGGCAGAGACCTCTGCAGAAGGCTCAAATGACTTGTTTATCAATATGATGCTTGCCTGACAAGTATACAGATACTGTTCATATTTTGGATTTGCCAAAAAGCAGAGCGAACCGGGTTTACCATTCTCAATCTTGGCCACTGAAGAGACCTTGGCGTTCTCATCCCCCACAACCTCCCCGTGCAGATGATCCGCTATCTCCCTTGCTGTCATTTCCATAACCGACTATATTATTTGGTTTATTTATGCGAAGATACGCAGATTTTTTTGTGATTAATACAATAATCGTTATTTTTGCGGTTGAAAATGGATAAGAGGATACGGGGGACGGCAGTCCCCCTATTTATTATCCCAAAATCAAATTGACTATGATTGAAAAAAGTGTTATAGAAGGACTTGTAGCCCAGTATATGATTGACAACCAGTTGGAACTGGTTGAGGTAAAGGTAAACAAAGCCAACAATATCAAAGTGTTCTTTGATGCACCCGGCAGATCTGTCAACATCGACGACTGCGTCAAATTGAGCAGATTTATCGAGGCAGGCCTTGACAGGGACAAAGAGGACTTCTCACTTATGGTAAGTTCATCAGGAAAAGAGAAAAACATTAACGAAGAATAACAAAATGGAAGGTTTGAACCTAATCAGCACATTTGCTGAATTCAAGGAGCTTAAAAACATTGACAGGCCCACAATGATGAGTGTTCTGGAGGACATTTTCCGCACTCAATTAGCAAGAATGTATGGCAGTTCTGACAATTTCGACATCATCATCAACATCGACAAGGGTGACTTTGAGATTTGGAGAAACAGAACAGTAGTGGAAGAGGTAGAGGATCCCAACACACAGATCTCTCTTGAGGATGTACACAAAGTGGATTCAAGTTATGAGGTAGGTGAAGAGTTTGCAGAGGAGATCAAACTTACAGACTTCGGCCGCAGAGGTATCCTTAATCTTCGCCAGAACCTTTCTGGGAGAATTATGGATATCGAGAAAGCCAACCTGTACAACAAATACCGCGACAAAATCGGTGATATCTTCAGCGGTGAGGTATATCAGGTATGGAAGAAAGAGGTATTGGTTATGGATGAGGAGGGTAATGAACTTATCCTTCCAAAAACTGAGCAGATCCCTTCAGACTTCTTCAGAAAAGGCGATACCATCAAAGCTGTAATCTCAAATGTGGAGATGAGGAACAACAACCCTATCATCACCCTTTCACGTACAGCACCATCGTTCCTTGAGAGACTTTTCGAGCAGGAAGTTCCTGAGATCTACGACGGCCTTATCACTATCAAGAAAGTGGTACGCATCCCTGGCGACAGAGCCAAAGTGGCAGTAGAGTCCTATGATGAGAGAATTGACCCTGTAGGTGCTTGCGTAGGTGTGAAAGGTTCGCGTATCCACGGTATCGTACGTGAGCTCAGAAACGAGAACATCGACATCATCAACTGGACATCAAACACCCAGCTTCTTATCCAGAGAGCACTCAGCCCTGCAAAAATATCATCCATCAAGATCAACGAGGAGGAGAAGAGCATCGGTGTATATCTGAAACCATCAGAGGTATCTCTGGCTATCGGTAAAGGTGGCAGCAACATCAAACTTGCAGGTCAGCTTGCCGGCTATGAGATAGATGTATTCAGGGAGATTGATGAAGAGGAAGAGGACGTAATGCTTTCAGAGTTCTCTGACGAGATCGACCAGTGGATCATTGATGCCCTTAAAGGTATCGGCTGCGACACCGCCAAGAGTGTACTTGCACTTCCTGTGGCTGAGCTTGTAAAGAGAGCTGACCTTGAGGAGGAAACAGTAATTGAAGTACAGAAGATACTTCGTGCAGAATTTGAAGAGTAGTAACAATTAAATATCGGGAGGACAATAATGACGGGAAAAGAAAATATCAGAATCAGCAAAGTAGTAAAGGATTTCAACATCGGAATGGGTACCCTTGTTGATTTCTTGACAAAAAAGGGATTTGAAGTGGAAGCAAGTCCCAATGCAAAAATCTCTGCAGAGGCATTTGACCTCGTAGTGAAAGAGTTCGGCAAAGAACAGATCATAAAGGAGCAGTCCAAGAAGGTAGCCATCAAGATCAAGGAGATTACAGAGATGGAGACCAAAAAGGAGACTGTGGAGGAGGAACACGTACAGGAGGTCCTCATCAAGAGCAATACAGTATCTGCCCCTATAGTGACACCTGCGCCCAAAGAGAAAGAGGCAGAGGTAGTCAAAGAGGAGCCCAAGGAGGTTGTGAAAGAGGAGCCAAAACCAGAAATCAAGCCGGAACCAGAAGCTCCAAAGAAACAGGAGGTGAAAATTGTAGGCAGAATAGACCTTACCCCCAAGAAGAAAGAGCAGCCAAAACCTGCTCCAGCTCCAGCACCAGCTCCTGCACCGGCCCCTACACCCAAACCGGAGCCAAAGGCCACTCCCGAGCCTGAGAAACCACAGGAGATTGAGCACATCTCTACACACGTAGAGAAGCTTGCAGGTCCCGTCATCAAACGTACAATTGACCTTTCACAATTCGAGAAGAAACCATCATCTTCCAACAACAACCACGATGACAAGAACAAAGGTAAGAGAGAGAGAATCCACAAAGGGAACCGTGGTGAGAAGGTGGACTTCAGCAAAGAGGGGAAAAAAGGTGAAAACAAACCTCAACACCAGGGCCAGAAGCCTAACCACGGCGTTCCAGGCAATGGTCAGGTAAACCCCAACAACCACAAAAAGAACAAAAAGGAGAGATTCAAACCTGTCCACACTGAGATAGATGAGGAGGAGATCCAGAAACAGATTAAGGAGACCTATGCAAGAATGACCGAAGACAAGGGTAAAACCAAAGGTTCTAAGCATAGAAGGGAGAAGAGGGAACTCATCTCTCAAAGGATGCAGGAGGAGAATGAATTGAGGGAAATGTCAAGCAATGTTCTTCAGGTTACAGAGTTTGTAACTGCAAACGAGCTTGCCATTATGATGAACAACACCCCTGTAACCAAAGTAATTGCCGCTTGCATGAGTCTTGGCATGATGGTATCCATCAACCAGAGACTTGATGCAGAGACACTTGTTCTTGTGGCCGAAGAGTTCGGATACAAGATCGAGTTCGTGACAGCAGAGATCAAGGAGGCCATCCAAGAAGAGGCCGACAACGAAGAGGATCTTGTGGAGAGACCACCTATCGTTACCGTTATGGGGCACGTTGACCACGGTAAGACATCACTCCTTGACTACATCCGTAAAGCGAATGTTATCGCAGGTGAGGCAGGTGGTATCACACAGCACATCGGTGCATACAACGTGACACTTCCAAACGGCCGCCGTATAGCATTCCTTGACACCCCTGGTCACGAGGCCTTTACAGCGATGCGTGCAAGAGGTGCCAAAATCACCGACTTGGTTATCATCATCATCGCAGCCGATGACGCGATAATGCCACAGACCATTGAGGCTATCAACCACGCACAGGCAGCCGGTGTACCTATGATCTTCGCCATCAACAAGATTGACAAACCGGGTGCATACCCTGACAAAATCAGGGAGCAGCTTGCAAATATGAACATCCTCGTAGAGGACTGGGGCGGAAAATACCAGTGCCAGGAGATCTCTGCAAAACAGGGTCTCAATGTGGATCTTCTGCTTGACAAAGTTCTTCTTGAGGCAGATCTTCTCGAGCTTAAAGCCAACCCCAACAAGAAAGCAAAAGGTTCAGTTATCGAATCATCCCTTGACAAAGGTCGTGGCTTCCTTGCCACCATTATGGTACAGGCAGGTACATTGCGCGTAGGCGATGTGATGCTCAGCGGAAGCTACTGCGGCAAAATCAAAGCTATGTTCAACGAAAGGGGACAGAAGATCACAGAGGCAGGTCCATCTACACCAGTATCTGTACTTGGTCTCAACGGTGCACCTACCGCTGGTGAGGTGTTCAACGTGATGAACGATGAGAAAGAGGCCCGCGAGCTTGCAAACAAGAGGGAGCAATTGCTCCGTATCCAGGGCTTGAGGACCCAGAAGCACATCACCCTTGAGGAGATCGGTCGCCGTATCGCCATCGGAAACTTCCAGGAGCTCAATATCATCGTCAAAGGTGACGTGGACGGCTCTATCGAGGCATTATCAGACTCACTCATCAAACTCTCAACAGAGGAGATTCACGTCAATGTTATCCACAAGGCTGTGGGTGCCATCTCTGAATCTGATGTTCTTTTGGCTGCTGCATCCAACGCCATCATCATCGGCTTCCAGGTACGTCCTACCGGTGGTGCAAGAAAACTTGCAGAGAAAGAGGGTATTGAGATAAGGCTTTACTCTATCATCTACGATGCCATCAATGAAGTCAAGAGCGGTATTGAAGGTATGCTTGCCCCTGAGGAGAAAGAGGAGGTTACAGCTACAGCCGAAGTTCGCGAAACATTCAAGATCTCGAAAGTGGGTACTATCGCAGGTTGTATGGTTAAGGAGGGTAAACTTACCCGTACAGCAAGTGTACGTATCATCCGTGACGGCATCGTGGTATATACAGGTTCACTCGGATCACTCAAACGCTTCAAGGATGACGTGAAAGAGGTAGCCAGCGGTTATGACTGCGGTCTTAACATTGATGGTTACAACGACATCAAGGTGGGTGACGTGGTAGAGGCTTACGAAATCGTGAAAATCAAGAGGAAACTATAATTCCTCCTGATTTTCAGATTCTCTGATACTTCTTAAGCGGCGCATCGCCACCACTTTACAGAGATATCTGATCACAAGGATAGAAACCAGTAGAACAACAATTGATACATATGTTATCAGTTGTTGTTTTATTATACCCCTTATCATCACTATATCGCTATCCTGCTCCATCACCTGGAGTTCATCCTCCGGATCAAGACCTTGCCTTGACCATTTCTTGACCACAAAAGCGTTGTGGAGATAAAGGTATCCGCCATTTGATCTGTTTACAGCTATTGCAGTCCTGTAATCTGTATAACCGATTCTGAACATATCCTCCACACCATCGCCGAAGATACCCTTCATCTCCTCCGGGGTGGATGCGGCCAGAATCCAGAAGACACCACCTCTCTCCTCCACACTCTGTCTGACTATATTGAGTTCACTCCACCTTTTGGAATTGTAGAATTTCCCCACATCATAGACAGAACATATCACCACCGGGACATCTGTGAATATTAGTGAATCGGTGATATGATTGCCAGCCCCATCCACCACATAGAAGTCAAAAGGGGTACCTTCCTGCACTTTTGACTTATCCACAGTTTCGATATAGCTCCAGGTGGTATCGGGAAGATTTTCAAGGGTAAACTCCACCCTCTCACCCCCCTTTTCATAAAGAAAGACTGTCTCGAATTCCCCTTTTTCAGTAACCTCCGAGAGTTTGATCGCCAAATCTGCACCTGTCTTGAAGTCTCCGAACTCCACAACAGGCAACCTTGCCAGCGACACAGTCGAGAGGACAAATGCCAACAAGGCATATATGGAGAGAAAGAGCCACTCCACCAGGACAGAAGAGTCCCTTCTGAACTTTTTTCTCTGGATAAAAATGGGGATTATGCAGAGAAGCAGCACTATATTCTTGATGAATGTCTCCCAATGGGTCAAGGTGAATGCCTGACCAAAGCATCCGCAATCCTTTATAGGATCAAAAACAAGGAGGAATATAGATACTATGGTGAAAAACACAGTCAACACAAGTCCGCTGACAGCCGCCTCCTTCATCCTCATCCTCATCAATATTGCCACACCTGTAATAAACTCAAGCAAAGAGAGCAATATGCCGAATGAGGTACTGAGAAATGACAATGAACCTAGGTGGAGTGCATTGAAATACTCCTGTACTATCAGAGATGTCCCTACAGGATCTATCAGCTTGACAAACCCGGAGAGGACAAATGTGAGTCCAAAAATAATCCTGAACAGCACCCACTGGTATCTCATAGCACCTTGTCCAATTCAGATTTTATCTTGGCAAATATGGAGTCAGCAGGGAGCATGTTCCCCTCTGCATCAGAGCAGTCTATCCTTTTGAAGTTCTCATCCTTCTCACATTGGGTCAGATATACGTTTCTTACATTAATCTGGAAATTTATGTCCGCCTCGTGAATATCAGATTTACCTTTAAGATAATCTCTGTCATCCCCTTCACGCACCTCCGAGAGTTTGGAAGAGACAAATCCGATAGGGACATCCAGAAATATATTCATATCGGGACGTGGGATACCGAAATCCTCATACTCTGATTTGAATATCCACTCCCTAAGCTCCTCCCTTTTGGCAGGATCCTCCATTTTCGCACACTGGAATGCTATGTTCGAATAGACATATCTGTCAAACAGTACCACATCTCCTGCTGCAAGCCACTCGCGCACCATGCTGGAAGCCTCCCTGCGGTCCTCTGCATAGAGGAGAGCCACAAGCATCGGATCGACCTGGTTTATGTCACCAAAGTCCCCTCTGAGGAACTTTGCAATCATCTCTCCCACCACCGGGGCATCAAATCTCGGGAAATGGAGATATTTCAGCTCCCTCCCCTTCGATACAATATACTCTTTAAGCTTTTTGACCTGTGTAGATTTTCCTGCTCCGTCGAGCCCTTCCAAAACTATAAGCATGGTAAAATGTATTATATTTGTGTGCGCATTTGGGACAAAATTAAGATTTTTAAAGGGAATATGGAACAGCAGAAGGTAAAAATTATGGGGATTATCAATATCACTGAGGACTCTTTCTTCAGCGGTTCAAGGGTATCCACCATAGGGGATATAAAATCACGCATTTCGCAGATGGTGACAGAGGGGGCTGATATTCTCGATTTCGGAGCTTGCTCCACCCGTCCCGGCTCCACTCCCATTCCCGAGGATGAAGAGTGGCAACGCATCTCTCTGGCTCTGGATGGCTACGCCCAATATATCAGCGAAGGTGGCACCCCTGCACAAATCTCCATCGATACATTCCGCAGCGGGATTGTCCGCAATGCCTATGACAGGGTCGGCCCCTTTATCGTCAATGACATTTCAGCAGGGGAAGATGACAGCCAAATGCTCAAAACTGTCGGAGAGCTCGGACTGAAATACATTGCCATGCACAAGAGGGGGACACCCGAAAACATGCAGCAGCACTGTGATTATGAGGACATTATAGATGATATAATAAAATATTTCCGCGAGTTCGGCATCAGGGCTGCACAGGCGGGGATTACCGGCTGGGTCCTCGATCCGGGGTTCGGGTTCTCAAAAACCATTGAACAGAATTACCAATTGCTCGAAGAGCTCGACAGGTTTAAAATCCTCGGGAGGGAGATACTTGTGGGGATCTCCCGCAAGAGCTTCATCTACAAAAAGCTCGGCATCACCCCCGAAGAGGCGCTTCCTGCCACCACCCAGCTCCATCGCCTCGCCATTGCCCGCGGGGCAGATATCCTCCGAGTACACGATGTTGCCGCAGCGAAAGCACTCATCCTGTAAGAACACCAGGTATTGTACGAATTGTAAGGTTCCTTTACAGATGTGTAAAGAAATCTTACACTTTCCATTATACTCTAAAACTACAAACCACTGACATACAGAACATTTGGCCCTTTGGCCCGAATGTGGCACAGACTAAGGGCAAATGACAATTTGTATGAAGGTTAGTAAAATAATAATTATCGCTTCGGCTCTCTTGGCGGCATCCTTTCTTACCGTTTGCGGTCAGAACAGGATGTCCCTCAAGGAGTGTATGGAATACGCCATCTCCAACTCCACTAAGATAAGGATCCAGCAGGCAGACAATGATGATGCACGAGTATCCAGAAGGGAGGCCATCATGCAGGCATTCACCCCCACCATCGAAGGGAATGTATATGCCTACTCAAATTTCGGCCGCTCAGTGGACCCTGAGACCAATACCTACATCTCGACCACCTCTTTCAACAACAGCTACTCCCTATCTGCAGGGATCCAGCTCTTCAATGGCTTCCAGGCTGTCAACAACATGAAGATCTCCAGGACCGCCGTCATGATGGGTGTCGAGAAAGAGAAACAGCTCGAGGATGAGATTTGCCTCGCCACCATGGAGGCATACTATAATGTCGCCTACTACTCGGAGCTCGAGAGGATCATCCGGGGACAAGTAGAGACCGCACAAGAGGCATTGCGTCGTGCTCAAAGGGAGGAGGAGCTTGGCCGCAAAGGGCACGCCGATGTGGTGCAGATGGCAGCTGACCTGTCAGACAGGGAGTATCAGCTTATCAATACACAAAACAGACTTGCAGATGCCTATATCACACTGAAAGACATTATGTTCTTCCCTATAGACGAGCAACTGATGATTGACTTGCAGGAGGTGGAAAAATGGGAGTCACTGGTGGGGATAGTATCGGGTGAAGAGCCTGCCGATATCGTAGCTCAAGCCAAACAGGCACTCCCCTGCGCCATTATTGCCCAAGGGACAATGGATAACGCCAGACTTGACCTCTCTACCGCCAGATGGAGGGTGGCACCTCGCCTCTCACTTTATGGAGGATGGTCTACCAGCTACTACTCATACCCAGGCACTGCCGGATATGTACCCACCCCTTTCGGCACCCAATTCAAGAACAATGGGGGTGAATATGTGCAGCTTTCACTTTCTATCCCCATATTCGACCAGCTCTCACGCCATTCGAACATACAGAGGAAGAAAAATGCATACGCAAGGGCCTCTGCCCAATATGATCAGACCATGCAGCAGATAGAGGCTGAGGTACTTCGGGCAGTGGCTGACCGCAATGGTGCATCTGCCGCCTATGTCCAGTCGCATAAAAGGGCTGCAGTTCAGAAAGAAGCCTTTTCCCTCAATCAGAAGAAGTATGATCAGGGGCTCATCTCCCCTATAGAGTATCAGACTTCGTCCAATAATCTGCTCAACGCACAGGCAGAGAAGTTAAATGCCCTCCTTCAATTCCTCATCAAGAAGAGTGTTGTGGCTTATTATCAGGGGGTATCATATATTCAGCAGGAGTTTTAATGGCTAATGATGTTTTGATTCAAAATATAAGAGTAAAAAAATATTAAAAGATATGGATAAAGTAATTGAAAAGAAAAAAGGGATAGCTGCAGCGTTTACAAAGAGAGCCGTACCATATTGGATGGGCTGTGTAGTAGTGCTGTTCATTGTGTGGCTGCTGGTAAGGGACAACCATAGCGTCTTGAGGGTAAATCCACAGACCCTCTCTATGGGGACAGTGACCCAGGGACAATTCAACGACTACATCAGGGTGACCGGACAGGTACTCCCCATGACCACCATCCAGATATCACCTCTCGAAGGGGGTGTCGTGGAGACTATCGTAGCCGAAGAGGGATCCAGGGTAAAGAAGGGTGATGTGATACTGATCCTCAACAACGAGAGCCTCGACCTACAGATTCTTAACGCAGAGGCAGACCTTGCAGAGAAAGAGAACATCCTACGCAATACCATGATCTCCATGGAGCAACAGAAACTCTCCCTCCGTCAGGATATGCTTCAGCTCGGTGTGGAGGTGCGTCGTCTCAAAAGGGCCTACGACTCTTCGAAGGAGCTCTACCAGGAGAAATTGATCGCCAAAGAGGAGTGGCTGAAGGCTGAGGAGGACTATCTTCTGGCCATCGACAAGCTCGAACTGGTAAAGAACCGCTCGCTCCAGGACAGCCTCTACCGCACAGTGCAGATAGAGCAGATGGAGGAGAGTCTGCAGAATATGAGACGCAATATGCTTATGATCCGCAAAAGGAAAGACAACCTCACCATCAAGGCCCCTATCGATGGAGAACTCGGTCTTCTGGATGTGGTTCTGGGCCAGTCGATATCAGCAGGGACCAAAGTGGGGCAGATAAATAATCTGGACAGCTACAAGATCGAGGCACAAGTGGACGAGCACTATATCGACAGAGTATCTGCGGGATTGCAGGCACAATTCGAGAGACAGGATGAGAAATACAATACAATTGTCCGCAAGGTTTACCCTGAGGTCAGGGACGGCAAGTTCAAAGCCGACTTCAAGTTCGACGGACAACAGCCAGAAAATATACGTATCGGCCAGACATACTATCTGAGCCTCCAGCTTGGCCAGCCACAGGAGGCGGTAATGATCCCTCGCGGCACATTCTACCAGAAAACAGGAGGCAGATGGATCTATGTGATCTCAGAAGATGGCTCGCAGGCCATCAAAAGAGAGATCCGTATCGGACGCCAGAATCCTCAGTACTACGAAGTGCTTGACGGTCTGAATCCGGGTGAAAAAGTCATCGTATCCGGCTACGACAGCTTTGGAGACAATGATGTGTTGAAATTCTAATCTCCTACAGCTCATGATAAAGAACTTCATAATGACACTCAAGCGGTATAAGGTAGCAAGTGTGCTGAACATTGTGGGCCTTACCTTAGCTTTCGTCGCCTTCTATGTGATAGCGTCACAGGTGTGGTACTCCGCCACATATAACAGACCCATCGAGGATTCTGACAGGGTATATATGATATCCGCCCTATGGGGAGGGACATTAGGCCAAGGGGATGAAGAGTGGAGTTCGGGTTCTCCAAACCCTGTGACCCGTGAATCTGTGGAGATGTTTCCGGGTGCAGAGACCTTTACCCATCTAAGGGAGTATGCGCAGCCTCACAGGGTGTGGACCCAAGCCGATGGGGGTGACTTCAGAAAATTCAATATGGGAAGTTATGATATGGCACCGGAGGGGCTGGAAGTGTTCGGGTTCGATATACTTGCCGGAGATGCTTCCCAGATAAAAGAGCCTAATACCGTAGTCATATCGAAGGGGGCGGCAGAGAGGTTAGGTGTCGGAGTCGGGGACCAGGTCTATTATGAGGGTGGAGAGTGGTACGACAATATGCGTCCTGAAAAACCTCAGACCGTAGTGGCCATATTCAAGGATTTTCCCAAGAATACTTTCCTGTATAACCATCATATATTCAAGAATGATAACTGTAAGGATGGTAAAGGGAACAATAACTGGAACTATAATCACTATGTGAAATTTGAGGATGGTGCAGATGTAGAGGCTTTCCAGAAGATATGGATGGATAAATATGCAGCCTGGATGATGGGTGAGGTTCAGAGATGGAAAGTGGAGTATCCGGATGAAGAGATATATGAGGAGGGGGATGAAGTGTTGCCTATACGGCTTATATCTTTGGACCGTATATATTATCATGGTATCCTGAATAGTGACAATTATGAACTCGGAGATATCGGCTCTACCATCACACTCGCTGCGATAGCTCTACTTATAGTGGTAATAGCGTTTATAAATTTTGTCAATTTCTTTATGGCCATGATCCCTGTCAGAATACGCTCGGTAAATATCTGTAAGGTCTTCGGAGCAGAGCAGAGAACACTGAGGATGGGGTTTCTTTTTGAGGCCATAGGTCTTGTAGTCGTGTCGTTAGTATTGGCTCTTGGGATTATTATTGCTTTACAGGGAAGCTTTATTACAGAGTATGTGACTTCATCTCTTGCTCTGGAAGACAATATTGCAGTTCTATCGATTATTTTGATCCTGATGGTACTTCTGGCGGTAATATCGGCCATATATCCTGCACTACATATTACCCGATTCAATGCATCAATGGCGGTGAAAGAGGGTTATGCCCACTCTTCATCAGGCAGAAGAATGAGATCGTTTCTGGCAGGATTCCAATTCAGTATAGCGATGATTCTTATCATCGTCACAGCATCATTCTGGAGCCAATACAGGTATATGGTAAATTACGACATTGGGCTTGAAAGGGAAAATGTTATGACTTTTATATCATTTGATGTACGCACTAAAGGTGAGGCTGTAGTGGAAAAGTTACAGCAGTACCCGGATGCCGTCGATGTTACAGCCTGTGTCAGCCCCATTACTCTCCCGCATAGCACATGGGGAAGAAGATACGACGGTAAGGACTACAAACTGAATGTCTGGACCGTCAGATACAATCTCCCTAAATTTTTTGGCATCCGGCTGATAGATGGAGCTGAATTTACTGAGCAGTCCCATAGTCGCAAGGAAATGATAGTGACTGCAAATCTTCATAATGAAATAGGTATTCCGCTCGGACACGTGGAGAATGGCCACACCATTTGTGGTATGGTCAAGGATGTCAAACTCGCTCCGGCAGATGATGGCGTAGATTATATAGCATTGTTATGTAACAGTTCTCGCCAATTCGGAACATTTTATGTTAAACTGAAGCAGGGAGCAGATATCGCGGCATTTTCAAAATGTGTCAGAGAGCTGGTACAGGAGTTTGCTCCGGGTGCAGATGAGCCGGAGGTGATGTTCTTCAACCAGGCAATAGGGAATCTCTATTCGACTACAAAGAGGTCCACAGTGGTCATAGCCCTTTTTGCTTTGCTGGCGATAATCATAGCCCTTATGGGGGTATTCGGGATAGTGATGTTCGAGACACAGCACCGCCGAAGAGAGATCGCTATCAGGAAAGTTTATGGTGCCGACAGGGGACTACTTATAAGTATGCTCAACAACAATTATGTCAAGTTGGTACTGGCAGGATTCCTGGTGGCTGCTCCGGTGGCTTGGGTCATCGTATCCCGCTGGCTTGAACAGTTTGCGAACCGCATTACCGTCCCTTGGTGGGTATTCATAGTCTCATTGATGGCAGTCCTCGCATTAACTGTGGCTCTTGTCTCGCTCCGGTCATGGAAAGCGGCAAGCGAAAACCCCGCAGAAGTGGTCAGAGGGTTATAAACATAGGTCTAACCAATTAATTTTAGGAGGTAATCGGCAACTTTGAATCCCCGACATCATAATTTATCGTCACACCCATACGTCACACCCGACTTTGTTCGGGTGTCTTTATAGCGAAATCTTATTCGCGACGCACCGTTTTAGGGCTTAGATCACTGCGTCACACCTCATTTTAGCATAATAACATATAATTTACCACTCTGACGCAGTGTCTAAAGCCACTTTTCACTGCGTGACAACTCTGTCGGAAGTGAATCTCCACAGTATAGACACTCATTCCGGTTGCCGTGAGCTTCTCATCTTACTCATGTCAGCTTGCCGGACTCCGGCTCGGAGTTTAGTTCTGCAGACTTCCGCTTCGCTTCATCCCTCCCACTGCTACGCAGCGGGCCCCTCACATTCACGTGGCCATGGGCGGCCACGGTCTGCAGAATCTAATCCTCCGAAGCCTAAAATACTACTCCCCCGATAAAGTAATGAATTTTTAGGCAGGGCGGAAAAAGCCCGTATGATGTGGCCTCCGAATTGCAGCGATAGTTTGAACGGCGACAATAAGCAATAATTTGAACAGAAAAAGAATTTTTATTTCTTTTATTGTTCAAATTATTACTATTTTTGCATTATGAACAATTCATTAAAAGAAATAGGCAATATACCAGTAACTACCTCTATTATCGAGTCACTATATCCTGGACTTAAGTCCGCCGAAAAGAAAGTGGCATGGCTTGAAAAAAATGGATATATCATCAGATTGAAGAGGGGATTGTATGTGACCAATCCCGAATATACTGGAAAGGCCATATCAAGTGAGCTGGCTGCCAATCATATTTATGCTCCATCATACATATCGATGTCTTCAGCTCTTAGATATTATGGTTTGATTCCGGAGGCTGTATATGCCCATCAGTCAATGACTGTAAAACATTCCAGGAGCTTTGATACACCTCTAGGATTCTATGACTATAAGCACATATCGAGAGAGGCATTTCCAATAGGGGTAAAAAGTCTTCATAGAGGTGATTATGCTTTTTTGATAGCATCACCTGAAAAAGCTTTGTGCGATTTGATAGCAAACTCTCCAAAAGTGAATCTCCGTTACCTGAAGGATGTACAAACATATCTGGAAGATGATATCCGCATGGATATAGAAGAGCTCTATAAGATGGATATGCAGATATTTGAAGATTATGTCAAGGTAGGAAAGAAGGCCGATTCTGTCTCCACACTTTTAAAATTTATAAACCGATGAAGAGTGATATATTTGAGAACATGTTGTCCCGTTATGACCTGACAACAGAGCAGCGTAAAAGAAATGCAATTTATGAAGTCAACCAACAGGTGATTCTGGCTGGATTGTATGCAGGGGGATTTTTTGAAAATGCTGCATTTTATGGTGGCACATGTTTGAGAATCTTTCACGGACTGCAACGTTTCAGTGAGGACATGGATTTTTCTCTATTGGCCAAAGATGACAAGTTTGATTTCACCAAATACTTCCCGGCTATAGTGGACATCTTTGCTATGGTTGGCAGGAAAGTGGAAATCAAAAAAAAGGATAAAAGGGCGTTTGGAAATGTGGATTCAGCTTTCCTAAAGGACAATACAGATGTATATGATATAACCTTTCAAACAGAAAAATCGATTAAGATCAAGATAGAAGTCGACACTTGTCCTCCATTGGACTTCCGTACAGAACAAAAGTTGCTGCTTATGCCCCATTCATTTATGACCCGCTGTTTTACACTGCCTGACCTTTTCGCCGGAAAAATGCATGCACTTGTATTTCGAGGATGGAAGAATAGGGTAAAAGGTCGTGACTGGTATGATTTTGAATGGTATGTTCGCAATAATATTCCACTTGATTTTCACCACTTGGCTGAGCGATGCAGACAATTCAACAATGAGGAGATCACCATTGAATCATTCAAAGAGAAACTACTACATCGTCTCTCGACTGCTGATATAAGGCAGGTAAAAGCAGATGTACTTCCATTCATTCACAATCCAAGAGATCTGGAGATATGGTCTAATGACTATTTTGTCCAATTGGCACGCATGATGAATATAGTGTAAAGAATCTTGCCACACCTGTAAAGTTTCTTTACACTTATTTTTTGTCACATTTCCACAATTCATACATATTCAAGCTGTTACACACATTGGCACATCCATTGTTCCTTTTTGGCACAGATGTAAAAGTGTAAACAGAAAACGTATGAAACTTAAAAGAAATATTGTAAAGATCTGTTCATTGGCCCTTGGGCTGGCCATCGGTGTGGTCCTTATTGCGAAGGTGTGCTTTGAATTGTCATACGACAATTTCTACTCTGATAAAGAGAGGGTATATTCGATAATGACAGGGGCTGTGAGGCACGGGGAGGAGAATCTCAGTGGCGACAGGGTGAGTGGTGCAGTGGCCCCGGGGTTCCGGGAATTTGTTCCAGGTGTGGAGTCGGCTACAAGGGTTACCCCTGTGTTTGAAAACAACAGCTATTATACTCAAGATAAAAACAAACTGGAAACAGAATTGGTAGTGGCTGACACCAGTTTCTTCGATATTTTCGATATGCAGGTGTACACCGGAGACCCTAAACAGGTCCTTTCACAGTGGGGTAAGATGATGGTATCACGTACCCTTGCAGAAAAACTCGGCGGTATAGAGAAGGCTGTAGGACAGACTCTATACAACGAATCATTGCCCAAGGCTGTATTTACAGTGGAAGGGGTATTTGAGGATTTCCCAACCAACAGCTCATTCCGTGGAATTGATATCCTCCTCGCTATGCCTACATACTCTAAAAGCAGCACAGAGAACTGGCTTGGCAACGACAGATATTTGGGGTACGTAAAACTGCAGGAAGGGGTGGATCCCGAATCGCTTACAGATGCTATCCACGAGATGCAGGTGAAAAACCAGCCTATGGAGGATCTGGAGAAAGCGGGGCTGAAACTGTGGTACTATCTGGAGAGGACAGACAGGCAGCATGTATCAGACCCTACAAACAGAAATATGATCCTTATGCTCTCGATAGTGGCTCTGCTGCTGATTTCAGCAGCTGTGGTGAATTATGTCCTTAACTCGATATCATCTGTAGTGCAGAGGGCAAAAGAGGTAGGGGTACGCAAGTGCTATGGTGCAGAGGGAGGAGACATTGCGAAGCTCCTTTTCAAGGAGGCGGCTCTCCACTTTACCATCGCATTGATATTGGCAGTAGCCATAATAGTAGGATTTGCGGGGCAGATAGAGAATCTGCTGGGGGCATCCATTGTATCCCTTTTCAGCTGGCAGGCTATAGTGGTGGCAGTGGCGGTATGTGTGGTAGTGCTGCTGATTTCGGGTCTTGTGCCTGCGAATATTTTTATGCAGGTACCCGTCTCTACTGCATTTAGAAATTACAGGGAGTCAAAGAGGAGATGGAAACTTGTATTCCTCGGTATCCAGTTCACTTTCTCCATCTTCCTGATATGTGTACTGTTTGTATTTGGAAAGCAATACAATATGATGCTCAATGATGACTTGGGCTACGAGTATGACCAGCTGTTGGCTGTGGATATGGTGGGTGCTGATCCGGAAGAGTTCTTTAGGGTAAAAGAGAGGATATCCCAGCTCCCTTTTGTGCAGGGATCGGCCATCACATCCGAGGTTCCTATTACAGGATCATCCGGCAACAATGTCTATCTTCCTAATGATGAAAGAGAACTTTTCAATGTGGCTGACCAGTATTATTCGACTGTGGGGGCAGCAGATGTGCTTGGGATAAAATTTATCGAGGGAAGAGAGGCCCAAACCATAAATGAAGTGGCTGTGAGCAGGAGGTTTGTGGAGAGGATGCAGGAGTTTGCAGACTGGTCAGATGGTGCTATAGGTAAAGGGGTAGTCTTCACTGAGCATAGCAAGAAGAAAACCGATATTTTCACTATATGTGGAGTGTACGAAGATTACAAGATAGGGTCGGTGTTTGTGGATGATCGCCCAAGTGTCCGTTTCGGGGCGGAGCTCTCTTATGATGATGCACTTGACTTTTATTTGAGGTTTGTACTGATGAAGGTGGACAAAATTACAGCTGAGAATATATCACAGGTGCAGGCTGCTGTGGATGAGGTGATCCCAGAGAGGACTTTTGAAGTGTCTGCATATGAAGAGGGTGTCAGGATGTTCTTCGCTGACATAAGAAAAATAAAGAATGCAATACTTTTGGGTGGACTCTTCTCCCTTATTATCTCCCTTATGGGGCTGATAGGTTATATAAGAGACGAGACTCAGAGAAGAAGTGCTGAGGTCGCAATAAGAAAAATCAATGGAGCTGTCCCGGCTGAGATTGTCAGACTTTTTATCATAGACATTTTGAAACTTATGGCGGTGGCGCTGGTAATAGGTGATATACTGGCCTATCTGGTAGGTGATGCGGCTCTTCAGATGTTCCAGCAGAAGGCCGACATAGGTATTTTGAGTTATGTGATAGGGGATATGATTATCCTGGTGATAATACTGGCTGTAGTGGTAGCAGGCAGCTTGAAAATATCAAATTCGAATCCGGTGGATTCACTTAAAAATGAGTAATAAACAAATTAAAATTATAAAAATATGATTACAGTTAAAGATCTTAGTAAAGTATTCCGTACCGAGGAAATTGAGACTACCGCACTGAATGGTGTGTCGTTTGAAATCAATGATGGTGAGTTTGTAGCCATTATGGGTCCGTCAGGATGTGGCAAATCGACCCTTTTGAATATTCTGGGACTGCTTGACAACCCCACAGAGGGAAGTTACAGACTTCTTGACAACGAAGTGGGTGGCCTCAAGGAGAAGGAGAGGACCAAATTTCGCAAAGGGAACATCGGTTTCGTATTTCAGAGTTTCAATCTTATCGACGAATTGAATGTCTATGAAAATGTGGAACTCCCACTAAGATACCTCAACATCTCAGCCAGCGAGCGCAAGCAGAAAGTGACAGAGATTCTGAAAAGGATGGGGATCTCCCACCGTGCAAAGCACTTTCCCCAGCAGCTTTCAGGTGGACAGCAGCAGAGGGTAGCTATAGCCCGTGCAGTGGTTTCCAACCCAAAACTGATCCTGGCCGACGAGCCCACAGGTAACCTTGACTCAAAAAATGGCAAGGAGGTGATGGATCTTCTCTCCGAACTGAACAAAGAGGGGACCACCATCGTAATGGTAACCCACTCACAGAAAGATGCAGCTGTAGCCCAAAGGGTAATCAATCTGTTCGACGGTCAGATCGTCGGAGATGTGAAAAACGAGCTATAGGAGCTTACCCCTCGACAAAAAATAACGAAAAGCTGTCGCGGAAATTAAATAGGGAATGAATAAGAAGAAAAATGAAAAACATTTTTAAAATATTTAAAGGATCGGGTATTCTTAACCTGTTGGGCATGACAGTGGCATTTGCTGCCCTGTATATCCTTCTGGTACAGGTCCATTACGATCTTGGCTACAACCGGAAATTGAAGGATGTAGAACGCCTCTATATAATGGGGACCCCAAGCTGGTTTTCAGAGGGGGAGTATCAGGTAAACCTGAACCGCCCTCTCCAGATCGCCATTATGGAGCAGGCATCTATGGTAGAGAGCTGGGGTGTCGCCTATATAGGTGGTGACGGCAAGAATTATACCCGTACAGGTGATGGTGAAGAGGCCCGCACATATCAGCTCGGCACCTCACAGCTCACCCATGGAGCTTTGGATGTTTTTGGCTTCACCCCTATTGCCGGAACATTTGATGGAATGGATAAAGAGGAGACTGTGGCAATAAGCGAGACCGCCTCCAAACTGATGCAGGTGGGTGTCGGTGACGCTATCTATGTGGGGAAAGGGAAAGAGCCTATGACTGTCGTGGCGGTGTACGAAGACATGCCTATGAACTCTGACCTCAACAATATCCACATCCTTTACTGCTGTTATCTGGAAAACCAGAGCATTGACAATTTCAGCGAGTGGAGCTACCACCATTTCGTCAAGCTTGACAGCCCTGACAGCAAAGAGGCATTTGAAGCCCATGCAAGAAAAGTGGTAGAGGGGATTTGGGGTGAGCGTATCGCCTCCGCTCCGGAGTCTGTAAGGAGCAGCATAGACCAGAGTGAGATTGACAAGCAGATTGACCGAGCAACAGTTACCCTTCTCCCTGTGAAAGATATGTATTACAATAAGTTGATAGATGCCCCTGCAGGACGCAGCGGCAACAGGACCACTACCCTTACCCTATTGGCGGTAGCCATCCTTATTGTAGTGATAACCCTCATCAACTTTGTAAACTTCTTCTTCGCACAGATCCCTATGAGGATCAGGGGACTCAATACCAGAAAGATTCTTGGAAGCAGCAGAGGTGCTCTCGTAGGGAGCCTGATGCTTGAATCCGGTGTTCTTGTCGCTGTGTCATTGTGCGCAGCTGTGGCGGTAGTGATTTTGTTCAAAGGTTCCACCTATGCAAATCTGATTACCTGCACATTGGATTTTGGCCACAATATTCCTGTGATATGCATAACCATTGCGGCAGCACTTTTGATGACCATAGCCTCAAGTCTCTATCCTGCCCTCTATATAACCTCATTCTCCCCTGCATTTGCCATCAAAGGGGCCTTCGGTGCTACCGCCAAAGGGAAGAGTCTCAGATACGCCCTCATATCACTTCAGTTCATAATATCCATTTCGTTTGTCATATGTGCCATGTTCATCAAAATGCAGCACAACTATATGATGAATTATGACATGGGGTTTGACAAGGAGTATCTCCTGACTGCTAATATAGGTGTTGCGACTGCAGACAGGGATGCATTTACCGATGAACTCCTGAAAGATCCCAATATAGCGGATGTAGCTTGGGCTGCAGGGCCTCTCGTAAGCAGCAGCCGTATGGGTTGGGGAAGGACCTTCAAAGGGGAACAGATCAATATAGACGCTTACCCTGTATCCTGGAACTTCCTGAAATTTATGGGGATCGATGTTGTGGAAGGGCGTGATTTCACCCCTTCGGACGAGAAGAGTGAGCATGGTGTTTTCATTTTCAACATGATAGCCAAAGAGAAATATGGCTTTACTCTGGAAGATAAGGTCAATGGTCATAGCGCTGAGACAGAGATTGCCGGTTTCTGTGAAGATTTCCAATTCAGGCCCCTGCAATATGAACTGAACCCGTTTGCTTTCTACATCTTCGGAAAGAATCCATGGTGGGACCTCACACACTTGTACATCAGAACAGCACCTGGAGCCCCTTATCAGGATGTTCAGGCAGCTGTAAACTCGACAGTTTCCAAATTCAATCCCGGGGCTAACCTGAACAAGTTCAGACTTCAGTTTTTCGACGAGGAGCTTGGAAGGCAGTACCGGAAGGAGAAGCAGCTCACCACTATGGTAGCCCTCTTCACCTTGATCGCCATAATAATATCCCTTATGGGTGTATTCGGGATGGTAGTATTCGAGACCCAGTACCGTCGTAAAGAGATTGGTGTAAGGAGGGTGCACGGAGCATCCGTCGCAGAGATTCTGAAAATGTTCAACATCAGATTTATGAAGATGATGGGAGTATGTTTTGCAGTTTCTGTCCCTATTACATATTTCATAACTGACTTCTACTACAGTACATTTGCACATAGTTCTCCGATATACTGGTGGGTATTTGCTGCAGCAGGAGCAATGGTAGCCCTCATAGTAGCAGCAGTAGTGACATTCACCTCTATTCGCGCCGCCACTGAAAACCCCGTAGACTCACTGAGAAGTGAATGAAAGGTATATGTTCGGAAAAGGAATAAATTTTGTTAATTTTGCATTAGACATAATACATAATACTATGAGTTTTGCCAAATTCTACCTGAAAGTGTATAGATTTTAAATACTTTTGCGTTGAATTTGGCTTTTACTTTTATCAGTGTACCAGAAATAGTTATGGCAAAAAGCAAGGCAAAAATACTGGTTGTAGATGACAACAGCGGCATAAGGGCTGCGCTGAAGGTGCTTCTCCCAATCCATTTCCAGCAAGTGGAGCTGATAGCTTCTCCCAATGAACTTATGAGCAAATTGGTGGAGTTCAGACCCGATGTAGTGCTGCTGGATATGAACTTCCACACCGACATCAATACAGGCAACGAGGGTCTCTTCTGGATGAGCGAGATAAAAAGGAGGAGCCCTGAAACCCAGGTTGTCCTATTCACCGCCTATGCAGATATTCAGCTCGCCGTGGAGGGGATGAAGCGGGGAGCCTTTGATTTCATAGTGAAACCCTGGGACAATGAAAAACTTATAGAGACCCTGCGGAGTGCATTTGCAGGGGTGGAAAAATCGGGGAGGGGGAGCAAAGCAATTGCACCTGCACCATCCGCCATGTATTGGGGAGAAGGGAGACAGATCGCTGCAATAAGGGAGAGGGTAACAAAGATTGCCGCCACAGATGCATCTGTCCTCATCACCGGCGAGAATGGGACGGGAAAGGATGTCCTGGCCAACGAGATTCACAGAATCTCTGAAAGGGCCCTCAAACCGATGGTGTGCGTCGATGCCGGGGCCCTCACCGAAACACTTTTTGAAAGTGAACTTTTCGGCCACGTCAAAGGGGCTTTTACTGATGCCCACTCAGACCACACAGGTAAATTTGAACAGGCAAACGGAGGGACACTCTTTCTGGATGAGATTGGAAATATCCCATTGCATCTCCAGGCCAAACTCCTCAGGGCGATTCAGAACAAATGCATCACCCGTGTCGGGGATACCAAAAGCATACCTGTAGACATACGGCTGATCTGCGCGACCAACAAAGATCTGGAGAAGATGGTCAGTGACGGCGATTTCAGGGAGGACCTGTACTATCGCATCAACACAGTCCGTTTCCATCTCCCACCATTGCGTGAGCGTACAGATGAGATAGAACCGCTCGCAGAGCTGTTCATCAGAAAATTTGCAGAGAAATACAGACGGACGACCAGAGGATTGACTCCTCAGGCACTGCAGCTTTTGAAAGGGCACAACTGGAGCGGCAATATAAGGGAGCTGCAGAATTGCATCGAAAAAGCGGTTATCCTCTCTGAAAATGAACTTTTGGGGGCAACAGACATTGAAATACAACCAACAAAGCAGAAGCAACCCTCCACCATATCGCCAGGTGCCACACTGGAAGAGACTGAAGAGCAGGCAATCAGGGCAGCAATGGCAAAATTTGGGGGAAACCTCTCAATGGTAGCCAAATCGCTCGAGATAAGCCGCCCCACCCTCTATGCAAAACTGAAGAAATATAATATCTGATGTCCGGAACATTGACCCTCATAGCAGCAATTGGGGCCACAGCTGCGATTACTGCTGCTGTAGCAACATTACTCACCTCCCGAAAGATGAGAAGGAAGGTAGACTATATGCTCGATGCCTTTGAGGACAAGGAACTCAACTTCCGATTCAATGAGAAACCCCTTATCGGGAGGGAATTCAATAAGACATTGAACCGTATACGCAACATTTTTGACAAGGAGAGGATGGAGATAATCCAACAGGAGAGATACTTCGGAATGTTGCTTGACCACGTGAAAACAGGGGTAGCTGTTGTGGAAGAGGATGGTCAGATAACCTATTCCAACAGCACAGCACTCTCCCTGTTGGGTATTGCGACATTTGGCCATATCAGGCAGCTCAAACCTGTAAGCGAACAGCTATATGAGGCTTTTCAGCTCATAGATGAAAACACACAAGAGAAGCGGGCCAGCTACTACAATGAAAGGGGCAAGATGACAATCTCCCTCACTGCATCAAAAGCCATAATAGGCAAAAGCAGTGTTAAAATTATAGCTTTCAATGACATAAGCAGCGAAGTTGCAGAGAATGAACAGGAGTCATGGAACAAACTCATCAGGGTACTCACCCATGAGATTATGAATACCGTCACCCCCATCGCATCACTGAGCGACACTCTTCTTATGTTTGAAGGGGTGGATGGTCAAATCAAGGATGGGCTGGATACCATTTCCCAGTCATCCAAAGGGCTTATAAGATTTGTCGAGAACTACAGAAACCTCACCCGTGTGGCAGCACCGGTAAAGAAGCCTCTATACGTAAGGGAACTGGCAGAGAGGGTAATAAATCTTACCAGAGAACAAGCCCTGATCTGTGGAGCAGTATGCACATACACCGAGAAATCTGATGATGTGATACTCTATGCAGACGAAGGGCAAATTACACAGATCCTTATAAATCTGGTTAAAAATGCAGTGCAGGCTGAGGCAAGAAAAATAGAGATATCTGCACAGATAAATCTTTCGGAGCAGATAATCATCAATGTATGGAATGACGGCCGTCCTATCAGCAAGGAGAGTCAGGAGGAGATTTTCATCCCGTTCTACACTACCAAACAAGATGGAACCGGGATTGGTCTGAGCCTCTCGAGACAGATTATGCGCATGCACAACGGCACCCTCACCCTATCACGAAGTGACGAAAGCGGGACAGTATTCACATTGACATTCAAATAGTCCTACCCATTGAATATCTCCTCACCGAAAATGCGGGCGGCTGTAGCCACGCAGCGGGTGCAGGGACGGAGGTTATAGTACAGTTTTGTCCTCTGAGACGGGACCGGTTCCTGAGGTTCGCGGCGGATCTGGAGCAGCTCCGCACAGATATAGGAGCCCATCTCCGATTTGAACTGGGCTGCAAGCTCCTGAACCTTTCCATAGTTGGTACTTCTGGCCAGTGAATCCGAAGGATCCGTTGCAGGGTATTTGAGCCCCACAAGGGCAAACATCCCGGTCACGGCACCGCACACTTCGCGGAGGCGCCCCATCCCCCCGCCGAATGACGAAGAGACCTTGGCAGCGGTCTCAAAATCCATATCAAACATATCGCAATAGGCCAGAATCACAGCCTGTGAGCAGTTGTAACCCCCTTCAAAGAGGTCAATGGCCTTCTGAACCCTTTCGTCTATAAGTTTTTGCCTTGCGTCTCCCATAAAAATTGTCTTATCAGTGGTACAAAGATAAACCTTTATCCGAAAGAATAGTTATCTTTGTGGGATATTGAAAACAATTAGACAGTTACATATATGCTTACATCCATTTCTCCAGTTGACGGAAGATACTACAGACAAGTCAGCGAACTATCATCCTACTACTCTGAATTTGCACTGATCAGATACAGGACACGCGTAGAGATCGAGTATTTCATCGCCCTTTGCGAACTTCCACTCCCACAGATGGCCGATTTTCCAAAATCTCTTTATGAACCATTGAGGGAGATCTACAGCAATATGACCGAAGAGGAGGCTTCAAGAGTAAAAGATATAGAGAAGGTTACAAACCACGATGTAAAGGCTGTTGAATACTTCATCAAAGAGAAATTCGATGCCATAGGGGTTGACCCCAAATACAAAGAGTTCGTACATTTCGGACTCACATCACAGGACATCAACAACACATCTGTCCCTCTAAGTCTTCTTGAAGGTATCCAGGATGTATATCTCCCAAGCCTGTACGACATCATCAACACCCTTTCTGATTTCGCTCAGGAGTGGAACGATGTTCCGATGCTTGCCCGCACCCACGGACAGCCTGCATCCCCTACCCGCCTGGGCAAGGAGATTCAGGTATATGTAGTACGCCTCCAGGAGCAGCTCAAAACCCTCCAGGCTGTCCCATTCGCAGCCAAATTCGGTGGTGCTACAGGCAACCTCAACGCCCACAATGTAGCATATCCGGAGTTTGACTGGAACGAGTTTGCAAACAACTTTGTAGAGGAGATTCTTGGTCTCAAACGTTCATACCCTACTACACAGATCGAGCACTACGACTATATAGCAGCTCTTTTCGATGCCATGAAGAGGATCAACAATATCCTTATCGACTTGGCTCGTGACATCTGGATGTACATCTCGATGGAGTACTTCAAACAGAAGATCAAAGCGGGCGAGGTGGGATCATCGGCTATGCCACACAAAGTGAACCCTATCGACTTTGAGAATGCAGAGGGTAACTTCGGCTACGCCAATGCCATCTGCGAGTTCCTTGCATCGAAGCTCCCTATCTCCCGTCTCCAAAGGGACCTGACAGACTCCACAGTGCTCCGCAATGTGGGTATGCCTATCGCACACTCCATCATCGGCTTCAAATCGATCCTCAAAGGTCTTGGCAAACTTATCCTCAATGAGGGCAAACTCGAAGAGGACCTTGAAGACAACTGGGCAGTGGTAGCAGAGGCCCTTCAGACTATTCTCCGCAGAGAGAGCTATCCAAATCCATATGAGACACTCAAACAGCTTACCCGCACAGGTTCAGCCATTTCACGCGAGACCATTGCTGAGTTCATTGAGACACTCAATGTATCTGAAGATGTAAAAGAGGAGATGAGGGCCATCACCCCTCACAACTACACCGGCAGATAGTCAAGATGAAAGGGTACAGGTACTACCTCATAGACATAGATCGCACGCTCTGGGATTTTGACAAAAATTCCGAGCGGGCGATTTGCCATTTGATAGGCAAGTATCCCCATCTGGACAAGGCCATCTGTAATGGCGAAGGTGGAGATGCCGGATACAAACACATCTTTTTCGAAAAATACGACATCCTCAACCACAAACTGTGGGCCCAATACGAATCTGGAGAACTCACCAAAGACAAACTCCGCTGGTTCAGATTCTATGCAGCTTTTGAACTGTATGGTCTTCATGATGAGGAGTTTGCCAAACATTTTGGGGATGATTACCTCGCTCAGATGATTTGCGAAAAGGAACTGATCCCCGGTGCACGGGAGATGCTTGCACACATTGAGTCCCTCGGCGGGAAGATGGCTGTCCTGAGCAATGGTTTCAAAGAGGTCCAATACCACAAACTTGAACGGAGCGGCATCCGCCAATACTTCAGCGAAGTGGTCATTTCGGAAGAGGTGGGGTACCAGAAGCCCGACCCCAACATATTCAGAATCGCCCTTGAGAGGCTCTGCGGCTTTACCGAAGCTGAAAACCCTTCCGGATGGATTGAGGCCAAAGAGGCTACCCTGATGATCGGAGACGACCCTACAAATGACATCATCGGAGCCAAAGATTTCGGCATAGACCAATTCTTCTACAACCCCAAGGGGAAACCGTCACCCGACGCCACATTCGAGTCAGCAGAGCTGACACTCTTCCACATTAATTAGAGAAAAAATTGTACTTTTGCACTATGGGTCTAAAAATGAAAATATCGGCATTGAAGGAGAGGTCCCGCTTTTTCCGGGTCTTGCTCAATAAATTTTTCATAGTGACCATGGCCTTTGTCATAAGCATCCTTTTCGTCAGCAAAAACAACGCTATCAGGTGGATAGAGAACAAATACAACATCTACCAACAGGAGAAGATAATACGTCAATATCGCGAAGAGATAAGGAAGACTGACGACAAAATCAAGGAACTTACATCAGACCTGGACTCTCTGGAGAAATATGCACGCGAGCACTATTACTTCCTGAAAGAGAACGAAGAGGTTTTTATCGTTGAATAAATTATGTTTAACAGATTATTTTCATTTACCCCCACACTCAAGGAGAGTTTTATCCTGTTTCTATGTGTTGTGTTGTGCGGAACCATTCTGGCCCTCCCTACCACATTTCCACAGGTAAAGGATATCGAGATAATATCTACATTTCTGGCATATATACTCACCCTCAGCCCCGCATTTGTATATGCCTGGCTCAAGGTCACAAGGGAGCAATACTCACCAAAATACAAAATCAACGATCCCTATTTCGGCAGGTTACACCCCGCTATCCTTTTTGCACTTCTCCCTTTCATACTGGTAGCATACCTTATCGTCACAGAACCTGCAAGCGCCGCCCTTACCACACCGGAGTGGTTTGACCAGCTGATGAAAAGCACCGCACTAGGAGAGAATGCCTGGTGCTCGATACTCACCACCTGCATATGTGCCCCCATTATGGAGGAAATTCTATGCAGAGGTCTGATGCTGAGAGGTATGATTGAAAATGGGAAACACCCCGCCAAGGCAATAATATGGTCGTCCATCATCTTCGGAATCCTCCATATGAATCCATGGCAAGCGATTCCCGCTATCCTTGTGGGTCTTCTTCTGGGCTACATGTACTATAAAACCAGATGCATCTGGGTCCCTATAGTGCTCCACATCCTCAACAACTCACTCTCCACACTTCTGTACTACCTCTTCCCGGAGGTACCATCAGACGCCACCTTCAGAGGGATGATAGGGGATTCTCAAATCTATTTCGCTATATTTGCAATATCAATTGCCGTATTGGCACTATCATATTTTACAATTACAAAATTCGTTGGGAAACGCAATGAGCAAGAAACAGTTATATCCGCTTAAATTCAAATCCATACCGAAAGAGAGGGTTTGGGGGGGCAACAGGTTCGGTTCCTCCATCGGTGAGTCATGGGTGATTTCCGGATTTGAAGAGGAGAGTTCTGACATTTCTAACGGATATCTTGAAGGGAATGCCCTTTACGATATCATAGAGACATATATGGGGGAGATCGTAGGTGATGAGACCTACAAATATTTCGGAAACGAGTTCCCTCTACTTATAAAAATTCTTGACATCAAGGACAAACTTTCGGTACAGGTACACCCCGACGATGAGACTGCATATGACAGACACAATTCATACGGCAAAAGTGAGGCGTGGTACATTCTTGATGCGAAGGAGGACTCCGTAATATATATGGGATTCAACAGGGATATGGACCCCAATGAGTTCTACCAAAGGTGCAAGGAGGGCAAGGTAGAGGAGTGCCTCAACTGTTTCCACCCTAAAAAAGGTGATTTCTTCTACATTGAGCCCGGGACTGTCCACTCGGCAGGAAATGGGCTTGTCATTGCTGAGATTGCACAGATTTGCGACGTCACATACAGGCTTTACGACTGGGGGAGGGAGAACAATCCCAAGACTGCCCGCCAGATGCACCACGAACTGGCATTTGACTGCATCAATTACTCAAAATTCGATGCAGACACAAACTATATCCCAGCCTCGCACAGACATGAACAGCATATCCTTACAGAGAATCCTTACTTTAAGGTAACATCCCTTGATTTGAGTGACCCTCTTCATATATATACAGAGAAATACGAGAGCTTTATCCTCTACTGCTGCGTCAAGGGGGGTGCCCAAATTGGCGAAGGGGAGTGCACCATTTCAGAGGGTGAATGGGTAATGGTACCTGCCGGCTATAAGGATTTCATCCTCACCCCTACCCAGAACGGAACTACCCTGCTGGAGGTATATATAGTAAAACAGGAAGAGACAGATTCATACATTGCAGAAGAGGAGCATCACCATCACGAAGAGGGATGCACCTGCGGCTGCCACGACCACAAGCACTGATATGAAGATAGAGGAACGCCTGGACAAATTTCTTTGGGCCATCAGGGTGTACAAGACTCGCTCTGAAGCGACAGAAGCGTGCAAAAGCGGGAAGGTCAAAGTAAATGGAGCCGAGGCCAAGCCCTCCAAGGATATCAAGGAGAATGACATAATCGAAGTCCGCAAAGGGAGTGTTCACTACCAATGGAGAGTCATTATCCCCATAGGGAACAGACAGGGGGCAAAAGCTGTTTCACAATTCGCAGAGGATATAACTCCACAGGAGGAACTTGACAAACTCAATGCTCCATTTGAAACAATCTTTGTAAAAAGGGACAGGGGTACAGGGAGACCCACCAAGAAAGAGAGGAGAGATCTTGAGAAATTTATTGATTGGTAGCCTTTGGCTCTGACGGGGCACCCTTTGTATTGTACTGGTTCATTGCCCTATCCACACCTATTGTACCGAATGCCTTTATCACCTCTATGGCTCTCTCTATAGCAGGTTTGAGTTCGGCTTTCTCCTCAGCGGTCCATTTGCCAAGTACAAAATCGACCTGTGAGCCAAAACCCATATGGGACCCGATGCCTATTCTCAGGCGACAATAACTCTCAGTACCAATCATCTGGGCTATATTGGCCAGGCCATTGTGGCCTCCGTCGCTACCCTTTTTTCTCAGCCTCAGATGGCCGATGGGGAGCGCCATATCGTCAACAATTACCAATAGCCTTTCAACAGGAATTTTGCTCTGCTGCAACCAGTAGTTCACAGCTTTACCACTCAGATTCATATAGGTGGAGGGCTTGAGCAGTGTGAATGAGTGCCCTTTGAATCGTACCTCAGCCACATCTCCATAGCGTTTGGTACTAAAAGAAGTGTTGGACGCCTGAGCCCAGGCATCCAACACTGAAAATCCTATATTATGTCGGGTGTCAACATATTCGAAACCGATATTACCAAGACCGACTACCAAATAGTTCATACCCTCTCCGTATCAATTCAGGATTAAGCTTTAGCAGCAGCTGCAGAAGCACGGGTTGCTTTAACTGCACATACCATAGTGGTCTTAGGGCTTACGATCTGGATGTTGTCGTAAGAAAGATCACCAGCGTTGATCTGTTTGCCGATAGTAAGGTTGGTGATATCTACAGGAAGTGTGTCAGGAAGATCTTTGATAAGACCGCTAACTTTGATTTTGCGTGCACCTGGTACAAGCTTACCACCTTGTTTAACACCTTCTGAGTGACCTTCAACTTTAACAGGGATTGCAATAACTACAGGTTTGTCCTCTGATACTGCAAGGAAGTCAACGTGAAGAGCCTCATCGCTGATTGGATGATATTGGATAGCGTGGAAAACAGCAAGGTAAGATTTACCCTCGATATCAAGGTTGATGATGTAGCTGTTAGGGGTGTGGGTGATAAGTTTAAGATCTTTTGCTGAGATAGAGAAGATAACGTTCTCTACACCTGCACCGTACAATACACAAGGAACTTGACCCTCTTTACGAAGGTGTTTAACATCAGATTTCTTACCAAGAACTCTGTTTTTACCGTTGATAGTAATTTGTTGCATAATTTGATTTTTAAAAATGTGTTACTCAGTTCGGATTTTCCGAACCCCATTGCACCAAAAAGGGAAGCCCCTTTTTTGTGGGCTGCAAAGGTAGAAAAAATTATTGATAATCAAATTATTTAATCATCATTATTTGATGACCTGCTGAATCATCCCCACATCCCTGTTCCAGGCATACCCCATATAGTAGTTGTCGAGGTATTCATTGGATGGATTGGGAACATATATGCTCAAACCTGAGAAGTTTCTTATATCTATGCTCAAGAATTTTTCTGTGGCATACTTTGCCACTACTGCACCGTTCATTGCAGCACAGAAGGAGTCATACAACCCCTTGTCTGAAGAGAGGTTCTCCATAAAGTGCCCCAAATCATAGAACCAGTGTCTGTCTCCCCTGTAATATCGCTGCAGGTTCTTCATATTCAAGGTTTTTATGCGCTCCCTGTCCTTGGCGAAAATAGCCTTTGCCGCAGCAGCCACCTGAGGAAGATTGTCTGTCCTGACCACGCAGATGGTCCCCCCGCCTGTACCTGCCGCATTGTAGTAATCATAATAACTGCTGGCCACAGATGAGACCCTCTCCTGGAGGGGGGCTTCAGAGTAGAAAGCCTGCTCGATCACATCTCCCAAAGGGAAACCTGCCGCCATTATCTCTGTGGGTGAGAGGACCAGATACTCAGCCTTGTCCTTCAGTTCATATGCCACCTCGATACCGGCCATCAGGCAGGCATCAAACATTATGTATGAGTATTTTTGGGGTATTGCAGATGCAAGTTCCATAATATCCATCTCTTTTCTGTCCATCTGTCCGAAACTTTTTACTACCGGGTTCCTGTAATAGTCAACCGGTGTCCATCCCGAACCGTGGGAGGAGAAGAGTATCCCCGACTCCTGTGCAGGAAATATTGAATCCACATAGACCAGAATCTCGTGCAGCAACTCTGTCTCAATGGAACTGCGCCCCTCATACTCCATCAGTATCTCCTCATTGACCACCCCGTATTTGTCCATTGACAATCTTTTCAGACGGGGTACATCACCCTCGTAGTGTTCAAGGATGAGAAGGACATCTCCGGATTCTTTTCTGAGATCGAAATCCTTGGGGACGTGTGGAGATTTTTTTATGTCCTGTATGTTCTCCTTTATTGATGATGAGAGGTTTGAAGTTATGACGGTATATATCAGCAGTGAGCGCTCTACTGTCTCCTCCTTCGGAGAAAACCAATGGCACGATGTTGGCAACAACAAAATCAGCGTATACAGTATTGCTCTATTCAGCTTGCTTATGCGCATATCATTAATCTATTAACGCCACAAATATAGAAATTTATGTTATATTTGTAACAAACTAAAAAAGACAGAATATGAAAGGTGACACATTATTGGCATTCATAGGCGGTGCTATCGTGGGGGCAGCAGCTGCCATCCTTTTCGCACCCGACAATGGTACTGAGACCAGAAAGAAGATCAAAGAGACACTTGACAAAGAGTACCAGAACCTTAAATCAAAGTTGAACCAGGAGGAGCCGGCAGCACCTGCAGAGCAGGAGGTGGCAGCTGATCCTGCAGAATAACCGGATATGGCTGAATTTGATTCAAACAGAAATCCTCTTGACGAACTTTACAGTTCTCTGAAAGAGTATTTGGATCTGCGCATAAAAGAAGGCAAGCTCTCTATGACAGAGAGCCTTGCTGTTCTTTTCAGCAGACTCATCGTATTTATACTGGCCGTAATTACAGGTGCTGTGGCATTCGCATTCTTCGCATTTGCATTCAGCCAGTGGATTGGGGCACTACTCCACTCCCAGGCACTCGGAGCTCTGATTACCGGGGGGATCTTCCTGGTAGCGGCAATTATCCTGATTGCACTGAGACACAAACTGTTCACCGACAGTATGGTAAAATTATTGATAGGTATGTTCTTTAAAAACAATGGGAATGAATCAGGCAAATAACACAACAGACTACTCCGGCATCTCGAGTTTGAAAGAGCTCAAATTCCAAAGGAAACTCCTCTCATCAAGGATTGAGCACCAAGAGGCTATGATAATGTACAAGATTCAGGTGGTAAAGGAGAATGTATCCCCTGCCAGGTTGCTCTATATGGGCTTTGAATCTGTGGCTGCACGCAACTCTGTGGTCAATGTTGCCTTCAAGACTTTCAACACGATAAGATCCATAATAACAAATAGAGGATAATTAGTATTAACAATGAACTGTTTTAAAAAGACTATGCTGCTGATTGCAGGTGTAGGTCTGCTGGCATGTTCCTGTGCAGACAACACAAAGACAAAAGAGGGACAAGACGATTTCAAATATCTCATAGATGAATTTGCTGACCTTAAGATCATCCGCTACAGGATACCCGGCTGGGAAGATCTCACACTTCAGCAGAAAGAGTATATCTACCACTTGGGCGAGGCTGCGAAATATGGACGCGACATCCTATGGGCCCAGAATTTCAAATACAATCTCCAGATCAGGAAAGTGATTGAGAACATCCTCAACAACTACGAGGGGGATACAGGCAGCAACAATTATGCTGACTTCCTGGTGTACGCCAAAAGGGTCCTCTTCAGCAACGGTATCCACCACCACTACGCTGAGGACAAAATTATCCCCACCTGCTCCCAGGAGTATTTCAAATCCCTTATGGAGGCGGTAGGTGACGGTGCATTATGCGATGAGCTGCTCCCTGTAATTTTTGATCCAGATCTCTATCCACAACGCAAATACACAGGTACAGAGAAAGACCTTCTCCTTGCATCCGCAGTAAACTTCTATGACGGTGTAACAAAAGCTGAAGCCCAGAAATTCTACAACAAGATGAGGGACCCCAAAGATCCCCACCCTATATCTTATGGTCTCAACAGCAAACTTGTCAAGAAAAACGGGAAGATATATGAAGATGTATACAAAATCGACGGTCTTTATGGTCCCGCCATCAAAAAAATAGTGGAAAATCTCGAAGCTGCATGCGCTGTAGCGGAGAACGACACTCAAAAAGATTATATTCAGAAGCTTATCGCCTACTACAAGAGTGGCGACCTGAGATTGTGGGATGAATACAATGTGGCATGGGTACAAGATACTGAGTCCCATATTGACTTTGTAAACGGCTTCGTGGAGGATTACAACGACCCTCTTGGAATGAAAGCCACCTGGGAGGCTGTTGTCAACTTCAAGGACAATGAGGCCTCGAAGAGAACATCGATAATATCTGACAATGCACAATGGTTCGAGGACCATTCACCTATCGATCCCCGATTCAAAAAGAAAGAGGTAAAAGGTGTATCAGCCAAAGTCATTACAGTGGCTTGTCTTGCCGGTGACTGCTACCCGGCAACACCTATCGGCATCAACCTCCCTAATGCAGACTGGATCCGTAAGGAGTACGGCTCAAAATCGGTTACCATCGCCAACATCACATCTGCATATGACAAAGCAGCAGAGGAGTCACCAAAAAGTGCCCTCAATGAATTTGCATGGGATGAGGCAGAGATTGCCCGTGCCAAAAAATACGGAACATTGACCGGAGATCTTCACACAGACCTGCACGAATGCCTTGGCCACGGTTCAGGACAATTGCTCCCTACCACTCCATCCAACTCCCTCGGAGAGTTCAACTCTACACTGGAAGAGGCAAGAGCCGACCTTTTTGCCCTCTACTATCTGGCAGACCATAAACTTGTGGAACTCGGCATCCTCCCTGATGACGAGGCCTACAAAGCTGAGTACGATTCATATATCCGCAACGGCCTTTTCACCCAGTTCTCACGCGTGGAACTTGGTAAGACCAATACTGAAGCACATATGCAGAACAGAAAACTTATTGCAGAATGGTGCTATGAAAAAGGTGCTGACGCCAAAGTTGTGGAGAAAAAGGTGAGAGACGGCAAGACATATTTTGTTGTCAACGATTATGAAGCCCTTCGCGGACTGTTTGGAGAACTTCTCGCTGAGGTTCAGAGAATCAAATCTGAAGGTGACTTCAAGGCAGGAAAGGCCCTCGTGGAGAAATATGCAATATATATCGACTACGACCTGCATAAAGAGGTAAGGGAGAGATACGCCTCACTCCAGCTCAAGCCTTATGGCGGATTCATCAATCCTGATATAGTTCCTGTTGTTGAAGAGGGAAAGGTTGTGGACTACAAAGTGGAATACTGCGACAACTTCCTCAAACAACAACTCCATTACGGTAAAAAATACGCGACCCTTTAACCTAAAAAAGTCAAACTATGATAACCCTACTGTCGATAAGTTCAGTAATGTCGGAAATAGCTGGCGCACTGTGGGGATGGCCAATGGTCATTCTGCTCCTGGGAACACACCTGTTCCTGACAATCCGACTGAAATTCCCACAAAGGAGAATCTTCAAAGCCATCAAACTTTCATTTACCAAAGATGAAGGCTCCTCTGGGGATGTGAGCCAGTTTGCAGCATTGGCAACATCACTTGCTGCAACTATCGGCACAGGCAATATCATAGGTGTCGCAACAGCAATATCACTTGGTGGTCCAGGGGCAGTCTTCTGGTGCTGGATCACCGGTGTATTCGGTATAGCCACCAAATATTCTGAAGGTCTCCTGGCTGTAAAGTACAGGGTAAAGACAGAGGACGGCACTATGCTTGGAGGTCCTATGTATGCACTGGAGAGGGGACTCAAATCAAAATGGCTTGCAGTCCTTTTCTGCATCTTTACAGTTTGTGCAAGCTTCGGTATCGGAAATATGGTGCAGGCAAATTCCATCTCCATGATGATGGAGAAGACACTGCATATCGCTCCGCAATGGACAGGTATAGTAATGTCTGTCCTTGTGGCTCTGGTGATACTTTTCGGCATAAAGGGGATCGGCAAGGTGTGTTCTTTCCTTGTCCCATTTATGGCACTTTTCTACATTGTAGGTTGCCTTATTATTCTGGGGATCAACTTTGAATATCTTGGCGAATCGATCAGGATCATCTTCCATTCAGCATTCAACCCCATCGCTGCAGGTGGCGGCTTTGCCGGTGCAACAGTAATGGCAGCTTGCCGCTTCGGTATATCAAGGGGACTCTTCTCCAACGAGTCCGGTCTTGGTTCTGCCCCTATTGTAGCGGCTGCAGCACAAACCAGAAACCCTGTAAGACAGGCACTTGTTTCATCTACCGGAACATTCTGGGACACAGTTGTGGTATGTGCTATTACAGGTCTCGTACTTGTGAGCAGCATAGTGGCACCAAACGGCATCGACGGATCACACGGTGCAGGGCTTACTGAAGCGGCTTTCAGCGTGATACCTGTATTCGGTCCGCTGGTTATGACAGTAGGACTTCTGACATTTGCATTCTCCACCATTCTGGGATGGTCATACTACGGGGAGAGATGTATGGAGTATCTTGGCGGAAAGAGGGTGATAAAGATATACAGGCTTGTATGGATTGTGGCGGTATATCTGGGCTGTGTAGTGAACCTGCAGCTGGTATGGGACTTCGCCGATGCGATGAATGCACTTATGGCAATCCCTAACCTTATTGTACTGCTTGCCCTGTCGGGGGTTATAGCCCGTGAGACAAAAAAATATATGAACGGCAACCATATAGACGATTACTCATCAGAGGAGGAATAGAATTATGAAAATTGTATTGGCAGGTGCCGGTGAAGTGGGTAGCCACTTGGCAAAAATGTTGAGTTTTGAAAGGCACGAAATAGTGGTTATAGATGAGAATGCCGAGAGGCTTGAAAGGGCATCCGAGGCGGCAGATATAATAACCATCCAGGGAAACCCCACCTCCATCTCCACCCTCAACGAGGCTGGAGTGTCATCTGCAGACCTGTTCATCGCTGTAAGTCCGGCTCAAGCCCAGGATGTGAATCTGGTTAGTGCCCTGCTTGCCAAAAGGCTTGGAGCACAAAAGGTGACCGCCCGCATCAACAACGAGGAGTACCAGACCAATGAGAACAAACTTCTCTTCACTGAACTTGGGATTGACTCACTCTTCTACCCGGAGAAGATTGCTGCCAATGAGATAATCAATCTGCTCAAACAGACAGCCACCTCCGAATTTATGGATTATTCACACGGAAAACTCCAGATGGTATCATTCAAAGTGGAGGATGGCGCCCCTATTGTAGACAAGACGATGGGAGACTACTATTCCGGCGAGAATCTCAAGTTCAAGATAGTGGCCATCTCCAGAGGGGAGGAGACCATAATACCTAAAAGGGAGACAAAATTCAAAGTCAATGACACTGTATTCGTAGTGACCCAGAAGAGTGGCGTGGATGAAGTCCTGGGGTTATCAGGCAAAGAGACCGTATCGGTAAAAAACCTGATGATACTTGGCGGTGGAAGGATTGGCGAGATGGTGGCAGCCAAACTGGAGAAATCACTTGACACAGTAAAGATAATAGAACTCAAACCGGAAAGGTGCGAGGTCCTGTCCCAGAATCTGAAGAAAACCCTTGTCATCAATGGAGACGGGCGCAACTCAGATGTCTTCATCGATGAAGACATCCGCTCCTGTGATGCATTCGTAGCGGTGACAAGCAGCTCTGAAACCAATATACTATCCTGCGTGATGGCCAAGAAAATGGGTGTAGCCAAAGTTATTGCAGAGGTTGAGAACTTCGAGTACATAAAGGTGGCAGAGAGTATGGGTGTGGACGCTGTAATAAACAAAAAACTGATAACAGCCGGAAGGATATTCCGTTTCACACTGTCAAACAAGGTACGCTCCATCAAAGTACTCAACGGAACTGATGCCGAGGTACTTGAATTCATTGTACCCCAAAACAGCCAGATTACAACAGACAAGATTGGAAAATTGGGATTCCCTGAAGATGCCCTCATTGGTGGTTACATAAGGGGCAAGGAGAGTTTTATTGCTGACGTGAATACGCAGATCAAGCCTTATGATCAAGTAGTGGTATTTGCACACCCATCGGTAGTGTCAAAAGTGGACAAATTCTTCCTGTAGAGCCAACCTCCAATCAGAACGCGTGGTTGAACCCTGCTGATATACCCCACTCCCTGTTTTTACCGAAACCGATATCGAACTTGAAGATATTCCCGTTCAGGTCGTACCTGTACCCTATTCCATAGTTTGGGAGTGTTTTCTTAAGGTCAATATCCTTATAGGAGTGGAAAATGTTTCCTGCACCTCCCCATACGACTGCACCGTGCCCCTTATATATACGCTGCCTCAATTCCAGCTGGGCAATCAGTGTATTTCTGTCCCTGTACCTTCCCCTGTAATACCCCCTCATTCTGACATCCCCACCTATCGGGGTCCACACAAACCAGGGGGAATCGCCATAGTTTGATTCACTGAACAGATCCAGAGCAAAGACACACCCTTCCCACCCCTTGAAAAAGAGATCTGCCACAAATGTGGTCTGATAGAATATCCCCATAGCAGAGGAGAGTACGGGATAGATCTTCTGCCTCAAATTGAGATATACCCCTTTTTGGGGTGAGTTGTTGTCATCCCTTGTGTCGAGTACCACATCCACCCCCAGATGGAGACCGTTGAAAAGAAGTGGCAATCCACCTGCAAGTTCACTTTTGGAAAGATCCTCTGCATTGATATGACTGTACCCGAACAGAGGGGCCATATTGAATTTTGGAGAGAGGAGGAAACGGTACATCAGGGAGAGATCTGCCCCCAGTTCCGAGTACCTGGTCTTATTGCCGCCATAAATTCCCTGGTCGTAACCTATGCCCCAGAAATACCTTTTATCGTAGTGTGCCGAGGCCCTGTATTCCAGCCTTGATTTGCCATTGATGGCGTAGTTTGTCCCACCCGCGGCCAACTTGAATGACCCTTTTGTGGAGACATACCCTATTGTAGAAAACATTGAAAGGGGGGCATTTGTATCAAGTCCGTTGCGGTACTGTCCGGTCATCCCTACAACAAATCCGAAACCATCCTCTGTGACATAGCTTACACTTGCCAAAGGGATGACTTTGAAGCGGTTCTGTTCCGGTTTGAATCTGTTGGGGTGACTTTGCATATACCTCTGCACAGAGTCACTTACCGACTTGTAGTATATGGAATCGAAAGCCTCTTTGATCTGGGCACCGGCCCTCACCGTACTGGCAGACAATACCGACAGAAGGAGAAGAAGACCGGGTATGAGCTTTTTTACACCCATCCTAATATACTATTTCGACATTATCTATCCACAGTTTGTTACCCACACCACCATAGAAAGCTTTGCCGTCACTGGATGAAAACCATAGAATAAGGTGTGTGGGGGTTTCGTCTGCATCTGCCCAGTCCACCTCATTTATGGTGACTGATTTCCCTTTGCTGTTTTTTGCAAAGTTCTCTATCTCTGCCCCTTTGCCTCGAAGAGCCATATATGGCTCATAGTATGGGGTATTTGAGATATCGCCATAATGAATCTGGAGAACTTCACCATTTATCCAATCCTCCACATCCTCTTTAATCCTCTTGTATGCAGTACCTACCCTTTTTGCGTAGATATTTCCATCCTCATCTTCCCACCTCTTCTGGAGAAACACCACAATATCTGCAAAATCGGGCTCGCCCAAAGCCTTTCTTGCCGACAATGCAGTCGACTTTATCCTCTCATGTCCCACATCAGCCTTATAGTCATACTTGATGCCATAAGGTCTGTCTGTAAACGGAATGCCATAATCAAGCTTGCTGTACGGAGATTTGGTATCCCGAATAGGCTCATAAAGCTCACCTGAGATCACACTGCCCTGTGCCACCACCTTTATGTTTATCATACCTATCACCTTCACCTGCTCCTCAAGCACCTCAAGTCTGGCGCAATACCCGTCACCCCTTTTCTCCGGGAAAACCTGGTTGCTGGTCTTTATGATGCCGATTATATTGGCCATGACATTGGTAGGGATAAAAACATTCCCCTCTGGAGATTCGTATGGGATATTACCCCTAATGGTATCACCGGTATTGAAATTATAGACATATTTGGTATTTCCACCGATGATTCCTGATTCATAAATCTCCCGGACAATCCAGTTTTCAAAACGTCCCTGTTCATTTATATCCTCTGCTGTTATTGACTGCGCCTGCACTTCTCCGCTATGGAACAGCAGCGCCCCACACACAATGGCAATTATGGATTTTATATATTTCATCTTGTTATAATCACTAAAATTTTCTATTTTGCAGTTCAAATATCGGGCAAAAGTACAAAAAATGGCTAGGGTGGCAATAATAATTTTGATGATGTTGGTATCTGCAGTTACCAAAGCCACCCCTGCGTACCCATATCCGATAGAGGTCAGACAACCGGACGGATCCAAGGTTTTCCTCCTCCTCAAAGGTGACGAGAATTTCAGATACAGGACATCCCTGATGGGGGACAGGATGGTAAAAAATGAGAAGGGTTATTACGTACCTACATTCAAAGCTCCAAAACCGGTCAGCACCGGAACCGGCACCACCAATGCCACCCCGATGGCAGGATCCATCTCTACACTGATAATACCGGTACAGTTCCAGGACATCAGATTCTCCCTCAAAGACCCGAAAGGGCACTTCAACAATATGATGAACAGCAAGGGGTACTCAGAAAACAATGCCACCGGATCTGTCAAGGATTATTTTGATGACAATCTCAAAGGGTTCATAAGGGTCACCTTCGATGTGTCAAATATCGTCACATTAGACAGAGAGATGGCATATTATGGTGAAAACAAGGAAGATGATCTGTCCGATGAATCTGTTTACGACTGGAGAGTACAGGAGATGATACGGGAAGCTTGCCTTAAAATCAATCCCGAGACCAATTTTGCAAAATACCAGTATATTTTTGTCTACTACGCCGGATACAGTGAAGCAGAGGGGGGAGATCCTGACACCATATGGCCAGCATCCCTGGACCTTTCATCCAGCCCCATCTCACTTGATGGAACCAATATTACCAAGGTAGGATTTGCCTCGGAGCTAAGAGGTGCGACAGGGAAAACCCCTTCAGGTATAGGCGCGTTCTGCCACGAATTCGGGCACATCCTGGGATTTAAGGATCTGTACGACGCCGATTACGAAGAAAACGGCAGGTCCAAAGGGATGTGGGGAACTCTATCATTGATGGACTACGGCTGCTATAACAACCAGGGGAGGACACCGCCATATTTCAATGCAATTGAATGGGAAGCCCTGGGTTTTCAGGGGAAGCGCCTTTCCAACAAGAGCCTCAACACCCTTGAACCTATAAATATCAACAGCAGATTTTTCAGGGTAGACACCCACAACGAGGGAGAGTACTACCTTCTGGAGAACAGAGTGGAGAAAGGATGGGACTCATTCATTGGAGGCTCCGGAATGCTCATTTACCACATAGACAAATCATCCAACATTGCCGGTACAATGGAGGCATCCATGAGATGGAAGACCAACCTTATAAACGCCTGCTCGGAGCACGAATGTGCTGACCTTGTGGAGGCCGTCACAGATGCCGTCAACGTAAAACAGGTATTTTTCCCCGGCATAGGCAATGTCACCACATTTGCCACACTCTCCGACCCACATTTCGTGGCCTGGGACAAGAGAGGTGTCGGGATCAAACTTACAGATATAAAAATAGATTCAGGGGATGACAATATAACCTTTATGGTGGACACCGATGATGATGAGATTCTGCTGACTCCGGCCTCCCCAAAGACAAGAGTAGACCAGACAGAGGTGGAAATCACCTGGGATACATCAATGGATATGGATGCCAAATGGGGTATCAGATGGAGGATGGACAGGGATGGCTTCAGAAAATCTGATGAAATGGTGGTGGAAGAGAGGATGTGCTCAATCGGCAATCTTAAGCCCGGACAGGGTTATGAGTGCCAGATATTCCATATCGGTTACAAAAAAAATGGCGACACCACAGAGGTAAAATTCAAGACCCTTGGGGTCACATCCCCATTCCCTTATATTGAAGGGATAGGAAAAGGATATAAAGTGGGAGACACCATCCAATTGAAAATATACAACCTCAGTGAGATAGATGAGGATATCAGATGGTTTCTCAATGACAGGGAGACCGATGGAGGAAAATTTGTTTTTGAAGAGGCAGGGGTACAGGAGATAAAGGCTAGAATCAGATATATACAGGATGGAAGTACAGAGACATTATATAGAAAAATATCAATTGGTGAAGATGATAAAAACTATCAGGAGACACTTTAGTCTGGCACTGGCAATTGCGACTGTGATTCTCCCCACATCCTGCAGGAAGGTGGTGGAGATTGACTCTGTGGAGAAACAGCTCTTCCTGGATGAATTTGTCATCGGATGCTATATGGATGGGCACGAGTACTTCGTATACAATGAGAAAATCCATCAGGTGGCCATAAACCCCATAAGGCACACCGTAAGATTACAGGACGACACACAATCTGAATACTGCCACATCAAGCTTGAATCATACCCAAGATCCATAGGGATAACCATCCTTGCAGACATGTCGATCGGAGAAAGCAATGGACAAAGCACATACAAACTCGTTTTTGAGTGCTCTAAGGTAGAGAATGGCAAAATATGGTTGTGGAATAAAGAGAACAAGATAGGGGCAATAATCCCCGAGCATTAAAATTAAAAAAGGACAGTCCTGATGACCGTCCTTTTTCAGAAGTTTCTCCAGCTATTGAATTATTTTGAAAACTCTACAGATTTCTTTCTGAATTCTTTCATTAGCTTGCTTAGCTCAAGAGCTGCTTTTCTTGCACGAGTACCTGCAGCTTTATTGCCTTTTACCATTTGTGCTTCTGAGTTTTTTACAAAAACTTCAATCTGAGCATTGATTTGTTCTACAGTAGCTTTCATATCTTACCTATGTTTATGTGTTTAACTTTATATGATAGTGCAAGTTAGGTAGTTTTTTTTAATAATCAAACAAATACTGTTCTTTTTTGCTATTTTTGTCAAATAAATTTTGAAAAAAAGCTATGGAATTGAATTTTAAGGAGATATTAAGTGCGTTCATGGTACTTTTTGCGATTATTGACATAACAGGCTCAATCCCTGTCATACTGGGTCTGAAGCAGCAGGGAAACAAGATTGAGGCCGGAAAAATCTCAATATCATCATTTTTAATTTTTATACTTTTCCTATTCCTGGGAGATGCTCTGTTGGGATTGTTCGGTGTGGACATCTCATCCTTTGCGGTAGCGGGTGCATTGGTAATATTTGTCCTTGCCGTGGAGATGGTACTTGGGATAGAGATATTCAAAAATGACGGGCCTGGTGGATCTGTCACTATTGTCCCTATCATATTTCCACTCATCGCAGGTGCCGGGGCACTGACCACTGTCCTCTCCCTTAGGGCCGAATACGCCATAGAGAACATCATTGTGGCCATCATCCTGAATATGGTAGTGATCTTTATGGTACTTTACAAGATAGAGTGGTTTGAAAAGATACTGGGCAAAGGTGGAATCTTCATCCTCAGGAAATTCTTCGGAATCATCCTTCTGGCTATCTCCATCAAACTGTTCTCGACCAATATCGTGACACTGTTCTAATAAAAAGAGGCTGCCGTAAAGCAGCCTCTTATATTTTTAGTATTCATCCTCGTTGAAGAAGAAATCCTCCTTGCTTGGGTAGTCTGGCCAAATGTCCTCGATGCTGTCGTAAGTCTCGCCATCGTCTTCAAGGTCCTCAAGATTCTCAATCACCTCAAGCGGAGCTCCTGAACGGGTAGCATAGTCGATAAGTTCATCTTTGGTTGCTGGCCATGGTGCATCCTCAAGTTTGGATGCCAATTCGAGTGTCCAATACATAATATCTTTATTATTAAAAAGTTAGTATATACCCCCTTTCTATCGGGGGCGCAAATATAATAACTTATTCCTTATGGCAACCAAAAATCTTCAGAAATATTCATTTTATGACACTGATATCTTGCAAGGGTGAAAAGATAATCGGACAATCTGTTCAAGTACCTAATGGTCAGCAGTATCTCCTCCCCTTTATCCTCTATGGCAATGGACGCCCTCTCAGACCTTCTGCAGACAGTCCTGGCAACGTGGCAAAGCGATGCTGTACGTGGCCCTGCGGGCAATACAAATGCTGTTTGTGGCGGCATCTGTGCTGTCATCCTGTCTATCTCACCCTCGAGAAATTCTATCTCTGACGGATCGAAATTTTTAAGTTGCCTCCTTCCATCAGATGAAAGGTGAGCAGATCCCAGCATCAGACACTCCTGGATTCTCCTGAGGACAGCATCATCCTCCGGCATGTCACATCTGAGCAAACCGAGATAAGAGATAAGTTCATCCACATCTCCATATGCCTGCACCCTTGGGTGGTTTTTGGGAACCCTGGTCCCTCCGCAAAGGGAGGTGCTCCCGGCATCTCCTGTTTTTGTATAAATTTTCATATTACACTCCTTATATTTTTCCTGTATCCGAATAAATTTTTCCATCCTTCAGGGTAATCACCCTCTGTGCATACGCCGCAATATCATCCTCGTGCGTCACAACTATAACTGTATTCCCACTACGATGCACCCTACCAAAAAGCTCCATAATCTCATATGACGTTCTGGAATCGAGATTGCCGGTAGGCTCGTCTGCCAGAATTATCGATGGTTTATTGACCATTGCCCTTGCAAGTGCGACCCTCTGCCTTTGACCACCCGAAAGCTGGTTGGGAAGGTGATCCATCCTGTCCTGCAATCCCACCTCACGCAGCGCCTCCATCCCCCTCCTTCTCCTCTCACCTTTAGGGAGACCTGCATACATCATAGGCAGTTCCACATTCTCAAGTGCGGTGTATCTGGGGAGGAGATTAAAGGATTGGAAAACAAAACCGATCTCCCTGTTTCTCACCTGCGCCAACTCCTCATCAAGCAGACTGACATCCTTTCCGTTGAGGATATACTCACCCGCAGATGGGGTATCCAGGCACCCCAGAATATTCATCAATGTCGATTTCCCTGAACCCGATGGGCCCATTATCGCCACATACTCACCTTTTTCTATAGTAAGGTCCAGTCCGTCAAGGGCTCTGACCTCCTGTTCACCCACCTGGTAGATTTTTTCCAGCCCCTCTACCCTGATAATCTCCTTTTCCATCATCACATAATCATTTGAACCCCTAAATTAAGAAATAGTTGGCAGTTATCAACACTTTTCCCTACATTTGTCACCAAAGAGAGAGATATGGCATACAAAAAGATAGACAATTACGATCTGGAGACCACAGAAGAGTTGGCACAGATATACAAAAAGTCATTGGAACTGCTTGGAGAGGATCCTACCCGTGAAGGTCTCCTCAAAACCCCTGAAAGGGTGGCCAAATCGATGCAATTCCTGACACAAGGATATTCTCAGGATGGAAGTGAAATTCTCCGCTCAGCAATGTTCAAAGAGGAGTACCAGCAGATGGTTATAGTTAAGGATATTGAACTCTACTCTCTTTGCGAGCACCATCTTCTACCATTCTATGGAAAGGCTCACGTAGCATATATCCCCAACGGATACATCACCGGTCTGAGCAAAATCGCCAGGGTAGTGGAGTGTTTTGCCAGAAGGCTTCAGGTTCAGGAGAGACTCACAGTGCAGATCCGTGACTGCATCCAGGAGACCCTCAACCCACTCGGCGTAGCTGTAGTCATTGAGGCTTCACATATGTGTATGCAGATAAGGGGAGTCCAGAAACAGAACTCAGTAACTACCACATCTGCCTTTACAGGGGCATTTCTGAAAGATGTACGTACCAGAAGTGAGTTTATGAACCTTATCGGTGTCAATCTTCACTCTGCACATCTGTAGCAGCAGGGACACCACCTTTTACAAGACCCATCTCTGCAGCTTTGTGCTCCATAAGGGCATACGCAGCTTCGTAAGAGTTCTCTATAACGCCATCCAGGATGGCGTTTTTCACATACTCCTTTATCTCGCCGATAAGACTGCATGGCGGTATATTGTATATCTCCATCACCATATCTCCGGTGACAGGGTTCTTGAAATTGCGGTATTCGTCCTTCTCCTCCACCTCTTTCATCTTCTCTTTCACCAGCTCAAAATTCCTCTTGTGACGGGCTACAGTCTTGTCGTTCTTTGACGTGATGTCTGCACTACACAGGAGCATAAGGTCATCAATATCGTTACCCGCATCAAAAAGGAGTCTCCTGACAGCCGAATCTGTCACCTGGTCATCCACAAGTGAGATGGGACGAAGATGGAGCTGTACCATCTTCTGGACATATTTCATCTTCTCGTTGAGGGGCATCTTCAAATGCTTGAAAACACCGGGGATCATCTTTCCACCTATAAAATCGTGACTGTGGAATGTCCATCCTATCCCCTCCTCAAAACGCTTTGTGGATGGCTTGCCTATGTCGTGAAGAAGAGCCGCCCACAATAGCCATAACTCCTCCACCTCCCTATTTTCACGCTCCTCTGCCGGTCTGGAGCGAAGCATCTCCGCCACATTGTCCACCACCTGAAGCGAATGGTAGAAGTTGTCCTTATGCCCTCTGCCATCCACTGTCTCCACCCCTTTCAGATTGGTCACCTGAGGGAGGATAAGTTCCAGCAGGGTGGCGTCATCAAGGAGTTTGAGCCCCACTGACGGCTTTGGGGAGAGGAGTATTTTATTGAGCTCCTCATTGATCCTCTCTATCGAGAGTATTGCAAGGCGGGCCCTGTTCCTTTTTATTGACTCGAACGACTCGGGGAGAATCTCGAATGAGAGTTGCGAAGCAAATCTTATTGCCCTTATCATCCTCAAAGGGTCATCACTGTATGTGGTATCGGGATCCAAAGGTGTCCTTATGAGTTTGCGTGATATGTCTCCAAGCCCGTCAAAAGGGTCCACCAGCTCACCAAAATTTTCCCTCTGTAGGGAGAAAGACATGGCATTTATTGTAAAATCCCTCCTCTGTTGATCCTCGCGGAGTGTTCCGTCCTCCACTATGGGTTTGCGTGAATCTGCCCTATAGGACTCCTTTCTGGCCCCCACAAACTCCACCTCCAGCCCCTTGGTTTTGATCATCGCAGTTCCAAACCGCTTGAAGACACTGACCCTGGACCTGAGCCTTTTGCCCACTGCCTCTGCCAGGGCAATACCGCTCCCCTCTACTACCACATCTATATCATTACAGGGTCTGCCCAATATGCAGTCCCTCACATATCCACCTATGACAAAAGCCCTCACGCCAAGCCCTTCCGCCTCCTGCGAAATGGTGTCAAATATCCTGTGTTTCAGAAATCTGCTATAATTCTCCACGCTGCTCATAACTCTAATTTATCTCTCCTAAATCTGATATTGCCTCATAATCTCCGGCATCACCCACCCTCTTGTAGCCGCAAAGGGTAGTACCGTTTGTAAAAAAGATATACTTCACATTGAGGGTCCTGTTATACCTTATCCCCTGCTCTATTACATTCCTGTCTATCTCCACACTGGGGGCCTTGCACTCTACAAGTACCTTGATGTTCCTATCCTTGTCAAACACCACAATATCTGCCCTGTACTGAAGACCATTGTATTTGAAAGGATACTCCGACATCATCATATTCAAGGAGAAGCCCAGGGTACCATTGAGCCACAGAATCATCTTCTGGCGCACCACCTCTTCCGGAGTCAGTGCCACCTCCCTCTTCCTTAACGGATCGTATATGGTTTCCCTCATCTGCTGAACTCAAATTTATCTCAACAAATATAAATATAATTCTTAAATTTGTCCTATGGCTAAACAAAAAGGACCCGATACACTTGCCCAGTTTGCACAGCTGAAAGAGAAAGTTCTCCAGGGCACATTCTTCCCTTTCTACATCCTTATGGGGGAGGAGCCCTTCTATGTGGACAAAGCTCTGGCCCTCATCACAGAAAACGCCCTTGAAGAGCACGAGAGAGATTTCAACCAGTACACCCTCTATGCATCTGAGACCTCCTGCAGAGAGATTATAGATGTTTGCAGCCGCTTCCCCATGATGGCCCAAAGGCAGCTTGTAATAGTCAAAGAGGCGCAGTCCCTCAAGAAGACAGAGGAGCTTATCCCATACCTTGAAAATCCTGTCGCCACCACCGTACTGGTCTTGTGCTTCAACGGCAAGAATGCAGACAAAAGGACCTCTTTCTACAAAAGTGCCACCAAATATGGCTTTGTGTTCGAATCGGCAAAAGTAGCAGAGGAGGGTATCCCCAAATGGGTAGAGCAATACCTCAAATCCCAAGGGAGAAGCATCGACGGTGATGCCGCTATGCTTATTGCAGAGTGCGCTGGCAATGACCTGCGAAAAATAGTCCTTGAAGTGGACAAACTGCTCAAATCCGTGCCGGAAGGGACTGTTACCATTACAGCAGCAGATGTGGAGAAAATCATAGGGATCAGCCGCGAATTCAACATCACCGAACTAACCAACGCCATAGCCTACGGCAATGCTGCCAAGGCGTTCAAGATTGCATATTTCTTCGGGGAATCCCCCAAGCAATACCCGCTCCCCAAAACGCTTGGATTTCTCTTCTTCTTTTTCTCCAAGATAGAGCAGATACACGCCTACTGCCTCGAATCATCACGCCCATCACTGCAGGATGCTGCCACACGTGCCGGACTATATTACAGGACAGCCGCTTCATACATTGCGGCTGCTCAGAGATACCCTCTAAAAAAGACAATGAGGATAATCTCCCAGCTCAAGGAGTGCGATTACAAAAGCAAAAGCAACTCCAGAGGCTCAGCTACCGAAGGTGAACTGCTCGTGGAGTTGCTTGGCAAAATTTTCTGATTTCCCTTTTAGATTCCGGTCACTACCCTCTTCACCCTCGCTGGAACTGAAGTGTAGATTTCGTATGGAATGGTATCAAGGATCGCTGCAAGATCGTTGGCTGTAGGGTTGTCACCGAATATGGTAACGGTATCGCCTACTTTAGCATCCACCCCTGTGATGTCTATCATACACATATCCATACATACATTGCCGATGGTAGGACACAGATGACCGTTCACCTCGAAAGAGGCTGCACCGCGGCTCAAATGTCTGTTGATACCATCAGCATATCCTACAGGGATAGTGGCAATGGTCTTGCCGTCAGGACCCAGTTTGCCGTGACGGCCGTAGCCAACTGTACCGTCATTTGGACCGAGGGTCTTGATCTGGACGATAGGGCATCTGTAGTAGGCAGATGGTTTCATATTCTTGTCATCCACATAGCTGATACCATAGATACCGATACCCAGACGGGCCATATCATATTGGTATTGTGGATATTTCTCTGCAAATCTCTCGATACCGGCCGAGTTGAATGCGTGTCTCATAGGCTTATATGGGAGTGCAGCCAGAACATCACTTGTAAGTCTCTCAAAAAGAGAAAGCTGTCCAAGTGTAAACTCATCGTGCTCAGAGCTGTCTGCACCTGCAAGGTGAGTATAAAGTGATTTGGCCTCCACTTCAGGGTGGGCAAGCAAGAACTCCTTCAAGGCAGGAAGTTCAGGCTCCATAAAACCGAGACGGTGCATACCTGTATCAAACTTGATGTGTACAGGATATTTGCTTACACCCTGGCTCTTCAACACTTCAGAGAACTTCTGTAGTGAAGAGACATTAGGCATACCAGGCTCAAGATTGTACTCGATAACCTCAGGATACATCTCTGTGCCGGCAGTAAGGATAAGGATAGGGAGTTTTATTCCACCTTGGCGAAGCTCTATACCCTCTTTAACAGTAGCCACTGCAATATAATCTGCACCGGCATCTTCCATCGCTTTGGCAAATGGAACTGCACCGTGACCATATGCATTGGCCTTGATAAGAATTAGAAGTTTAGTCTCAGGTTTAAGTTTTGACCTGAAATAACGGTAGTTGTGTAATACGTTTGGGATATGAATCTCAAGCTGTGCGTGTGGTACCATATCTATTTTAGTTTTTTGTATTTGAATCGTTTTGGTTCTACATTGCCAAGTCTCTGCTTCTTGTTCTCCTCGTATTCTGAGTATGTTCCCTCAAAGAAATATACTTTCGAATCTCCTTCAAATGCCAGGATATGGGTGGCGATTCTGTCGAGGAACCATCTGTCGTGGGATATCACCACGGCACATCCTGCGAAGTTCTCCAGACCCTCCTCCAAAGCACGGATAGTGTTCACATCCACATCATTGGTAGGCTCGTCGAGAAGAAGCACGTTGGCCTCCTGTTTCAGTGTAAGGGCCAGGTGGAGCCTGTTTCTCTCACCACCACTGAGGATACCGCAAAGCTTCTCCTGATCTGCTCCCGCAAAATTGAAACGGGACACATATGCACGGGCATTGACCTCCTTATTGCCGAGTTTGACAAACTCTGAATTGTCTGCAATGGTCTCATACACAGTCTTGTCAGGGTCAATCTGGCGGTGTTGCTGGTCAACATAAGCTATTTTCACAGTTTCACCTACTGTAAAGTCTCCACTGTCAGGGGTCTCAAGTCCCATAATAAGGCGGAACAATGTGGTCTTACCTGCACCGTTGGGGCCGATTACACCCACAATACCTGCAGGTGGAAGTTTGAAAGTAAGATTCTCATAAAGAAGTTTGTCCCCATACCCTTTTGATACGCCATTGGCCTCAATGACTCTGGTACCAAGACGTGGTCCGTTAGGGATAAAGATCTCAAGTTTCTCCTCTTTCTGTTTGCGGTCTTCGTTGAGCATCTTCTCATATGCGCCCAATCTCGCTTTTGATTTGGCATGACGTGCCTTAGGGGCCATGCGAACCCACTCAAGCTCCCTCTCCAGGGTCTTGCGACGCTTGCTCTCCTGTTTCTCCTCCATAGCCAGGCGGGCACTCTTCTGGTCAAGCCATGATGAGTAATTTCCTTTCCAAGGAATACCCTCTCCACGGTCAAGTTCCAGAATCCATCCTGCCACATTGTCGAGGAAGTAACGGTCGTGGGTCACAGCGATAACTGTACCCTTATATTGTCTGAGGTGCTCCTCAAGCCACTGGATACTCTCTGTATCGAGGTGGTTGGTAGGCTCGTCAAGCAGAAGCACATCCGGCTCCTTGAGCAGTAGACGGCACAAGGCCACACGACGTCTCTCACCACCACTCAGATTCTTCACAAGGGCATCCGGTTCCGGGCACATAAGTGCGTCCATTGCCCTCTCGAGTTTTGCATCAATGTCCCAGCCACCGAGCTGTTCTATCTTCTCTGTGAGGACACCTTGTCTCTCAATGAGCTTGTTCATTTCAGCATCACTCATCGGCTCACAGAACTTCATATTCACCTCTTCATACTCCCTCAGGACATCCATAACCTCCTGAACACCTTCGCTTACCACCTCTTTCACAGTCTTGGTGTCATCAAGTTCCGGTTCCTGCTCCAGATAACCTACACTATAACCGGGAGCCCAAACCACTTCACCCTGATACGACTTTTCAATACCGGCAATAATCTTCATCAAAGTAGACTTACCGGAGCCGTTGAGACCTATAATACCGATCTTGGCACCATAAAAAAATGAGAGATATATATCCTTAAGGATTACTTTATTGTTGTGTGGAAGAATCTTACCCACACCATTCATCGAGAATATTATTTTTTCGTCAGCCATGCTATATTTGATTTATCCTACAAATTTAGGAATTATTTTTTAACTCTTGACCTAACTCTCAGGTAAACATCAGGGGCAAACCTCCTCAAGTAGACAAACATTGTCCTTTTGGTGGGAAATCCCGACAATATAGAGAGCTCCTCCGTATCATACTGCTCCATCTCCGACTCCGGAATGGATGCAAGATACCTGCATCTGCGCTCCCCGACAAAAACAGGAAAACTGGTTTTATTACACCTGAATGCAGCTGAGACATATGTGCGGTTTGCCCCTACAAGATCACACAACTCCTTCAGAGAAAAGTCTGGTCTGAGATAGGGCTTCTGCTCATCCATCACCCGCTCTATCCTGGAAAAGACAGTATCGGAATATGTGCGGGCCGGACGCCTCCTCACGCACCTCCTTATAAAAGGAAATCTACAGGTCAGCCTTAACCTTCTCATACCCCTCCCCCCTCTTTTTACGTCTGCACCACTCCCCAGGTGTACACCCCGTACAGAGTCGGAATGCATTATTGAATGACGTTATGTTCCTGAAACCGCTCATCCTGCACAAATCGGTCAATGTCAGATTATTGTTCTCCTCAAACAGGGATATCGCCTCATTGACCCGGTAGTTGTTGACAAACTCATTGAAGTTCATCTTTATACCGTTGTTGAGAAACTTGGAGAGATATGACTGGTTCGTATAGAGCATTTTGGCCAGATCGGCAATGGTAAGATCCGGAGAAAGGTATGGTTTCTCCTTTTCGAAAAGGGCAAAAATCCTGGACTTAATCTCATAATTCCCATACTCCATATTGTCTTCAGCAAGCACCCTCACATCCTGTCTGTATGACGACACTGTACCATACACCTTGAGTGATGAGATTATACAATCACTCTTGATTAGCCACAACATAGAGAGTGCGAATATGACAACAAGGAGAAGAATGGCCAAGATCAACTTGAGAAGAACACCGACACACATCAGTATTGTAGCATCTGCCAGCAGCAATATCAAAAACAACAGCAGGACATACAGATGGGAGGAGTCCCCTCTCACTTTATCGGTATATATCCAAAACAGGGAAAAGAGGGCCAGCATAAACAGCAGTGGCTTCAGGACTCCGACCCCCACCCCTACCCAGAAAAGGGCACAGATGGCAACAGATATGGCAATAGCCCCAAATGAGAGATGCCAGAAACCCTTTACCTGCATATGGAACACGGGATAAAATAGCGGAATTATGTACAGCAGCTGCAAATCTGCCAGATGCTGGAGATCTGACCTGGATGGGGAAAGCCTCAACAGGAAATAGTTGAGGTACAATAGTGCAATATATGAGAATAGAAGAAAATCAAGCCTCAGAAGATATCCCGACATTTTCCTGGTGTCATCCCTGTCCTCTTTTCTCCATTTCAGCAGGAAGTACACACTCCCCGCTACAATCACAAAGAAAGGGAAGAGTGGGAAAAAACCACTCATCCCTTCCAAATTTTTAACAGCCTGTGGTTCCATACATATTAACTTCTTAGCATTATATGCCTTCAAAATTAACACGATGGATTATCATATCATTCTAAATATCAGTCAAATAGAAAAGAAAAACTGAATTTTAGAAATCTTGACTGAATTCTATTTTTTTATCTGGTCAAAACCCTGACCATACACACCTCTCACACTTCCCTCAGACATAAAAGCATCCTTGTCCTCCTCCTTCACTATCTTGTAAATGAAATTCATATCTGTCTTTTTGGCGATAACCAGAAGAACTTTTCCATTCTGCTTTGAGAACCATCCCTGACCATCCAGCACAGTCACGCCACGACGCAGTTCATTGGATATCCTATCAGCTATGGCAGCATAGTTCTTTGAGAAAATGAACATCTGGATAGACTGTTTCATACCTGAAAGGAGAAGATCCAATGTGCTCGCACACAACCCTGTCACCATATAACCATACACTACGTTGGCAAACTTGGCACCCATATTCAGATCATTCGGAAGAAGCAGTGAAGATGCAATGATTATGATATCAAGATAAAGGATTATTTTACCTGGTGAGACATTCCTGTACTTGGTTATCATCAGTGCGATGATATCTGTTCCTCCAGTACTGCCACCCTGTGAGAATGTAAGGGTAATACCCACACCAGAGATGGCACCGCCAATAATGGCCGACATAAGTTTGCCATTTGATATAGCTATCTCATCAATAAAGGTCTGGGGGATCAGATCCGGCAGAATCTTGAAGAAAAGTGAAGCCATAACTATGGCAAACACAGTCTTGAATCCAAAACCTTTGCCCAGCACCTTCAACGCGATCAGCAACAACACGAAGTTGATGATAAAATAAGAGTAGCTCACAGGAAAACCTGTAGCGTAATATATCAGGGCACCTATACCTGATACGCCTCCACCCACCATTTCATGAGGAATAATGAAAATACTCCACCCAGCCGTATAGCATAAAAGTCCCAGAGTGATAATCAGATACTCCTTGAGGACTGTCAAGATTCTTTTTGTTTTTTGTTCCATTGTATTTTTCCTCCAGCTTTAATTTGGTCAAAGCCCTGACCATATACACTTTGAACTTGTGTCACAGAGGTGAATGCTTTATCATCTATCTCTTTTATGGTTCTCATCACCTCAGACAAACAATATTTTCTTACCACGACCAGAAGCACTTTACTTTCATTCTGAGAATACCATCCTGTAGCATCAAGTGCAGTGACCCCCTTATTCCTCTGGTGAACCAGAGTATCGGCTATCTCCTTATATTTTGAAGAAAATATGAGGATCTGCACCGACTGCTTGTTGCCGGTAAGGAGCAGGTCGAGGGTATATGTAAATGAGACCATCTGAATATAACCATAGACAACATCCTGCAACCCCTTGTCCGGCAGGAAGGCTATAGAACCTATAATCATAAGATCACACCACATAAAGACTGTACCAGGAGAGACCTCCCTGTACTTGCCGATGATAAGTGCTATGATATCTGTACCACCGGTGCTCCCCCCCTGGATAAATATCATATATATGCCGACACCACCTATAGCTCCACCCAGAAGGGCATTTATAAATGGCTCCTGAATATCGGATGCCCAAGGAACCCATTCGGGGAGCACCTTCAAAAGAATGGATGACAAAATGATAGAGTAGATGGTCTTGGCTCCAAAACCTTTACCCAAAACTATCGTACCCATAGTTACCAAAGCTGCATTTATGAGTAGATAAGAGAGCGACACCGGGATAAAGCCATTGGTGGCGTATTGTATCACAGTAGCCATACCTGTCACTCCACCACCCGAGATACCATTGGGTATCAGAAATGATGTCCAGCTCCAGCAATAAAGGAAAGCACCTATCGAGATAAGGAGGTACTCCTTGATAAATTTGAGTTTGTCGTTTTTCACCTTAGCAAACTATATTGATGATTTTTGAAGGTACTACGATAACTTTCTTCACCGATCCACCTGCCAGATATTTGGCTGTAGCTTCATCCGCGAGAACTGCTGCCTCCACCTCTTTAGGAGACAGTGACTTCGACAAGGTCAGTTTGAATCTCATCTTGCCGTTGAATGATACAGGGTACTCGAATGTATCCTCTACAGTATATGCCTCCACATATTCGGGGTAAGATGCAAATGAGACACTCTCCGAATGGCCAAGGGCCTCCCATAGCTCCTCACTTATGTGTGGCGCAAATGGAGACAGCAGGATAACCACCTGTTCCAATACCTCTTTAGAACAGCACTTCAGTTCTGAAAGCTCATTGATGGCAATCATAAACGCACTGACTGATGTATTGAAAGAGAAGCCTTCAATATCTGTCTGCACCTTCTTGATGAGTTTGTGAAGCACTTTCAACTCTGCTGGTGTAGCCTTCTGATCCTTCACAAGATATTCATCACCCTTGAAGTATAGTCTCCAGAGTTTCTTCAGGAATCTGTGGACTCCGTCGATACCTTTGGTATCCCAAGGCTTTGATTGCTCAAGAGGGCCAAGGAACATCTCATACATCCTCAAAGTGTCAGCACCGTAATCATTGCATACATTGTCAGGGTTGACCACATTGAACATGGACTTGCTCATCTTCTCCACTGCCCAGCCGCAAATATACTCGCCGTCCTCAAGGATAAACTCTGCATTTGCATAATCGGGCATCCAGTTTCTGAATGCTTCAAGATCCAGTCTGTCGTGGTCCACGATATTCACATCCACGTGAATCTCAGTAGTGTCATATTGGTCCTTAAGACCGTATGAAACAAAAGTATTGGTGTTCTTTATTCTGTACACGAAATTTGAACGCCCCTGGATCATACCCTGGTTGATAAGTTTCTTGAATGGCTCCTTCTCGCATACACATCCCAGATCATAAAGGAACTTGTTCCAGAAACGTGAATAGATCAAGTGCCCTGTAGCATGCTCAGTGCCGCCGATATACAAATCGACATTTCTCCAGTACTCATCTGCCTCCTTGCCTACGAGTGCCTCAGAGTTATGAGGATCCATATATCTCAGGTAGTATGCACTGCTGCCCGCAAAACCCGGCATTGTACTCATCTCGATAGGGTAGCCTTCAAAGGTCCAGTTCTTGGCACGTGCCAATGGTGGTTCACCCGCCTCAGTAGGGAGGAATTTGTCCACCTCAGGGAGTTCCAATGGAAGTTTGCTCTCATCCATTGCTACCGCAACACCATCCTTGAAATATACAGGGAATGGTTCTCCCCAGTATCTCTGTCTTGAGAAAATCGCATCTCTCAATCTGTAATTTACCTTTCTCTTTCCGATACCCATCTCCTCCACTTTGTCGATGGCTGCAGGGATAGCCTCTTTCACCGACATTCCGTTAAGGAAGCCGGAATTGCACATGATACCCTCTTTGGCATCAAAGCTCTCCTGAGAAACATCGCAACCCTCGATAAGTGGGATGATAGGGAGATTGAAATGTCTGGCAAATGCATAGTCCCTGCTGTCGTGTGCCGGTACTGCCATAATTGCACCTGTACCGTAACCAGCAAGTACATACTCAGAGATCCACACCGGAACTTTCTCCCCTGTCAAAGGATTGACACCATACGAACCGGAAAATACACCGGTAACCTTTTTGGTCTCAGCCATCCTCTCACGCTCAGTTTTCTTCTTGGCCATCTGCAGATACTCCTCCACTGCATCTTTTTGCTCAGGGGTGGTAAGCAGCTCTACCCACTCACTCTCAGGGGCAAGCACCATAAAGGTAACACCAAACACTGTATCAGCACGGGTAGTAAAGATGGTAACATCGTACTCCTGTGTGCCGTTTGACACTTTGAAAATCATCTCGGCACCCTGGGATTTGCCGATCCAGTTCCTCTGCATCTCTTTGAGGGAGTCTGTCCAATCAAGATCCTCAAGTTCTGACAGCAGTCTCTCTGCATATGCAGATACCCTTAGCTGCCACTGTTTCATCTTCTTCTGCTCCACAGGATGGCCACCTCTCACCGAATAACCCTCCTTCACCTCATCATTTGCAAGTACAGTTCCCAGTGCAGGGCACCAGTTCACAGATGTCTCACCCTGATAGGCAATACGGTATTTCATAAGGATGTCGCTTTTGGTCCTCTCGTCGAATGAGTTCCACTCTTGTGCAGAGAAGATCTCCACATCACCGCAAGCTGCATTCACAGTGCCATTGCCTTCCTTTTCAAAGATGGCCACAAGCTTTGCCACAGGCTCTGCCTTCTCAGAGTCCTTGTTGTACCAATGGTCAAACATCTTGAGGAATGCCCATTGGGTCCATTTGTAATAACCGGGATCACAGGTCCTCACTTCGCGCGACCAGTCGTATGAGAAACCGATTCGGTCCATCTGCTCCCTATAGCGGGCAATGTTCTTCTCTGTAGTAGTCGCAGGGTGCTGGCCTGTCTGGATAGCATATTGTTCTGCAGGGAGGCCGAATGCATCATAACCCATAGGGTGAAGCACATTGAATCCCTGAAGTCTTTTGAATCTGCTGTATATATCACTGGCAATATATCCGAGTGGGTGTCCCACATGAAGACCTGCTCCGGATGGATATGGGAACATATCCAAAACGTAGTATTTCGGTTTGGATGAATCGATGTTTACTTTATAAGTCTGATTCTTGGCCCAATACTCTTGCCATTTCTTTTCAATGTCGAGAAAGTTATATTCCATAGTAGTTCTATTCTATCTCGGCAAAGTTATGAAAAAAGAGAATATCCTATCTCTTTTTAAGCCTAAATTCTATAGGTAATGAGTATTTTACCCTCACTTTTTCCCCATTCTTTATGGCCGGTCTCCATTTGGGTGAGACTGACACCACTCTTACTGCCTCTTTATCAAGCAATTCATCCACACCACGCACCACTTTCACATTGGTCACAGTTCCATCAGCCTCCACTACAAATTCAACATTTACCACACCCTGGGTTCCCATTATTATTGCCTCCTCCGGGTATCTCAGATAGACATACACCCAACTCTCGAGGAAGTGCCTTTCATCACCTTTGAAAAACTCTGGTGCCTTATCCACATCATAAGGGGAATATGTCACTTTTCCCCCCTCAGTCTGGGTCTTGGCAGGACGCATCACTTTATCCTCCATCATAGCCACATCCATCACAAAAGAGTAGAGATATTCACACACACCCTCCATCACGCCATAGTCGAGGGCATCAGCCCTGTCCCTTACTGTGTATATATCGCTGTGAACCCCGGTAGTAAAAAGGGCAACAGGTATCTCCTGCTCATAAAAAGCCAGATAATCTGATGTGGGAACCCTGCCTGAGCCTATCTGTGGCTGCATAAATGAGAGTTTGTTGTCGGTTCTCAGGACGGCATTGGTGATATCTGTATTAGGGACACAAGTGTAGTATGTAAAACAGTTGCCAGGACCACTTCTCCCCACCATATTCATATCGACCATCATAGAGATATCAGACTTCTGTCCGAAACTCCTGTTCACAAAATACCACGAGCCGGCCATCCCCTCCTCTTTGGCTCCGAACCCTACAAAAATGACAGATCTCCTGAACATGAATGACGATGATGATATCTTGCGTGCAAGTTCGATAAGGCAAGCCACACCTGAAGCATTTGCATCTGCACCAGGAAAGACCTGATCCACTTTCCGGCCATTTACTGTCAGGACATTTGTCCCTATATTGTCGAGATTGGCCCCAATCACGATATACTCGTTTTTCAGAACAGGATCATACCCCTCCACTATACCTGCTATATTTCTGGATTTGAGGGAATCCCCGTCAGAGACTATATAAAACTCATCCCCGTCCACACCTGAGAGCATCTGGAGGCCACAACTCTTCAACTCATCGTAGAGATACTTTGCAGCTATCCTCTCCCCTTCACTGCCCGCCTTTCTACCCTTCAGCTTATCTGATGTCAGGTACTCCACGTGCCTTATCAGATTTTCCTCCACACTTCCGGACTGGCCATACAAAATGCCCGACACCAATATGGTGACAAATGGCAATATATACTTGAATGCTCTCATATCAACTGGTTTTAAAATCAAACAAAAGGGGCCCCACAAAAATGGGGCCCTTCTTGAATATCTGAACAAAAATCTTATTTCTTATAGAAAGGGGTCTTGACCACTTTGGCTTTGAGAAGTCTGCCTCTTACGTTGATGAAGATCTCGCTGTCCACTTTGTTATATGGAGTAGCCACATAAGCCATACCTACAGGTTTCTTCATCGAAGGTGACATGGTACCTGAGGTTACCTGACCGATCTCATTGCCCTCTGCATCGCATACAGGATATCCGTGACGAGGAACACCTCTGTCAACAAGTTCGAAACCTACAAGTTTACGTTTCAAGCCCTCTGCTTTCTGTGCAAGAAGATACTCCTTGTCAATGAAATCACCTTTGGTATCATTGAATTTGGTAGCCCAACCAAGACCAGCCTCAAGTGGAGATGTAGTATCGTCGATATCATTGCCATACAGACAGAAGCCCATCTCAAGACGGAGGGTGTCGCGTGCGCCAAGACCGATTGGTCTGATACCGAACTCTTCACCGGCAGCAAATACTGCTTCCCAAAGCTTGTCAGCATCTTCATTGGCAACATAGATCTCACATCCACCAGCACCGGTGTAGCCTGTAGTTGAGAAAATCGCATCCTTGATACCGCCGATGTTCAATTTTTTGAAAGTGTAGTACTCCATATCCACTACATTCTCATCACAGATTTTCTGCATAGCCTCAAGAGCCTTGGGACCCTGTACAGCCAATTGGCAGATCTCGTCAGATGCATTGTAAAGCTCCTTACCCACTGTAAGACCGAATTTGGGAGCATACTCACAAAGGTGTGCCCAGTCCTTGTCGGTATTGGCAGCATTAACCACCAAAAGATAGGTAACTGAATCAATACAGTAAACCAAAAGGTCATCCACGATACCACCCTTACCGTTAGGGAAGCAGGTGTATTGAACTTTACCAGGGTATAGAACTGAAACATCGTTGGATGTCACATATTGGAGGAAAGGGAGAGCATTCTCACCTTTAACCCAGATTTCGCCCATATGTGATACATCGAAAACACCTACACCCTCTCTTACGGTGTTGTGCTCCTCGTTAATACCTACATATTCAACAGGCATATTGTAGCCTGCAAATGGGACCATTTTAGCACCAAGATCAATATGTCTTTGGGTAAATGCTGTTGTCTTCATATATCAAATTTCTTATTCGTGTAATTCTTGTCTTACATCATATACCCAAACATCATCCGGGCAATATTCATATTCCAGAAGCTCATCAAGGATTCTCAGAGCCTCCTGAAGGTTATTTGTAGAGGCAGCAGAAACGAGCTCAAACCCATTCTTGAACTTTATGGTTCTTGGGGTATAGTTGTTCTTCTCCAGAAACTTGTGCATTCTGTCTGCATTGTCTTGCACCTTAAAGCTGCCAAGAACCACATAGAATCTGTCCTTCAGGGCATTTTTTTCAGCCTCCATAGCTGCTATTAAAGCGAGTGAATCAGCTTTTGCTTTCTTTATAGAGTCGAGTTGTCTCTGTTTTTTGGCCTGAGCCTCAATCCTCATCCTCTCCAAATCCTTAGAGGTGGGTTTTCCCACCAATGAGCGGAAGAAATCGCAGCTTGTCAACATTGTTGCCGCGATTAGAAACATCGAAAATAATCTTACCAGTTTCATATCTTTTATCTTTTTAATTATCAAAACAAAAGTAAGAAAATTAGACTTATCCCCAAAAAAAATGTATATTTACAATTGGAAATATTACGGTTGAGGATATGGAAAGCAGAATAAGAACCTTTTTAAGTCAGGCCTGGCACAAAATTGTCGAGATAGTATCCCTTTCAGAGCATGTGGATGTACTGGGAGCCAGCGATTATATCAGAAAAAACGTCACACTCAGTGGACCTAATGCATATGTATTGGCCTGTGCCATTTTCATAGCATCCATCGGTCTCAATGTGAACTCCACCGCAGTAATCATTGGCGCGATGCTCATCTCCCCTCTGATGAGCCCGATTATCGGCATCGGCTACAGTCTGGGGGTAAATGACAGCCAGTTCCTGAGGAAATCGGCAGCAAATCTCCTTTACATGGTAATAATTTCCCTGCTGGTTTCCACCATCTATTTCATAATCTCCCCACTGGAACTCGAAACCACCTCTGAGCTGGACGCAAGGACAAACCCCACCATCTACGACGTACTGATCGCCCTATTTGGAGGTCTTGCAGGTATAATCGAGATCAGCAACAAACAGAAGGGGACAGTGTTCTCCGGTGTGGCCATCGCCACAGCCCTGATGCCACCCCTGTGTACCGCAGGTTACGGACTGGCAACACTCCAGATCAAATATCTGGTCGGTGCGCTCTACCTCTTCTTCATAAACAGCGCATTTATCGCATTGGCCACATTCATCATGGTCAAGGCCCTAAAATATCCAGTACTCCATTTTGCAGACCCAAGAGTCCAGAGGAGAGTCACAAGAACCATCACAATGGTATTGCTTATACTCATAGTCCCCAGCGTCTACTCTGCCATCACCACTGTCAAGGAGAGCCGATTTGACCAGACAGCAAAACAGTTTGTCAAAGCCAACAGGACATTGAGCAAAGCCTACATTTTTGACTATACCATTGATCACCACACCAAGCCCCCGGTACTGAAAATCTCACTTGCGGGTGAGACATTGAACGAAGCAGAGATTGAAGCTCTGCTCAGAAATGGCGAGGCTATGGGGATGAGCAGAGAGCAGATAGCCATACAACAAAGCATCACATCAGGCACCGACAAGAGTGAGAAAGAGATAATTGAGAGCCTTATGGAGAGAAATGACCAGGAGATAAGGCGCAGGGAAGAACTCATAAAAAAGATGGAGATGGAACTCAGTGCCATAAAGAGCAAAGAACTCCCATTCTCCCAAATTGCAAAAGAGATTCTGGCCCAATATCCGCAGATTACAGGGTTCTCTATTGCAAGAGGAGCGCAGCTCGACACCCAGTCATTCAATCCTCAAGAGCAGATCATAGTCATAATCAACTCCGATTCGGAGATACCAGCCGAAGAAATCGAGAGGCTCAAAGGGTGGCTGAAGGTCAGACTCGGCTTTGAAAATCTTGCCATAGCCCAAAACGTCAGACACTAGACATGAGAAGGTTAGCCACTATCCTCTTTCTGGTCTTATACCCACTGCTGCTTCTGGGACAGGACACCATCACCCTCGCATTCATCGGAGATGTGATGCAGCACCAGAGACAACTCCAGTTTGCCAGAAAAAAGGGGATGGATACCCTCCTCTCAGAGTCCTACGATTACAGCACATACTTCAAATATACGAGGGAGATACTCTCAAAAGCAGACTATGCAATAGCAAATATGGAGTTTGTCTGCGGCCTCCCACCCTACACCGGATACCCCTCATTTTCTGCCCCAAAATCTCTGGCAAAAGAGGCAAAAGATGCCGGAATAGACCTTTTTCTCTGCGCCAACAACCACATCTTCGACAAGGGGGGGAGGGGCTTCGAAAAGAGCATAGAGACTTACCGCGAACTTGGAGTGCCTTACACAGGCATATTCCGCGACAAGGCCGAACAGGACACACTCTACCCGTACATTGAGGAGATAAGTGGCTGCAGGTGTGCATTCATCAATTTCACATACGGGACAAATTTGGGATCCGGGAGAGGGATTGTAAGCAGGATGGACTCCATCTCCGTGGCAGGGGCTATAGCCAGGGCAAAAGAAAAAGGGGCAGAATTTATTGTAGCATTGCCCCATTGGGGGACAGAATATTCAATCGCAGAATCATCCCAACAGAAAAAATGGGAAGATTTGCTCTACAGGGAGGGGGTGGACATAATAATCGGAGGGCACCCTCACGTTGTCCAGCCAATCAGGACCAGACATAACAGCGACGGCTCCATCAGGAACATCACAGCCTACTCATTGGGAAACTACATCTCCAATATGAGTGCAAAAAATACACAAATAGGCTTTATATTTGTAGTCAGGATAACAAAAGACCAATCGGGATGCAGGATTGTATCGGGCGAACCCATATGGTTATGGTGTGCAAGAGGGGGAAGGTTCGAGAAGAACTACACCACTTTCCCAATAGAGGAATTCATCGGAAAACCAGAACTGTTTCCCAACAAATACGAATACCAGAATATGGTAGAGACATACAACAGACTCAGAGAGACAATACAATATGGCAACTAAAGAGAAGACTATCACACTTGAGGAGATGGACCCAATGGAGATTTACGGGGTTAACAACAGGATACTTGACAGGATAAAAAGATATTTCCCTAAACTGAAAATAGTGGCAAGGGGTTCTGACATATATCTCGAAGGTGGAGAAAAGGAGATAAAACTTTTTGAAGAGAGGCTCAAAACCCTGATAGAGATCAGACAAAGGAAGAGAAACCTCAACGAGGATGATGTGGACAGACTGTTTGACTATGAGAACTTCCCTGAGGTAAGCCAGGATGATCTCTCTATGCCTGAAGACACCTACAATATCGTCTATGGCAATGACGGAAAAGTGGTAAAAGCCCGTACACGCAACCAGAAACGTCTGGTGGACGAGTACTATAAAAACGACCTGCTCTTCGCCCTTGGCCCTGCCGGCACAGGAAAGACCTACACAGCCATAGCTCTGGCTGTCAGAGCACTCAAAAATAAAGAGGTAAAGAAGCTCATACTTACCAGACCTGCAGTGGAGGCCGGCGAGAGGCTCGGATTCCTCCCCGGAGACCTGAAAGACAAACTCGATCCATATCTTCAGCCGCTATATGATGCCTTGAGGGATATGATACATCCCAAAAAGCTTCAGGCCCTTATGGAGGAGGGGATCATACAGATAGCCCCCCTTGCATATATGAGGGGAAGGACACTTGACAGTGCATTTGTTATTCTTGACGAGGCCCAGAACACCTCCATCGGCCAGTTGAAGATGTTCCTGACCCGCATGGGGCGCGATGCCAAATTTATAGTCACCGGTGACGCATCACAGATCGACCTCCCTCACAAGAATGACTCCGGTCTTCTTAGGGGCGTGGAACTGGTAAAGAACATAAAAGGGATAGCGGTAATAAACTTCGGGACAGAAGATATTGTACGACATCCACTTGTGACCAAAATTGTCAAGGCTTTTGACAAAGAGGAATAACAGGATAACACCAAACAACAAACCCCTCCGGACCAAGATCCAGAGGGGTTCATTGTATATGACCAACAGATTTTCTACCACTTTGCACCTGCTCCACCGCCACCGAAAGATCCTCCGCCGAAGCCACCTTTGAAACCGCCGCCACCACCAAAGGAGCCGCCGCCAAAGGAGCCACCGCTGAAACCTCCGCTACTGCGAGGAGTAGTGATAATGGTAGGTCCGCCACCTGTTCTGGTACCGCTGTTGCCTCTCCCCTTCCCTCTCTTGCTCAAGGAATAGAGGATAAGGCAGAACACTACGATAACCACGATTGCAGCGCCAAGTCCACCCTCACCAGACTCTTCATACTCCTGTGCAGAATACTCACCTGCTATGATGGGGAGAATAATATCGACAGCTGCCTTTACACCACCATAGATATCCCCTTGCTGGAAATTGGGAACCATCTCCCTATTGACTATCATTGAGGCTGTAGCATCGGGCAGAGCCCCTTCCAGACCATAGCCGACAGCGATGAAGACCTCACCATAAGAGTCCTCAGTTTTGGGTTTGACAAGGATTACGATACCGTTATTGAATTTGGCATCGCCTATACCCCAGCTCTCGCCAAGCTTGTACGCAAACTCAGATGCATCCATCCCACCCATATCCAATACTGTCACCACAACAACCCTGTTGGTGGTAGTGTCGGCAAAGGCAATCAGACGATCATTCAGTTCTGCCCTTTGGCTTGAGGTAAATAGCCCTGCCAGGTCATGAACTGCATCCTCTGTCAATGGTTTGGATGGAATTTGAGCCTGAGCGAACACGCTCAAGCCCAATAAAACTAGAAGCAGAAACCTTTTCATTAGAATACAACTTCAGGTGCACGTTCTGCCCCCTCTTCTGCCTCAAAATATGCTTTCTTCTCGAAACCGAACATCCCTGACAGAATATTGTTAGGGAATTTTCTAATGGTAGTATTGTACTCTCTTGCAGTCTCATTGAATTTCTGTCTCTCAACAGTGATTCTGTTTTCAGTACCCTCCAACTGGGCCTGTAGCTGCAAGAAATTCTCATTTGCCTTCAAATCAGGATAATTCTCTGTAATTGAGAGCAATTTACCAAGTGCACTTGAGAGTTCACCCTGTGCTTTCTGGAATTTTGCCAATGACTCAGGGGTAAGGTTCTCAGGATCTACAGTTATCTGAGTAGCTTTTGCTCTGGCATTGACCACACCTTCCAATGTTGCTGACTCGTGTTGTGCATAACCTTTTACTGTGTTTACAAGGTTAGGGATAAGGTCAGCTCTTCTCTGATATACATTCTCTACCTGCGACCAGGCAGTCTGCACACCCTCATCGAGTGTTACCATATTGTTGTAAACACCTTTTACCCAAAAGAATAGAACTACTGCTACGCCAAGTACTATTACCCAGCTGGACATTTTTTTCTTTTTCATACGCGTATATTTTTAGGTTAGACATTATTCGCTCAGTCGCACACACCTTACAGAAGCGCCGAAATCATCCTTGTCTATAGCGTGGGCAGGGACTGTCGAGGTATTGTAATATATGTACTTGTAGGCACCTTTTCCATCAATTTCAGCACTGCTCCACCACATTCCGTACTGCATCAGGTGTCTGAATCTTGTATATCTGTCTGTAGAGTGTCCACATGGGATGGCATTCCATCCTAAAGTATTGCTCTTGGGGAACTTGGGTGCATATGGCCACATTCTGGATTCATTGAAATAGGCATCCACAGCCAAATGGGCAGCCATACCTTCCCAGGTAGAATTGAAATTCAAAGCCTCACCACAAGCAGCCAAGGCCAGATCTTCCCAATCTTCAGCTGTAGGGACACTCCAACCTGGAGGGCAAACACCCTGAGGACCTCCTCCGAGTCCGGTTCCGGCAACTCCACCTGTAGCATCATTCCACGAATAGAGTGAACCGAACACCTGCCTCAACACATCCTCACCGAAATAGGCTGTGCCGATTTTCCCATCTGCGCCACCTGCATATTCAAGATTTTCCGACATCCAGTCAAGATTTCCAATCTTTACATATTGGTACACCGCCCCGTCACGTTCATCGGTAAATGTAAGTTCCGAAGGTTTGAGCCCGGACACTGAACCGGAATTGACATCCGGGTCAATCGCTGTAATGGTAGCCGATCTTGTACTTGAGTAATAGCCATCTTTTCTGGCATATGCTGTCACGATATATGAAGCTGCAGAATCTGGAATTTCAAAAGTAATCTGCTGTGAAAAAACTGTATCCTGACCCAACAAAGAGGATGATATCCAAAAATACTCAACATCCGCAGGCTCTGTAATGCCTGTGCAATATGCATCTATCCTGGCACCCACGAGACAGTACTCAGGGAATTCAAAAGTCACGGAGCCCATCATATAGTCCTTCTCCTCCTCCTTTTTCTTGCACGATGACAGGATAAAAAAAGTCAGCGCCACAGCCAAGATCGAAAATAAATATTTATTCCTCATTTTACATTTTCCATTAATCTTACAAAGATGAACATTTTTTTCTAAATTTGTACTAAAATCGTGCCACCTGAATTAAAAAAATGAAGAAGCATATAGTACATATCTTCACTCTGTTACTGATTCTTACCGGATGCCGGGGACAAAACAGCTATTACAGATTCTCGGGATATGCCCAGGGGGGCACATACACTGTCACATATTCACCCCTCGACACCTCAGGGCACAGGACACGAATCTCCCCGGATTCACTCAAAAAGCTTGTGGACAATGCCCTTCTGTCAATAGACAAATCGCTCTCAGGATACAACAAGGGCTCCATAATCTCAAAAATCAACAGCAACGAGAGCGACTCCATCGACCATCTGTTTGAGGATATGTACAGAACATCATCGGAGATTTACCTCGAAACTGATGGGAAATTTGACCCTTCTGCCGCCCCACTGTTCGACATATGGGGATTCGGATTCAAGAACAGGGAGGAGGTTACCCAATATAAAATTGACAGCATAAAGCAATTTGTGGGGATGGAGAAAGCATATCTCTCTGAGGGGAGACTTATCAAGAGTGATCCACGCTTCAAAATCAATTTCAATGCCATTGCCCAGGGCTATTCGTGCGATATAGTGGCAGCAGAACTTGACAGGCTCGGGCTTTGCAACTACCTTGTGGAGGTGGGAATGGAGATCTACTGCCGCGGGATGAACCCATCCGGAAATCTATGGAAAATAGGGGTGGATACACCTGAGGATGGCAACATGGAGGCTGGTAAAAGCCTTACCGGGGTCATAGAGGTTTCCGATGCCGGGATTGTCACCTCCGGCAATTACCGCAAATTCTTCATCGAACAGGGGCAGAAGTTCTCACACACCATTGACCCTGTAAGCGGATATCCCGTCAAGCACAATCTCCTGAGTGCCACCATCATTGCACCTAATGCCACACTTGCTGACGCATATGCCACCTACTGTATGGTAATCGGTCTGGAAGAGGCACAGTCATTCCTTGCATCTCGACCTGATCTCAAAGGGTATCTCATATATGGGACTGCTGATGGAGGGATGGAGACATACTACACCGAAAATCTGAAATCACAATTAGTAAAACAATAAAGATATGGCTGAAAAAATTTCAAGAAGATCATTCCTGAAGACCGGAGCCATTGCTGCCGGAGCATTTGGAATAGGTTTTTATGGTGGGACTAAAGTCCGCACAAACAACCCGTTTGATACAATTATAAAAAACGGCACAGTCTATACCGGGGACGGCAAAGCACCCATCATCGGTGATGTCGGGATCAAAAACGGCAAGATAGCCGCTATCGGAAACCTTGGAAACTACGCCGACAACATTCTGGACGTACACGGCCTGGCCGTATCTCCAGGATTCGTGGATATCCACTCCCATACCGACACCAACCTGCTTGTAGCACCTAAAGGTGACAGCCGTATCTTCCAGGGTGTCACCACCGACATAGGTGGCAACTGTGGAGATTCTCCATTCCCATACTCAGATGCATATTTCAAAACCAAGAAGGACACCATCCGCCACGGATATCCATTCTGGCAAGATGTTGACGGCTTCTATGACGCACTCCGCAAAAATAAAATAGGCATCAACTACGGTTCATACACAGGTCAGGGGCAGCTCCGCTCCGCTGTGGTCGGTGACAATGCTGTAGCAGCAACTGCTGCACAACTGGACAAGATGAAAGGGATCCTTGCTGATGAGATGGATGCCGGCTGTATAGGTCTGAGCTGCGGTCTGGAATACGCACCTGGCTCATACGCTACCGATGAGGAACTTGTAGAGCTCTGTAAAGTGGTGGCAGCCAAAGACGGTCTTTTCGCCATCCACATGCGCAACGAAGATGACCGCGTGGAGCAATCAATCAAAGAGGCTATTGCCATTGCACGCAAATCTGGCGTACGTCTCCAGATCTCCCACCTCAAAGCACAGAATGCAAACAACTGGCACAAAGGTCCTGCAATGCTGAAACTCATCGAGGAGGCACGTGCTGAGAGTATTGATGTAGCATTTGACCGCTACCCTTATATCGCATTCTCTACCGGACTTAACTCCTTCATCCCCCTTGCTGACCGTCAGGGATCCAATGAAGAGGTTCTTGCCCGCCTTATCGACGAGAAGAAAGCTGCAGAGATCGGAAGATATGCAGAATCACGCTTCAAGAGGCTCGGTGGTCCCCAAAACGTAGTGGTAGTGGGCTTCCAGCTCCCGGAGAACAAGCAGTTCATCGGTAAAAACCTTGTAGAGTGCTGTGAGATGACCGGCATGGAGCCTTGGCCATTTGTCCGCAAAATGCTCATCGACGAAAAACTGTACCCTGATATCATCGGCTTCGCAATGCACGAGGACAATGTAAGACTCTTCCTCTCACATCCTCTCGGAATGCCGGCTTCAGACGGCAGTGTCTACTCACCTGAGGGCCCACTTGGCGAGACAATGCCACACCCACGCTCATATGGCTCATTCACCCGATTCTTCGGCAAATATGTACGAGAGGACAAGATCTGCGACCTTTCCACTGCAGTTTATAAGGCCACAGCACTCCCTGCATCGAGACTTCACCTTAAAGACAGAGGTCTCCTCGTCCCCAACTACGCAGCCGATATCGTGGTATTCAACCCTGAGACCATCATCGACCTTTCAAGTTTCGTAGAGCCCCATAAGTTCAATGCCGGCATCGAACATGTATTCGTAAATGGCGTATGGACCATCAAGAACGGCGCACACACCGGAGAACTTGCTGGTACAGTTATCTAAAAAATTAATACCTTTGTGGAATTAGACAAAAAACATATAAAATATACATTATGAGTTTCAAATACGCACCTATGTTTCAGCTTGGCGAAGACAAGACTGAATACTACAAAATCCCCGGTTCAGAGAAATATGTAAGTACATCTGAATTTGAAGGTCACGAGATTCTTAAGGTGGCTGAAGAGGGTCTTACAGTGATGGCAAACACCGCATTCCGCGATGTGTCTTTCATGCTCCGTCCTGAGCACAACGAGATGGTGGCCAAAGTTCTCAACGACCCTGAGGCTTCAGAAAACGACAAATATGTAGCTCTTACATTCCTCCGCAATGCTGAGGTGGCTTGCAAAGGCAAACTCCCTTTCTGCCAGGATACAGGTACAGCCATTATCCACGGCGAAAAAGGTCAGCAGGTGTGGACAGGCTACTGTGACGAAGAGGCACTTTCACTTGGCGTTTACAAAACTTACACCGAGGAGAACCTCCGTTACTCACAGAATGCCCCTCTTAATATGTATGACGAGGTGAACACCAAATGCAACCTCCCTGCACAGATCGACATCGAATCTTGCGAAGGCAATGAATACCACTTCCTATGTGTAACAAAAGGTGGTGGATCAGCCAACAAAACATACCTTTATCAGGAGACAAAAGCTATCCTTAACCCTCAGACCCTTGTTCCATTCCTTGTAGGGAAAATGAAAACTTTGGGTACTGCAGCTTGTCCTCCATATCACATCGCATTCGTAATCGGTGGCACATCTGCAGAGAGAAACCTTCTTACCGTAAAACTTGCATCTTGCAAATACTACGACAACCTTCCTACTACAGGTGACGAGACCGGTCGTGCTTTCCGTGATGTGGAACTTGAGAAACTTGTACTTGAAGAGGCTTACAAGATCGGTTTGGGTGCACAGTTCGGTGGTAAATATTTTGCTCACGATGTTCGTATCATCCGTCTTCCACGTCACGGTGCAAGCTGCCCTGTAGGTATGGGAGTAAGCTGTTCTGCTGACCGTAACATCAAGACCAAAATCAATAAAGAGGGTATCTGGATTGAGAGACTTGATGACAATCCATCACGTCTGATCCCTGAAGAACTTCGCAATGCAGGTGAGGGTGAGGCTGTCAAGATAAACCTTGACCAGCCAATGTCAGAGATCCTTAAAGAGCTTTCAAAATACCCTGTATCTACCCGTCTGAGCCTTAACGGTACTATCATCGTAGGTCGTGACATCGCTCACGCTAAGATCAAAGAGCGTCTTGACAGAGGTGAGGAGATGCCTCAATACCTAAAAGATCACCCTATCTACTATGCTGGTCCTGCCAAGACTCCAGAGGGAATGCCTTGTGGTTCAATGGGCCCTACAACAGCTGGTCGTATGGACTCTTATGTGGACTTGTTCCAAAGCCACGGCGGCAGCATGATTATGCTTGCTAAAGGTAACAGAAGCCAGCAGGTAACTGACGCTTGCCACAAATATGGCGGTTTCTACCTTGGCTCTATCGGTGGTCCTGCAGCTATCCTTGCCCAGAACAACATCAAGAGCATCGAGTGCGTAGAGTACCCAGAACTTGGTATGGAGGCTATCTGGAAAATCAACGTGGTTGACTTCCCTGCATTCATCCTTGTAGATGACAAAGGCAACGACTTCTTCAAGAAGCTCGGTCTGTAAGACATACGCATATAATAAATCAGTTCCCGCGACCGAATTTTGCTAAAATCAGACGCGGGAACTCTTTTTTTGCCTTGCCGCGTCCAAATTTCGCAAAAATTGGTCGCGGAATTCAGATATGGTTATCCTTCCATTAGATATGTCTTCATAAATGCATTCAAATCTCCGTCCAGGACACCCTGTGTATCTGATGTTTCATATCCTGTACGGAGGTCCTTCACCATCTTATATGGGTGGAGGACATAGCTTCTGATCTGCGAACCCCACTCGATTTTCTTCTTCTGGCCCTCAAGTTCAGCCTGCTTCTCCTGTCTCTTCTTGAGTTCCAGGTCATACAGGTGCGATTTGAGGATACGGAGTGCGTTCTGCCTGTTGTCAAGCTGTGAACGGGTCTCGGTATTCTCTACCACTATACCTGTCGGGATATGCCTTACACGGACACCCGTCTCCACCTTGTTAACATTCTGTCCACCTGCACCGGAAGAGCGGTAAGTGTCCCACTCAAGATCCCCCGGATTGATCTCTATCTCTATGGTATCATCTACCAGTGGATATACAAATACTGAAGAGAATGTGGTCTGCCTTTTACCCTGTGCATTGAATGGAGAGATACGGACCAGACGGTGCACACCGCTCTCCGCCTTAAGGTAGCCGAAAGCAAACTCTCCGTCAAACTCCAGTGTCACAGATTTTATACCGGCCTCATCTCCCTCCACCACATCTGCCACACTCACCTTGTAACCATTTCTCTCACCCCAACGCATATACATCCTCATAAGCATTGATGACCAGTCATTTGACTCTGTTCCACCTGCTCCGGAATTGATTTTGAGGATAGCACCCAGATTGTCACCCTCCTCACCAAGCATATTGCGTGCTTCAAGATCCTCCACTTTGGAGAGAAGCAATGCATACTGCGAATCGACATCACCCTCTACACTCGGATCATCCTTGGCAAAATCGAGGAGGACCTCCAAATCAGAGTACATTGATGCTATATCATCATAGGAAGTAACCCAATATTTCAATGCTGACAGCCCTTTCAAGAACTTCTCTGCCCCTTTGGGGTCATCCCAGAACCCTGCGGCAGTGGTTTTCTCCTGTGCGGCCTCTACCTCGACCCTCTTCGAATCGATGTCAAAGACACCTCCCCAGCGTATCCAGACGCTGATGCAAATCTTTAATTTGCTCTAATGTAATCATACCTTGCTATTTTTCAATCCTTGGACAAAAGAGGAGACCTCCTCAAAAGAGTACCCCCTACCCAAAGCAAATTTAATCGTTTTAATTCTCCTCTTCTCAAGATCATCCTCATTCGAAAGGGAACGCCATTTTCTGAGTACCACCTCCTGCATCCTCTCCGAAACCTTTTCCTGATCCATATCACATAGAGCCTCCCTTATAACCTCTGATGACACCCCTTTCCTCCTCAAAGCAAACTCTATCTTTCTCGCACCCCAACCTGCCAATGAAGCCTTGTCTCTGGCAAACGCAGCAGCATATCTCGAATCATCCAGATACTTATTGCGCTGCAGGGATGATATGATACCGTCTACAACCTCCTCCGACAACAGATACCGCCTGAGTTTTTCCCTTATATCTGCACAGCAATACTCCCTTCGGGAGCATATAGCCTCCATCTTGGCCATCGCGATTTTTTTATTGTCTTCCTCTGCTTTCATCCTCTAAAAATAATAGCCTATATTCAAATATGCACCTACTTTTTTTGTATGGCTGGCCCAATGGAGATCCAACGAGACAGGTCCTATCGCACTGTCATATCCGGATTGCAATCCAAAACCCCATATATTGTCAGTATGCTCCGCTTTGAAGAAATTCCTTATCTCATCTGCATCATGGAGATAGTTTGACATCGCAGTCAAGTAGAATTTTTCGAAAACATTATACCTTATATCGAGTCTCAGAATCGTCACATTATTATATGCATACTCTACCTTGTTTATCCCCACAAACGGGAGTTCCTGATCGAAATGTCTACCCTGCATCTGCCCGCCTCCGATGAAGTTTGCAAAATAGTCATATATGGGACGGTCCCCATAGTAATAGGCATCCTTGGCAAAAACCACACCTGCATATAACTGAGGAATTATATTGAATCTTTTGCCCACAGGGATATAAGAGACAATACTGCCGTAAGCCTGACCCAGTTTCAGCTTCTTTGGCTGGTTGAAGTCTATTACACTGTTCCCAAACTGGTAGAAGTTCCATACGCCATGCATATGAAGATCGACACCTCTGTTTGTAAACAGATCCCTGTCCCTGGTATCATAGTCAAAATAAGCATACGCCCCCAATGTATTTACCGGGGCAAAAGAGACTTGATTCTTATTGTCGAGAGAGATAAATTTAGGTGTCCTATACATCTGGAAGTCAAGTCCCCCCCCTACACCTATATTCTTGGAATAGAACTGGGACAGATAAACCCTCACATCCTGTCTGCTGCTTCTGATATTCACCAGACTACTACCCATCTCATTTATATCCATCTCATTCTCCTTAAGGTAGTACTCGATATTGATATTCGGCCACACCCCGGCAGCATACGACGCCGCCACTTTTATCCATGGATTGTAACTTAATTTTGTAGTGAGGCTCGCCTTGAATCCTCTTAGTTTATGTTCATTCAGGGCAAATCTGAATCCTAATGCTGCCGTCTCATATGAGTCAAAGCGGAAACCGAGTTTAAAACTGTTCGGCTCATTGAGTTTGAAGACAAACTCGAGCTGATACCCCGAATCGTCCTCATTTGATTTCCTTACATAATATGTAATATTTGAAAAAGCCTTAGTACCATAGAAAAACGAGACCGCTTTATCTATATCACTCTTTTTCAAAGGTTTTGAGATATCAAGTCTCGATTTGCGGACCATCCAGGGTATATCCTCTTCCCTGATTCCCGTCCACACCACTTCTGTAACAGCAATCTCCTCTTCAAGAAGATTTACAGCTTTTTTATTATGGTACTTTTGTGAGAGATCCACTCCATAAGTCTCCAGTTCCCCCCTCAAAGCGACAAATTCATCCCTTTTGGCCGCCGCAGTATTGTATCCGATCTCCATTATCTCCTTAATGCTCTTCTTGTCGAAGCTCAAAGTACCATATCCCCCCTCTTTGAGATTAGGGTTAAGGTATATATTGCACATCTGGGCGTGAGCCTGCACCTGATTTCCTGTAATTATTCCAAAAAGCTGTCCCAGCAGACCTGGCAGAGCACTGATCTTATCCTTATCAGAAGAGAGCCCTCCAGACAAGTTGACCCCTATAATGATATCCGCACCCATCGCCTTGCACACATCTACAGGAAAATTATTCAGCATACCTCCATCCACCAGAACCTCGTTCCCCACATGCACAGGGGTAAATACCCCAGGAATCGCCATACTTGCCCTCATGGCCATAGGGAGAGAACCATCCCTGTGGATTTTTTGGGAACCGTCCATGGCATTTACCGACACACAAGCATATGGTATCGGGAGGTTATTGAAATTGATGGAGTCCTGATACCCCACAGCCAGGCTGTTGAGCATATTGAAAATATTGTTGCCGTTTATATATCCCCCCGGAAGAGAGTTCACAAATGACTTCTGACCTATCACTGTGACATCTTCCAGGTTCTCTTCTGTCATCCCTTTTATGAGACGGTCATTGATCTTTTTTGGAATATCAAACGGTATGTCTATCAGATACCTCGAATCCATAGACTTGTGCTCATATGAGACCTCCCTTCTATCGACTTTATTGCTCATATAGAAAGACCAGTCCATATTGCTTATTATACTGTCCATCTCTGCAGAAGAGTAGCCCAGAGCATACATTCCGCCGATTATCGAGCCCATACTGGTACCAGCCACATAATCAATGGGGATCCCCACCTCTTCTATAAGCTTGATAACTCCGATATGGGCAGCACCTTTGGCACCGCCTCCGGCCAGAACAAGACCTATTGTAGGACGTTCTCCCCTATTCTGTCCGAAAGAGGATGTAGCCGATGCTACCATTAAGGCCAATATCAGAATGTATTTTTTCATCACCGCAGAGAATTATCATTTACCGGCCAACATGCCGCATGCAGCCAACACATCCTCCCCTCTGGAAGCACGCAAAGTGGTGACAATTCCGGCATCGTTGAGCCTCTTTTTGAATGCCTCTATGACAGGCATTGGTGATGGAGAGAGGTCCGAATCCGGTATTTTGTGAAATCTAATCAGGTTTATACGACACTCCAGCCCGTTCAAAAGGCGGACCAGGGCATCAGCATGCCTCTTGGTGTCGTTAATCCCTGCAAACATAATGTACTCGAAGCTCACCCTGCGCTGCCCTGTAAAGTCGTACTGCTTGATGAGGCTGACTGTCTCCTCAATAGGGAAAGGCTTCTGCATAGGCATAAGTGAAAGCCTCTCATCGGCAAATGGGTCATGAAGGCTGACCGCCAGATGGCATTTACAGTCATCCAGATAGTTCTTCAGGGTGGGCAACACCCCTATGGTAGAGAGTGTAATCCTCTTGGGGCTCCATCCGAATCCCCATTCCGAGGTAAGGATCTCTATAGTCCTGAGTACAGCATTATAGTTGTCAAGAGGCTCACCCATACCCATAAACACAGCATTGGTAAGCTTGTCAGATTCATCTATCTCCAGGAACTGGGACAGAATCTGGGCTGAAGAGAGATGACCGTGAAAACCCTGTCTTCCAGTCATGCAGAATTTGCATCCCATCTTGCAGCCCACCTGGGATGAGACACATATGGTATATCTGTCATCATCGGGGATCATAACAGTCTCTATACCACGATCCCCGACCATAAACAGATATTTCTTGGTTCCATCAGATGATATTATTTTTCCGGAGTATTCTGTGCGACCCACCTCATACTCCGCAGAGAGTTTTTCTCTGGCACTTTTGGACAAATTGGTCATATCGTCAATGCTCTTCACCCTCTTTTTGTACAGCCAGTCAGCGATCTGCTTGGCTGTAAAAGATGGCAACCCGAAGAGTGAAACGATATATTTCAGCTCCTGAAGATTATGTCCCAAAAGTGCTTTCTTCATCACCTTACTCAGTTACATTTTTGATTTGCTCACGAATCTTGGCTTCAATCTCCTCGGTAAGCTCAGGATTGTCGGTCAACAGCTGTTTGACAGCATCCCTACCCTGGGCCAGTTTTGACTCGCCATAGCTGAACCACGATCCGCTCTTCTTGATAACATCAAATTCCACGCCCAAATCTACGATCTCGCCAATTTTCGAGATACCCTCACCGAAAACGATATCAAACTCAGCTTTACGGAAAGGTGGAGCCATCTTGTTCTTCACGATTTTGGCACGGGTACGGTTACCTGTTGCCTCTTCTCCATCCTTGAGCTGGGTCACTTTTCTCACATCAATACGTACTGATGCGTAGAATTTGAGCGCATTACCACCGGTAGTGGTCTCAGGGTTACCGAACATCACCCCGATCTTCTCACGAAGCTGGTTGATGAAGATGCAGCAGGTGTTGGTCTTGGCAATATTTGCAGTCAACTTTCTTAGAGCCTGGCTCATAAGACGTGCATGAAGACCTACCCTCGAATCGCCCATCTCACCCTCGATCTCCGCCTTAGGGGTCAATGCTGCCACAGAGTCGATAACGATGATGTCGATGGCACCACTTCTGATAAGATTGTCTGCCACCTCAAGTGCCTGTTCACCATTGTCCGGCTGTGAAATCAACAGGGTATCCACATTGACACCCAGATTTTTGGCATAAGTTCTGTCAAATGCGTGCTCCGCATCGATGATGGCAGCAATGCCGCCATTTTTCTGAGCCTGTGCAATGGCGTGGATGGCCAATGTGGTCTTACCGCTCGACTCAGGTCCGTAAATCTCAATCACTCTACCTCTGGGATACCCTCCGATTCCTAAAGCATGGTCCAATGCAATGGAACCAGTGCCGATAGTGGAAACTTCCCATTCAGGCTGATCTCCCATCTTCATGATTGTCCCTTTACCAAAATCCTTTTCAATCTTCGCGATTGTCGCCTGAAGTGCTTTCAGCTTGGCCTCATTCACTTGTGCAGCCTGATTTTCAACAATTTCTTTTCCCATAATTTCATTCGTTTTTATCTATGCAAATATAGTGATATTATTGCTATCTTTGCAACTATGATTGACCGCAATACAGTACAAAAAATTCTGGACACCGCAGAAATTGTGGATGTAGTGAGCGACTTCGTCACACTGAAGCGCAGAGGGGCCAATTATATCGCCTGCTGCCCGTTCCACAATGAAAAGACACCATCCTTCTCGGTATCTCCCGCCAAGGGCATTTTCAAATGCTTCGGGTGCGGAAAGGCGGGAAGTGCGGTCACTTTCGTGATGGAGCACGAACACCTCACCTACTCTGAGGCACTGAAGTATCTGGGAAAGAAATATGGAATCGAGGTGGTGGAGAAAGAGGAGACCGAAGAGGATACCCAGGAGAGGCTACGCCACGAATCGCTTCTGGTGGTTTCGGAGTTTGCAAGACAATTCTACACCGATACCCTTTTTCATACTGACGCCGGAAGGGCTATAGGTCTCTCCTATTTCCGTCAGGCACGCGGATTTTCCGACGAGACCATAAAGAAGTTCGGCTTGGGATTCTCCCCAGACCCACGCAAGATGGAGGGAACTACCACCCTTGCCGCAGCAGCACAGAAGGCTGGATACAAAAGGGAATACCTGATTGCCACAGGGCTGTGCATTGAGAGGAACGACAAATCCCTTGCAGACAAATTCTATGACAGGGTGATGTTCCCGATCCACTCCCTCAGCGGCAGGGTCATTGCCTTTGGCGGAAGGACACTCCTTACCGACAAATCGGTAGCAAAATATGTAAACTCTCCCGAAACTGAGATATACCACAAAAGTGATGTCCTCTACGGCATCTATCAGGCCAAGAGTGCCATCGCAAAGCTCGGGAAATGCTATCTTGTGGAGGGGTATACGGATGTAATCTCATTCCACCAGGCCGGCATAGAGAATGTGGTCGCTTCATCGGGCACCTCACTCACACAGGGGCAGATCAGGCTCATCAAGCGATTCACCAACAAAATAACTGTCCTTTATGACGGGGACCCTGCAGGAATCAAGGCTTCAATCAGAGGTATCGACATGCTCCTTGAGGAGGGGATGGAGGTCAAAGTGGCCCTCTTCCCGGACGGGCACGACCCCGACTCGTTTGCGCGGAGCCACTCTGTGGATCAGATTACCAAATTTCTCGATGAGGCCGAGACAGATTTCATCGATTTCAAATATGAGCTCCTCGCAAAGGACATCGCAAAGGACCCCCTCCGGAAGGCAGGCCTCATAAAGGAGATCGTAAGGACCATCTCCCTTATTCCAGACAGAATCGTAAGGACCGTATATATAGAACAAAGTGCACAGAAACTCGATGTAAAACAGGAGATTCTCTCACAGGAAGTAGCCAGGACCAGACGGGACAACATAATCTCGGGAGAAGACGCAAAGAGGAAGAGTGAAGAGAGGGAAGCCAGACGGAGGGAACTCGAAAGGACCCTCCCCGCTGAAGAGACACCACCCCATGCCTCTGCACCCCAGGCAACACACAGCGACCCGGAGGTACCATTCCTGGAACCATATGAAAAGGAGATATTGTACTATCTCGTAAAATTCGGAGAGCATATAATACACTTTGAAGAACATATGATAGTGGGGAGCGAACAGCCTGTACAGGAGATAACCGTATCAGAATACATATCTGCCGAACTGGAGTATGAGCAGTTTGAGCTGCAGAACTCTGTTCTGAAAAAAGTATATGACCTCTACTTCGAACACAGGGAGCAGGAGAGGGAAAACGGACAGATGGAGAAGTGGTTCGCAAACCATCCCGACAAACATATATCCCAGACAGTTATCGACCTGATATACCAGAAACACTCCGTCAACATCAAGGAGTTCCAAAAGACACTTGTACCGGAAGAGAACCTCATCGGAAAATATGTCCCCAAGATTATCCTTGTCTACAAGACAAAAGTGATAGAGTACACTTACAACCTTCTGGTCAGACAACTCGGACAAGCCCAGCAGGAGAACAACATCGAGCTCCAGAATGAGCTGATGCTGCAGATACAGAGACTGATGCCAATTAAAAATCGGTTCTCAAAAGAGCTTAAACGGCTCACATAGGGTTTACCCTGAGAGAAATATCTGTATATTTGCCACCTTAAAACGGAAAACTTAAAAATACTATAGAAAATTATGACAGAAAAGAATTACAAACGCTACCTGATTACATCAGCGTTGCCTTACGCAAACGGGCCCGTACACATTGGGCACCTCGCAGGAGTTTATGTTCCAGCAGACATCTATGTAAGGTACCTGCGAATGTGTGGTAGGGATGTTCTTTTTATTGGCGGATCTGACGAGCACGGCGTTCCCATCACCATCAAGGCCAAACAGCAGGGATGCACCCCTCAAGACATAGTGGACAAATACCACACTATCATCAAAGACTCATTTGCAGAATTCGGCATCTCTTTCGATGTATATTCACGCACCAGCTCCAGCACTCACCGCAGAGTGGCCGCAGACTTCTTTAAAAAGCTCTACGAAGAGGGCAAATTCATCGAGAAAGAGTCAGAACAATATTATGACGAAGAGGCCAAACAGTTCCTTGCAGACAGATACATCGTGGGAACCTGTCCCAAATGCGGAGCAGAGGGAGCTTACGGCGACCAGTGTGAGAAATGCGGAAGCACACTCAGCCCGGATGAGCTGCTCAACCCGCACTCATCACTTAGCGGCAACACCCCTATCAAGAAAAAGACCAAACACTGGTATCTTCCACTTGACCAATACGAACCCTGGCTCAAAGAGTGGATTCTTGACGGCCATAAAGAGTGGAAATCAAATGTATACGGACAGTGCAAATCGTGGATTGACGGAGGTCTCCAACCTCGTGCAGTGAGCCGTGACCTCGACTGGGGTGTTCCAGTACCTGTAGAGGGTGCAGAGGGCAAAGTGCTCTATGTATGGTTTGATGCCCCTATCGGCTACATATCAAACACCATCGAGATCCGTCCCGAAGACTGGGAGACCTGGTGGAAAGACGAAGATACCAAGATGGTACACTTCATCGGCAAGGACAACATCGTGTTCCACTGCATCGTATTTCCATCTATGCTCAAGGCTCACGGCGACTATATCCTACCAGAGAATGTCCCTGCAAACGAATTCCTCAACCTCGAAGGTGACAAGATCTCCACATCACGCAACTGGGCCATCTGGCTTCACGAATACCTCCGCGACTTCGAAGGGCAGCAGGATGTCCTCCGCTATGTCCTTTGCGCAAATGCACCTGAGACCAAAGATAACGACTTCACTTGGAAGGACTTCCAGACCCGCAACAACTCCGAGCTTGTCGCCATCTACGGCAACTTCGTAAACCGTGCAGTAGTCCTTACACACAAATACTTCGGTGGCAAAGTCCCTGCAAACCTCAAACCAGAAGCTATCGACGCAGAGGTATTGGCTCAGATCCCTGAACTCAAAAAGGCCATCCAGGAGAACTTGGAGAACTACCGTTTCAGAGAGGCCCTTAAAGAGGCGATGAACCTCGCCCGTCTCGGAAACAAATACCTCACAGAGACCGAGCCTTGGAAAGTGGCCAAAACAGATATGGAGAGGGTAGCATCTATCCTTGGCGTTTCGCTTGAGATTTGTGCAAACCTTGCATTTGCATTTGCTCCGTTCCTCCCATTCTCAACTAAGAAACTCTGCAATATGCTGAATATTGCAGAAGAGAAATTGACTTGGGAGAACTTCGGTACCAAACTTCTTGAAGAGGGTCATACCCTTGGCGCCGCAGAACTGTTGTTCAGCAAGATAGAGGATCCGCAGATCGATGCACAACTCCAAAGACTTGAGGATATCCGCAAGAAAAACGAAGAGGCAGCCAAAGCCAAAGAGCCCAAAGTAGTTCCAGCCAAAGGGCAATGCACATTCGAAGATTTCGAAAAGATGGATATCCGCACAGCTACTGTACTTGAAGCAGAAAGGGTTCCAAAAACCGACAAACTCCTCAAACTCAAGATTGACACAGGCCTCGATGTCAGGACCATCGTATCGGGTATTGCAGAATACTATACCCCTGAAGAGATGGTAGGCAAACAGATCAGTATCCTTGCCAACCTGGCACCACGCAAAATCCGAGGCATCGAATCACAAGGCATGATCCTTATGGCCAAAGAGCTTGACGGAAAGATGCGTATCGTTACCCCAGAAGAGCGTCTTGGCAATGGTGCGACAATAGGATAAGCACCATCCGATACAATACAAAAAAAGGTAACCGAAAAATTTCGGTTACCATTTTTCTTTTATATAGTCATTAGGTTAAGTCCTCTACAGCAGACCGTTCTGACGGAGAAGCTCCATCTCCTCCTCAGAATACATCATCCCCTCGAAGAGTCCCATAATAGGCTCCTTGAAAATAAGGAACAACACTGTCAGCACAAGCAAAACATTGATTATGCTCAAAATGATAATGATTCTTTTTCTTCTTTCCATAATAACAGGGTCTTCTTCATCTATAGTCACCACAGGGTAATCTACAGTATCAATAATCATATCCTCTTCCTTGATAGGGTTCTCCTCAAGGGAGACCTCGCTGCCAACAATTGAAGACATCTCCTCTGAAATGTCAAGCACCTGGTCAGGATTCTCATTGAGAATTTTCAGAGAGATAGGTTCCAAACCCATATCTTCTGCAAAAATCCCTATCCTCTTGTCAGCCACAAAAAAATAGTTCCCCTCTTTGGTCGACCTCATTTTGCCGAAACCAGGAATCTCTATATTCTTGCTAAGCTTCAGCTCTTCCTCAAATTTGGTGAGAAATTCTTTGACCTCCCTCCTTGCCACATCCATATTCACACCTTTCTCTTTTCTGTAACGTCTGACCAGAAGCATATCATCCCAAGACTCTTTTCGCTGGAAAGAGACCCTTTTGGTGGGAGGGAAAATAGTATTTCCATCTTCAGAAAAATATGCTGGAAGGGATTCTACAACGAAACTTCCAAGGCCCGGTAATGAGATACAATCATAATCAAGGACCAACTCCTGAAGAAATCGGGAAAGTAGATTAAGATCCATATGATTTGGGGGGAAGTTTATTTTGTAGTGCGTAGGGGAATCGAACCCCTATTACCGGCGTGAGAGGCCGGTTTCCTAACCATTAGAAGAACGCACCATGTCAATCATCTTTCGATTGCGGGTGCAAATATAGTGTTTTTTCTTCAATCACAAAAAAAATTAAAAAAATGTAAAAAATTGTACAAAATATTTGGAAATGTGAATTGCAAATGCTTATCTTTGCAGTCCCAAAAGGGAAACAACATAAAATTCCTCTTTAGCTCAGTTGGTTAGAGCACCTGACTGTTAATCAGGGGGTCCTAGGTTCAAGTCCTAGAAGGGGAGCCACAGAAAAAGCAGCACATCATTGCTGCTTTTTTCTTTTTTACCCTATCTGAATCCAAATCACATTATCATCTTCGTCACACCTGACACCAAACTACCCCGTCACACCTGACTCAGTTCGGGTGTCTACATCGCGATGAGATTGGGCACGAAAATAGGCCTATAAGGGGCAAAAGTGTTCCCAATCCCGAGTCGGATAGGAGGCCACTGAAAAAGGTCCTCATATTTCAAGTGTCTGAGAGTCGCATATATGAGTTAACCCTTTGAGATGTTGATTCCCATTGTGGATTTTCAATTCTCAAAGGGTTATTTCTGTTATAGGATAGTAATCTGTGGCTATT
>JAZUMG010000029.1:0-14485 GCA_045603545.1 Candidatus Coprenecus sp. | reverse complement strand
AAAGGCAATGGTGTCTATCGTGAGGTAGAATCTGAAGGAAGCCGGCGGCAAAGGTCTGGCCTGACGGACAGAAACCGCATATAAGGCCTACATGTAGGGTGAGACTGCACAAGAAGTCAAAGCCCGATAGTCATTCGGAATACATGTGGGTAAATGTGGCAGGCATAAGGCGGAAAGAGCATGTCCTTATCTGGGGAGGTCTCGCAGACGAGCCAATAGGCAAGTAGTAACAACGAACTGTGAGAAGTCAGCCGAAGCCATAGTACCCGAAAAAAAATCGGCACGTTCGGGGAAGGGCAGAACCTTATATAAACGAGTGCCGTGACTGAAAACCCTATGACGGAAGAAATGCAGAAAACGCAAGGCTGCCTGCAGACTGATAGGACGGAATCCGAAGAGTACGCAGGAGTGCAGACCGTGATAGGCATATCGCAAGACTCACTTGTGGAAGTGAACTTGAGTAGTGAGATGCTGTTGGAAACGATAATGTCCCGTGGAAACATGAACGCGGCATATAAGCGAGTCATGTCCAACAAGGGCAGTGGCGGTGTCGATGATATGGGATTGGATGAACTTCTCCCATATCTCAAAAGCCACGGAGAAGAACTGACGGCATCAATCCTAAATGGACGTTACAAGCCAAACCCCGTCCGCAGAGTAGAGATACCTAAGGACAATGGCAAGAAACGTCAGCTCGGTATACCGACCTTGGTTGACCGAGTAATCCAACAATCCCTATCGCAGGTATTGTCTTCAATCTATGAACCGAAGTTCAGTGCAAGCAGTTATGGCTTCCGTCCTAATCGCTCCGCACACGATGCGTTACTTCGCTCTAAGGAACTCGTCAATCAAGGATATACATATTGTGTTGACCTTGACATGGAGAAGTTCTTTGATACCGTGAACCATAGCTTCCTATTGCGCTTACTATCCTTTACAATCAAAGACGGTAGAGTAATATCATTGATACATAAGTATCTTAAAGCAGGAGTTATGGTCAATGGTATCGTGCAGGAAAACAATGTCGGTACGCCCCAAGGCGGTCCGCTCAGTCCGCTTCTTAGCAATATCGTTCTCAATGAACTTGACAAGGAGTTGGAGAAACGCGGACATCCGTTTGTGCGTTATGCTGATGATTGTGTAATCTTCTGCAAGACTCCAAGAGCAGCAGAGCGCGTCAAGGAGAGCATCACGAACTTCATAGAGAAGAAACTCCACCTAAAAGTCAATCGCGAAAAGACCGTTGCATGCAGTGTGAGGGACATCAAGTTCCTCGGACACTCTTTCTATGCGGCTCGTGGCGGTGTTTGAAGGCTTCGTATCCATGCGAAATCACTTGCCAAGTTCAAAGCCAAACTGAAACTGCTCACGATGAGGAGTAACGGTATGGGCTATGAACGACGCAAGGAGGTACTGCACAACGCAATACGAGGATGGGTCAGCTACTTCAAATATGCAGATGCAAGAGAAAACCTGCGTGCCATAGATGAGTGGCTTCGCAGGCGTATCCGTATGTGCATATGGAAATGTTGGAAACTCCCGCGAACACGTGTGCGCAACCTCATCAAATGCGGAATCCCGCAATGGAGGGCTTATCAATGGGGTAATGCGAGCAAGGGATATTGGGCAGTGGCGAATAGTGGAATAATGCAAGTCGCAGCGAGCAATAGAAACCTCGCGCGAGCAGGCTATCCGTCATTGATGGGATACTACGAAAAGTATCATCGGATGTAAGGAACCGCCGTATGCGGACCCGCACGTACGGTGGTGTGGGAGGTCGATAAACGAAAAGTAGGAGATAAACTCCATTACTTTCGTTTATCTCCTACCCGATTTTAGTCTTTCATACCTGCCGCTTTGGCCTGTATGTATATCTGTGCAGATTTGTTGAGGGTGTCTATGGTGTCGAAGCAGGTGGTTATGTCGTCTCCCACTGCGAGGACACCGTGTTTCTCCCATATTATCACATCGTGCTTCTGGAGTTGTCCTATTGTAGCTTCAGCCAGTTCCACTGTCCCTGGTGAAATGTATGGCACCACCCCCACACCTTTGGTTACCACCATTCTGCACTCGGGAATCATACTCCACAGCATTTGTGTCAGGGCTTCGCTGTCAAGCCATCTCTCTATATGTGTGAGTGCGATGAGTTCTGTGGGGTGAGTATGGAGGACCACCTTAGTGTCCCGCCCCATCTGTCGGAGACAGTGGTGCATATACAGGTGAGAGATGAGTTCTGATGTCGGTGGGATATTTTCCCTGTATATCAATTCGTATCCCTTTCCGTCATCGCAAATGCGGATAAGGGCCCCATTCTCCCAGGGAGATCTGGCCACATCCCTCATCCTTTTGCCGGTACCCGTGACGTAGAAGAGTTCACCAGCCAACATTTTTAATTCTGAAGCAATCTCTATCCTCTCTGATATTGCCCCTTTGTCCTTGAATGTCTCCTTCAGCTGCTCTGTGAGGTTTACAGATATATTGCCGCCATTGTATTCGGCCCACCCTTTTTCCCAAAGGTAGCGGGCCACCTCCGATATTTTATCTAATTCTCGAAACATAACCCAAAGATACATTTTTTAATCTATCTTTGTGCATTATGTCAAGAACAGCTGTAGTCATATTGAACTGGAATGGTCAGGATCTGTTGGAAAAGTTCCTGCCCACATTGGTCGAATATACCCCTGCAGATCTGGGGTGCATCATAGTTGCAGACAACGGTTCGACAGATACCTCCCTCGGATTTCTCGAGGAGAGTTACCCCACTATAAAGAGGATCCCTTTTGACAGGAACTACGGCTTTACAGGTGGATATAACCGGGCTTTCCAGACTATTGCAGCTGATCCGCAGACCTACGGAAGTTTTGACTACTATCTGCTCCTGAATTCGGATGTGGAGGTGACTCAGGGATGGCTTGCAGAGCTTACCGGTTTTATGGACAGACACCCTGAAGCAGGAATCTGCTCCCCTAAAGTCCTTTCATATCACCGTCAGGACTATTTTGAGCACGCAGGAGCTTGCGGCGGGATGGTCGACCGATTCTATTTCCCATATTGCCGTGGCAGGGTGATGTCCCGAATTGAAAAGGACATGGGCCAATACGATACCCCTGCCCAGGTTTTCTGGGCCTCGGGTACATCCTTTATGATAAGGTCGGAATTGTGGCACCGTCTTGGTGGATTGGATGAGTCATTTTTTGCCCATATGGAGGAGATTGACCTCTGCTGGAGGGCTCAGCTGGCTGGCGAACAGGTGTGGGTAGTCCCATCGGCCAGGATATATCACGTAGGAGGTGGTACACTCCCCAATAACTCACCGCGCAAACTCTACCTTAACTTCAGGAACAACCTCCTTATGATGGAGAAGAATCTTCCTGATGTTTCCCGCAATAGGATAATCTTTGTCCGTATGTGTATAGATGGTGCAGCTGCAATGGCCTATCTCCTAATGGGAAAGGTGGATTATTTCAAGTCTGTGCTCCGTGCGCATGGCGATTTCCGAAAGATGCGCCGCAATGTGGTCCATACCCCTCAGATATCACCTGTATCCCGTCCAAAGGGCTCTGTTTTCTTTATGTAAGGGGTTATCCTCTCTTCCTGCGACAACTTTCCCCGTTTTTTTGACGCGGCATCACTTTTTCTTGCTTCCCGCGACGAATTTTAGCGATTTTTTGACGCGGAGCGATAGCAGTATAACTATAGACAGGAGCAACAGGTTGTAAAGGATGGTCAGAGGCCAGTTGACATCAGGTGTTGTTCCGTTGTAAGGGCTGTCCCCTTGAGAATATCTGGCAAAGGCATTTGTATAGATGACGGTGCCATTGGGATAGCGAGCTGTGAGACGGATATATGGCTCTTCAGGTTGCATTATATATTGCGCTCTGGAGCTATCGGACACTTTTCCCTTTACCTCTCCATTTTGTGATATAATTTCAATACTCTCGGCAGGGGAGGTGAGTGCCAGGATTATGGTGTCCCCTCTCAGAGCAATCTCTGCCACGCGGGGGAGTGAATCGGTTGGGATCCCGGGAGGTGTCCTCATAGAGTAGAAGTTGCCTGAGAGTAAAGCCTCTTTTACATCATCGTATAGGGCAGAGGGTGTGTTGATCCAGGTGCTGCGTCGTGCAATGCGTGCCGGATTTTTCGGATTGTGGTTGTCATCCGAGAGGATATTGTGCGAATAGTGCCCGGCGGAGAGGGCTTCATCCCACCTTTTCAAATGTGTCCCTTCGCCTGAGTCTCTCTCCCCGAAGCCGGAGTCCCCCTCGATAAGCTGGTAGCCGGAGAGGCGCTCCATCGTTCTGGTGGTGATTCCGAGTGTCCTGTCGGGGTGGTTGAGAACTGTGATCTCCCCATCCTTTCCGGCAAGATTCATCTTGAACTGTTTGTGCGAATCAAACAGGGGGATGAGTATGTCATATTTCTGGACTTTGTCTGTGCCGAATATATTGTTGTGCAGTTTGAACAGGTTATATCCGTGTTCATAGCCGTGCAGGTCGAGCCGGTCGTCGTATGGGTGCCGGGTGAGTGCATTGTGGTTTGTGAAGGCGACTATGTCGTAGCCGAGGGCCTTGTATTCATCGTACACCACGTCCGGATAATATGGGCACTCATTGATCCCCTTGTCCACCTTGGTGTGGGTATGGAATGTCGCACGTTTCCATACTGTAGTGGAATCTGACCCTGAGTATGGGTTATAGATCCTGTGGCCTTCAAATGGTTTTGGATCATCCCACTCATATATGGGGGATAGACTGAAAAAACAAAGCACGATGATGATGACCCCCAGGAGGGCCATCACCACACGTGCCATTATTTTTGTCGTTTTGCTCACCCTTTATTATTCAGGTCTCATTATGAATTCGATGAAGTTCTCTTGTGAGAGCACCCCTTTTACAAATTCCTGAACTTGTTCTGCTGTAAGGGCTTTGACCACTTTTTCATATTCGGTGTCGAAGTCTTTTCCGTATCTGTAATAGTCTCCAAGCTGACCTTTCCAGTAACTGTTGTTGATATGGTTTTCAGGGATGTTCTTCAGGAAGTTCTCTTTGGCTTTGGCAAGGAAGTCTGCCGAAGGGCCGCTCTCTGCCAGAGAGTTGAGACCTTGGTGAGCCAGTTCGATAAGTTTGTGGGCCTTCTCAGGGTCTGTGTCGAATGCTATTTGAAGTACATACTGGTTCTTTGGAAGCTCTGCAATGCTGCCGAATGAAGATACGCCGTATGTACCACCCTCCTCTTCACGGATGGTCTCTGTGTAGATAAGGTCGAGGATATAGTTCACAGCTGATGCCAATACAGTATTCTCCAGGGTGTTTTTCACATCTGCTGATGCGATGAGTGCCACTGTAGATTTGGGTGTGGTCATCTGAGTGTCGAAGTGGTGGTGGATATGACCTTTTACGAGTTCCTCTTTGGTGTCTACCCACTTAGGTGCTTTTTTGCCGGTAGGTATAGAGCCGATATATTTCTCTACAAGAGGTTTGATCTCTTCAAGGTTCACATTACCTACGATTCTCACTACAGATCCGGCTGCATTTGAGAAGAGTGATTTGTAAACTCTCTCCATAGTAGGTACACTAACTTTGTCAAGCATCTCAGGGCTGATTACGAAGCGGCGAGGGTTGTCACCGTAAATCACCTTCACAAGTTCAGTCTGAAGTTTGAAGTTAGGCTGTGAAACCAAGTTTGGAACTACAGCTTTAAGCTGGTTCATGCTTGCAGCAAACTCCTCTTCCACGAAGCGTGGGGCAGTATAGTACAGGTATGCCATCTGAAGAAGTGTCTCGAAGTCCTTAGGTGAGCACATACCATCCACACCTTGAGTGTATGAGTCGATAAATGGACTTACACTCACCACCTTGCCGGTCAGCATCTTCTGAAGTGTAGTCTGAGGGAATTTTGAGATACCTGCACTTGAGTTGTAAAGCATAAATACATTGTCCTCAAATGAAGGAAGGTCTTCAGTGGCGATAAGTGAGCGGCCTCCGAAGTTTGAGATGTTGAAGAGCACCTCTTCCTTGTTGAAGTCTGTAGGTTTGACTACCACTTTGATACCGTTCTTAAGTTCCCATACAGTAGAACCGAACTGACCTGCATACTCTTTCTTGACAGGTGAACCTGTGAGTGATGCTGCATCTACAAGCGGTTCCATTACCTCTTCCTGTGCAGGTGCTTCGATCTCGGCTGCTGCTACTGCTGAGATAACCTCGGCAAGCTGTGCGTCGGTAGGGTGAACAAGACCCTCTTTCTCAGGTGCTTTGTAGATTACTACAGCGTTTTTTGAGAAGTTTAGTTCCTGAGGCAGCATCTGGTTTACCTGTGCCAGAGGGAGAAGATTGAGATATCCCTGAGCCACTTCGTATTCGTAAGCAGGATCCATATATGGGTAGCCGAACAGGAAGTTGATCATAAGTGGATTTACAAGTTCTGCGTTCTGACGGGTAGAGGCGTTGTCTTTAGCCATCTCCAGCTGGCGGAGAAGGTTGGTCTTGGCCCTTTCGTATTCACCCTCTGTGAAGCCGAAGCGTTTCACCTTTTCAAGCTCGGTCATAAGGGCGGTGAATGCACTCACACCTTCCCCCTCTTTGCATGCAAGTCCACCCTGGAAGGCGTCTTTGGTCTGTGTCATCTGACCATAGCGCATATATGCATATAGGAATGGTGCGTCTGCTTTCTGAGAGATATCACCAAGTCTCTCGTTGATGACACCTGAGATGAGGTTCTGAAGGATCTGTGTCAGATAGATAGCTCCGAATGATCTGAGCTCCATAGGGACAATATCCTCTTTGAAATATACCTGAATCTGGGTATTGGTCGCCTCAGGGTCGGTGATGACACCTACGATAGGGGCATCGTTGTCGGGGATCTGGTGCATCACTTTAGGCTCTGGATTCTCGCGTGCAGGGATATCTGCGAAAAGGGTTTTGAGCTGAGCCTCGATAGCATCCACATCGATGTCTCCCACTACGATTACAGCCTGAAGGTCAGGTCTGTACCATGTTTCGTAGAATTTTTTGATCTCGATAGGATCAAATGTTTCAAGGTTCTCTTTGCTACCGATAAGGGTGCAAGAACCATATTTAGAGTCACCATAAAGGTATGGAAGCTCTTTTTCGTGCATTCTCCAGTCTGCAGTGCGGCGGGTTCTCCACTCTTCCACGATCACACCACGCTCTTTCTCCACCTCTGCAGGGTCGTTGGTCACGAAACCTGAGTAGTCGTGCATAATGAGCATCGCTGTATCGACGATACCCTGACGGGTGACAGGGATATTGTTAAGCATATACATGGTGTACTCTACACCTGTGCCGGCGTTGATGTTCCTTCCGAACTCCACACCTACACTCTGGAAGTATTCAAGCATCATCTTCCCTGGAAGATTTTTTGTGCCGTTGAGGGCCATATGCTCGAGGAAGTGGGCAAGACCGTCCTGGGCCGGGCTCTCCTGGATAGCACCTACATTGGTCACCAGATAGAATTCTGCGCGGTCGGCAGGTTTTTCGTTATGCTGGATATAGTAGGTGAGTCCGTTATCAAGTTTGCCGTACCTTACAGAAGGGTCATTCTGAAGAGGGGCATTGGGGTCAGCTATCTGACCAAGCGCTACGCTCGCACTGAAAATGAGGGCAAGTAGCGAGATAAATAACTTTTTCATTTCTTTTATTTTTTAATTGTAGCTTTTTTCAAAAGTTTGGCCACCTCTTCCTCTGGCAGTTCGTTGACTGTATAGCCACCTTTTCCTGTCATAGTCTCGGCAGCGAATAGTGAGTTCCAGAGGGCCTCTGCTGTCGCTTCGATAGCTGCGTTGAAAAGGGGAGACATATCGTCATTGTGCATAAGGGTAGGGGTGTAGAATTTGGTTTTGGTGCTTATCAGGTTCCCTTCATAGGTAGAGAAAGCAAGCACATAGTCACCACTGCCGTTTGAGGCGATGCCTCCGGTCTTGGCAAGACCCATCATCACCCTTTTTGCCAGACGCTCAAGGTTTCTGCTGTCAAGGGGTGCATCTGTGGCGATAATCATCATGCAGGAGCCGTCCACATCCTGAAGGACTGCATCGCGGAAGCTGTATTTGTCAAGCAATTGCCCTACAGGGACACCTGCTATCTCAAGTACACCTCCGTAGTTGCTCTGAACTATAACCCCTACAGTGTAGCTGCCATATCTGGTAGGAAGGACCCTCGAAGAGGTGCCTATGCCACCTTTGAAGCCGAAACATACAGTGCCTGTGCCTGCACCGATATTGCCCTCGGCTACGGGGCCTGATGCCGCATTTGCGATAGCATCCAGAACGTGCTGTTTCTTAACGTGGCGGCCGCGGATGTCGTTGAGACCTCCGTCATTGGTCTCACCTACGACACCGTTTACCGACTGCACCTTCTCATTGCCCGGCTGGGCAAGTGTGTAGTCGATAAGGGCATCCAGACCTGCTGCTACGGAGAGTGTATTGGTCAGGATGATGGGGGTCTCGATATTGCCGAGCTCCATAACCTGGGTGGTGCCGGCGAGTTTGCCGAAACCGTTGCCTACATATACAGCTGCAGGGACCTTGTTCTGGAAGATATTCCCTTCGTGGGGAATGATGGCAGTGACACCTGTGCGGATGTTCTCACCTTCGATGATGGTGGTGTGTCCCACCTTGACACCTTTCACGTCGGTGATGGCATTGTGTTCGCCAGTCTTGAAAATACCATAGTTGACGCCGTAGTCTCTAAGGCGTTGGCCATAGAGTGAGGTGCTTCCGATGATGGCAATTGCCAAAAGTAGTATACCTTTTTTCATATATTTTGAATTTTAAAACATTTTCCTACCTACAAAGATAGGATTTTTCTCCTAACTTTGACGCCGAAATGGCGAGTTACCTACAAGTAGAAAATATAAGTAAGTCTTACGGGGAGAAGATTCTCTTCGATAAGATCAGTTTTAATATAAATGAGGGGGACAAGATAGCCCTCATAGCCCCAAATGGGACGGGCAAAACATCCCTGCTGGCCATTCTGGCCGGAAAGGATTCATCTGATCGCGGAGGTGAGGTGAAATTCATGAAAGATATCTCCATAGCATTCCTGGAGCAGGACTACGAATTCGACCCCGACAATACCATTTTCGATGAGGTGTTCCAGAAGACAGAGCATCTGTATAAAGTGGTGCAGGAATATGAGGAGGCCCTCCTGGCGGATGACAAGAGGAGGCTCGAGAAGGCTATCAATGCGATGGACAGTGCCGACGGATGGAGCTATGACCAGAAGATCAAGCAGATACTCACATCGCTCAAACTCCCCGAACTGGACAAGAAGATGTCGCAGCTCTCCGGTGGGGAGGTCAAAAGGGTAGCTATCGCAGGTCTATTGCTCCGCAATGCAGACTTCCTGATTCTCGACGAGCCCACGAACCACCTTGATATGGATATTATCGAGTTTCTGGAGGATTATCTTAAAAAATCGCGCTGCACCCTCTTTATGGTGACCCACGACCGCTATTTCCTCGACCGTGTATGCAATACCATCCTCGAGCTTGACGGGGGTGAACTCTATACTTATAAAGGTAATTACTCCTATTTCCTTGAAAAGAGGGATGAGCGTATTGCAAATTCCGCTGCTGAGGTGACCAAGGCGAAAAACCTGCTACGTCGCGAGCTTGAGTGGATCCGCAGCACCCCTTGTGCCCGCACAGGAAAGGCCAAATACAGGATTGACGCTTTCTACGATCTGAAGGAGAGGGCAGTGGGACGCGTAGAGGAGAAAAAGGTCAATATCAATGTGCAGACAGCCCGCCTCGGGAAGAAGATAATAGACTGCAAAAATCTCTCTTTCTACTACGGCAGCCGCTGTATGCTTGAGGATTTTACATACAATTTTGCCCGCTTCGAAAAAGTGGGAATCGTCGGAAACAATGGTGTCGGGAAGAGTACCTTCCTTAACCTGATGATGGGCAATCTCAAACCTTTCTCCGGTGTTATCGAGCAGGGGGAGACCCTTTCGATAGGGTACTATTCACAGGCCGGAATAGAGTTCAAGCCGGACCAGACCGTCTTTGACGTGGTGCACGACATCGCAGAGACTGTGGCCCTGGCAAATGGGGATAGAGTCCCCGTGAGCACCTTCCTTAACTATTTCCTTTTCCCTCCCCATACCCACTACACAAAAGTGGCGAAGCTCTCGGGAGGGGAGAGACGCAGGCTGTACCTTCTGACTGTGTTGATGCGCAACCCCAACTTCCTTATCCTCGACGAGCCTACAAATGATCTGGATATCATGACCCTCAATGTCCTTGAGGAGTATCTCCAGAACTTCCCCGGGTCGCTCCTTATCGTATCCCACGATCGTTTCTTCCTCGATAAACTGGCGGATCATATATTCATCTTCCAGGGAGAAGGGCGTGTGAAGGATTATGTGGGGAAATGCAGTGAATGGAGGCAGTATGTAAAAGATATGAGGGGTACTGCCGATGGGGAGGCTCCTAAGAAAAAGGAGAAGCCTGTGGCTGAGACCGTCAAGCCCAAAAGCAATGACAGTGCCAAGAGGAAACTCTCCTACAAGGAGCAACGTGAGCTTGAGCAGGTGGAGGGTGAGATGGAGAGGCTCGGTGCCGAAAAGGTGGAACTCGAAGCTGCATTGTCCTCAGGGGCCCTTTCGGGCAATGAACTAACCAAAGCCTCTGTCCGTATTGGGGAGGTAATTGAGCGTCTCGATGAACTTGAGATGAGGTGGCTGGAGTTGTCAATTTAGAAAAAAATACTACTTTTGCGGCCGTGAAATTCGGACGTAAAAATAGATTCAGAGTTGCCTGTGCATCATTCCTGATGGCACTATTCCTCTCTTTATGGTGCAGCTCAAACCTCTTTTTCCACGCCCATATTATCAATAATCAGGTAATTACCCACTCCCACTTCTCATCAGAAGCAGGCCACACCCACACGGGGGCTGAGTGTACGGTAATTTCTATGATCTCCCTTTCACTTGCCCTTTTGGGTAGTGCCCTTTTTATGCTCTCCTTTGGGGTAAAGGGGAGGAGATTGGAAAATTCTCATAATTTCAATGTTGCAGATCTCTATACCGGGTCGATCTGCTCTTTGCGTGCCCCTCCGGCCGGTTGTTAGTCTTTTATTCCATCTTTTGAAAATTTAATACTAACAACATAAAACCCGTAAAATGAAAAAAATATTTGCGGTGCTGCTATTGTGTGTAGCAGTATCGTCGCTATATGCACAAAAACATGATGCCAGTGTGACTGGCCACATAATCGACAAGAAAACAGGGGAGCATATCCCATTTGCAACCATTGTTGTAAACGATGGGGAACTTTACACTACCAGTGATGAGACAGGACATTTCATCCTGACAAATCTCCCTCAGGGTGAGCACATATTCAAGGCTACATTGGTGGGGTATAAAGAGGATATCCAGACAGTCTCCATAACAAAAGCAGACACTTATGTCCTCCATTTTACCCTGGAACCTGATGAGCAGATGCTGGAAGAGGTGGTGGTGACCGGCAACAGGTATGTGACCAAAAAAAGGGAGACAGGAAACATTGTCAATCTTGTCACCCCCAAGAAGTTTGAAACCACAGCCTCAGTAACCCCGGCGGAGATTCTCAATTTCCAGCCAGGTCTCAGGGTGGAGTACGACTGTGGTAACTGCGGCGTCCCTCAGTTGAGGATAAACGGTCTCTCGGGACAATATTCTCAGGTCCTTCTCGACAGCAGAGCCATCTTCAGTTCGCTCGGCATGGTATACGGACTTGAGCAGCTTCCTGCCTCGATGATTGAGAGGGTGGAGGTGGTCAGAGGTGGAGGTTCTGCCCTTTTCGGATCCAATGCGATCGGTGGGACAGTGAATATTATCACTAAAGAGCCCACTTCATCACTCCTCCAACTGTCAAATCAGACAGGTCTTATCGGGGGCGAATCCCTCGATGCCAACACCTCTTTGAATGGATCATTCATCTCCGGTGACGGACGTACCGGAGCATACCTTTTCTCAATGATAAGGAGCCGTGACGGATATGACTACAATGATGACGGCTATACAGATATCCCCAAACTCAGGAGTGAGACTGTGGGTGTCAGGGCATTCCAGAAAATAGGGGAGAGGCAGAAACTTACCCTCGAGTATCACCATATCCACGAATTCCGCAGGGGTGGAGACAGCCTCGATATCCCCCCTCACGAGGTCAATCTGGCTGAGCAGCTGGAGCATCAGATCAATGGCGGTGGACTTACATACGATGTGTATTCCGCTGACAACAAGAACTCAGGGAGTGTATATGTATCAATGCAGCATATAGGGAGAAATTCATATTTCGGCACAGGGAAAAATCCTGATGCTTATGGAAGGACTAAAGATTATACTCTCAATGCAGGGGCACAGTGGATTCACGATTTCCAGAACGAGACCCTGCCGGCAATATTTACTGCAGGATTTGATTATACCTACGACAAATTGGAGGATGTTATGATCGGGTATGACAGGGAGATTGCCCAACAGACCCATGTGGGGGGTATTTATGCCCAGAACGAATGGAAAAATGTCAGGTATGGAATCCTTTTGGGCCTCCGTGCAGACAAACACTCCATGATCAAAACCCCTATAATCTCTCCACGCGTTACCCTGAGATACGCCCCTACCAAAGATATTACCCTCAGGGCCTCTTATGCCCGCGGCTACAGGGCGCCCCAGATCTATGATGAAGACCTTCACGTAGGTGCTGTCGGTGGTGAGGTCTCACTGATTCACATGTCACCAGATCTTGTTCCTGAGTACTCAAATAGTGCTAATCTCTCGTTTGACTATTGGAAACAGATAGGACAGTGGCAAATCAACCTTTTGCTGGAGGGTTTCTATACCGATCTTGAAAATGTCTTTGCACTGGTGGAGACAGGTCACGACTCGCAGGGAAATCTCCTTCTTGAAAGGGTCAATGAAGATGGTGCGAGAGTGGGTGGCTTCAATGCAGAGGCGAGGATTGCATATGGTAAAGCTTTCAATCTTCAGGGAGGATACACCTTCCAGAAGAGCAAGTACAAAACCCCATTCAAGTGGAGTGATGATGTGGAGGCTCAGACCACAATGTACAACAGCCCTGACCACTATGGATATGTCAATATCGATTACATCCCGGTAGAGCCTTTGACCCTCTCCCTTAACTCCATCTTTACAGGGCCAATGCTCTTCCAACACTATGCCGGATGGGTGGAGAAGGATTGTGAAAAGGTGACCCCTACCTTTACAGATTTGAGTTTCAGAGTGGCATATAAGGTCAATATTACCAGAAAGAACCAGATGGAGATTTTCGGATCTGTCAAGAATATATTGAACCAATATCAGGATGACCTCGATGTGGGTATGGATAAGGACTCCAAATATGTCTATGGCCCAGCCACCCCGAGATCATACTATTTCGGTATAAAATTTGTTTTCTAACTTTGTGTTATGATAGAGAGAATAGGAGATTTTTTGATGAATACCCCTTATTGGGAGCCTCAGATCATAATCGTTATGATTTTGGTCGGGGCCTTTGTGGGTTTTGTCAATACTGTGGCCGGAATGGCAACAGTAATCTCCTATGCCCTTTTTATGGCGATGGGGATGCCGATCAATGTGGCCAACGCTACATCCCGTGTAGGGGTGATGCTCCAGTTTTCGACCAACTCCGTCATATATAAAAAGGAGGGACTTCTGGATTTGGGGCTTGCCGCCCGTGTAGGGGTCCCGGTGGCTGTCGGTGCTTTCTTCGGGGCAGAGATGGCCTCCCTCTTCCCGCCAAAGGTGATGGAGATAGCCTCCGGTATTCTCCTCCCTCTCATAGTGATTCTCCTTCTTATAGATAAGGATAAGGTCATGAAGAGGTTTGATTTACACTATACCCCTCAGATGACTTTCTGGAAATACCTCCTTTTCTTCATCTTGGGAATCTATGGCGGATTTACCCATGCAGGTATCGGTATCCTGGTGATCTTGTCATCATTCTTCTTCCTGGGGCAGGACCTTACCCATGCAAATGCCATAAAACAGCTCACCACCGTCATCTACACTCCGGTGGCTCTGGCGATTTTTGCCTTCCACGGTCAGATCAACTGGCCAGTCGCCCTTATCTATGCGATAGGAAATGTCATTGGTGGGGTGGTGGCATCCAAGGTTGCCATCCGCTGGGGGGAGAAGTTTATAAAGGCAGCAGTTATTGTCGTTGTGCTGATAATGTCGGTCTACCTCCTCTGGAAGCAGTTCTGATAATGGTACCGTATGTTACTCCCCTTCGCGCAGCTTTAGACTTCATAGATTAGACACATCAACCCTCGCTGCAGGTGCTTCTATGAGTGATTAGCGTGCCCAATCCCTCTATCCGACGAGGCCACTGAAAAACTATACGAAAGACATTGTCTTGTAATCAAGATAGTGTCTTCTTTTTTTGCTTATCTGATAAAGTTTTTGTATCTTTAAGTATTGATATACAATAGGTTATGCTTAACACTCAAGGGGAAATAAAG
>JAZUMG010000028.1:0-15140 GCA_045603545.1 Candidatus Coprenecus sp. | reverse complement strand
CAGGCCAGACCTTTGCCGCCGGCTTCCTTCAGATTCTACCTCACGATAGACACCATTGCCTTTTGCTATATGCTTCCCGTCATTAGGGCGCATTGGGGACTTTCACCCGTTAGAGCATGCCCGTGCTGGGCGTACACAAAGGAGTCATCCACCTTGTGGTAGATGACTCCCGATTGGGCGGCAGATGCTACAGGACTATTAGTCCTTTATTAAGCCAATTACTTGGTTCGGTAATGACTTTTTATATAAACCTTCTTCCCATTGACCACTCTAAAATGGCCTCTGACGTAAGATGGTTTGTGAGCAGCATCTTTGCAATTCTTGCAAAGGCGCTCATCAACACGAATTGTAAATTGGAATTTTATCATAACAGTAATATTAATAGGTCGAGAGTGTGGAGCGGCTTTTCAAGAGTACATCGCCCAATAGATGTCCAAAAAAAACAGGGCTTGAATAATAAAATTCTAACCCTGTTTAATTCGTGTTGGAGCTTGCCTCTCCGATAAAATTCCACTGCAAAACTATAAAGAAATTTTGAAATAACAACATTTTTTCGGATACGATTATAAACACATAGCAAGATATATTAGCGAGTAGAAGTCTGATATATAGGCACTCTGGAAGTCCTGACTGTGCACGCCGCTATGCCTCAGAAGCTACTCTGGCAAGTGTTCATGCGCACAGTCCTTTCGCAGCGACTCAAAAGTGCGGTAAAATGGACGCAGGAATCATGAGTGTGAGGAATTAACATTGCGAAAATTCGGGGAAACAAAGCTACTGATTGCACCATTCGGGGGCGAAACAGCTCATTCTGCCCCCGGGACAGTGCTTTTTGTAGCAATCGGGGGCGAAACAGCCTATTCTGCCCCCGGGACAGTGCTTTTTGCGAGTCAACTTTTTTCAGGGAAAGACAATGTGGTGAAAAAATGACAAATGGGCACAGATTTGATGGTTTCTGTGCCCATTTTTATGGGAGGAGTCCTGCGACTAGCGCGGGACGGGGATGGTAAGTATGACAGTAACTTATTGGAGTATCGCCTGACGGATGGGTAGGAGGGTCTTGATGAGGTTCTCCAGAAGGTCAAGACGGAGCATATTGGCACCGTCTGATTTGGCCTGGGATGGGTCGGGATGTGTCTCTAGGAAAAGACCATCAGCTCCGACAGCAATAGATGCCTTAGCTATGGTGGAGATCATATCGGGACGGCCACCAGTGATACCTGAACTCTGATTTGGCTCCTGAAGCGAGTGGGTGATATCCACCACGACAGGATAACCAAATGACTTCATGGTAGGGATCCCACGGAAATCTATGATAAGATCAGAATAACCGAACTGTGTACCGCGATCAGTGAGTATGATATTGGAGTTGCCAAAATGTTCCACTTTCTGGGCAGCAAACTTCATCGAATCTGGAGCAAGGAACTGTCCCTTCTTGATATTCACATACTTGCCAGTCTTGGCTGCAGCCTCCAAAAGCTCAGTCTGACGGCAAAGGAAAGCAGGTATCTGAAGAATGTCCACTCCGTATGAAGCAGCGAGAGCCGCTTCTGAGGGGGTATGGATATCTGTCAGGACAGGGAGCTTTAAATCCTCCTTGATGGACTGAAGAATCTCCAGACCGGCCTCATCACCGATACCGGTAAACGAATCTACACGTGAGCGGTTAGCTTTTCTGTAAGATGCCTTGAATACATAAGGGATAGAGTATTTGTCGGCTATCTCAGCCACTGTAGATGCTATCTGACGACAGATATCTTTACCTTCTACAACACAAGGGCCGGCGAGTATAAAGAAATTGTCCTGATCGTAACTTTTCAAAAGAGGTAATTCCAATGCTTTCATATCTGCAAAGTTAGTAAAAATGGGTTAGTACCCATATTTTTTCCAGTTCTTCTGGAGACGAGCCCTGATTTCACGCTCTTTGGCATTGTCTCCCGGCTCATAGAATTTAGTTCCTGATTTACCTTCAGGGAGGAACTCCTGATCCACGAAATTCCCTTCATAAGAGTGGGCATATTTGTAATCTTTTGCGTAGCCCAATTCCTCCATCAGTGAGGTGGGGGCATTGCGGAGGTGGAGTGGGACAGGGGAGTTGTCCCCTTTGCGGACCATCTCCAAGGCCTCATTTATAGCCATATATGCAGAATTGCTCTTAGGGGATGTGGCCAGATATATAGCGCACTCCGCAAGGGGAATACGAGCCTCCGGCATGCCGATTTTATGGACTGTCTCAAAGGTGGCCTGGGCCAACAGAAGGGCATTTGGATTGGCAAGACCCACATCCTCAGAGGCGAGAATCAGCATTCTGCGGGCAATGAAGAGGGGATCTTCACCGCCATCGAGCATCCTGGCCATCCAGTAAATGGCACCATTGGGGTCGGAGCCACGCATACTCTTGATAAATGCAGAGATGATATCGTAGTGCTGTTCGCCGTTTTTGTCATATATGGCAATGTTCTCCTGCAGACGCTCTGCCACAAGTTTGTCAGTAATGACAAGTTTTTCCCCTTCAGAGGTATCTGAGGTGATGATTTCCAGGATATTAAGGAGCTTTCGGGCATCTCCGGAAGAGTAGCGGAAGAGGGCATCCTTTTCGGCCACTTCGATATTTTTCTCACGGAGAACAACATCTTCAGTCAGGGCCCTTTGGAGCAGTTTGTCCAGATCCTTTACCCCAAGGCTTTTGAGGACATATACCTGACAGCGGGAGAGCAAAGGGGTGATCACTTCAAAAGAGGGGTTTTCAGTGGTAGCACCGATAAGGGTCACTGTACCGGTCTCCACAGCGCCCAGCAGGGCATCCTGCTGAGCCTTGGAGAAGCGGTGAATCTCGTCGATAAACAGTATCGGAGAGCCTTTAGAAAAGATCGAATTGGACTTCGCCTTCTCGAAGATCTCACGCATATCCTTCACGCCTGAACTGATCGCCGAGAGTGTGTAGAACTCGCGGTCCAGTTTGGATGCGACAATCTGAGCCAGTGTGGTCTTGCCGACACCCGGAGGGCCCCAAAGGATGAAAGAGGAGATATTTCCAGTCTCCAGCATCCTCCTGAGGATAGCTTTTTCTCCGATAAGGTGTTCCTGACCCACATATTGGTCAAGATTTCTGGGACGCATCCTCTCGGGGAGAGGGATATTATTACTATTTAACATAATATAAATTGTGTAAATAATCTTTATTTCTTTCTGGCGGCCTGTTTTGCCCCGTCTTTCTCCATTGCAGACAAATAGTATGTCAGACATGCTGTGCCGTCCATTGTGGGCTCATTGGTCGAATAATCGCCTATAGCGTCGTGATATACCATAAGATCCGGTTGGAATCTGGCATAATCGTCACCAGGTCTGTTTGGAATGCCATCCATATTGACACCTTTAAGGTGCTTGAATATGTTGAAATATACAGGACCATCCACAAGTCCACCCACTGTGGTCCCTGCGCCAGCATTCAGATATGATGAGTGTGGCTGGTCGGGATAATCTCCGTGAGCAGGAAGTTCGACTACCATACTTGTACCCCAAGGGTTGCATCCGAAGAGCCAGTCACGAAGACTTGCTTCCATTTCTGCGTATGTATCATCTCCTGTAAGCTCCCTGTAAAGTCTGCACTGTGTAAGCATCGCTGTGGTAAGGTTGTTTGAGCACCATATATAAGGGATACCGTGCATATAAGGGCTCTCAAGGGCTTTTTCGTAAGTTCTGTGGATACCTGTGCGGAGGTTTCTGGCAAACTCCTTGTGGACCCTTTCATTGCCGTGTTTGGCCAGGTGATAGTGACCCATATTCATAAAGGGATACCATTGGTAGTGTCTGGCACTGTCTGCACCCATCCAAGGGGTAACTGGCTCTCTGCGAGCATATTCCACAGCCTCATCCCAATATTTCCTGAGTCCTGTCGAAATGAACAACTCGACAGCACCAAGCTCCATATCGTCCACCCAGTTGTCCTCCTCATAGATATAAGGGGCCAGGACAGATGCAGTCTGGCAATTGCCCGGTTTTTTCACCCCTTCCTGATATGCAGCATCTGCTTTGGAACCGATAAGCTTCGCAAATTCAGGATAGAATGGTTCAAGGATTCTTGATCCCAATGCGAAGCACGATGCAAATTTGCCTGCAGTGCTGGCAACACCCATTGTCGCATTCATAAAGGTACCTCTGATTTGTGGCTCGCCGCTGCAGAAATAGACCGGTCTCCCCTGCCCCGGCCCATAGCCGTAATCTACCATACACTCATTTGGAAGGCGCATTCCGGCGTGGTCTCGGTCGTCGGCAATCTGATTGTACAGTTCACCCGGTTCCGGGTTCATCTTGTTGAGCCAGTCAAGGCCCCATTTGATTTCATCCACGATGTCAGGGATGCCGTTGGCACCTTTGTGGCCGTGTGCATCGTACTCATCACCAAATGATTCGGGATTTTCCTGGTATGCAAACATCATCTGGTAGATGGCATTGGCAGATGTGGTGGTGTACTGGAGATAGTCGGTAGCGTCGTGCCATCCGCCAGTAACATCGATATGCTGCCCGGTCTTGGTCGGGTGATAAAGGATGTAGCCGTCGTGGGTGTGGCAGCTGTCTGCAATATGGGGGTTGTAACCGCAGCGCTGCTGGCGCATATAGTTCAGCAGGAAGTCTGCTGTACCGTCATATACGGAGGTGTTTATGGGGAAAACAGGCGATTTGGCATTGCCTGCCTGAAGATAGTACTCACCGCTCTTCTCGAAATCGGAGAAATCGAGGCGGAATGTGGACTGCATAGTGCCATATTTCCCTGTGGCTGCTACTTTGTCAAATGTTTTTACCCTTTTTCCGCTTTGGGCATCAACTATGTCGAATTTGGTTATTTTGGCGGGCTCCTCACTGATCAGAACGGCCACTTTTATAGATTCGGGGAGGTACCCCAACTGGTTAATTCTTATCCATTGGTCAGCCTTGGCTGCAAATGCGCAGAGCAACATTGCCAGTGATATGAACAGTTTTCTCATAATGGTATATTTTAAGCCAAATATATGCATTATTTTGCTATTTTTGCTCAATTATTTCGAAGAACCATGAGCAGAAAAGGAAAAGAAAAAATCGTATTGCAGAATATAGAGATCGAATCCATTGCAGCTGAGGGCAATTCCCTCGCAAGGGTGGATGGTAAAGTGCTTTTCGTCCCCCTATGCATCCCAGGGGATGTGGTGGATGTGAGGGTCCACAGGAAGAAAAGCGGCTATATGGAGGGTGTGGCGATAAATATGGTGAAGCCTTCCCCATTGCGCGTAGCGCCGTTCTGCGACCATTACGGGACTTGCGGCGGGTGCAAATGGCAGATCCTCCCATACGAGCAGCAGCTCCAGTTCAAGCAGCAGCAGGTGGTGGATCAGCTGACCCGCATCGGGCATCTGGAACTCCCTGAGATTGAACCTATTCTCGACTCTGAGAAGACCCGCGAGTATCGCAATAAACTCGAATTTACCTTCTCCGACCGCCGCTGGCTCTTCGAAGGGGAGAAGGCGGAGGATATATTCTCCCCCCCTACCCAGCTCGACCCTGCAGACTATCCCAACGGCTTCCCCCGTCATCTTCGCCTTGGCTACTCGAGTGTGAACAGCAAGCCTGAAGGATTCGGCCTCGGATTCCATATCGGTGGGGCATTTGACAAGGTGCTCGATATAAAGAGGTGCTACCTGCAGCCCGAGCCATCAAACCAGATACGCAATTTCGTCAGAGAATATGCAGTGGAGCACGGCCTGAGCTTCTTTAACCTCAGGGAGCAAGTGGGGCTGCTCCGCACATTGGTCGTAAGGACCAATACCCGAGGGGATGTGATGGTGACCCTCGCCTGCACCTCGCTCGGAGAGGCTGCAGAGGGAGAAAAGGCCCCTATCCTATTGCTCCTGGATGCCATGCTCGAGCGTTTCCCTCAGATCAAATCGCTCCACTACGTCATAAATACCAAAGGCAATGATTCATTCGGAGATCTGCCGGTGATTAACTATGCCGGGGAGGATGCCATCTATGAGCAGATGGAGGATTTGAGCTTCAAAATCGGCCCAAAATCGTTCTATCAGACCAACTCCGAGCAGGCCTACCGCCTCTACAGCGTGGTGAGGGAATTTGCTGATTTGAAAGGAGATGAGAAGGTGTACGACCTATATACAGGCACAGGCACCATCGCGCAGTTCGTATCCAAAAAGGCTGCCAGCGTGATAGGTATCGAATATGTGCCTGAGGCGATCGAAGATGCGAGGATCAATGCAGCGAACAACGGCATTACCAATTGCACCTTCTATGCCGGTGATATGAAAGATATCCTCACTGCCGATTTCATTGCGCAGCACGGAGGGGCACCTGATGTAATAATCCTGGACCCACCGAGGGCGGGAATTCACCCCGATGTGGCACAGGTGATATTGGATGCAAATCCTGAAAAAATCGTCTATGTAAGCTGTAACCCTGCCACTCAGGCACGGGATTTGTCGATATTGTCTCAGAAATACAGAATAACCAGAGTCCGCCCTGTGGATATGTTCCCTCATACGGTTCATATCGAAAATGTGGTGGCATTAGAGAGGAAATAGAGTATGGGAAACTACTACGACGAAAGCACCATTTGCGCCCAGGCGAGCGGTTCCGGAGCGGGTGCGGTGACAGTTTTGAGGCTGTCGGGTCCGAGATCGATAGAGATATTGGACGGAGTCTTCACCCCTGTGGGGAAAAAAACATTGCGCGAGAGCGAAAACTATAAAATGAGGTTCGGGGTGATCCGCAGAGGGGAAGAGGTGATCGATGAGGTGATGGCGGTGGTCTTCAGGGCCCCCCACTCCTATACAGGGGAGGAATCGGCAGAGATATATTGCCACGGTAGCGAATATATTGCCCAGGAGATACTCAAACTCCTGATGGAGAGAGGTGCGCGTCTGGCAGAAGGGGGCGAATTTACCAAGAGGGCATTTTTGAATGGCAAGCTCGACCTGGCACAGGCAGAGGCGGTGGCAGACCTTATCGCTTCGCAGACTAAAGCGGCGCACGATGTGGCGATGGCCCAGATGAAAGGTGGATTCTCGCAGGAGCTATCGAAGATGAGGGGGGATCTGGTGGAGATCGTCTCGCTGATGGAACTCGAGCTCGACTTCAGTGAAGAGGATGTGGAATTTGCAGACAGAGTGCGTCTTAAAGAGCTTCTGGAGGCGGTATGTGCCCATCTGGACAAACTGATAGAGTCATTTGCCCTGGGCAATGTGATAAAGAACGGGATCCCTGTCGCTATCGTCGGGGCGACCAACACAGGCAAAAGTACATTGCTTAATGCCCTGCTTGGAGAGGAGAAAGCTATCGTGTCGGATATCGCCGGGACCACCCGTGATGTCATCGAGGACACTATCAATATAAACGGCGTAACATTCAGATTTATAGATACTGCCGGAATCAGGAACACCACCGAGACCATCGAGATGATCGGAATCGAAAGGACCTGGTGGAAGATGGCACAGGCATCGGTAGTGATGCTGATGCTCGATGCCCAGAGACCTGATACATTCGAGCAGAACATCGCCAACCTCTCTGAAAGGGTATCGGCTGCTGTGGCCGAAAATGGTATAGAGAAACAGGTGGTCGTGCTGCTGAATAAAGCCGACCTTGTATCGGAAGAGGAGCGTGACGGGTATCTGTCACAGATAGCAGAGTATGGTCGCAAATATGACCTCTCCCCTGCCCGTATCTTCCCTGTCTCGGCGAAAGTACGTCTTGGTGTGGATGAGGTGGTAAGCTATCTGGCCCTCTCGCGAAAAAGTATGAAGACAGACCAGAACAGCACACTCGTGACCAATCTCCGTCACCTGGAGGCCCTCCGCTCAGCCCGCGAAGCCCTCACCCGGGTATGGGACGGCCTGTCGGACTCCATCCCTACCGACCTCGTCGCACAAGACATCCGTGAAGCGATCTACCACATCGGCACCATCACCGGCGAAGTCAGCACCGACGAAGTACTGGGAGTGATATTTGGGAGGTTTTGTATTGGGAAATGATGACGAACCGAGCGGAATGCCAAGCTTGCTTGAGCATTTCCGAGGTGAGGAAATCATTGCCGACCATTTTGATACAGAAAACAGAGCCTTTGTCGGGGCTCTGTTTTTTGTATGGGTAGTGGCGGGAGCCACGGGAAATGGGCGGAACTGGTATGTTCTCGAGCGACCGATCGGGCCAGGTGGATTTGTTTTGCTTCCATCGGGCCCACTTGCTTATGGGTAAACAATTGTTAATTAGTGTGTTGTGGTTTGTGGTTTGGGCCAGGTGGAAGGCTTTTTTGTCCACCTGGCCCGGAAATATCACCTGCATCAAACGCGGCTTCATGGGTTACCATTGCAACTATGGAGCACCGCTGCACTCTGGTACCGGGTCACAAGCTCCGGAAAGACTACTCTGACGGAGATCCCGATTGGGAAAGCAACTTCTACATCTTGAAGAATACCCTCTATGGCCCCGCCCTGACGGAGAATCTCCTCCACGACAACTCCGACGACTGCCTCTTCCTGGAATCCGACGAAGGCTGCCGGGCCATCGTCGCCCTGCACGTTGAGGGGATTGTCAATTATGTTCTGAAGAGGTAGTGATAGTCCCGTCATGCCCGACCCGATCGGGCATCTCCCTGTCATCCTGAACTTCCACCGCTGTCATCCTGAGCTTGCCGAAGGATCTCCATCATTCCATCACTTCCATCAGTTCCTGCAATTGATGGAAGTTTTTGTTATTCCGCCGGATGGGAAGGAGGTTCCCGGGGGGGGCTCCGTTCCGCTTCGCTCCACTCCGTACCCTCCCACGGTTTCCTGCGTCCTCGCTGCTCGAGAACTTGTCTCCGGCGGGCCCCTCCATCTTCCCGTGGCCGAGGGGGGCCACGCCCCCGGGAACCTCCTCCCCATCACGGCTAAAATGACTTGTCCCTATCGCTTTTCTCCATATTACTGATTAATTTGATGAAAATTGCTAAATTTGCCAATAGCAAGCAACAATTAATACATACATGAAAAAGAATATTTCCAACGGCGAGGTGGAAAGTCTTTCTAACGCGCCGTCGTATACTTTCCCGAAGTATACGACTCAGATTATTAATCTTGTTAATGGCAATGCTCAAGGAACACGCCCTGATGTAGTTGGTCAAATGTCAGATTTAATCCAAGAATTCGATGGAAAAACTATTGAAGAGTGGATCAAATGGTACTCGGAAAGAATGCCAAATGCGGTCGACGATGCTACCGAAAAGGTTTACAATATGTTCCTTCAGATGAAGGAAGCGACCGAACTTATTGACAAAGAGATGATTCGTAACTGGGTCAAAGATTTGGTGTATACCAAAACATACTGCGGATTGAAGTTTCAAGAAGCCATCATTTCCTTCCTTGCTAAACAGCAGAACCTCAAATATCGTTTGGCCAATCCTGATGAAGAGGCCCTTGGCATCGATGGATTTATTGGCGAACAACCCGTAAGCATAAAGCCAAGTACTTATGATTCAAAGGAAATGATTTTGCCTGAACATATTGATGTTCCTATCATTACTTATGAGAAGAAGAAAGGGTACATCACCATTGTTTATCCTGACAATCTATTCGAAGAGAAACAAGCGTCGCTTTTTTAAATTGTATTAGAAATGGCAAATAAAGTAACTATTAAGAATAAGAGAATTGCCAAAGCTATCGGCATCCCCGACATCTCTGTTCCTAAGTACTCTAAATCTGTTATTAATAGTTCCAACGGATACGCAAAAGCTACAAAGCCAGAAAATGTATCTCAAGTATCGGAAACCATTAAAGTTTTCCGAGATGACGACACTGTTCCTAATCATTCTCTTGAAGAATGGGAGAAATGGTATAATGAGCATTATCCCGAAGCTATAAAAAAAGCGACAGATGCGGCATGGAAAAAGTTCCAAGAAGTTAGGGATAAGCTTGCTGAAGTAAAGAGGGAACATATTGAAGCATGGGAAAGAGATCTCATTATCAATAAAACCTATTCAGGGCTTATGGTCCAAGATGCCATTATTAAACATATCGCAATAGAACTCGGCGTAAACTCTCGACTCGGCGACACAAACGACGAAAAGCATGGCATCGATGGATATATTAATGATATTCCTGTCCAGGTTAAAGCAGATACTTATATCCAAGCCAAGCCCCTTGAGCACTTCGCAGAAGGTATTGTGATGATAACTTACTCAAAAGATAGCAGAACAAAGGATGTTACGTTTTCATACAATCCCGACGATTTTGTAAAAGAATGATTTAGCTGTCATTATGGATGAGTTTGTATTAGGAATAGACCGAGATAAATTCAGTTCCACAAATGGTATATGGAATAAGCTTATGCTCAATGACCCTTGGTCGGTTGGGTATGTTAGCACTCTCATTGAATTGCAATCATGGAAATCAAAAGAAGAGTGGGAAGATTTCTACTATCAAAGCGGTGAACAACGTCGTACTTTGCTCGGGAAGAATCGTGCCATTCTTGACGATTTCTCATTAATCAGAACAAATAAAGCTGAGGTTAATAAGCTTTCCTGGGATGTTAAGAATCTTAATACTCAGTATGGGAGGACAAGAGAAGATTTGAACAAACGAGCCGAAGCCCTTTATGCTGCTGTACGCAATAATGGACATGGTTTGACTCTTGAAGAATGCGAGGAGTGTGTTCGCTTTAGAGTAATCTGTGAGACCTGGAATGGCATTATTCTTAGGGAGAATAATACTATCGCAGTTTTAACGGAGCAATTCCCTATGCTTTCTTTTGAAAAGACGTCCGGAGAAATCGACCACACATACGCTGTCGATTTCGAGGTCTCCCGTTCTGGTTCTCTTATTTGTGGTATTCAGATTAAACCCAAGAGTTATACTTGGGATGCTCCATATATCGCAAAGGCAAGAACGGCAAATATGGCGAAGAACGCCGCCTATACTAAGCTAAAAGGAGTTCCCGTGTTCGACATCATTTCGAAAACAAATGGTGAAATACAGACTCCTCAAGTGTTGGAGCAGATAAGAAACCTTATCTAAAAGCAAACAGGCCTGCTTTTCAAGAGCGGGCCTGTCAATTAGAATAATAAACCTTCCGGTCTGGGAATTCTGTTTATATCTGATGCGTCTTCATAGGTTACAATAGCAAGAGTATCGTTCTTGCTGCTCGTATCTATTTGAGTGAGATAATGAAACTCTAATTCCTCCTCCTGAGACGTCATTACATCAGAACCAAGAGTGTTATTATAGTGCTTAAACGGTCCCTTTTCTGCCGATCGCGCTTTTACAAAATCAGAGTGTCTGTCGAAACGGGTTTTGATGACACTATTAAGGTCAGCTATACTGAATCCCTTTAAGTTGTCTTCAATTGATGATTTCAACTTATCGTCGATTTCAAAGCCCACACTGTTTCGTCCCGAAGCCATAGCAGCAAGCATTGTAGTCCCCAATCCGAAAAAAGGGTCTAATACTGTATCGCCAAACTGCGAATACATATTAATCAGCCGATACGGGACCTCAAATGGATAAGCAGCACTTCTATCCCTGGTTTCCGAGTTTGCAATCTTTTGTTTTGTCCCTTTGAGGTCCCAAACATCAGAAAACCATACATTCCGTTCTTCCCAGAAAAAGGCACTATTCTTACGCGCTACTTTCTGATCAACTTTCTTATATTCCCTTTTAGAGCCTTTCCTAAAGATAAGAATGTATTCGTGTTCAAGCGTCACATACGCCCCGCACGGAAGCATCCCACTTCCCATAAATTTGTTAGGAGCATTTGTCTGTTTCCGCCATATGATATTGGGAAGATTATTAAACCCCAAATCAAGACAGGCTTTAACTATGCGAGAATGATTGTTAAATAAACGGAACTCACCTTTAATCGTTCGCGTGGCATCACCGATGTTGATACATAAAAAACCTCCTGGTGCGAGAACTCGGTAGCACTCCTGCCACACCTTGTCTAATTCTTGATGGGCGGCTTCAAATGCTACTTCTACCAATCCTTTATTAAGTGCCTCCGCAAAAGTGGCATTCTGCGATGCCAGTATCCCATCCCACATTTCAATCATAGGATATGGAGGTGAGGTAATTATCTCGTTAATGGATGCGTCTGCAATGGCAGACATATCCTGAGCCGGGTGGAAAAACAATCTATGCGTCGTTCTCATCAGAATTATCAATTTGATGCAAAAATAAGAAAAAAGCAGGTAAAATCCAAAAAGATATCAACTTTTATCCTATATTTGTAGTGTAATGCTTGCCGCTCTTACGACAAGTAAAGTTAACAATTGTTTTTAATTGCTCAAAGGAGATTGGTATGAAACAAGACACTTATGAAGTTGTATGTTGGCCTGAGATTCAGTTCTTGTTTGGCGAGGAAGGGTTCGAACAGAATTCTTATCTCATAAATGATGAGAAAGGAATAGATGATTTCGGGAGCAGTGCCTATTTTGTAAATTCTGATTGGCTCCGATTACACACATAATTGCACTACAATTATGAGAAGTTTGTTTATTGTGGATAATGTGCTATCTTTGTGTCAGGCAAGACACATGTTAAAACAAGATCGTACTATTATTCACGTGGAGGTCAAGGACACCCACGAGCATTTTTACTTTGGGTCAGCGGCAGCAATGTTCGAGGACTCAAGAGTAAAGAATTTGCTCAAGATAAAGTACCAAACATTCCGAACCAAACGTATTTCTGAAGATAAACCCTATGAGAACGAATATGTAATAGTTCGCAAGGGGGACCTCAATACAATTGATCACAGCGAATTATAGAAGCGTTGTCGAGCCTGTTTGTGCATCTTTTAGTATTGCCCGCACAAATCCTTCTGCATCTATCTTCATTACACGCTGTTGGTCGCTGATTTCATATTCGTATCTTACCTCCAATATCTTGACCGGACCCACATTCGGCATATTTACATAGCCATTCTCGAAGTAGAAGGTAAACGGGAAGTCTTCCGTTGGGTGGTCTGGAATTTCAGTTTCCATTTGTTCAAGTGAGCTGAGGGCCTTTCCATCACAATCTCGGATAATGTGATCCGTCGTTTGCAACGGAATATATGTGGTTTGACTCCATTTGTTGTCATTTTCGAAACGCATCAGATCGAGATTGCGTCTATATCTGGAGAAGTCCAAACCATGGCTCTTCGCCCATTCCTCATCGACTTTATATAGCGTGTGTCGTACCTCAAGATGGGTATTATACTCAATCTCACTGATGATTGATTCTCCGTTGCCAGGAGTCCTTAACTCCTTCAGCGAAATCCCCCACTCTTTCGCATACCGTTTTGCGCCCTCTTGAAACCCTTTCTTTGTAACAATAATACCATTCACGCCATTCAGGTCATCCAGTACGCCTTTGAAATTCTGTACAACCGATATGGGAACCGGTCGATTATAATTCTTGCACTCGATTGCAACCTTATGTTTATTACCGGCAATTTCATATTCCCAATATACATCTATCTGATGTTCTTGTCCCGACCTACCTTTCAACTTTACATTATGTTGTACCTTAGTCGTTTTTAAAACATCTGCATTAACTAACACCTGATATATCTCTTGAGTAAATCTTTCGTATTCGAAATTAGGATTCATATAAATAGTATGATATATTAACTTTTCACAAAGGTACTGATTAATAATCAAGGTGAGGACTAATTGAGCAAAAAACAATAAATTCAACTATCCAATAATTTCTCATTATTATATTTAATCTAGCCGGTGTTTGTTATTATTTTTCGTAACTTTATAAGAAAAATCAATGGGATTGTTTGACGAATATAATAATCATCCTGATAAGGATGTTAGAGAAAGAGCCAACAATTGGGGTGCAGCAATAGGTTTGCAGGAAGTAGATGGGCTTAGTGTGTCTGAGTTTCTGATTCAACTTGCTCGACAACAAATTGAGGGCAAGATTACTATGGATGAAGTTACACAAAGGCTCAATGAGCATTACAAGCATAGAAAACTTTATAGTTCTACTTATGAGATTGTTCCTCCTAACTCAGAGATGATCAAAAGAATGAAAGAGGAAAACGAACTCCGTAGACCAGAGATGTATAAATAGAATCGAACTATCCAATACTGTCAGATAGTTCAATTCGCAATAGTCATAATATTTTGTATTTATGTTCATTACAAGGTACACCATTTTGACTTTTGGTTAAAATGGTCGTTTGACAGAGGCTTAATATTTACAACAAAATCAACTATTCCCATATTCAGTTATCCACATTTTTGTAATAACTTAAGGAGTGTGTCAACTTTATCAACTATCCGATGTTACAAAAGATGTATATACATATTTTGTTACAACAATTTATGTAGTTACATATTTTGTACTATATTTGCGGAAGAATCATAAAATGTGGATTATGGAAACTCCTTTTATCTTTGGAAAGATTGCAACAGAGAAGAATTTTACAGACCGAGAGATGGAAACTGCTAACTTGGTCCAGAGCTTCACTTCGTTGATTAATACAATTATCATCTCACCTCGTCGTTGGGGTAAGAGTTCGCTTGTGAATAAGGCTGCGAAGTTAGCGATGGAACAGGATAGCAAGTTGCGTATCTGTCATATCGACCTTTTCAATGTGCGTAATGAGGAACACTTCTATTCGCTGCTTGCACAGAAGGTTATTGCCGCGACATCAACCAAATGGGAAGAGGCTGTAGAGAGTGCAAAGAGTTTCTTTTCGCATCTTGTGCCAAAGATCTCGATTGGCAGTGATCCTACCAATGAGGTATCAATCGATTTTGATTGGGAAACTGTGAAACAGAATCCTGATGAGGTGCTTGATCTTGCGGAGAAGATTGCAAAGAAAAAGGGTCTTAAAATTGTCATTTGCGTTGATGAGTTCCAGAATATAGCAGAGTTTACAGATCCTGATTATTTCCAGAAAAAATTACGCTCGCATTGGCAGCAGCATCAGAATGTTGCTTACTGCTTGTATGGAAGCAAACGCCATATGATGATGGAAGGATTTACCAACTCGTCTAAACCATTTTACAAGTTCGGCAATCTGATGTTCCTCAATAAGATTGACACGCCTTATCTTGTAGAGTTCTTTAATAGTCGCTTCGCAGATACCGGCAAGAGCATAAATGAGGATGCAGCCAATCTGATTGTGAAACT
>JAZUMG010000027.1:0-31766 GCA_045603545.1 Candidatus Coprenecus sp. | reverse complement strand
TTTGAGGCAGATTTCAACCGCAAAGGGACCTCCATCTTCTCCGACAAGCTCGGCAAGCAGATATGCGACAAATCGATCAACATAGTGGATGACGGCACCCTGATGCACAACCGAGGCTCAGTAAACATCGACGATGAGGGTATCCCCGGACAGAAAACCTATATGGTCAAAAATGGTATCCTCAACTCATACCTTCACGACCGCATAAGTGCCAAATTCTACAACACCGCCTCCACAGGCAACGGGCGCCGCGAATCCTTCAGATTCATGCCCATCCCCCGAATGAGGGCCACCTATATGGAGAACGGCAATTGCCGTGAGGCAGATCTTATCGCAGAGGTTAAAAGAGGGATATATGTGGACAATTTCTCCAACGGGCAGGTTCAGATCGGTGCGGGCGATTTCACATTCTACGTCAAATCGGGCTACCTGATCGAGAACGGAAAGCTCACCACCCCGATCAAGGATATCAACATCATCGGCAACGGGCCCGAAGCTCTCGCCGACATCATTGGGGTAGCTGACAACAACAGGATAGACAACGGAACATGGACCTGCGGCAAAGAGCAATATTGCCCCGTATCGTGCGGCATGCCTTCGGTTCTAATCAAACAATTGACTGTAGGAGGGGTAAACTAATGGATAAACTTATTGTACAACAAGCACTTGAGATGGCTCTCCGCGCTGGTGCAGACCAGGCCCGCGTCGTCCTTACCGAATCGAGTCTCAACACATATTCACTCCTGGACGGCGAACTCGAGAGGTTGCAGCACTCACTGAGCAGTTCCCTCTATTTCCAGCTTTATGTGGATGGGAGGTACGGCACCTTCTCCACCAACAGGATGGAACCTGGTGATTTTGACAAATACCTGAGGGAGGCAGTAGAATCGACCAGACTACTGGCACCAGACACCTGCAGAACACTCCCCCCCAAGGAGCTATATTTTGAAGGGGATGCAGCTGATTTGCAGCAGGATGACCCCACATATGACAACATTGCCCCAGAGGCAAAAAGGGAGCTTCTCGAAAAGCTTGGCACCGAGATTGACCGAAGCGACAAGAGGATAATATCTGTGGCCAATGAATATGAGGATTACCGCGAAAGGTGCCTCACCATCGACTCACAAGGATTCTGCGGAGAGACCTCCGGAACACTCTTCTCCCTCTCCACCGAATGCTCAGTCAAAGGGAGAGGCGACGTGCGACCCCAGAATTTCTGGTACGACAGCACAATGTTCTTCGACACATTGCCCTTGGGCTGCGGAAAAATTGCCCTCGAGAGGACCCTCGGGATGCTCGGGGCGAAAAAGATCCGTTCTGGGAAATATCACGTGATCCTCGACAGGACTGTGGCATCAAAGGTAGTATCCCCCATTTTCACCGCACTCAGCGGAGGGGCTATCCAGCAGAAGAACTCGTTCCTTCTCAATTCCATCGGGAAAAACCTCCTGGGGGAGAGGCTCACCATCACCGACACCCCTCACCTTCCGGGGCTTATGGGATCACGATGGTTTGACAGCGAGGGTCTTGCCACCAGAAAGCAGGATATAATCCGTGCAGGGGCACCACAGGCCTACTTCCTCACCACATATTTTGCCAACAAACTGGGGATGGCTCCCACAGTGGAGTCTGTCTCTGTCCCCAATCTGGAGCCCTTCGGGGCTGCAAGTGCAGAGGAGATGATGGCCAATATCGGCCGGGGAATCCTCATCACCGGCTTCAACGGAGGGAACACCAACGGTGCCACCGGTGACTTCTCCTTCGGAATAGAAGGGTACCTTTTCGAGAACGGAAAGATATCCCACCCGATAAAGGAGATGAATATGACGGGGAATATCTTATCTTTGTGGCATAATGTGACAAACATTGGGACAGATTACAGGGAGTGCTCAAGATGGAGAATCCCCTCAATCTCGTTTGAAAATGTAGACTTAAGCGGAATGTAATATGAAAAAACCTGGAATTTACCTGTCGATAACCCCTATCATCCTTCTTATTGCGATGATTATCCTGGGTGTAAAAGTCTTTGGTGAAGACCTCACCAGCGGGCCATCACAGATTTCGCTCATCATCACATCTGCAGTGGTGATTTTCATCTCCATATTGTATTTGAAAATACCATGGAGCCAGATCGAGGAGGGGATCAACCAGCAGCTCCACAATACAGGAGGTGCCATCTACATACTTCTGATGATCGGAGCACTCACATCTACATGGATGCTTTCAGGTATTGTCCCTTCACTCATATATTATGGTCTCAAGCTTATCCATCCGTCAATATTCCTGGCTGCATCATTCATTCTCTCCGTAGTGGTATCTGTCCTCTCCGGAAGTTCCTGGACCACATGCGGAACCATAGGTGTCGCCCTTATCAGTGCCGGGACACTGCTCGGAATTCACCCTGGGTGGCTTGCCGGAGCGATAATATCAGGGGCATATTTCGGAGACAAACGCTCACCTTTATCTGACTCCTGCAACCTCTCTGCATCGATGGCTGGCGTAGATTTGTACAAACACATAGGCTACCTTATGTACACCAATATGCCGGCTTTCACCATCTCGCTGGCAGTATTCCTCATTGCCGGCTTCGTCAGCGACATTAACCAGGTGGATGTAAGCACAATACTTGACAATGTAACAGGCAGTTTCAATATCTCTCCCTGGTACCTTCTGATCCCATGCTTCACCATCTTCCTCATTTACAAGAAAGTACCTGCATTCATCACCCTTCTCATATCTGCTCTTATGGGTGCAGTGCTGGCATTCTTTGCCCAGCCTCACATCGTATCACAGATCTACGGCGATGTGGCAGGAGGTTTCAACCAGTTCCTCTACGCCTCACTCAAGATGCTCTCTACATCCGTGGAGGTCGATGCCGGAAATGAGATGATGACAGAGCTTGCGTGCACCGATGGAATGTCAGGCATGATGAACACTATCCTCCTTATCCTCTGTGTAATCATATTTGGAGGATCGATCCAGGCATCCGGAATGATCATGACCATCACAGAGAAGATGATCAAATTCATGAACAGTACATTCAGCATAGTGGCATCGACAGTGGGTACAGGTATTTTCTGCAATATAGCCCTATCTGACCAGTATATGGCCATTATCCTCCCCAGCAAGATGTTTGGAGAGACATACAGAAAACAGGGTTACGCACCTGAGCTCCTCAGCCGTTCGGTGGAGGACTCATCTACAGTAACCTCAGTACTTGTCCCTTGGAACACTTGCGCTGTGGCACAATCCACCGTACTTGGAGTGGCCACCCTGACATATCTCCCATACTGTATTTTTAACATACTTTCGCCGATAATGTCTATATTTGTCGCCGCTATCGGATGGAAAATTAGGAGAATCCCGGTAGAAAAAGAAATAGAAACAATAACAAAATAAACAGATAAAATGGAAATCAATCAGAACAAAGTAGTTGCCATCACATACACCCTTATCGTGGATGGCAAAGAGGCTGACAAAGCAACAGTAGAGAACCCTTTGAAATTCATCTTCGGTACAGGTATGCTTCTACCTAAATTCGAAGAGAACCTTGAGAATAAGAAAGCTGAAGATACATTTGAATTCACCCTTACCCCAGAAGAGGGTTACGGTCTTCCTATGCCTGAGATGATCGTGGAACTTCCTAAAAACATCTTCGAGGTAGACGGTAAAGTTCAGGAGAACATCCTTTTCGTAGGCAATATCATCCCTATGATGAACAATATGGGTGGTATCATGCAAGGTAAAGTGGCAGAGGTTCGTGAAGATATCGTAGTTATGGACTTCAACCACCCTATGGCTGGCAAGACCCTTAACTTCAGCGGTAAAGTTATCGAAGTGAGAGAGGCTACCGAGCAAGAGCTTACTGACGGTCTTTTCGGTGAGAAAAAAGCTCATCAGGGTGGTTGCAGCGGCTCATGCAGCGACGATTGCTGCTCAAGCTGCGGTGGCGGTTGCCACTAGTATTATTGGCTCTCGCCAGATCGTGAGCGTCTTGGCAAATGTCCTGTGGACATTTGCAGCGAGCAGCCCGGAGGGACAGCTCCCGGCCTTGCCGTATTTGCTGCGCAAATACACGGCCTCCGCGGGTCGTCTGATGACGACAAATTATACCGGCTCTCGCTGGCCTACTCAACATATAAATGGGCACAGAAACCTATGTTTCCGTGCCCATTTTGTCATTTTTGACCACTTTGGGCACAAAACTGCCCCTTTTCATGCCCAAATCCCAGTCACAGCCCCCCACTCCTCATTGCACAACACACACCAACAAGTTTTCGCTCGATTTCTTGCATGTGTGTCCTTTAATACCACCTTTTTGGGCCACTTTCGACACACACATACAAGTTTTTGCCCGATATCTTGCATGACGGTCTATAAAGTTAGCCTTTCCTTCCGTTTGTCAGTGCAATAACTCTGGCGTCATCCTCCGTATGCCCCCTACCACGACTGGCTTCGCTGGCCGCTCCAATCTATGGTGCCGATGGTAGCACATTCTCGGCATTCTCACAGCCTTAATCAGTTAAGAAATATGAGTTATCGTGTGATTCTCAAAATGTGTGTCCCGATACTATTCGCTTTATAGTCACTTGATTTTTATGACATAGTGGGCCAGGTGGAAAAAAAATGCTTCTACCAGGCCCGTGTAAATTTTACAACCAATTTATTTACAAGCTATTACCAAATACAAATGGGCCAGGTGGAAAGGATTTTATTCCACCTGGCCCGAAAATCTTCATCTTGACATAGTGTATAAAAATGGTGACGGATATGTTCTCTATGTCAGTGCGTCAGATTCTGTCGGCCACATTGATGCCGTCAAGGGCGGATGAGACGATACCACCTGCATAACCGGAACCCTCGCCACATGGGTAGATTCCCGGAAGGTCTATGTGCTGAAGTGTCTCTGGATCGCGTGGTATGCGGACAGGTGATGAGGTACGGGACTCTACCGCCAGAAGAAGAGCCTCCTGAGTGTAGTACCCCTTCATCTTCCTGTCAAACAGAAGGAAAGCTTTCCTGAGTCTGTCTGCCACTATCTCGGGAAGGACATCTGTCAAAGAACACGATACAAGTCCAGGGAAATAGGAACTCTTAGGGAGTTGTCCCGATGTTGCCTGTCTGTTCTTGCTTGTACGGACGAAATCGGTCATCCTCTGTGCTGGTGCTTTGAGCGATCCTGACAGATCAAACGCACCCTTCTCCACCTCTTCCTGAAATCTCAAAAGTGCAAGCGGATCCTGCTCACGGACATCCTCAGGGTTGATGGAAACCACGATACCTGCATTGGCCCATTTGGATGAACGTTGGGAATTGGACATTCCATTCAAAACCAACGACCCCGATGTAGATGACGAGGGGACCAAAAGGCCGCCAGGGCACATACAGAACGAGAATACCCCTCTTCCATCCACCTGTTCCACAAGTGAATACTCTGCCGGAGGCAACATGTGGTGCTTCGCACCTTTATATTGGATTTTATTGATAAGTTCCTGTGGATGCTCTACCCTGACACCGAGTGCAAAACCCTTGGACTCCAGTGCCCACCCTTTTTCGTAAAAAGTGCGGTAGATCTCCTTGGCTGAATGACCAGCAGCAAGAATTACTGATGGTGCACAGAAGTATTCGTTGGACGTAGTCCCATCCTCATTCTCCACTCTGCATACCACTTCCCATTCAAACCCCTTGCGGATGAAATCCTCCACCCTACATCCGAAATGGTACTCCCCACCGTGGTCCACTATGCAATGACGGATAGCCTCCATAATCGCAGGGAGTTTGTCACTTCCGATATGGGGATGGGCATCTGTCATAATGCTCTGCTGCGCACCGAATTGGACCAGTTGGGCCAGCACTGCACGCAGGTCTCCCCTTTTGTTGGAACGGGTGTAGAGCTTTCCGTCTGAAAATGTACCTGCCCCACCCTCTCCGAAGCAGTAGTTCGAATCGGGATGGACCAGTCCTTCGCGAGAGAGGGCAGCCACATCGTATTTACGCTTGTGGACATCCTTGCCACGCTCGAGAATTATAGGTTTCAATCCCCTCTGAAGGAGACGGAGCGCTGCGAATAGACCTGCAGGACCTGCTCCGATTACTATGACAGGTTGTGCCGCTGCAACATTCTTATATTCCGGTATGTGGTATGGCTCATATCCAGGTTCATCCACCGAATAGCCCTGAACCCTGTATCTGTACTGGATATTTTTGGTACGTGCATCAAGTGACCTTTTCACCACCACTGCAGCTGCCACTTTGGCCTTTGGGAGCCCCATCTGACGGGCTGCTGAGGATACAAGTTCCTCCTGTGAAGGGGTGTGCCCAATGGGATATGCTACTTCAAACTCCTTCATAATCTAGTCTTTATATTCGAGTGCACGTGATATGGGAGCCACATCAAGTGAGGTTGTCAACCCCTGCTGGAACTTGAAGAGTCCTGTAATGGCGATCATCGCTGCATTGTCTGTGGTAAATTTGAACTCGGGGATAAATGTGGTCCAGCCCCTCTTCTCCCCCTCAGATTTGATCCTGTCGCGAAGACCCGAGTTTGCAGATACACCTCCTGCAATGGCCACCTGTCTTATACCTGTCTGCTTCACAGCCTTCAACAGCTTGTCCATCAGGATATCAATGAGTGTCTTCTGGAATGAGGCACATATATCGGCCATATTCTCCTGTATGAAATTAGGGTTCTCCTTAACCTGGTCCCTTAGGAAGTACAATAGAGATGTCTTGATACCGCTGAAGCTGTAGTTCAAATCGGGAATATGTGGTTTTGCAAATTTGAATCGCGAAGAATCACCCTCTTTGGCCAGTTTGTCCACTATAGGTCCCCCCGGATAGCCGAGTCCCATAATTTTGGCACATTTGTCAAACGCCTCACCCACAGCGTCATCGATGGTATGCCCCAGGACTTCAAACTTCAGGTAATCATCTACCCTGACAATCTGGGAGTGTCCTCCTGATACCAAAAGGGCAAGGAATGGGAATGTCGGGAGCTGCTTCTCCTTACCCGGCTCCTGAATAAAGTGCGATAGGATATGCCCCTGAAGGTGGTTCACCTCCACAAGTGGTTTGCCTGTGGCCAATGAGAGCCCCTTGGCAAATGAAGTACCTACCAGCAAAGAGCCCAAAAGGCCTGGGCCTCTGGTAAATGCGATGGCATCCACCTGCTTCATCTCCACACCTGCCTCCTTGAGAGCCTGGTGCACCACAGGGAGAATATTCTGCTGGTGAGCCCTTGATGCAAGTTCCGGAATCACACCGCCATATTTCCTGTGTACCTCCTGCGAGGCCATAATATTTGAGAGCATATATCCGTCTTTGATGACAGATGCAGATGTATCGTCACAAGAGGACTCTATTCCAAGTATAATTGTTGACATATCCATTACTTTATTTGGCAAAAATATGCAATATTTTGATTAGATTTGTAGGTTAAAAGGTATTTCTGCTATCAACAAGGTAAAAAAAATAGTAATCAATGTCCTTATCGTGTTGGCAATTCTGCTGACATCGGTACACCTTGCAATACACATTCCTGCGGTGCAAAACTATATAGCTCACAAGATTGTAAAAAAAGTGGAGCCGCACATCAATGGAAAACTCACCTTTGACAAACTCACCATCTCCTTCTTCACCAGGGTCATAATTGAGGATTTCTCCATCACAGGAGCACCCGGCGACACTATGGTCTGCGCCAAGAAAGTGGCGGTTTACCTCTCCCCGAAAGATATATTCAGGGGAAAACTCCAGGCAAACAGGATATTCATCTCTGATGGTATTTTCAACTATATTGAGGAGGGGGGAAAGAAAGATACCAATGTAAGCAGAATCCTCGGCTCTTCCGGGCCCAAGGATACCACCAAAAAGAGTTCATGGCCGGTGATTGATGTGAAAGAGCTGAGACTGCAGAATTACAGGTTCTATTTTCACGATTACCGCCCGCCCAAACATCCTGTAGAACCAGGATGTATGGACTACACCAACATCTACGTTTATGACATAAACCTGAGGGCATACGACTTTGCCACAAGGCCAGGAGAAGGGATTACAGCCAAAATACACTCCCTCAGCGCCAAAGAGATCTCCGGGCTTGTGCTCAAAAGGCTATCTGGAGACTTCTTCCTCAACAAGAACGCCTCTGGATTCCGCAATCTTGACCTTCAGGAGGGCTTCTCAAGGGTAAAGGCCAAATACCTCACTTTCAGCTACAACAGCAGCAAGGATCTGAAATATTGGATCCAGAAAGTGGATATGGATGTAGATTTCACAGATACATTTCTGGATTTCAACACTATAGGAATCTATACCCCATATATGCAAGGAAACGACCTGCAGGTCTATCTCAACGGAAGGGTGCACGGTACTGTTGCCAATCTTGAGACATCAAGGCTAAAGATTGAAACCGTATCCAGAAAGACACTGATAGATCTGGCAATCTCCATAAAGGGGCTCCCGAAAATAAGAAATACCGTATTTGATGCAAACATCTTCAATCTCAAATCAACAAGCGAGGAGACAGATATGTTCATCTCCAGATTTGCAAGGAACAGCTCATTGAAGATACTCTCGTCATACATTCCAAGGACACATTTCACCCTGAAGGGGAATATGCTCGGCACCATCTATGATTTCGATGCAGACGGGAAATTCAAATCCACTGCAGGTGATGTGGACTTCAACCTCTCATCCCTTGTCAAGAGCAAAGTGGATGGTGCTGTAATAGAGGGAAGTGTCAAGACCACAGATATGGCATTGGGCAAAATCCTGAAGGTCGATAATCTCGGCAATCTGAGTGCCCATACAAAAGCGGAGGTGGCTATCAGGAAGAAGCAATATGGCGGGCTTGGGATCAATATAGATTCTCTTGCGATAAGCAAACTTGGATTCAAGGGGTATAACTACAAGAACATATTCGCTGTCGGCAAATATTCCGAAGAGGTCTTTGACGGAAGGATCATCAGCCACGACCCCAACCTTGACCTTATGTTCCAGGGTGTTGCCACATTGTCCGAGATATCTGAAAAGAGTATCTACAATTTCTACGCAGATGTGCCGTACATAGACCTTGCTGCACTCAATCTGATAAAGAACAAGGAGAAAGGGAGACTGAGCCTCAGAACCATGGCCAATATATCCAGCAGCGGAGATGACATCTATGGCAATATTGATATAAAGAATGTCACATACTGGGGTGAAAAAGAGTATAAATTCAACTCCATCACACTCACATCCTCATTCCAAGACCAGGACTACAAGATGGATATCAAAGCCCCTTTCATAGAGGCAAAGTATATATCTACCGAACACCCTAGGGAGTTTATATCAGGGATCAAATCCATCCTTCTGGAGGAACAGTTCGGAGAATTGATGAAGAAAGGGGGAGAAAAGGATACGCCGCGCACCCCAGCGACCACTAAATTTAACATCATTACCTATGATACTGAGACTATTCTGGACATTCTTATGCCTGAACTTTATCTGGCAGACAGCACACGCATTGCACTGAATATTGACCAGAATGACTCACTGAGCCTGAATATATCATCAGACAGAATCGCCCTTGGCCAAAACTCCCTGAAGGCGTTTGACCTGAATCTCTCCAACTCTGATTCACTGCTGCTATCCAATATAAGCACAGATGTGATAACAGTAGGAAAAGGCAATCTCTATGACAACACTGTCGGCATATTTTCAAAGGATGGAGTGGTCTCACTTCTCTGCAAACTTGACAACGATACAAACAACAGCAATGAACTACTGTTGAGCTCATCCATATCATTTGACAGAGGGGTGTCAGGTGGGATACGCACAAACATATTTCTCGACAGCTCATTTGTCAACATCCGTGGCTACAGACTCAATATTGACTCTTCATACGCCTCTGTCGCCAAGAGGGAGTTCTCATTCCGCGATTTCATAATACATAATGAAGGCCGGTCCCTTACCATTGACGGCACACTTTCAGAAAACCCTGAAGACAGCATCCATGTCTATTTTGACAAGTTTGATATCTCTCTGGCAGATGCATTCCTTAAAAAGAAAATCGGCATTGAAGGGGAGCTGACAGGCAATATACTGGCCACTGGAATATACGGCACACCAAACATTCTCATGGATGTGAACGGATCCGGCATAGCCCTGAAAAGCAGAACCGTAGGCAATCTGCACATAATGAGCAAATGGGACCAGAACAGAAGCAGAATGAATCTCCTGCTCCAGAACAACAATGAGGGGCTCAATCCACTCACACTCTCCGGGTATTACCAGCCCAGCGGCAAATTCCTCAACATGAACGTAGCTCTCAAGGAGTTCGGGCTATCTGCAATAGAACCATTCCTGAACGGAGCCCTCATCAATACAGGCGGTGTCATCTCCGGAGATCTCGTTCTGATGGGTACTATGGACAGACTCACCCTCAACAGTAACAACACCCGCATACACAATTTCGCATTCACCCCTGCATATACAAATGTCCCTTATGTAGCAAGCGGTGATGTCACATTTGACCAAAGCGGAATCTACTTCGAAGCTCTTAAGGTACACGACAAATTCAACAATGAAGCCACCATCAGCGGCTCATTGAGGCACAACTATTTCAGAAACATGTACCTCGATGCATCGATGGTCTTCTCCGACCTGCAGTGCCTCAACACCACTGAAAAGGATAACCAGACATTCTACGGCAATGCCTTTGCCTCCGGCAATATCGCCCTCACAGGTCCATTCAACAACCTTTTTGCAGATGTCACAGCCACAACAGGTGCCAGGAGTGCAATTCACATCCCCCTATCATCAGCCGCCTCAGCGAAAAAGGAGGAGCTGCTCAAGTTCAAGACAAATGATATAATTGTACTTGACCCATATCTTGAGAGGATGAAGAGGAAAAACAAGGAGAGAGCCGAGAAAGAGGGTTCAAAATCCAACTTTGCGCTCAAAGCGAGGGCAAATGTAACATCCGATACAGAGCTTTTCATTGAGATCAACAAACAACTCGGAGATATTCTCAGGTGCAGAGGCAATGGTGCGGTGGACATCAATATTGACCCATCCAAGTCTCTCCTTGACCTCAAGGGTGACTACACAATAGATGAAGGAAGCTACAAATTCGTACTGCTCGGCATAACTGCCAAGGACTTTACCCTTGACAATGGAGGTACCATCAATTTCAACGGTGACATCAAGAGCACCACACTTAACATAGGGGCGACATACCAGACAAAGGCATCTGTCTCCACACTCATAGCGGACACAAGTGCTGTGGGCAACAGAAGGAATGTGGAGTGCGGCATCAAGATGAGCGGTTCACTGTCAAATCCAAACATCGGATTTACTGTAGATGTAAAGGAACTTGACCCTATCACCAAAGGTCGTGTGGAGAGTGCCTTGAGTACCGATGACAAGGTTCAGAAACAGTTTATGGCACTGATTCTCTCTGGAAGTTTCATACCGGAAGAACAGTCAGGTATCTTCAACAACTCTACTATCCTGTACTCAAATGCCGGAGAGATGCTCTCCAACCAGGTCAACAATGTCTTCAGGCAACTTGACATCCCACTTGACCTCGGTTTCAACTACCAGCCTGCTACAGACGGGAAGGCGCAGGATATGTTTGATGTGGCACTCTCATATCAGGCATTCAATAACCGCGTGGTGATAAACGGCAATGTTGGCAACAACCAGGTATCACAGGCTTGGGGAGGGGACTTTGAAGCAGAGGTGAAGCTCGACAAGAGGGGTAAAATGCGTCTTAAAGCTTTCACCCGCTCTCCGGATGACTACTCAAACTACCTTGACAATACCCAGCGTCACGGTATAGGTTTCACATACCAGGACGAATTTGACAATTTCAGGGAACTGCTGCGCAATATTTTCTGGAGCAAGAAACGCAAAGAGGCCTACGAAAGGCAGATGATAATGGAGGCCGAAATGGCCATTGAGAAAGAGCAGGAAAAGCAGAAAGCCCGATAACTTTTGATACATCATCCCCGACACCGTTCGGGGATCTCTCTACAGCACCACCTTTACCACTTTACCTATCTTTTCCCTGTCATAGGGAGCCTCTACACGGATGTAGTTGCGGCTGTAGCCGTACATCATCCCCCCCTTCATAGTGCTCTCGAAGAGGACCTCCTCCTCTCTACCCTTGTTATCGGCGTAAAAATCCGAGTGAAGCTTGTCAGAGAGTTCTTCAAGCCTCTTGACCCGCTCATCCTTGACCTGAGGATCTACCTGACCGGGCATGGAAGCTGCCACAGTGTTGGGCCTTACCGAATATGGGAATATATGGATGAATGCAGGTTTTACCGATTCAAGGAAACGGTAAGTCTCCATAAAGAGCTCCTCTGTCTCACCCGGGAAACCCACTATGACATCTATACCGAAAAACACGTGTGACATGTTCTCCCTTATAAGTTCTATCTTGGACCTGAACATGTCTGTTGTGTAACGCCTCTTCATTGCGGCAAGGACAGTGTCACACCCTGACTGGAGCGGAATATGGAAATGTGGCAAAAACTTGGTCCCCGATGCTATCCACCTGACAATCTCCTCAGTAAGAAGGTTTGGTTCGATCGAAGAGATTCGGTATCTCTCTATCCCCTCCACCCCATTGAGTGCTTTGAGCAGATCAAGAAACGATTCTCCGGTAGTCTTCCCAAAATCGCCTGTATTGACCCCGGTCAGAACTATCTCCTTTATGCCGCTTGCTGCAATTTTCTCAGCCTCCTGCACCAGCAGTGCGATAGGGAGGTTCCTGCTTTTGCCTCTGGCAATGGGTACTGTGCAATAGGCGCAGAAATAGTCGCACCCGTCCTGCACTTTGAGGAATGATCTGGTCCTCTCACCAGTTGAAAACGAAGGAAAAATTGACTCTATCCTGTTCCTCTCGCAAGAGAATGCGCGCGATGCACCTTTCTTCCCGATCTTTGCCACCTCTGCATACAATTGCCCTTTGTACTCGGCCCCCAGGACAATATCGACCCCTTCTATACCGAGGATCTCCTCGCTTTTGAGTTGGGCGTAGCACCCTGTCACCGCTATAATCGCAGAGGGGTTCTTCTTATGGAGCCTGCGGATTATATTGCGGCACTTCTTGTCGCTGTGGTCAGTCACCGAACAGGTGTTGATAACATAGACATCTGCCGCCTCTGTCGGCTTCACCACAGAGTAGCCGTGCTCCTCAAACTCACGTGCATAGGTGGATGTTTCGGAGTAATTGAGTTTGCACCCGAGGGTAACAAACGCTACTGTTTCCCTTCTATTCTCCATAAGACATTGTACATTTGAATGCACCCACCTGCCCGCCGATAGGGGGGTTAAGCTTCGCAATAGATATTGATCCACTGACCAAAGCAGGGAACTCCTGCTGCATCCTCTTCAGGATTCTGCCGCAAACGTGCTCCAGCAGATTTGATGGGATCTCCATCTCCTCGCGTATGACATTGTATATCAATTGGTAATTTACCGCATCCTCCAGATTGTCAGATTCTGCCGCCTTCGAGACATCTGTCCTGCCGCGGAAATTGACCACAAACTTGTTCCCAATGGTCCGCTCCTGCTCAAAGCACCCGTGGCGGGCAAAAAATACCATATCGTTTATCTCAAGTGTTCCCATAACTCTATGCCATTAAAATAAATACGCAGGGTCTCTTCCCTATAGTCACCCTGTTCTGCCTCCAATCCAGCACCCTGCGGGTCTTTATATATGCCGAGGGCAATGTTATATCCGCTGCAACGCACACTCTGGTAGAGGCTTCGCACACCTCCAGGATATCTGCCAGCATTGCATCGTTGCGGTAAGGGGTCTCAATGAAAATCTGCGACTGCTTGCCATTGCGAGAGCGCTTCTCCAGCTCCTTGATCTTCGCCTTACGCTCGTGTGGCTTCACCGGGAGATAACCGTTGAAGGCAAATGACTGCCCGTTCATCCCCGAAGACATCAGGGCCATCATCAGCGAAGATGGCCCCACGAAAGGGATCACCTCGATATCGTGTCTGTGGGCAAGATCCACAAGGTTTGCACCTGGATCGGCCACTGCAGGAAGGCCTGCTTCAGAGATAAGTGCCATATCCTCACCAGCGAGAAGCACCTTCATTATCTGTTCCGCATCCTGGAAAGTGGTATGCTCGTTGATCTCATAGAAATTGAGTCCGTCGATACGCCCCTTGAAACCTATTGATGAAAGGTACCGCCTCGCTGTTCTGAGTTCCTCCACTGCGAAATGTGTAATATGTGCTATCTGCCCGAATACGTATGAGGGTATCACCTCTTCGGGTGCACCTCCCAGCGGGGCCGGAACCAAATAAAGTTTACCTTTCATAATGCGTCTATTAGGTCGGCAAAGGTAATAATAATATGGAAAAAGTCACTACCTTTGGGGCATGCAAAACTCCATCACATTTTTAGGGACAGGGACCTCCCAAGGTATCCCGATGATTGGTTGCCACTGTGAAGTGTGTGACTCCAGTGATCCACGTGACAAGAGACTGAGATCTTCAGCCCTTGTAGATTATGAAGGGATCAGGGTCCTTATTGATGCAGGTCCCGATTTCAGACAGCAGATGCTAAGGGAAAACGTGACATCACTTGACGCCATACTCCTCACCCACCCTCACAAGGACCACACCGGGGGACTGGATGATGTCCGTGCCTTCAACTACATCACCGGGAAGAATATGCCCATCTACTGTGAGCCTAATGTGCAGGCATCCCTGAAAATGGAGTATTCATACGCTTTTGCCGAGCACAAATATCCAGGAGTTCCATCCTTTGAGCTTCACACTATCGGGACAGATCCATTCTCTATAAATGGTGTGGAGATTATTCCAGTCAGGGCAATGCACTACAAGCTCCCAGTCCTGGGATACAGATTCGGAAAGCTTGGCTATCTGACCGATGCCAACTACATCTCTGATGAAGATATAGAGAAATTCCGTGGAGTCGATGTGTTCGTGATCAATACCATCAGACGCGAGAAACATATCTCACACTTCTCACTTGATGAAGCCCTCGATGTCGCCCGCCGTGTCGGCGCCCGCCAGACCTACCTGACCCACCTCTCTCACCAGATAGAAAAGCACAGCGAACTCGCCCTCTTCCTCCCCGAAGGTGTCACCCCGGCATACGATATGCTTCAAGTGAAGTTCTAGTCCCAGAGACTTGATTGACTTTCGCTTTAAGCCAAAAAGGGATATGTTAAGATTGGTGGAGAGGGAGATTTATATCCGACTACACTTTCAGAGAAAAATCTACAGGAGAGATAGTTTGTGAGACTATTTCTCTTATCTTTGTGGAACTGAAGAGGTTCGACAAGCCTCTTGAAGAGTGTAAGGACATTATAGACAAATGGTGTTATGCACTGAAATATATGTCCAAACTCGATGAGCTCCCATCTGAATTGCAGAATCGGGTATTCAGAAAGCTCTTCAAGGCGGCAGAAATCGCCCACTTCAGCACAGAAAAACGCAATTTATACCAACACGAGATGATTACCGAAAGAGACGAAATAAACATCCGCAGAACTGCCGAAAAGAGAGCCCGTGCTGAAGGCAAACTCGAAGTGGCTAAAAAGATGATCGAAAACGGAATGTCTATCGATGATGTTGTCAAATTTACAGGGATGTCCGAAGAGGAGATTGTCCTTGCTGTAAAATAAGCATCAGTTGACCTCCACTATCTCATTGTCTTCGAGATACCAGATGTAACCTTCTACAGTGGTATAACCCATTTGTAGGAGGTATTTTTTGTAATCCTGGACCTGATAAATGTAACGTTTGCTCTTGAGATGTCCGAATTTGTAATCAACGATAATAGCGTGGTTTCCACTGGTCATTATCCTGTCTGGACGGCGGAATTCTCCACCAGGCAAGAGGATATCTATTTCGTTATGGAAGTCGTAAGTACCATCAAACCAATGACGTTCAGCCACTGATTTCAGTCTTTTATGAAGATCATCCAGGATCTCCTGACGTGAGGCGGCATCTATAAGTCCTTCTCTCGCCGCTTCATCTACTGCATCATCAAGATCTTCCTCTGTCGCTATCTTGGCCAGAACATCGTGCATCACCACACCTCTTCCCCTACTGCTGTCAATAGAGAAGAAATCACCTCCTGCAAGGGCAAGTTTGAGTCTGTCACCTATAGGAACCGATTTATAGATACCCGATTCCGACTCATCAGAAGATGATTTTTCAGAGGTATGAGAAGTGCTTACAAACCATTCTCCCTCTTCATACTCCAGTTCTTCACCACAATACATATAGAGGACATCTGCCATAGATGCTATAGCGAAGTTCCCGTCTTTATCGAATTTGGGCACTTTTGGATAAACTATAAGTTCTGTTTTGGCCCTGGTAAATGCTACGTAAGCAACATTTATCTTGTCTATATAACTATATAGAACCTCCTCTTTATAGTCTTCAGCAAAAACAGTATTGAGCAGTTTTGATGAAGATGCTATGGGAAGTATCTTAATCTCATTAAAAGGGGCATCCCCAGGGGTACACCACAATATCTTCCCTCGATCCTCCACTTTTGAGTCATATAAAGGTTCATCAAAGAATGGGACAAGGACTACATCATACCCCAACCCTTTGGATTTGTGTATTGTGATAATTCTGATAGCATCATCGCCCTCTGGTGCCGATATTGACCTTTTACGTCCCACTTCATCCCACCATTTTACAAAGCCGTCAAGATCAGATCCATTGACCGATGTATAATCCAGGACAGAGTCCATAAATGCCTGTAAAAAGGCACCTTCAAGCATATCCTCGGGTGACATCTGACGAGCTATCTCTTCACATATATTATATAGAGATTTCTCAGAAGCTGATATCTCTACTCCATTGAAAATGAACTTCACAAGGGGATCCTCCGGGGATGAGATATATTTAAGGGCTGTCACAAGTTTCTGAACACTCTTGGAAGCTGAGATAACAAGTGAATCATCAGATACAATTTTGAATCCTGCATCAAGGAGTTTACCAGCTACAGCAGACCCCTCTTTATTTGTCCTGACGAGTACTGCCATATCTTTATAGCTCCAACCATTCCCTTTCAATATATTTATATCCTCAACAAGTCTTTCCAGATTCACCTCTTTCCAATCCCTCTCACCATCCGACTCTATAAATGACACCTTTACATGCCCTTCACCACCCTTGCTCTCAAGATACTCCTGTTCAAAATAGTCCGGAGACTCTTTATCCGTACTATAAATATTGGTTATCAAGGTATTCTCCGTATCACCTATTGTCTTATTGAACTTATTCTGAAGCTCCCTGGCACACATTCCGAAAAATGAGTTATTGAATCTCACCACATGCTCATAGCTTCTCCTACTTGTCCTCAGATTTCCATCCTTGATATCATACCCTTGGAAATCTCTGTAGAGCCTCTCCTTCAGAAGGCTCCAGTCGGAATTCCTCCAGCGGTATATGCTCTGCTTGACATCTCCCACAATGAGATTGTCCAACCCTTTGTCTGCACTGTCTTTAACAAGAGGTAAGATATTCGACCATTGCATCTGGGAAGTGTCCTGAAACTCATCTATCAGATAATGATCAAGCCATACACCCATCTTCTCATATACAAACGGAGTGTCGCTTCCATCTATGATTTTATTGAGAACATCGTTGGTTTCAGACAAGAGTACTATGTTTTTCTCCTTGCAATATTCCTGGAACACATTATAGATATCTCCCAAAATGCCGAGGGTAAAGAGGTTCTTTGATATAACCTTAGCCGTATTGTAGTGTACAACATTTTCACTATAAAGGGAGATTGCCCTATCTACCATATCATTCAGGCCGTCGTTATATGCTGATTCGATGCTCTCTTTAATCGCAGATGGCCCTTTTTTAGAAGACCAGCGTTCCATATCACCGCTCAATTTTTCAAATGTGGCTGTAGGCTCTTTGAACTCACCGTTTGCCCACCTCTCGAAGAGTTTGAATGGAGATTTGGATGCACCGGAGAAAGACTCTGCCGTTAATCCATGTTTCTTTATGATATTGCACCCGTCTTCCCCTATTTTACGACTTTGCTCTTCAAAACTGCGTATAACATTTTCAATTCCTTGACGATATTGGTCTATAACCTTCTTCTCTGCTATCTCTCCACCTAGCTCCCTCTGCTTCAATTTGAGGGTCTCTTTGAACAATTGGGCTCCCAGATTTTTAAGGCGGGGCAATGGATTCCAACCTTCACCCTCCTCGATAGACTTTACTGACATCCTGATCATCCAGTCAAGCAGCGGTTGGTTTTCCCCCAGAGAGTCCATCATAAGGTCCAATGTCTCCGACAATACCGATTCGGCATCAAGCTCCACGTTGTATGATGCGAAGTGCCCAAGTTCACGGGCAAAAGAGCGCATGGTTTGCTGGAAAAACTTATCTATGGTACTGACATTGAACTGACTATAATCATTCAATATCTCTATGAGCATTTTGCCCGCATTTTCACGGATATACTTCTCCCTGCGTGCAGGCTCCATCCAACCCAACGTATCAATCTCCATTATATTGTCAAAGATGGTATCCTTTTCTGTGGTAGTGGCCAGGGAGTGGAGTTTCTCCAATATCCTCTGCTTCATCTCATCTGTAGCCTTGTTGGTAAAGGTTACCGCCAGAATATGCTTGTACCCATCCTTCTCTCCGTTCTGGAAGAGCTTTACGATATAGTCACCGGTAAGTTTATATGTTTTGCCTGACCCAGCAGATGCCTTACAAATCTCCAACATAGCTCTATTTGTTACATACTACGGAGTACGGGCAATACTCACAGGTTTTACCTTCTCCCTTCGCCTCAAAAGGGATCTCTTTATTGAATATCTGATTCTCTATCAGATCATATAATCTTTCTACAAATAGCTCATAGTCCTGTGGAGTTATAGCAAACTCCGTAACATTTTTATCTGTATTGAAAAGATCTCTCAGCGAACAGACAGAGAGGACTACTTTATCCATATCCTTGACAAGACCTTTCTTATCCAACAGGAAAAGATACAGCATCATCTGAAACGCTATATAGGGTCGCTTATCGGCAGGAAGATCAAACATATCCCCCACCTCTTTCCATTTGATGGAATAGCCCCCTGTCTTATAATCCACAATCCTGTCATTGCCGTCCATTCCGTCCCGACGGTCTATTATTCCGAAGAATTTGACTTCGCCCTCAAGTGAAGGCAATTTCACCATTACCGGACACCTCTCCTCGACACTGGTGAAGACAAAAGGTGCCCTCCTCCTGTCCTGCTCAAGGGTCCGCTTGACATATCTTAGTATCAATGCCTCCACTATCTTGTTTTTCCCCTCCACTCTGCTGACTTTCATCTCCTTTCTGAAGGCACCGTGAATGAATTCCATTATAGACTTCTCATCATCGATCCAATGGGACAATATATCCTCGGAAACAATCTCACCACAATATGGCTCATAAATATGCTGCATCACTTCGTGAAACATTGTTCCGAAGACGTTGGCTTCCACCTGTTCGCTCACCTCTTCCTCCTCCTTGATTTTCTCCACTGCCTGCAGATAGAACTTAAGCGGACAATCGAGATATGTATTGACAGATGAGGCGGAGAAATTGTGTTCAAACAGCCTTTTTATAACATCGTCACTTTTTTGCACCGCCACTTTTGTCTCTGGTGAGCTCTCAATTTTGAAAGATACAACCCTCTCCTTCATCTCCACTCCGTGGTGATATTTGAGCTGTTTGACATATCTGCTCACCTCTCCCGAACGCCCTACGCCCTCTGTTCTGGTATCGTACAGAAGGTAAACTTTCCTGGCTCTGTATATGCTGCGGTAGAAGTGGTAAGCCCAGATCGAATCCTGGAACTCATAGTTCGGGAGTCCGAACCCTTTCCTGAGGTTATATGGGATAAACGAATTGCTCACACTCTTTGAGGGGAATTTTCCCTCATTGCAGCTGAGGATGACCACATTCTCAAAATCGAGGGCACGGGTCTCCAGTGGACCCATAATCTGCAGCCCCGACAGCGGTTCGCCATTGAACGGGATAGAGATTCCGCTAACCAGCTGCCCCAAAAGCTTGAAATAGGTCTCCTCTTTAATATCAAGGTTGAACCCCTTGAGGCGGTTTATACATTTGAAGTAGCCCAGTACCAGCTCTTTATCAAGCGGATTGAGCCCCTTTTGCAGCTCTTCGAGCAATGCGATCTGATAATCTGCCATCTGCTCCGGGCGCTGCCTGAAGATCAGCCCGATTATATCGTCCCCGGCCAGAATTTCAGCCGGAACAAATATCATATTCTTCTCTACAATTTCTCTTTTCAGCCTCTTGGCCCTCTCCCCGACCCCTTCGAGTCCCTGGATATATTTATGCCCAAGCAGGGCAATGACACTCGCGTGATAGAATTGAGTCTCCCCATCCACCTCCTTCGCTTTTTTCCACAGAGGTGCAAGCATCCCCATAAATGAGGCCACTTGGGAGTTTTTGAGGGAGTACCCCATTGTGACATTGACATCCTGTATCTCCTCTGGAATAGAATTGAGCACCGGGAACAAAAGGTTCTCGTCCGGAAGGACAATGGATGTCTCCACCGGATCAAACTGAGGCAGAAGCCCTGTGAGGTATTTTGCCTGCCCTACCGCCGAAGGGACCCCTATCACCTTGATTTTACGTTCGGTAAGGTCTCTCTCCGTTTGCCCGTCTGGCAATGGGTATGCGGATGGATATTGAAGGATATTCTTCTTCATGAAGAGAGAAGATTTGTTTGCAGAGTCTGTTATCTCATCTCCGTAGAAATCCCAGTAGAAATCTGCAACGCCCTCCCTTTTAAGATAAGAGAGAAGCCTCTTTTCGCACTCGTTAAGTGCGTTTAGACCGACAAAAACTATCTTTTTATACCTTTTGGCGAGCTTTTGCAGGGCAATTACACCTTCATCTGTTTCTCCATTTTCAGTTGGTTGCGGTAGCCCCATCGCGCTATTGGCTGCATCTGCCACCATCCGGTATATCATCCCTTCGTAAGCCTCCCCCTTCGACTCGAGGTTTGACCTGAAGTTTGAATATATCCTGTAGAGGTTGTTCCAAAGTGAGAGAAATTGCTGCTCTTTGGCCCCGGCCGAGTATTCGTTGAAAGTGCGCCAGAACGATTTTATCGCTTTTATCTGCTCCTGGGACAGGAATTCGTAGCCTCCATCCAGTTCGTGCAGATCTTTAATGTTCGTGAAGAGCTTTTCTGCATCGACCATATATTTGTCGATGTCATCAAAGTCATTCAAAAGAATATCCCCCCAAAAGACAAATTCGTCAAATGAGGAGATATTATACTCTTTGTAAAGGTCTATAAGTAGGGAGATCTTGTCTGCAACTTTAAGGCCGGAGATCTCCGAGAAAAGGTTATTTATGGTTATTAGGGTTGGCGAAAAAAGGGGCTTGTCAATCATCTCTCCCAAGTATTTCTTGAAGAAGAGGGACGAACGTCTGTTAGGGAAAACAAAACAGCACTCCGCTATCGCATCCCTTTCACGCTCCAGATAGAGCTTAGCCACCTGCCATAAAAAACCGTTTACCATTCTACTTGTTTACAATCTTTTTCTCAACTCTTCGCCCTGAGCCTCGTAGCCAGGTTTGCCCAGAAGAGCAAACATATTCTTCTTGTAACCCTCTACACCAGGTTGGTCGAAAGGATTTACACCAAGCATATATGCACTTACACCACAGCCCACTTCGAAGAAGTAGAACAGCTCACCAAGGTTGTACTCATCGATCTTCTCCATTGAAAGGGAGATGCAAGGCACACCGCCATCCATATGAGAAAGGCGCGAACCTGCCTCTGCCATCTGGTTGCAGTACTCAAGGTGTTTGCCTGCAAGATAGTTCAGACCATCAAGGTTCTGGGCATCTTCACCGATAACAAGGGATTTGTTGGTCTTCTCCACTGAGAACATTGTCTCGAAAAGGATTCTCTGACCATCCTGTACATATTGGCCAAGTGAGTGAAGGTCTGTAGTGAAGGTAGCTGATGCAGGGAAGATACCTTTGCCGTCCTTACCCTCTGACTCGCCGTAGAGCTGTTTCCACCATTCACTGATAGAGTGAAGCTTAGGATTGTAGTTTACAAGCAGCTCGATAGATTTGCCGCCATCATAGTACTCATTGCGGATAGCTGCATAGCGGACTGCGATATTGTCATGATTGCGCTCGTAGCATTTTGCAGCCATTGCAGCAGCACCTTTTACAAGTGCACGGATATCATAACCAGCAAGGGCAATAGGGATAAGGCCCACAGGGGTAAGAACAGAGAAGCGGCCACCCACATCGTCAGGAATTACGAAAGTCTTGTAACCTTCATCATTGGACATGGTCTTGAGGGCACCTCTTGCAGCATCTGTAACAGCCACGATTCTCTCACGTGCACCATCCTTGCCATATTTGGCTTCGATGTATGATTTGATGATTCTGAAAGCGAGGGCAGGCTCTGTAGTAGTACCCGATTTTGAGATAACTACAGCAGCAACAGATTTCCCTTCGAGATATTCCAAAAGTTCTGCATGATAATCCTCTGAAAGGTTATGGCCGGCGAAAACCACGCGAGGCCCTTTTGCAGGCATAGCAGCCACAAAGTTGTGTGACAGAGCTTCGATGGTAGCCTTTGCGCCAAGGTATGAGCCTCCGATACCGATAGCCACTACTACCTCCACGCCGAGTTTTTTCCAGCTTTCAACTACCTGGTCGCACTCCTGAAAGAGTGATTCAGGGGTGGTAGTAGGGAGTTTTTTCCAACCTAGGAAATCATTGCCTGGGCCATTCTCATTGGCGAGGACATCAAGTGCCTCAAGTGCTTTATCCAAATATTTTTCAGATGGATTTGCAGTAAGTTTAATCATAATGCGTTTATATTTTTTAGTGTTTTATTTCAGTTTTTTGGTCAATTCCTCTATTACTGCATCTGTATACCAATGGTCATACAAGATAGCATAGACAGCATCAGCTATAGGCATACTGACATTGTACTTCTTGTTTATCTCGTGGATAGCTTTCACAGCGTAGTACCCCTCCACCACCTGCTTCATCTCGAGCTGTGCTGTCTTGACAGAGTAAGACTTGCCTATCATCAGACCGAATGTACGGTTGCGGCTGAACTGGGAGTAGCAGGTAACAAGCAAATCACCAAGATATGCCGAATTTGTGGTGTCACGGTTATTGTCAGCGTGGGTGGCATTGATAAATCTCTTCATCTCACCGAAAGCATTGGAGATGAGTACTGCCAGGAAGTTGTCCCCATAATTGAGACCGACACAAATACCCGCCGCGATGGCATAAATGTTTTTCAGTGCCGCAGCATACTCAACACCGTAGATATCTGTACCCGGAATGGCCTTGATAAAATAGTTCTGAAGAAATCCGCACAGATACTCTGACACTTTCATATGCTTCGAAGATACAGTAATATATGAGAGTCTCTCCCTGGAAACCTCTTCTGCGTGACAAGGGCCACTGAGTACCCCTATTCTGTCAAATGGGATAGAGTGTACCTGATTGAAATACTCCGCAATGGTGATATGGTCCTCCCCCACAAAACCTTTTACAGCAGAAACGATAAGTTTCCCCTTCAGATCTACAACCAGTTTGGCCACTTCATCGAGGAAATATGCAGAAGGGATGGCAAATATTACCACTTCACCATATCCGGCCACATAGTTTATATCACTGCTGATATCCAGCAATTCTGTATCAAGTTCCACTGACGGGAGATATGAGGGGTGGTGCTGATATTTGACAATATGGTCAATCGCATTCTGGTTTCTCATATACCAGCATACCTTTCTCTTGTTTCTGGTCAGAAGTTTAACAATGGCTGTCGCCCAACTGCCGCCTCCTATAACAGAGAACCTGGGGTTTTCATTCTCAAGAATATGTTCCATATCTGATAAAGTCAATCTTAGACAAAGATAGTGATTTATGGAAAATTTTCCTAACTTGCGGCTTCAAACTACTGAATAAATATGAGTCAAAAAATTATAGTGGGCATCACCCAGGGTGACCCTAACGGAATCGGTTACGAAGTTATCATCAAAGCTCTGGCAGATGCCAGAATGCTTGACCTTTGCACCCCAATCGTTTACGGATCATCCAAGACCTTCGGTTTCTACAAGAAACAGGTTCCAAGCACTGAAAACGTAAATACAAACATAATAAATACCGCAAAGGATTGCCATCCAAAGAGGATCAACATAATCAACTGTGTTCCTGATAATTTCAAAATTGAACCTGGCCAACCATCTTCAGAAGCAGCCCAGTCTTCCATTCTGGCACTTAAAGCCTGTGTAAAGGATCTCAAAGAGGGTCTTATCGATGCTATGGTCACCGCACCGTTCAACAAAAAGGCTGTATCAGACAGTTCATTTGGCTTCCCTGGCCACACAGAGTACCTCATAAACGAGTTTGGTGCCAAAGACGGACTTATGTTCCTGTGCTCTGAACAGATGAAAGTGGGTGTGGTCACAAACCACCTTCCACTCGGAAAAGTATCAGAATCACTCACAATAGAGAAAATTCTGGGCAAAATAAAACTAATGCATGAATCCCTCTGCAAGGATTTCAACATTATAAAACCCAAAATAGCAGTTCTGGGTCTCAATCCCCACGCTGGTGACGGTGGACTTTTGGGACGTGAAGAGCTCGAAATCATCTGCCCTGCCATCAAGAAGGCAAATGAAGAGAACATACTCGCATTCGGCCCATACTCTCCTGACGGCTTCTTCGGAAACAATCTCCAGAACAACTATGACGCAGTTCTGGCCATGTACCACGACCAGGGACTTATCCCATTCAAGGCTCTCTCATTTGACTGCGGCGTAAACTATACAGCCGGACTTCCTGTTGTCCGCACATCTCCTGACCATGGTACAGCATATGAGCTTGCAGGAAAAAATGAAGCCAATGCAATGCCTATGATATCATCCATCTACGCAGCCATCGACATCGTACGCAACAGAAGACTGTACGAGGCGATGAGGTCAGATGTGCTCCAAGTGGCACATGAACCTAAAATAGAGGGGATTAAAGGTCCGGTATAATATCCGTTTATGGCACCACTTCCTATTCAGCTATACACTGACGGTTCATCGAGGGGCAACCCCGGCCCTGGCGGCTACGGGGTAGTCCTCAAATGTGGCACACACTACAAAGAGCTCTCTGAAGGGTTCGAAGAGACCACCAACAACAGGATGGAGCTCCTCGCTGTCATCGTCGGGCTGGAAGCCATAAAGCGTGAAAATGCTGAAGTAATAGTCTACAGCGACTCCAAATATGTGGTGAATGCTGTAAACTTGGGATGGGTATTTGGCTGGGAAAAGAAAAATTTTGAAAAAAGGGCCAACCCTGACCTGTGGATACGCTTTCTGGAGGTCTACCGCAAACACCGTGTCCGCTTCATCTGGATCAAAGGTCACGCCGGCCACCCCGAAAACGAACTCTGTGACGCCCTCGCCGTCGCCGCCGCCTCGAAGTTTCTGTAACACCACTCCAGATCAGTCAAACCCACCATCTGCCCGACCTATTCGGGCATCCAATACCCATTCCGGGGCAGAAAGGCTTGTTTCGCCCCCGATTAACATCTGCGATCACCATTCCGGGGCAGAATGGCCTGTTTCGCCCCCGATTAACATTGACAAGCACCATTCCGGGGCAGAAAGGCTTGTTTTGCACCCGATTGCCATCGGCGAGCACCATTCCGGGGCAGAATGGCTTGTTTTCCCCCCCGATTACCATCTGCGAGCACCATTCCGGGGCAGAAAGGCTTGTTTCGCCCCCGATTACCGTCGGCAAGCACCATTCCGGGGCAGAGAGGCTTGTTTTGCCCCCGATTGCCGTCGGCGAGCACCATTCCGGGGCAGAATGACCTGTTTCGCCCCCGATTTGAAGTTCCGCACCTCCCCCACCTTCTCACCGAAGAGCCATCTGAACAATTCCGGCCAGGTCTGCAAAAAAGTGTCCGACCTGGCGGAACCATATTTTACAACACCCTATCTATCAATAATTTACAAAACAATATCCGTCCAGGTCTGCGTACTTTTAACAGACCTGGCCGAACACACTAACTTATCTTCGAATAATCTATATCCACCAGCGGATCCTGCTTCTTCATAAGGGCAAGCTGTGATACCAGAAGTGTATTCTCCCCACCTGCCAAAGACGGATCCCTCTCCAGTATCTCCTCTGCCGTCATCCTGGCCAACTGGAGTATCTGGCTGTCCTGTGCCAAATTCGAAATCCGCAGGTCGATGGCCAGACCGCTCTGCTGTGTCCCCTCAATATCACCCGGTCCCCTCATACGAAGGTCCGCCTCAGCCAGCTCAAAGCCGTCATTGGTCGCACACATCAGATCGATTCTCTGTCGTGACTCTTTCGAAAGTTTATACCCTGTCATAAGTATGCAATACGATTTCTCGGCACCACGCCCCACACGGCCACGAAGCTGATGGAGCTGGGACAAGCCAAATCTCTCTGCACTCTCTATCACCATCACAGAAGCATTGGGGACATCCACACCCACCTCAATCACCGAAGTGGCCACCAGGATATGGGCCCTTCCCTCTGCAAAGAGTTTCATATCGTAAGCCTTGTTCTCATTCTTCTGCTGTCCGTGCACCACTGCAGTAATATATTGCGGAGCCGGAAACTCCCGGGTTATCATCTCATAGCCCTCTTCAAGATTTTTATAATCCATTGTCTCAGATTCCTTTATGAGGGGATAAACGATAAACACTTGTCTGCCCAGTGCGATCTCTTTTTTAAGAAATGCAAACATAGCATCCCGCTTCGACTCTGTAAGATGTATTGTCTGAATAGGCTTTCTCCCAGGTGGCAATTCGTCCAGAACAGATACATCCAGATCTCCGTAAAGGGTCATCGACAGGGTCCTGGGGATAGGGGTCGCCGTCATCACCAGGATATGGGGAGCAATCTCAGATTTGAACCTCAGTTTTGCCCTCTGGTTCACCCCGAAACGGTGTTGCTCGTCGATAACGACAAAACCCAGACGGAGGAACTGCACGGTATCCTCAATCACTGCGTGGGTCCCGAAAAGGATATGTATGGAGCCGTCGAGGAGCCCCTGATGGATCTCCCGTCGCTCTTTTGCTTTGGTACTTCCTGTAAGGAGGGCTGTCTTTATGCCGCTTCCGGCAATAGTCTTCTGCACCCCTGCAAAATGCTGCTGCGCAAGGACTTCGGTGGGTGCCATGATACAGCTTTGGTAACCATTATCTGCAGCAAGCAGGCAGCAGAGCAATGCCACCATTGTCTTTCCGCTCCCCACATCACCCTGCAGCAGACGGTTCATCTGCTTTCCGCTCATAATATCTCCCCGCACCTCTTTTATCACCCTCTTCTGTGCCCCTGTAAGTTCGAACGGGATATTGGCAAAACTCTTGTTGAAATATTGCCCTACCTTGGGCATCATCACCCCGACAGACTCCTGCGTCCTCTTCTTCTTGGTCTTGAGCAGCGACAACTGCAAATAGAACAACTCCTCGAACTTGAGCCTCATCTGGGCTGCAGAGAGGGCCTTCGGGTCAGAAGGGAAATGGATATTTTTCAGTGCATACTGCAATGGACACAATTTATGCCTCTTCAATATATAGTCGGGCAATGTCTCCGGAATCTGACTAAGATGTTTTGAGAGCAATGTCATCACAAACTTAGAGAAAACCTTGTTCCCGATCCCTGCACTTTTCAGCTTTTCGGTGCTGGAGTAGATCCCTATCATGGAGGGCTCCCCTGCCGGTGCAGAATCGGAGACCTGATCCACTTCGGGGTGGACCATATTGAAACTCTCCCTGAAGATAGAGGGCTTGCCGAATACGATATACTCCTTGTTTATAATGAGCTTCTCCTGGATCCACTTAATCCCCTTGAAGAAAACAAGATCGATGTGGCCTGTACTGTCACTCAGGGTCGCTACAAACCTTTTCCCCTGCTTCTCCCCCACCATACCCATACGGGTAATCTTGCCTCTTAACTGGATATAAGCAGTAGTGGAATCCACATCACTGATCGCGTATATTTTAGATTTGTCCACATATCTGAATGGGAATGTATAGGCAAGATCCCTGAACGTACTGATCCCAAGCTCCTTCCCCAGGAGTTCCGCCCTCTTGGGACCGATACCGGTCAAATACTTTATATCACTATCCAGAATGTTTGACATACCACAAAGATAAGAAAAAAACACTACCTTTGGAAAACAAAAAAACCGACACCGTTATGGCATCAGCTTTTAAGAATCTCATCAGAAAGTTTCTCCAATGGTTATTTCCCAAAGTGGAGTAAGGTAATCTTACACCCCTGCCCAACCTTTGAGCTCAGCAATCTCCTCTGCCCAGATATCCACATTGGGGGTCTCCAGAATCAATGGGATACCATCAAATCGGGGATCTTCCATAATTCTCTGGAAGAGGCCTTTACCTATAACGCCGAGGCCAAGACTGTCGTGACGGTCCACCCTCGAGCCCAATGGCTTCTTCGCATCATTAAGGTGCATACCTTTTAGATACTTGAAGCCCACTATCCTGTCAAATTCGGAGAATACCTTTTCAAAACCACCATCGGCATTCGCTTCTCCAAACAGGGTATCCGCTGCACCATCGGATGGGATAAGGTCATAACCAGCAGCAAATGCGTGACAGGTGTCGATGCAGACACCCACCCTCGATTTATCCTCCACCTGCTCAATTATCTCAGCCAGATGCTCGAAGCGGTGCCCCATATTGGATCCCTGTCCTGCTGTATTCTCAAGGACAGCTATAACCCCCTGAGTCTTGTCCAGGGCAATATTGATAGATTCTGCGATCCTGCGCAGGCACTCTGTCTCAGATATCGCCTTGAGGTGGCTTCCAGGGTGGAAATTGAGACGATCCAGACCCAGCTGCTGACATCTGGTCATCTCATCTATAAATGCCGCACGCGATTTACCGAGCCCCTCATCTGTTGGGTGACCAAGGTTAATGAGATAACTGTCGTGTGGAAGTACGGCATTTGGTGCAAAACCATACTCTGCACACCTTTGTTTGAAAAGTTCAATACTCTTTTCGCTCAAAGGTGGTGCCACCCACTGCTTCTGGTTCTTTGTAAAGAGGGCAAATGCGGTAGCCCCTATATTATATGCGTTGAGTGGGGCATTTTCCACCCCACCCGACGCACTTACGTGTGCTCCTATATATTTCATAATATCAATTAAAAGCTGCTCTTAAGGCCGGTAGCTTTATTAAATACAAGTTTTTCAGGTGTAGAGTCGGCATCCTTGATGTAGTAGCCGTTTCTCTCAAACTGAACAGCAATACCTGAGTTGTCTTCCAGAAGTGCTGGCTCTACAAGGGCCTCTTTCACTACAAGTGACTCAGGGTTCAGGTAAGCCTTGTAGTCTTTGCCCTCAGGGATACCGCCCATATCAGCCTCTGTAAATAGTCTGTCATAGATGCGTGCCTCCACCTTCTTGGCGTGCTGAGCAGATACCCAGTGGATAGTACCTTTGACACTTCTCCAAGTTCCATTACCCGGTTTGGTTGTAGGATCGTATGTACAGTGAATCTCTGTAATTTCGCCATTCTCGTCTTTAACCACAGACTCGCATTTGACGATGTATGAATATTTGAGACGAACCTCTCCACCTGGACGGAGACGGAAGAATTTCTTAGGTGGCTCTTCCATAAAGTCCTCTCTCTCGATGTAGAGCTCTTTGGTGAAAGCTATCTCACGTGTACCTGCATCTGGATTCTCCTGATTTTTAGGAGCTATACAAATCTCACTCTCCACATCGGCTGGCCAGTTGTCAATCACCAGCTTAACTGGATTAAGTACTGCCATATAGCGGTTTGAGCGTCTGTTAAGGTCATCCCTCAAGCACCACTCCAAAAGTGAAAGGTCGATCATGTTGTCCCTCTTGGCCACACCCACTTTCTCTGCGAAAGCCCTGATACTTTCAGGTGTATAACCCCTTCTGCGAAGACCGCAGATAGTAGGCATACGTGGATCATCCCAGCCAGAGACGAAGTTGTTTCTTACAAGTTCGAGAAGTTTTCTCTTACTCATCACTGTGTAAGTGAGGTTAAGTCTTGCAAACTCATACTGATGTGAAGGGAAGATATTTAGTTTCTCGATAAACCAGTCATATAGAGGTCTGTGAACATCGAACTCAAGGGTACAGATAGAGTGTGTGATGTTCTCTATAGAGTCACACTGGCCATGTGCATAGTCGTACATAGGGTAGATGCACCATTTGGAACCTGTACGGTGGTGGTCAGCGTGGATAATTCTGTACATAAGAGGGTCACGGAACATCATATTTGGATGTGCCATATCGATCTTTGCACGCAGCACCTTGGCACCTTCTGGGAACTCACCGTTTTTCATCCTTTCGAAGAGGTCAAGGTTCTCCTCTACGCTTCTGTCACGGTAAGGGCTATTGGTACCTGGAGTCTGCACTGTACCACGACCTGCCCTGATCTCCTCCTGAGTCTGGTCATCCACATATGCAAGACCACTTTTGATCATCTGCACAGCCCACTCATAGAGCTGGTCAAAATAGTCAGATGCATAGAACTCATTGGCCCATTGGAAGCCAAGCCATTGGATATCGTTTTTGATTGAATCTACATACTCAGTATCCTCTTTCACAGGGTTGGTATCATCGAAGCGGAGGTTGGTCTTGCCACCATATTGCTTCGCCAAGCCGAAATTCAAGCAGATACTTTTTGCGTGCCCGATATGGAGATAACCATTTGGCTCGGGCGGGAAACGGGTCAATACAGTATTGTGTCTCCCTGATGAAAGATCATTCTCGATAATCTCTTCCAAAAAATTCAATGGTCTTGTCTCGACCACTTCTTCTTTTTTTACTTCTTCCATTGACTTAGCGTTTTTAACTTTTAATTATCTTGCAAAGGTAGTTTATTCTAGTTAAATTTACACCTTTAAAAGACGAAACATTCAAGGAAATTATGATTCTATCGATGACCGGCTACGGAAAAGCCGAAAAAAGTACTGCAACAGAGAAATATACAGTCGAAATCCGTTCCCTCAACGGAAAGAATTGCGACTTGTCCATAAAAAGTTCACTTATCCCACGCGACAAGGAGATAGAGATGAGGCAGCATCTTGCCCAGATGCTTGTAAGGGGCAATATTGACCTGTTTGCCACAGTCGAACAGATAGGGAGCGTCTCTTCAAAGAAGATCAATAGGGATATCCTGATGGACTACTACCGTCAGGTTACCGAAGCAATAGCAGACACCCCATTCCCGGGCAACTATGCTGATGCAATATTCCCCGCATTGCTCAAATTGCCCGATGTCATTGAGACTCAGCGCACAGAGATGAGCGACGAGAGCTGGGATGCATTGCGCAGCGCCATAGAAGAGGCAGCAGCCCACCTCATAGAGTTCCGTACCAGAGAGGGTGAGATCCTCAAGCAGGATGTCTGCAAAAGGGTGGAACTCATCTGCTCATTTGTCTCAGAGGTGGAGAAATATGAGGCAGAGAGGGTGACTGCCGTCCGAGACAGGATAGTGCAGAAAGTAAAAGAGGTATGCTCATCGTGCGACGAAAACCGCCTCGAACAGGAGATCGTATTCTACGTGGAGAAACTCGACATCAATGAAGAGAAGGTGCGTCTCCGCCAGCACTGCCGCTACTTCCTCGAGACAGTAGAGAAAGAGCAGTACCCAGGAAAGAAACTCGGCTTCATCGCCCAGGAGATGGGTCGCGAGATCAACACTACAGGCAGCAA
>JAZUMG010000026.1:0-15949 GCA_045603545.1 Candidatus Coprenecus sp. | reverse complement strand
GCAAAATAATAGTGCCCCTATGGATAGAAACAAGAACAGCATACAAATGGGTTATCAATGTAAGAACCCGTTTGTATGCTGTCTGTTTATCTTTATCTACATTTTCGTCAGTCGTTCATTTCCGTTGCCGTCTGCATTTCTAAGTACAGACATTGAAAGGGGAAAGGTTTTCGGGCTGAATACTCTCCGTAGGAGGAAGATTCAGCCCGAAACGGCTTGCCGCCTGACCTTTCAACTTTCAAGGGCTTTTGTACTACCTTCGCAGACGAGCAAAGGAAAGGGGCGAATGACGGAATCGGGAAACTCATAATATCGCAGATTGATGATAGACCAAATTCAAATATTACACTGCAATAATGAAAAACGCACCACCTTTTTGCTCGTTCATAAAAAAGTTGTACCTTTGTGTATCAGGAGTTATGTCATTGATGCAAAACAATAAAGAACTCTGAAATAGAAACGGTTGCCATCTCGTTACCCAATTTTCATGCAACCCGAATAACCGTTTAATTCTAAGATAATTGCAAATTCTGCGATTTTTTTTCAAAAAAATGTCACAGTGGTAGGCGAAAGTGGGTAAAAGTGTTGGTATTGCTCACCACTGTGACAAAATATTGAGAAAAACTGTCGCAGTGGTAGGAATATGGTGGTCACTGAGTGCGTTTATGAGGGCGTAATGACAATGGTAGGAATGAACGTATTACAAAAGCAACCCAGATCTGGAGGGTGAGACCTGGGTTGCTTTTATGGGTGTGTAGAGAGGTCAAACCTATCTGTAGTGGCACTCGATCCAGTAAGGTACTTTGAGGATGTCGTGCTCTGTGTGCTCTTCGCAGGTGGGGAAGAATGTCTCAAGCATATCTGGGAGAATCTTCAGTCCGTTGCGGCTATTGCATACATAGTGCATTATTCTGGCCTGCTTGCCTGGGTAGATGACAAAGAAACTTTTGAAAGTGCCGTTGTCGCCCCAGTGCCATAGTGCTCCGTCGTCGGTCAGTCCCACTCCAAGACCCCAACTGATAGGGAGGTCTTCATAGATTCTCCATTCGCTGTCCTCCCTTTCGAACTGTGGGGTAATCATCTCCTGGAATGTTTCGTCTGAGAGATTTCCTCCGTCTGCCAATTTCTCCAGAAATTTTACGTAGTCAGCAGCGCAGGTCATGAGTGTGTAGCCTGAATTTGCCCTTGGGTAGCGCACTACATCGACAGGTGTGCCGTCTTCCTGGTGTCCGACTGTTACCTGACCCTCAAAAGAGTCTCTCCATCCGTACCATGAATTAGGCATTCCGAAAGGTTCGAATACATATTTGGTGGCCAGCTCGTTAAGGGTCATCCCTGTAAGGTGTTCAAGTGTATGCTGGAGATATGCGAACCCCTCTCCCGAGTAGGTGAACATCCCGGTGGAGTCGCTCTCTTCGTAAGGTTTTTTCTTGAATGTGATGGTGCTGGTGGGCCAGGCATCTCCCGATGGTGACGATGCCCAGTTCTTGAGCCCTGTGCGGTGTGACAAGACGTGGCGCGCAGTGAGCATCCTGGCGTATATGCTGTCCTGCCCGGCAGCGAAGCGGCCATTGTCGTAGTACTCCATAAGTGGAGTGTCAAGGTCAAACACCCCTTCGTCATAGAGACTCATTGCGACATATGAGAATAGGACTTTGCTCAGGGATGCTGCCTGGAAAACTGTAGTGTCTGCAATCCCTTCACCGTAGATGAAATAGCTCTCGTTGAATTTGTTGGAGAGATTTTTTTCCTCTGCCAGAACTGCTTGTATCCCTGTGATTCCGTGCTTTTCCATAAGTGGCTGCAGGTCCATTTGTGTCTGGTCAGAACTTTTGCAACTGACCAAAGTCAGACAGAAAATCGAAATAAAAAGTGCTTTTCTCATAAAAATGGTTTTTATACCTCAAAAGTAGTGATTTTTTAGATACTTAATATATAAAAATGTTATCTTTGCGTGATTAAAAGAAACACACTCATTTATTAATAATCATAAAAATATGGCAGAAAAACTTTTTACTGAATTTCCAGCGGTCCCTACCGAGAAATGGGAAGAGGTAATTCTAAAAGACCTTAAATGTGCAGATCTAGAAGCTGCACGTGCCGCATACGAGAAAAAACTCGTATGGAAAACACAAGAGGGTTTCAGCGTTCGTCCATACTACCGTGCAGAGAATCTTGCAGAGCTTCCTCACGTAGGTACTAACCCTGGAGCATTCCCTTATGTTAGAGGTACCAAACAAAACAATGACTGGTTCATCCACCACAGTGTATGCTGCTGCACTTGCGACTATGCAAAAGCAAATGCTGAGGCTAAAGAGCTCCTTTCAAAAGGTATCGAGTCTGTAGGTTTCTACATGGATGGCTCTAAAGTTCAGACTGTAGCTGATTACGAAGTTCTTTTGAACGGTATCGATCTTGCTAAAGTTCCTGTAAGCTTCCAGGAAAGCTGTGTTAAATCTGTTGAGTCTCTTAAAAACTTCTTGGCTTATGCAGATTCTAAAGGTGTTGAGAAAGATGTTCTAAGAGCTACTTTCGATTTCAACCCTCTACACACTTTGACCACTAAAGGTTATTTCTGTGAAGAGTCATTTGCACTTCTTGCAGAGGCTGTTAAAGTGGCTGCTGACTATAAGAGAGTTAAAGTTATCGCTGTAGATGCTACCACATTCAACGGTTGTGGCGCTACTTCTACTCAGGAGCTTGCATTTGCTCTTGCTGAAGGTAGCGAATATCTTTCACGCTTGACCGAACTTGGTCTTGATGTTAAAGATGTGGCTAAGAAGATGACCTTCTGCTTCTCAGTAGGAAGCTCATATTTTATGGAGATCGCCAAATTCCGTGCTGCACGTATGTTGTGGGCTAACGTTGTTGACGCTTACGGTACAGATTCAGAGTGCGCTAAGAAGATGGAACTTCGTGCTACCACCAGCGAGTGGAACCAGACTGTTTACGATGCTTACGTAAATATGTTGAGAGTTACCACTGAGGCTATGAGTGCTTCTATCGCAGGTGTTGACTATCTTGAGGTTCTTCCTTTCGACTACTCATTCAGAACACCTAACGAGTTCTCAAACCGTATCGCACGTAACGTACAGAGCATCCTTAAAGGTGAGTCTCACTTCGATAAAGTAGTAGACCCTTCTGCTGGTTCATACTATATCGAGACCCTTACCAACTCTATCGCTAACTCTGCTTGGGCTCTATTCCGCTCAGTAGAAGAGGCTGGTGGTTATGTTGCTAAATTCAAAGAGGGCTTCATCCAATCAGAGATCAAGGCTGTGGCTGACAAGAAAGACAAAAACCTTGCAATGCGCAAAGATATCCTTCTTGGTTCTAACCAGTATCCTAACTTCCTTGAGAAAGCTGAAGATTGCATCACTACAGATATCGTTTCAAGAGACGTTCTTACCTACAATGGTATCAAATTCGAAACTCCTGCATGCACTTGCGAGCAGGTAGCTGAGCCTTTGAAACCTTACCGTGGTTCACAGGTATTCGAAGCTATGCGTCTTGCTACCGACAGAAGCGAGAAACAGCCTATGGCATTCATGCTTACCTTCGGCAACTTGGCTATGTGCCGTGCAAGAGCACAGTTCTCATGCAACTTCTTCGCTACTGCAGGTATCAAAGTTGTGGACAACAACCGTTTCTCATCTGTAGAAGAGGGTGTTAAAGCTGCTCTTGAGGCTGGTGCTGACATCGTAGTGGCTTGTTCATCTGACGAAGAATATGCAGAAGCAGTTCCTCAGATCGCTGAACTTATCGGTGACAAAGCTATCGTAGTAGTAGCCGGTGCTCCTGCTTGCCAGGCAGAACTTGAAGAGAAAGGTATCAAGAACTTCATCAACGTGAAGAGCAACGTTCTTGAGACTTTGAAAGACTACCAGGCTAAACTTGGTATTAAAGCACTTTAATAATCACCTGAAAAAATAATTTAATATGCGTCCTAATTTTAAAGATATCAAATATTGCGGAGCAGCCGCTTGCAAAGCTGAGGCTCCTGCACAGGAAACTTGGAAGACCCCTGAGCAAATCGACGTTAAAGGGATCTACACCGCTGAGGACCTAAATGGTATGGAGCATCTGAATTATGCAGCAGGTGTCGCTCCTTTCCTTCGTGGACCTTACAGCACAATGTATGTACAAAAACCTTGGACTGTTCGTCAGTACGCAGGTTTCTCTACAGCTGAAGAGTCAAACGCTTTCTATCGCAGAAACCTGGCTGCCGGTCAGAAAGGTCTTTCTGTAGCATTTGACTTGGCTACACACCGTGGATACGATGCTGACCACCCAAGGGTAGTTGGTGACGTAGGTAAAGCTGGTGTAAGTATCTGTAGCGTTGAGGATATGAAGGTTCTTTTCGACCAGATTCCTCTAAACAAAATGTCAGTTTCTATGACTATGAACGGTGCCGTTCTTCCTGTTATGGCATTCTACATCGTAGCAGGTCTTGAGCAAGGTGCCAAACTTGAAGAGATGGCCGGTACTATCCAGAACGACATCTTGAAAGAGTTCATGGTTCGTAACACTTACATCTATCCACCTGAGTTCTCAATGAGAATTATCGGCGATATCTTCGCTTATACTTCTAAATATATGCCTAAGTTCAACTCTATCTCTATCTCTGGTTACCACATGCAGGAAGCAGGTGCTACCAACGATATCGAGATGGCTTACACTTTGGCTGACGGTCTTGAGTATCTACGTACTGGTGTTAAAGCCGGTATCGATGTAGATGCTTTCGCACCTCGTCTATCATTCTTCTGGGCTATCGGTATGAACCACTTTATGGAGATTGCCAAGATGCGTGCTGCACGTATGATCTGGGCAAAACTTGTAAAACAGTTCAATCCTAAGAACCCTAAATCTCTATCACTAAGAACACACTGCCAGACTTCAGGTTGGTCACTAACTGAGCAGGATCCTTTCAACAACGTAGCTCGTACTTGTATCGAGGCTATGGGTGCTGCACTTGGTCACACTCAGTCACTTCACACCAACGCTCTTGATGAGGCTATCGCACTTCCTACCGACTTCTCAGCACGTATCGCACGTAACACTCAGATCTACATCCAGGAGGAGACCAACGTATGCCGTGGTATCGACCCTTGGGCTGGTTCATACTATGTAGAGACCCTTACCAAAGAACTTGCTGACAAAGCTTGGAAACTTATCCAGGAGGTTGAAGAACTTGGTGGTATGGCTAAAGCTATCGAGACAGGTATTCCTAAACTTCGTATCGAAGAGGCTGCAGCCCGTAAACAGGCTCGTATCGACTCAGGTATTGAGAAGATCATCGGTCTTAACGAGTACAGACTTGAGAAAGAGGATCCTATCGAGATCTTGGCAGTGGACAACACTAAAGTTCGTGAATCTCAGGTTAAGAGACTTCAGGAGCTTCGTGCTAACCGTGACAATGCAAAAGTTAAAGAGTGTCTTGCAGCTATCACTCACGCAGTGGAGACTAAGACCGGTAACCTTCTTGAGCTTGCTGTTGAGGCTGCTAAGAACAGAGCTACCCTTGGTGAAATCTCTGACGCTTGCGAGGCTGTAGTAGGCAGATATAAAGCAGTTATCCGTATGAATACAGGTGTTTACTCATCAGAAGTTAAGAACGATTCAGAGTTCGAACAAGCTAAAGTTAAAGTAGCTGAATTCGCTAAGAAAGAGGGTCGTCAACCTCGTATCATGATCGCTAAACTTGGTCAGGACGGTCACGACCGTGGTGCTAAAGTGGTAGCTACCGGTTATGCTGACTGCGGTTTCGACGTGGATATGGGTCCTCTATTCCAGACTCCAGAAGAGGCTGCTAAACAGGCTGTTGAGAACGACGTACACGTAGTGGGTGTATCTTCACTTGCTGCTGGTCACTTGACACTTGTTCCTCAGATCGTAGCAGAGCTTGCTAAACTTGGCCGTGAAGACATCCTTGTAGTTTGTGGTGGTGTAATCCCTGCACAGGACTACGATGCACTTTACAAAGCCGGTGCAGCTGCTATCTTCGGTCCTGGTACAAAAGTAGCTTTGGCTGCTTCAACTATCGTTGACCTTTTGTCACAGAGATTCTAATCTGATTAAGATAGAATACAATAAAGTAAGAGGCCTTCAAATCTGAAGGCCTCTTTTTTAATATTATATATTCTTGACAGCTTTTACTATCTCTTCTGCGGGGAGGTCGGGGTCGAGGACCAGATGTGGTTTGGCGTAGACTATGTTCTGCTCCGATTTGGCAAGCTCTTCTCCGCCGCCTGTTATATTGAGCATAATCACGTCTTCTTTGGATACTTTCCCCTCTTTGACTGCAGCTGCAAGTGAGGCAACAGCGACAGCAGCTGCGTTGTGGATGTCGATGCCCTCAAGCTCTGCAAACTTTCCCTTCCACTGGTGAAGCTCATCGTTGGTCACTTTGAACATGTCACCGCCGGCGTCTTCCATAGCATCAAAAAGGCCACCTGCGATAGAGTAAGGCGGTTTCCTGTTGGAAAGGACTTTGGCATCTATCACCGCAGCGGCGTTGCGCGCCTGATCGGGGGTCATATCGACCAGTTGTCTTGAATGGAGCTTCCACGAATCGTACATGATGGTGAAAGGGTCGTTCTGCGAAGGGTAGAGTTTCATTTTGTGTGTGCCCCAACGTCCGTCTTCGATAAGTCTGAGGTTGTTCTCCCAGGCGGCAATGGTACCTGTGCCGCTGCCGATGGCCTGGAAATATGCATCAGGGATTCTCCCGATAACCTCTACAGCAGAGAGGAGGGTAGTACCCATGCCGTCACGGCGTGCCACATTCTTGGCACCACCTTCTGCCATAAAATCGGGATCTGTACACACCTTGTCGGCAAGTGCTATGGCATCAAAATAGTCTGATCCTTTTGGGGAGGCTATTATTTTTACGCAGTCATTAAGTGGTTCTGTAAACCAAAGGGCGTTGATATTGTCCTCAGGGATAGATATCAGAAGGGGGATATTGTTCTCGGAGCACACTTTGGCGAAAGCTCTCGCTGTATTTCCTGCGGATGCCACTACCAGGGTCTTTTTGTTGTCGGCAGAGAGTCTTCCGCAGACAGAGTAGGCCTCTGTCTCCTTGAAGGAGCCGGTGGACATTCTTGCCCCCATCTTTGGCCACCAACCGGAGAAGGTGATATATAGATTCTCAAGACCAAGCTCTGAGGCAAGTGCTGTGCTTTTGTATGTCACAGGGGCGCATGAGCCTTTCAGTGTCCTGTGTACAGGGAGCCAGCCTGCATATCTGTAGAGCCCTTCAAGATCCTCTCTTGGGGTATATTGTTTCTCTTCATATTCAGCCCTTATGAGGCTTGGCTTTTCGCAGTCCGGGTCTGCAAGGGACCATCCTGAATCTTCAAATTTGTGTTTGTCTGCGAAGCAGACGAGTGTGTATCCGGTGGCTTTGAATTCCATATCTTTCAAGTTGTTTTATTTCTTTTCAATCGCTTGCAAGGCTACTTCCGCAATATCGATTACAGGGATTGCCGAGTGCCTCTTGAATGTGTTCTTACAAAGTGGACATGCTGTCACTATGGCATCGGGAGAAGCTACAGTGAGGTTGTTGAGTGCATTCTCTATCAGCCTTTTCCTCTGCTCATCCCCCAGGCTCAGGCTGCCGAGGCTTCCGCCGCAGCATATGCTCTCAGCACCGCTCTTTTCCCCCTCAAGGAGTTCACCCGCAGCGCGGATTATCTCTCTTGGCTCCTCGTAGATGCCGCACCCCCTTCCGAGCTCGCAAGGGTCGTGGTATGCAAATTTAATATTAGATTTTGATATATCAATCCTCTTTTGAGAGATAAGTCTTTGGATGTATTCGGTGTGGTGCAGGATCTCTATACCTTCCAGTTTGTAGTTCTCTTTGAATATCCGGTAGCAGATGGGGCAGCTCAACAGTAGGGTGGTGGCCCCTGATGCCATTATTATACTGGTGTTTTTCTCTATCATCTGCTGTGCTGCATCGCGGCGACCGGCCATAAGCATTGGCCTTCCACAGCAGATACCTCCGTTTTCATCCATTATGGTGTAATCTTCACCCACCTTGTCAAGGATCGATACGAGGGATCTCTTTATCATGGGTGTAAGGTGTGTCATGCACCCGGCGAAGTAGAGTATCTTGCCGCTCCCATCCGGGATGAACATCTTTTCGTCTATCGACGTGTAATCGGGGGTGAGACCATATTTCCTGGTAGAGCGCTGGGCTATCCTCAGCTTGTCCCCCTCAACCCCTACAGGGCATACGGATGAGCATTTTCCGCAGAGGAGGCATTTGTCGCTTATCTCTTCGATTCTCTTTTTGTTGTTGCGTTTCAACTGCCTGTTAAGGTAGACTGTGGTATCCTTGATATTGGCCTTGGCTGCACTCAGAGGGCAGGCATCAATGCACACACCGCAGCCCGGGCAAGAATAGACTTGCAGCCTTGAAATCCCTTTGCGGGAGTATCTGATGGGGATACCTGCATTGCGCATAGGGATGAGGAGTATCTCAGCCGGAATGTGCATATATCTGCTGAAGGGGAGAATGAACATGAACACACCCAGTGCAATCGAGTATGCCCACCACACAGGGAGTGCCTGCGTGGGGTCGCTGTAAAATGAGTGGAGAAGGTGATTGAGGGTCTTGGTGAGGAATGATCCGCCACTTATGTCAGCAGTGAACCCTTCAGCCAACAGTCTCAGCGGGAAGATGCTCCACAATGAGTATAGTCCGATGAGGTCGGTGAGGCTGGGTCTGGTGGTCCTTCTCATCCCGAAAAGTAGGGAGTATGCCCTTTTGAGCATAGCCAGAATGATTCCGCTGAGAATCATAAGGAGGAAGAAGTCCATCAGGAAGAAGAAGAATGATCCCGACATTGTGTGGTCTGTCACCGCGACGAAGTATCTGAAGAATATAGGGTACCATATACGGTGAATCCTTTCTGGAGTATACAGGAATACCTCTATGTGACCTACCACTATTATCATGAACCATCCGAATGCGATGCTGGAGTGCATATAGCCCAGGAGTTTGTTCCTCTTCCACAGCTTGACGTGGAAAAGGCAGTCACAGAACCACTCCTTGATATTTTTGGCCATTATCCTGGGGTTGATCAGGGAGAGGAAGAATTTTTTTCTGTCCCCGGGGGTCAGTTCGTATATCACCCTTATTGCCCCTCCGATGCACCAGACCAGGACAAAGGTCATCCCCAGTACAAAGGGCATGATGAAGCTGTTGAATCCCGACGGGTGAAGATAATCTACCATAACTTGCTTATATTAAGGATTATACTGCGGGTATTTATTCCGCGTGGGCACACCATTGTGCATTTTCCGCACAACATGCAGGCTGAGAGCATCTTGCGGACCTCTTCATTTCTCCCTCTCTGGAGGTTGAGGAGCACCTTTCTTACACTCATCCCGGTGTATCCAGCTGCTGTGCAGGTGGCACTGCAGGAGCCGCACGCCATGCATCGGAGTGCATCGGGTTCGACCTCGGTAAGCTTGTTAAAAAGTGTCCTGTCCACCTGATCCAAATTTATTGCGGAGCTGGGTGAAAGGGAAAATCCAAATTTATTCATCTCTCTTGCTCCTTATCTGATAATCAATCTCCAATGCAGCAGAGCGTGCCTCTGCCAATGTCTCAGGGACGGTTTTGGGACCTGTGCAGGCACCGGCGTAGAAGACCCCTCCCCTGGGTGAGGATGTTATTTCAGAGATATTGTTTGCACTCTGCAGGAAGTGGTCTGAATCGGTGGGGAGTGATATCATCGATGCCAGTTTGTTGCTGTCAGGGTTGCAAAGCATGCCCGACATCAGGACAAGCAGGTCCAATGTCACCTTGAGGGGTTTCCCCAGGAGTGTATCTTCTGCCTTGATTACCACCTTGCCATCTATATTCTCGCTCACCTCAGAGACCCTTCCTCTGATGAAATGGATCCCGTGATCCCTTTGGGCTTTGGTGTAGAAATCCTCGAACTTCTTCCCGAAGAGCCTCAGGTCCATATAGAAGCAGTATATATCTGCATTGGGGTGCATCTCTTTGAGTTCAATGGCCTGTTTGATGGCGGTGATGCAGCACACTTTTGAGCACTGCCCATTGCCGGCCTTCTCGTCACGCGAACCGACGCAGTGGACAAATCCCACTTTCTCCCTGGATGATTTGTCTATCCTATCATCTTTCGCACCATTGAACCACCTCTCCAGGTCGGAGTTTGTGATGACGTGGTTGTAGATGCCGTATCCGTACTCCTCTTTGCGGGAGGCTTCAAACATCTTGAACCCTGTGGTCATCAGGATATATTTGGTGTTGATAGTTACGCCGTTGGAGAGGATTATGTTGTAGCTCTCACTCAAACGGTTGACCTGTGATATCTCTGTATTGAGAAAGATGTTGGCCCCCTTGCTCTCGGCTGTCAGGCTGTCGATGAGATCTTTGGCCGGAGTGAGGTCAGGAAAGAGCCTGTTCCACTCTGCCACGTGTCCGCCAAGGTGGTCACTTTTCTCTATGATTATAGGTGTGTGCCCCATCCTGATGAGCTGTTTTGCAGCCTCCATTCCGGCGATTCCACCACCTACTATTACTATTATATCCTTCATATTCAGATCTTTTTAGAAGCATTTGATCCCGGTTGGGAGTTCTGGCTTCAGTATGTCTTTACTGTTGAGCCCCTTGTATTTTTCTTCAGGATTGTATTCTATCCCTATCTTGTCCAGGAGTGGCTCCACTGCCACCTGATGTAGCTGGAGACCGAGGTCCCATGGGTCGTAACCCAATACCAGACCAGCCACCTCTTCATATGTGAAGACAGGTATTCCAAAACCGTTCTGGCCGTAAGTTTTCCCTTCCATCTCCGCTATAACATATTGCCATCTGTCGAGGAAGTATGGGCACCCGGGACAATTGGTAATAATCATGTCAGGCTTGTATGGGGCCATCGATTCGAATTTCTTGTGGGTGTTTGAGAGGGAGTAGCCCCTGTTGGCCTTGACGTGGTATTGCCTGAATCCGTAGCCGCAGCAGTGTCTTCTCTCTGGGTAGTCGATTATATTGCCGCCCCATGACTCTATCATACCTGTCAGGACGTATGGATACTCTGCACCACCGACACCCTTTGATGGGAACATCTTCGAATAGTGGCAGCCTATGTGTTCCACCACGCGGAGAGGTTCTCCGGTCTCTTTGTTGACAAGGTGGAATTTTGCTTTCTCAGCTATCTCGTTGCGGAACTTGAATATAAGGTCACTCGAGTGGGCGAGGTATTTGGGCTTGTTGAACTCTTTGCGGCAAGATTTCCAGAGCATCTCCCTTATTTTGGCCTCCAGCTCAGGGAATTCGTGCCATGTCTCAAGTATTTCGGTGTAGTTACCGAAAGATGTGATGCATGAGGCCACATAGTTCTCATAACCAGCCTCAGTCATTAGAGCGAACTGTCTGGCCACTATGGTCATAGCGGTCTCCTGCGGAATGGTGTCGCAGTGGTATGCTATACCTCCACAGGTGGTGTGGTGTTCATTTTCATATATATTCTTACCAAGGACATTCCTGCAAATCTCCATAAACATCTTCTCCGAGGCGGGGAAGAAATTTTGGCGGATACAGCTCCGTACATAGTACCAGTTGTCATCAGGAATCTCCTTCTGGTAGTCACTCCATATTTTCTGTTTCCCTTGATAAATCATACTCAGTCGTTGTTGAAGTGCTCACCTGAGCAGTGTTCGAATGTGTGTCTGAAGTACTCCTCCATATCCATTCCCATCTCCTCTGCCTTCGCCCTTGAATACCTCTCCACACACTCTATCCTCTCGGTGGCCCCAGTGATATCAAAAATTTTCTTGAGCTCGTCGAGGGACTCCTGTGGTATGTCCCTCAATGCCCCAGGACCGGTGCCGTGGAAATTGGCACCTTGTCTTGCATAGCTATCTTCAAGGTGCTCTGTGTGCCATTTCCATACAGGTCCCGACTCCACATGATCCTCCCATTTGAATGTGTCGGGGTGGATACAGTAGCCGTATTTGAGGATATTGTCGGTCATCATTTTTGTGAGGGGATATAGTTGTCTCCCCTTTTCAGACTCCACGAAGTACCCCAGTCTTGCAGAGAGGTCGCGAAGTGCCATAATGACCAGCCCTGGACCATTCTTCCTCGGGCATCTGGTAAGGCAAGAGAGGCACTCTCCGCAATACCAGATAGTGTCACTTTTCAGCAGTTTCTCTATCTCCCCGTCATCTCCCCTCTGGATAGTGTCGACTATCTTGCGGGGATCATACTTGTAGAACTCTGCAGCAGGGCAAATGGCCGTGCAGGTCCCGCAGTTGATGCAGGTCTTCAGACCCTCCTTTATCCTGTAATCCTCTTTTAACAGATCGTATAGTTTTCCCATAATTTACCCTTTACATAGGTTTGATTTTGCGTGCCAGGCGGGCACAAATTCCAGGAAGGAACCTTTTGATATGGACCATCAGCAGCTCCTTTCTCCCCACAAGCACCTCACGGCGCCCTTTGGCGATGGCACGTACGATAATTTGAGCAGCCCTCTCCGCACTCATTCCACCTTTCTGGCCGGGGTCAAGCACTCCGTGGGGTTTCCCACCCTTGTCAAGTGCATAGAGGGAGATGTTTGTCTGGACCCTCCCAGGGCACACGATGGTGACGCGGATTCCTGCATTGTAATACTCTGCCTGCAGCGTCTCGAAAAAGCCGTAGAGTGCAAATTTGGAGGAGCTGTATCCGCAGCGCAACGGAAAGCCGAAGCGTCCCGCAATCGATGTGGTGACTGCTATTTTTCCCTCTCCGCGCTCCACCATTCTGGGGAGTATTGCCTTCGCAATGGCGACCGGGGCAAAATAATTGACCTCCATTATTCTGCGCACCATCTCCATAGAGGTATCCTCCACATTGGTCCTCTGGCTGATACCGGCATTGAGCATGACAATGTCAATCCCCCCGACGGCGCTCCAGGCATTGGCAGTGAGCTCCTCTATCCCTTCGGGATTGCCGAGTTCGTAGGGGAGGACTACCACCTCAGATGCTCCGAGGGAGCGGCACTTTTGTGCCACAGGCTCCAGCCTTTCAGCTGAAGAGGAGGTGAGGACAAGCCTCGCCCCCTCAGCTGCATATTTGCAGGCGCACGCTGCCCCGATTCCGGAGGATGCGCCTGTAATCCAAACAGATGACATATCTTATTTCAATAGTGCCATATTAGGCATCTCTTTGTCAAATTCGCCGCGGTCAAGTCTCTCTTTGATATCGCGGAATGCTGCCAGTGTCCTCTCTACATCCTCCATGCTGTGTGCTGCGGTAGGGATGATACGGAAGATAACCATTCCCGGAGGAATTACAGGGTAGATAACCACTGAGCAGAAGATGTGGTACTCCTCGCGGAGAGCTACCGCAATATTAGATGCCTGGTTTACACCGGCTTTCACGTGAACCGGGGTAACGCAAGCCTCAGCAGGCCCTATCTCGAAGCCCATCTCGCGGAAACCCTCCTGGAGACGTCTTGTCACTTTCCATAGTTTGGCGCGGAGCTCATCACCCTCAGGGCTGTTGATAATCTCAAGTCTCCTCAAGCAACCCTCTACGATAGGCATAGGGAGTGACTTGGCGTAGATCTGTGAGCGCATATTGTATTTGAGATAGTCGATGATATCCTTGTCAGAAGCTACGAAACCTCCGATGATGGCCATCGATTTGGCGTAGGCGCCGATATAGATGTCGATCTCATCCATCACACCGAAGTGCTCTGATGTACCGCGGCCGTTAGGACCCATTACACCGAAACCGTGGGCATCGTCTATCATGATGCGGAAGTTGTATTTCTTCTTCAGGGCAGCTATCTGGTCCAGGATACCGAGGGCACCTGTCATACCGAATACACCCTCAGTGATAAGTAGAACACCACCACCATTCTTGTCGGCCTCAGCACAAGCTTTGGCAAGTACGCGGTCGCAATCCTTGATGTCATTGTGGCGGAATTTGTATTTGCTGCCGATGTGAAGACGGATACCGTCAAGAAGGCAAGCGTGGTCCTCTGCATCGTATACGATAACATCGTGACGTCCTACAAGTGCGTCGATGGTCGATACGATACCCTGATAACCGAAGTTGAACTCAAATGCAGCCTCTTTCTTCTCGAACTCAGCCAAGCGGCGTTCAAGCTCTTCGTGGAGGTGAGTCTGGCCGGTCATCATACGGCTACCCATAGGGTAGGCAAGACCCCAGCGTGCTGCTGCCTCGGCGTCGATTTTGCGGATCTCGGGATGGTTGGCCAGACCGAGATAGTTGTTGAGACTCCAGCAAAGGACATCCTGTCCGTTGAACTTCATATAAGGGCCCAATTCACCCTCAAGTCTTGGAAATGCGAAATAACCTTCAGCTTTTTCACGGTATTGGCCGATAGGGCCACCTGTAGATTTTCTTATTCTGTCAAAAATGTCAAGTTGCATAGCTATATGTTTTATTTATTTTACTTTTTCTCTTGATACGAGTCCCATCATCCTGAAAAGGAATTTAGGAAGCGATTTTTTAGGATCCCTCTTCTTCATGTCGATAAACCATCCTAGTTTTTTGGCCACAGGGACCTTGTGTGTCTCCACAAACTCTATAAGTGTGCCGTCAGGATCCTCGATGTAGGTGAAGTGGCCCGATGCATCCCCCATGTCAAATTGCTCTCCACCGGGACAGCTGTCCACTGTGAAAGGGTGCCCTTTCTCTGCACAGAATTTGCCCAAAGCCTTCATCCCTGTGACATCGAAGCATATCTGGATAAAGCCGGGATCTCCCCAGTAACGACCTTCATATATCTTACGAGGTGTACGCTCCAGTGCCTGGACAAGTTCTATGGTCGACCCTCCGAAGAGTGCGGCAAATGCACCCTCCCGCTGAGACGCTTCGAGGATGACACGGCGACACTGTTTGTCAGCCGAGGGGAGGAAGTAGTTTTTGCTGAATCTCCCTGTAGTGTCGCTCTTTATGGTAGTGTAGCCGAGAACCTCACTATAGAAACGGATAGAGGCATCCATATCTGTTACACCCACCACAGCACCGATCATGCCTCCGGTAAGTTTGCCCTCATCGATAAAGACATCGGGGCGTTCCACTATCTGGAACCAGTTGCCGTAAAGGTCTTTGACATAGAAACAAGGTGTGCCGTCTGGCAATGTTTCTGGGGTGCTGCAATCTTTCCATTTGGCGGAAATCTCTTTATAGAAAGCCTCCACATCGCGGCATTTCAGTTTTGCTGCGAGGACACCCAGATCCCCCACTTCGATGGTGAAAGGGCAGGGCTGAGGTTCCCTTTTTGAGTATTGCCATATCTCAAAACCGCCGCCACCCTGAAGGTTCACGGCGATGCAGGCGTGGCGCTGCTGGGGCTGGCCACCTGTGTATGGTAGCATCCTCTCCGCCACTGTATCGTCTTCCAGTATCCTGATATCGACTCCGAACATGTCGATATACCAGTTCCACGACTTTCTGAAATCGACAGTACCGACACCTATCTGCTGGATTCCCGAGATCATAAATGACTCCATATTGTATAAATTTTTAGTTGTATTAGTAAACGCTTATATAGTAAAAGGTTTTACTATCGGCTGCAAATGTATGAAAAATTTTTAAAATAGACCTTTTTTGTGTGTGAAAAGTGGGTGGCGAGGGGGCGGTGGACGGCAGCGAGGCGTGGAAAGTCAGCGGTGGGTGGCTGGTTGCAGCGACGCATGGGAAATGCCCTATATCCGCTGCGTCAGGTAGGTAAAAGTGTGCTCAGTGAAGGAAATCGTGCCGTGACGCATGGGAAATGCCCTATATCCGCTGCGTCGGGTATAGAAGAGTTTTCTGAAGGAGTCGCGACTGCGGAGTTAAGGTTCTTCAGGCGTTCGCTCCGCTCACTCCCACCACGCCTTACGGCGCGGTCCCCCCAAGTCGGAGGCCAAGCGGGCTTAGGAAGACAACATTCACACACAACTCCTTGGC
>JAZUMG010000025.1:0-26425 GCA_045603545.1 Candidatus Coprenecus sp. | reverse complement strand
GGATGGAGTGTATTCACGTGTTCAGGGCAGTATACCAAGACCGGTGAGAAGTCAGGCGAGATGCTAGCTTCTGTGAAGCTGGGGTAATCCTCACGGCGTAAATACCGCAGGATCTTATTGATGAAGCCCGCAACGGTTGATTCCGCTGCGGGCTTTCTCTATGATTGGAGGTAGGGCTACAGGAGGGCCTTTCCTTTGTCTGACAGATAGTATTTCTGATTAGCACTTCTAATATGTGCGGTTTCAGTCTGACGAACATAATCATCTTTCATGGCAGGATATAGGTATCTTGTTCGGAAACTGCTTGAACTACTGAGGTTAAGACGACTCATTATCTCTTTTACAGTCAATCGTTCATGTCCGATTATTCGTAATAGCTTGAGTATCTTTTCGTTTACATTGTCTATTGGATTGCCTCTTTGATTGTCTGTTTGATTGTCTCTTTCATTGCCTGCTTTACCTCTCGACAGGTCATCATATGTGATCGAGAACTCGAACTGAGTGCCGTTTGAGATTTCAATCTTGTAGTCAGGGTAGTAGAGAGGTGCGTATCTCTTGAGGTTCCTTCTGCCGGAACCGAGATCTTCCACAAAGTGAAGTTCGTTGAGGACTTTTACAATAAGTGGGTTCTTGGTGTATGGTCCAAGTTCATCAAGAGTAAGGCTGCCTTCCTTCATTGTAGGGATGAGCCTTGTCGCATTCTTTGTGATGACACGATCATAGAAAACCTCAACATATCCACCAAATCCTGGCTGATAGTCAGAGTGGGCACAGATGTTTCCGATGATCTCTCTGAATATCTGAACTCTTAGGTCAAGTCTTGCAGTTGAACCATTGTCCGGGAGATAGAACTTGTCGGGAAGATACTTCACAACGAAATCAAGCATCTGCCTATATGCCTGAATGATGTTGCTTCTGACGGTCTTTCTGTCGTCATATCGTGCGGAGTCTTCCGGCAGATTCATGTTGAAACACTCGTATGTCATCTTGTGATAGAGCAGTTCAAACTTATATCGTGGAAGATTGGCCTGTTCGGCGGTATAGCGGTTACCTGTATAATCTACTTCATGCTCCTGAAGGGTATCAAGACTATGTCATTTATGAATGCAGACGTGAAGCATTGGATAGCAGACAATACCTGGATCATTCTCGGAGGTTGCATGGCGTTCTTTACAGTACTGATGCAGATTCTTCATGTCTGCAAGGTCAATGTGTTCAAAGTTGTAGTGCTCATCGGTACCTTTGCCCTTGCGACAGCTTTTGCCGGTAACGACCTGGTGAACTTCATCGGTGTTCCATTGGCTGGTTTCGAGTCTTTTATGGATTGGAAGAATGCAGGTGCAGGTGATCCTTCCGCACATATGATGGACGTGCTCAACGGAGAAGCACGGACACCGTTTGTATTCCTTTTCATCGCAGGTGTCATAATGGTCATATCATTGGCCACCTCGAAGAAAGCTCACAATGTGACCAAGACCGAAATAAATCTTGCGAAGCAGGACGAGGGAGAGGAGATGTTCGGCTCGTCTAGAGTGGCAAGAAGTGTCGTAAGATGGGCCAGCTCAACAGCTAATTTTATGATCAAATATACGCCGGAGTCCATCCGCGCATGGATAGACAAGAGATTTGATAACAGTACGATTGAAATTGAAGAGGGGGCATCTTATGACCTTGTGCGTGCGTCTGTAAATCTCGTGTTGTCCTCATTGCTTATCGCTCTCGGTACATCATTGAAGCTCCCTCTTTCTACTACTTACGTGACATTCATGGTTGCCATGGGTAGCTCCCTCGCTGACAGGGCATGGAGCAGAGAGTGTGCCGTATATCGTGTGACCGGAGTCCTATCTGTCATCGGAGGCTGGTTCATGACAGCAGGAATCGCATTCGCAGCAGCGTTCATCATCGCTATGATCTTGCATTTCGGAGGAATTGTTGCAGCTGTCATCATCGTTCTGGTAGGTCTTGGTGTCATGATCCATAGCAATATCCGCTATAAGATGAAAAATGATGAGGAGAATGGAGACAAGGCCTTCCGTGCAATTCTCAATTCTGAGGACAAGGCAAAGACATGGGAGCTTCTGCGAGGATATATCGCTGCAAATGAGAGACAAGTTCTGGATGACATCTCCTTCCATTATGAAAACATAACAGAGGGACTGATGACAGAAGATGTCAAAATGCTGCGCAAGTCATTCTATGAGTTGAAGGGTGATAAGGAAAAGATGAAGAATCTTCGCCGCAAGCAGACTGTCTGCATGCGTAGGGTGGACCAGGAGACAGCATTGACCAAGAATGCATGGTTCTTTGCCTCATTCAATGAACTGGAGCAGCTGTATTACACTATCAGGCGTATCTGTGAGCCGGCTTATGAACACGTTGACAATAATTTTACACCATTGTCGGAGAAATATATCAATGAATTCAGGCCGCAGAAGGAATCCCTCAAGGATTGTATCGCTGAGTTCGGTGTACTCAGTTCGATAGGTGAATATGAACGCCTGCGTGACCTTGAGCCAAGGTTGGGACTACTCCAGCATGAATTCTCTGAGCTGAGAAAGGAACTTATGCATGACATTCAGGCCAAGCAGGTGAATATCAACACAGCTTACCTGTATCTCAATGTCCTTCAGGAATCCGAATCGATGGTCATAACACTCTCCAGACTGATCCGCTCGTCAAGAAAGTTCCAGCTGGGATAGCGATAAAATACATTCTCAAGAAAAGCCGTTGCAAGCCAAGTAAGGTCGCTTTGTAACGGCTTTATCTTAGTATTTGGTGTGCATTGCTACATACATGAAGTTCAGAAAGCTAGGCCCGTGAGATTTACATAATCTCCCCTAATTGTGTAAACTAACTACTGTATAATCAGTGTGTTAGACTTGTATTTTTGCCAGTAAAGACGAGGCGAATGTCAGGTAGTAGAGTAGCGTTGCTTTATCCAACTTTGTCAAAACTTAGGTATCTGTCTCTGAATCTTCTGAATATGTCAGCGTATTCTTCGGGAGACTCATAGATCAGTTTGTCAGTAAATGACTCTAAAGACAAGTTCTGGAGCTTGCCCTGGTATTCAGGTCGCATTTCATTTGTGATAGAGCGGACTTCATCATCGGTGGACGGGTGAATCTTTGGAGAGAGTACTATAGAATAAGATTCGGCACCAATCCAAAGTCCATAATTTTCACTCAAAAGGAAGTTTCTGTATATCTGAGTGAGTTTAATCTGCTTGCTCTTAATCTTTTCTTCTACGTCAGGATTGAAGCATTTAAGCTGCTTTATGATTTCAAGAGACTTCTCATTATTAGATGCCTCATTAGTGCCCAGATTCTCGGAGTACTTGGTCTCTATAGCAATGAATCCATCTTTTCCATCCTCTGCCTTGAAGCAGATGATTGCGTCCATAGCACTTTTGTCGCCGGTCATATCTTTGTAGTTCGATGGGATAAATTCCAGATCCACCTTTGTGACATGATGGATTGGGAACATCGGCAGTGCAGACTTGATGACTCTTGTCGCTTCTTCTGGTGATTCTTCCAGTAGTTTTCTTAATGGGCAAAACAAGTTGAAAGCCATTGGCTGACTGGAAAGGAGATTGTTGAAAAGTCTGTCTGATTCAATCGTTTCGTATTTCTCCCTATGCTCAACACGATGCTTTGCATATTCAAAGATATAATCAGCAAGGAAGTTTGCACCGGATATTTCTCCTCCCTCAATGTAGTTGCCATAGTAGTGGACTCCGTCACGTCCTTTGTACGGTCTGATTGCAAGGCCTTGTTCTGCACGATACATCGACTGCAGCAATCTGCATTTCGCAACAAACTTTGAGTCGCCAGAATACGGATCTCCAAGGTCCTTTATTATATCCATATTCTTTTGCAGATATTGATTCACTTCATCCAGACTATCGCTCACAAGATCAAATAACTTGTACATCAGCTCGGCCTCCTGTATTTCAGGGATATATACGATGACTTTCTTTCCTGCTCCTTTCATCCAACCGGACTCGGTATGGGCACTGCGACCGCATGGAAGCACCAATAGGCATGTGTCCGCCCAGTTCAGGGCGTCAAGATCAGCCTGGAACTGATGTTCTGATGAAGGATGCTGCAGCCCCTGCTTGTACTGCTCTACATTCCATTTGTCAAACTTAGGGTCAATGTCTTTCCACATGAAGGCCCCGTGATTGTGTGGCGGATTGCGGAAGTCATAAACTTCGTGGCCATATTCACGGAGCTTCTTCACAACATCAGGGAAATACTGGTTCCTCCAGCTGCTCGCTACATATATCTTTGCCATGTTGGTGTCTCAGGTTAGTAATGCGAAGGTAAGCATTTTAAGTAAAACATACCATTGTGCATATTTTTTCAAAATCATATAGTACTTTTACTAAACTTTTCCGTCTTAATGAAGGATTAACGAAATCTTAGATCTTAATTATGCCAAGAGATAAGTTTTTCAAATGATTTAAGAATGAAGCACGTACTATTATTAATTACTACCACCATCGCTATGGCCTTTCTGACCATAGACCCTGTAAGTGCACAACAGGGCAGGACTCTCAGGTCAGAGATGGAGGTCATCCACGAGTCATTGGGTGTGAACTTCGTATATGACTCAGCAATCCAGATCAGTGTTCCGTATTCAGGAAAGCCGATGAAGGATGTCATCAAGGATAATAAGAAGGAGCATTCTGCTCTTCTGGAGGAATGCCTGAAGATCCTCTTCGACGGCACAGGGATCGAGTACGAAATAATGAAGAAGTATATAGTCCTTACTAAGGCAGACAAGAGAAAGAAACCGTTGGATTATGCCATTCTCATAGAGGAGCAGAAGGACAGTATTCCTGAAGCAGTCATAACAGCCATGGTGAAGACTCCTGTAAACTCTACCCAGACTGGCCTTGAACGCATTGATGGCTCCAAACTCAATCGCGGATTTGCATTCCTAAGTTCCCCGGATGTCATCAAGACCATTCAGATGCTTCCCGGAGTATCATCGGGTACGGAGCTTTTGTCTGGCCTTTATGTCCATGGTGGTACTGGAAGTGATAACCTGTATTTGATGGATGGCGTTCCATTGTACTCGGTAGGACACCTTGCAGGCGTATTTTCCAGCTTCAATTCCGATGTAATCGAAAATGTAGACTTCTATAAAAGTGGATTTCCTGCACGCTACGGGGGAAGGATGTCGTCTGTAGTGGATGTTACTACTCGTGATGGTGATTTCAATGACTATAGCGGCACGTTTTCTATCGGTCTTATAGAAGGTAGATTCCAGATGGAAGGTCCTATCGTCAAAGGAAAGACATCCTTCAATTTCGGCTTGAGGCGCAGCTGGCTGGATGTACTGACTATACCTGGATTCGCACTTTATAATGCGCTGCGTGATTCTGAGAATTCCGATCATACTGTAATGAGATATGCCATGACCGATCTGAACGGAAAGATAACTCATAAGTTCTCGGATGACAATACGTTGTCATTCAGCGTATTTGCAGGTCAGGACGCATTGAAATCAAAATCTGTAAGTGATCCCACAGATTGGGATACAGCAGGTAATGAGAGCAACATGGAACTAGGACTCAGATGGGGTAACATTCTGGCATCGCTCAGATGGAAATACAACATATCTGACAATCTTCGCTCTGATGTCAATCTCTACCATGTCCAGTCTAGAGCAAATGTAGGATTGGTAAACTCTTGGAAAAGAACGGATGAGTCTGTTTCATATGAAGAAACTGACGACGATATCAACCGTTCTAATGTTTACGACTCAGGTATAAAGGCAGACTTTCTCTGGCATCCGACCGATAACCAGCATGTAAGATTCGGAGCGGAAGCTATATGGCACGTCTTCTCACCGCAAAGGATATCAGAAAGAATATATAGAAACTCCGATACAGCGCCTATTAATACCAAAAAGATCGAAGGCTTTACTTATCACGGTTTTGAGCCTTCGCTTTATATTGAAGATGAGATCAGTCTGACAGATTGGATGACTGCAAATGTCGGTCTTCGATATGTGATGTTCCTGACAGATGGAAAGGCATATAACCGTCTTGAGCCAAGGGCAGCTCTTAGATTCCGTATTGGAGAGATTGCTTCCATAAAGATGTCATATAGTGATATGAACCAGTTTAGCCACAGAGTCAATGCTTCTTCTCCTCTTGAAGTACCGACCGGTTTCTGGATGCCTTCGACATCGACAGTAGCTCCTATGCATTCTCGTCAGTATTCATTAGGCACATATTTCAATCTTCCTCATAACATCAAGCTGGATGTTGAAGGCTACTACAAGACAATGGACAATATCCGTGAATATATGGGCATAAGTTCATTGTATCCACCTCTTGACAAATGGGAGGAAGATTACACAAGCGGTCTTGGACGAGCATACGGTGTAGAGACTCAGCTGGAATGGAGCAGTGAAAAGACCTGGGTATCTCTTGGATACACGCTGTCATGGTCTGAGAGATATTTCCCTGATATGCACGATGAGTGGTACTACGACATGTTCGACAACCGACATAAGATTAACATCTCTGCCACTCAGAAGCTTGGTAAGAAGACAGAAATGTATGCAGGATGGACATTCCATTCGGGTAACAGGATGACGCTCCCAGACCAGATCATCGCCAAGCCTGATCCTTTTTATGACTATACATATAGTCCGGTGTATACCTCTCCAAACAATGCTATCCTTCCGGCATATCATCGTCTGGATGTGGGTTTCAACTTTCATAAGACGACCCGCAGAGGAAACGAAGCGATCTGGAACCTGAGTGTCTATAATGCATATTGCCACATGAACGCAATCAATGCATATGTAATGTTTAAGTATGACCAGGAGCATTCGGGATCTGATCCCCTCTCTTCATACTCAGAGATACAGGGGTGGATTCCGATTATTCCGACATTCAGTTACACACTTAAATTCTAATGAAAATGAAGATAACACATATATTGGCCGCATGCCTCCTTTTGACACTCTCATCATGCTACAAGGAGATGCCTTTAAGAGGAATGGAAACAGAACCTCAGCTCTTCTTTCAGTGCCTTCCTGGAGCTCAGGACACTACTGTCTTCTGGCTGCGCACAACCATTCCTGTAAACCAGGAACTCAAAGTAAAGGAAATAGTGAACCCAAGAATGACTTTCAAGGTAAACGGAAAGGAAATTGAACTCCAACCCAATGCCGGATATTCATCGGCTTTTCCATCCGAGGCATATTTTGCAGTAGAGCCGCTGATCCCTGGTGACAAACTGGAGTTTCATGCAGAAGCCGAAGGCTTTGAACCGATTTCTGCCCAGACCGTAATCCCTCAGGAAATAAAAGATCTGACACTTTCTGCCAGCATGATCCCAGGTCCTAATCCGGATTACTATGTGGCCGCTCTAGATGACAGATCAAGTCAGGGTATAGGAAAAGAAATACCTCTATTTAAGGTTACATTCCAGGATCAGCCTGGTGTGAGGGATTGTTATATGATAGAGGTGACTCAGCTGGTTCTAAGCAGTAATGGAAGGCCACTGCCATATAACCAGTCAGTCGCCTATGTTATACCCAGGATAGATACAGATATGTTTGAGCAGGCTCAGACAGATGTGCTTCTGGCGAATCATCATAGCCCATGGCAGACTATTGATTATGACCGCGGAGGCAATAGCACATTGGTGATGTTCTTTGATGACAAGGAGTTCGATGGTATGAAATATACAAGAGAGATTATGGTAAACAGGCTTACGAGAGGAGATACCACCAAATACAGATTCCGTCTCTACAGAGTGTCAGAAGAACTATACAAATACGCCACAGCCTGGGACACTGCCAGAAAAGCTGATTATTCAGAATTCCCGTCATCAACACCATTTATGTCCTACAACAATATCGAGGGGGGCAATGGCATTTTTGCAGGGGTCGTTGTTTATGACAGTGGGTTAATTGAAGTTGAATAAATTGAAGTGCAAAAGCACAGACAAGATCGGTGAATCTGGAACTTCTTGGATCATCCGGAATGGCTGGAGTCAACTGTGATGCACGATTCAAAGGAGATTACGGTTTCGGTTATTCTGCCGGACTCGGATATGTGGGAATGAGCGAAGCGAATACCTGGAGGATCTTATCTCAGTAGCTATGCGAGTAATTGGTGCGGGCAGTAGGAAAGCCTTGGTAAACGATGTGTATGTGCCTATGGGATATTGTAATTCCAATTGAAAAGTATACCTTTGTCGGGGTAAAATGTTTGTGAAGATATGAATTTGACAGGACTTCTTGTGGGACTTTCCACATTCCTTATAATCGGGCTGTTCCACCCACTTGTAGTAAAGGCTGAATACTATATCGGTGTGAAGAGCTGGATATTGTTTGCTATTGCGGGGGTGGTTTTTGCGATCGGGTCTGTTCTGATCGATCATATGATATGTTCAATAATCATGGGTGTCGTGGCTTTCTCCTCATTCTGGAGCATACTAGAGGTTGTTCACCAGCGTGAGCGTGTCCGCAAAGGGTGGTTTCCCGAAGGACCCGGACATAAGAAGTAAATCTCATACCGCATGATTATGAAACTCTACAGATTTGTACTTGCTGTAATTTTATCAGTAGCTTTTGCAACAGTCACCTATGCCCAGGAGGATAAGGTGATAAAAGGCTTCTCGGGAGGTATGATGCTTCACACAGGGTATCAGTTCGGAGGGGACAATCCCTATAATCTCTCTATAAGCAGTCCCACTTTCGGTATTGGAGGGTGTGCCAAAATTCACCTTACAAACCATTTCAGGACAGGGTTTGAAGGGTATTTTTCTACAGCGCCCATCCATAATGGGGTCAGGAGTGGAAGTCACAACAAACTCTTCTGGACAGGGGCTCTTGTTGACTGGTTTTGGCAGAAGGGTAAGTTGATCCCATATGTCGGAGCAACAGTAGGAGGTGGGATGGAGACCTCCTTCTATATGTTTGAGGGAAATAAATATGATTGGGAACTTGAACCGATGACAGTGCTGCACAAGCAGCCAATCTTCGTTCTGGATCCATACGTAGGGGTAGAGTATGCAGTGGGGAAAGCTCTCAGACTCACATTAAAGGCAGACTGGTTATTGGCCATCCATTCAAAGGGTATCAACAGACCGATGGGGCCACGCATCTATTTCGGCTTTATCTTCGCACACTAAGAGGGTTGTCTCACTTTAAGCCAGAAGATCTGTTTTTGCAACTGTCCTGTAACCCTCTTCATAGAGTGCTGATAGTTTGTTAGTATCGGGGTGCAGTTTCCATCTGATGAGCCAGTCTGCTATGTCGATGTGATTCTCGATGTCTTCCGGCGTTGCGTTGCTCTGCAGGAGGTTGCTGACTGAGATTTTCAGATCAGGGAAATCCTTGACTTTCTCACACCATTCATTATATCCGTCCACGTCTGGAAATGCAACCACATCACGACCAAAGAGGACTTTCAATCTCTCGTTGAATTGGCTCTTTCCTCCGATGGCTATCCAAGTCCAGAACAAAAAAGTGGACCTGGATAGATAATTAGGTGAGACACCAGAACCGAGTCGGGTGTGACGGAAAGGACGATGGCTGGTGGACTATGACAGAAGTTATGCTGAGGTGAATAAATCAAAAGGGAAAATTCTCCTTCAGCGTATTGGAATTCCAATTAATAACAAATAACTTTGTGCAGATAAACTGGTAATTTCATTATAGGTGTCGTTACTTATATATTCGAGATAAGTAAGTCGCTGTAGTAAATGCCAGATTTTATAAATTGGAAAATATAGACAGAATGAAAAATACTTTTATAGCACTTTTACTTATTGTAGTAGGCGTTTCCCCTGCATTTGCACAGGACATTATAAAGAAGATAAATGGCGAAGAGATCAAAGCCAAAGTTCTGGAGGTCAGTAAGAAGGAAGTTAAGTATACCCTTTATGAGGAGCCTGATGGCGTGGCTTATGTGGTAGATAAGTGTGATGTTTTGATGATCCGCTATAAGTCGGGAAGAAATGAGATTTTCGATCAGGAGTTGATAGATAATCTGTATTCTTCCAGCAGAGAGCCTATAGAGGGACTAATGCCAAATATGAAGTATAAGGAGCTCAAGACGATATATAACTACCGGGAATATACTCGAACTCTGGGTGATAAATATAGTCCAGCCTGGACAGGTGTAGCTTCTGCGTTTGTGCCTGGACTTGGAGAGTGTATTAATGGGGAGTGGGGACGTGGACTGGGAAAATTCTTTGGAAATGTCGCACTTCTGGTAACTGCAAGTGTATGTGAGCAGAGAAGTGATATAGATCCTTCACCGGCCTGGCAGATCGAGCTTGGCGTTTCAGTTGCTTGTTATGCAGCCTCTTTAGGTATAGAAATATGGAGTATTGTGGATGCAATTAGGATAGCCAAAGTGAAAAATATGTATGAACAGGATCTGAGAAAGCTCTACTCTTTCGATATAGATTTGTATCCGTCTTTATACTATATCGACACAGCACAAGGGATCCAACCTGCAGCCGGATTTACTTTAGCGTTGAAGTTTTAGAACTTGCGGAGGAGTCCGCTGTTTTCAGCTATTCTGTAGCCTTCCTGGTAGAGGGCGGTGAGTTTTGTGGTGTCGGTCTCCATCCGGCTCACTTCGACCGGCTTTTCGGGGCGTATTACGATGATTTTTCCCTCCGCTTCAAGTCTCTCTATAAGATCGAGAGTGTGGTTATATTTGGTGTTGCGGTCTGATATGGCCCTCTGCAGATTAGGGTATCTGCGGTAGAAGAGTCTGGCAATAGGGTGGGCCCCCTCTTTCTTACGATATCCTTTCTGGCGTGTAAGGACGACTACCGCTTTTTCATATCCCTGATTTAGGGCATACTCTATGGGGATGGAATCGGCTATCCCCCCATCCAGCATAGGTATTCCGTCTACGTAGGTGATTTTGCATACGTATGGGAGGCTGCTTGATGCACGGACTATATCCATAACCCTCTCTGATGATTTTCTCTCCTCCAGATATTCCGCCTGTCCGGTGAGGCAGTTGGTGGTGACCATCACATACCGGTCACTATTTGCAAAGTATGTGTCGTAATCGTAGGGGATAATCTTGGTTGGAAACTCTTCAAAAAGGAGTTTGAAATCCATAATGCACCCCTGTGTGAAGAGATATTTCAGACCTACATAGTGATGTTTCTCCATCAGGTCTATGTTGCTCGCCCTGGCACGTCCACGCTGTCCCGACATATAGGATAGACCATTGCAGGCACCTGCACTTACACCTACGGTAAAGGGGAATCTGATGCCATTGTCCATAAAAAAGTCCAGAACTCCGCAGGTAAACACTCCGCGAAGTCCACCCCCTTCAAGGATCAGAGCAGTATTGTTGTCTATTTTCATATATAGCTGCAAAGATAATAAAATGGGGACTGAAAAATTGGTCATTCCAGTCCCCGCTTATTAATATTTGCTATTCCGGCAGCTGCATGTTGAGGAAGTAGTCGGCGATGGCCTGGTAGGCGGGTAGGGAGTAGGGGTCATTGACAGCATTGGAGGCTTCGGGGTGTGAAGCGAGCCTTACTATCACTATCTCTGCAGTAGGATCGATGTAGATAGCCTGACCGTGGACACCACGCGCCATAAATGCCTGATTGTCATTGTTGGTGACCCACCACATATTGCGATAGCCCCATCCCTTGAGATTTGGGTATGCTTTCACATCAAACTTGCTTGTCTCCACATGGTAGATAATGTCATCAAGCACACTCTCAGGGATTATCTGTTTGCCATTGAAAAAACCACCACATCTGACCATCTCCCCAAACATGGCATAATCCCTCAGGCTTCCATTGAATCCGCCTCCGGCAAATGGAATACCTGAAGCGTCCACCTGGTAATATCCATCTATATGGGCACCCATCGGTTGCCATATTTTTTCAGAGAGGAGCTGTGCTATGTTCTTTCCTGTGGCACGTGAGATTACCCATGCCAGGACATCGGTATTGATGGTTTTGTAGGCAAATTTGCGTCCGTGTGGACCACTCTGCCTGACTGTGACTATGTAGTCGTAGAAGTTTTTGTAACCGGAGTAGTCTGCAGGGTGGAAAACATTGCCTGCCTCGGAGAATTTCCATACTTCTGCATTGGGATCTGAATAATCCTCAATATATTGGATAGATGTGGTCATATCGAGCAGTTCCCGTATGGTAGCATTGCCGAATCCGCTTTTCTTCAATTCTGGTACATAGAAGTCAGCCCTCTTCTCCGGGTTAATTACACCTTCTGCCACAAGGGTGGCACCGAGTGTCCCGGTGAGGGTCTTGCTGCATGACATAGCTGCGTGTGTTCCATCCGGAGCAAGGGCTCCAAAGTACTTCTCGTAAACTATTGTGCCCTGGTGAAGAATGATGATTCCATCAGTGTAGACTTTTTCAAGGGCCTGTTTCCAGGTAATGGGTTCCTTTTCAAATAGGGGAATAAAGGTGATGTTGTCAATATCCGGATCAAGGCAGACCTTGAAAGTGTATCTGTTTACCTGCGCACTCCTGACCTCTCTGGTCGGCATAAAGAGTCGCATATTGCAGACGCTGTATCTTAGTGCGGGGAACTCAAAGAATGAGCCATCGGCCATTGATACTGTGCGGTCGGGTGGAGGGGGGAATCCCTGCATCCATCCCATTCGGATGGGGTCAGATTCGCTCGCAGTGAGCTGAGTCTGAGCTTTTGCTGTTAGTGTGGACACTATCATACAAAATATAAGTGTTTTATAAATTTTCATATTGAATCTGTTTTTTAACACTTAAAGAAATACAAATAGTGAGCCACGGGAAAAAGAAACCCCCGGACGGGACCGGGGGTATCGTGTCATATGCCTTGATTGTGTCAGGTATACGGGTATTGCCTATAATCTTGAAAGGAATTTTTCAATCTGGATAATGAAGCGGGTATGAACTCCCCGTCCGATAGTGTTGCCTGCAGAGTCTGTGGCACTTACATCAAATGTGAGTTTACGGCCATCTATCTCAGTAAGAATAGCTTTAGCGGTAATAGTCTCTCCGATTTTTGAAGCTTTTACGTGATCCACATTCATCTGTGTACCCACAGTCGATTCACCTTCAGCAAGGGACTCCTGAACAAGTGTAAATGCTGCTTTCTCCATCAATGCAATCATCGATGGGGTAGAGAATACATCCAGGCCGCCAGAGCCAACTGCAGAAGCGCAGTTGGCAGGCTCAACCTGTGTAGTGCAGGTATATTCTGTTCCTGTCTTCATATTATCTGATATCCTCTACAGCGTTCATACCTACAGTGATAGCCTCTTCGTTCATAGGGATAAGGCTATGGTGACGTGGAGGAAGTGACTTTTTAAGACCTTTAAGGACATTTTCCATAGTCACGATAGGTTTCTTCTTGAGAAATGCTCCAAGAACTATCATATTGTAAGCTTTGGCATTGCCAAGGTTTGCAGCCTCATCCACAGCTGCAATTTTGCATACTGTGATATCTGTCCTTTCAGGATGGCGTGTGATGCCATTAGGGTCGTAGATTAAAAGACCGCCAGGTTTTACCCTTGACTCGAATTTGTCCATTGACTGCTGGTTAAGGATGATGGCAGTATCATATTTGCTCAGAATAGGTGAGCTGATCTTGTTGTCGCTGAGGATTACGCATACGTTACAGGTACCACCACGCATCTCAGGACCGTATGAAGGCATCCAGGTAACCTCCTGGTCTTGCATAATTCCACCGTAAGCGAGGATCTTACCCATAGAGAGGACACCCTGTCCTCCGAAGCCTGCGATAATTATTTCTTCTTTCATAACTTTCTAAATATTAATTGGATACCTATTATCTGTCTTTCATGTCACCAAGTGGATAGAATGGGAACATATTCTCTTCCATCCATTTGTTTGCTTTTACAGGGGTGGTCTTCCAACCTGAGTTACAGGTGCTGACCACCTCCACAAATGAGGTACCTTTGTTCATCATTGAGTTCTCGAATGCTTTGCGGATAGCCTTTTTGGTCCTGCGTACAGATGCTGGGTTCTGTACAGACTGACGGGTCACGTAGCAGGTACCCTCAAGCTGTGCGATAAGTTCGGTGATTTTCATAGGATAACCGTTGAGGTCCGCTCTACGACCATAAGGGGTGGTAGCTGTAACCTGGCCAAGTAGGGTAGTAGGTGCCATCTGGCCACCTGTCATACCGTATATAGCGTTGTTGATGAAGATAACCACTATATTTTCACCTCTGTTGCAGGCGTGCATAATCTCTGCAGTACCGATGGAAGCCAAGTCGCCGTCACCCTGGTATGTGAATACATATTTGTCGGGCATAAGCCTTTTGGTTGCTGTAGCAAGTGCAGGAGCTCTACCGTGGGCAGCCTGTTGCCAGTCAATATCCAAATAGTTGTATGCGAATACTGAACATCCTACAGGAGATACACCGATGGTTTTGTCCTGGATGCCCATCTCTTCGATAACTTCTGCAATCAATTTATGAACTACACCGTGCGAACAACCTGGGCAGTAGTGCAGTACGGCGTCTTTAAGAACCGGGGTTTTACCGTAAACCTTATTTTCGGGTTTGATAATGTCTTTGATATCCATAGCGCGCCTATTTATTAATTGATTTTACAAATGCTTCAAATACCTCCTCCGGGTCAGGAATCATACCGCCCTGACGTCCGTAGAAGTTTACAGGTACTCTACCGTTGGCGATGACCTTAAGGTCTGATACCATCTGTCCGGCATTGAGCTCTACAGACATAATACTCTTGAGTTGAGGGATAAGTGCCTCTACTGCTGCTGTAGGGTAAGGGAAGAGGGTGATAGGGCGGAGAAGACCCACTTTATAACCTTGTTCACGGGCATAGTCAACCACTGCCTCGCCGATACGTGACATACAGCCGAATGCTACGATAAGGTGTTCTGCATCTTCGGTTTTATATGTGCTGTACCTGGCTTCATTTGCCTCAATCTCAGCATATTTCTTCTGAAGTTTGATATTGTGTCTCTCCTGAACGTCTGCCTCAAGGGCAAGTGAGGTGATGGTATTGCCACCTCTATGGGCAGGTTTACCGATAGTTGCCCAAGAGTCACATAGGGCACGAATTTCCTCCTCTGTGCGGCGAGCTTTGGCTGGTCTGATCTCCACTTTCTCCATCATCTGACCGATAACGCCATCACCAAGTATCATAGCGGGGATACGGTATTTGAATGCCAATTCAAAACCCAAATCCACGAAATCGTACATATCCTGAGCTGAAGCAGGGGCAAGCACTATCATACGGTAGTCGCCGTGACCGCCAGCTTTGGTAGCCTGATAATAGTCACCCTGGCTTGGCTGGATGGTACCAAGGCCAGGACCACCTCTCATAACGTTTACTACAAGACAAGGTAGCTCAGCACCGGCAAGGTAGCTCAGACCTTCACACATAAGGCTGATACCTGGGCTACTTGAAGATGTCATCACTTTTTTGCCACAGCAAGCACCACCATATACCATATTGATAGATGAGGTTTCACTCTCTGCCTGAAGAACCACCATACCTGTAGTCTCCCAGGGTTTCTCTTTCATCAACGTCTCCATTACTTCTGATTGAGGCGTGATAGGGTAGCCGAAATAACCGTCGCAACCACAGTTGATAGCTGCATAAGCGATGGCCTCATTACCCTTCATTAGAACTTTTTCTGCCATATTGGTAAATTTTTAAATTTTTACTCTATAAACTGTGATTACTGCGTCAGGACACACTGTCGCGCAGTTTGTACAACCGGTACAATTTTCAGGATTTTCCATATAGAGGAAATTGTACCCTTTACTGTTAACCTCTCTGGAAAGTGCGATAGTTTGAGTAGGACAGTTCACGACACAAACGCCACAGCCTTTGCATCTCTCTGTGTCAACTACTATTGCTCCTCGTAATGCCATAATTTATAATGTTTTAAAGTTATTTTTTAAATTTGAAAAAATCAAAACCATTGCCTACGCTCTCTATAATGAAATCCCATCTGATAATGATACCTATGATGAGGATCACCACGAGAACCATAAAAATCTGTGCTGTGGGTGTCTGCTTGCCCCACCACTCTTTAATTTTCTCTATCATATATTATCTCTACTTTTCTATCCTTATTCTGGCATCTACTGCCACCACCTCCCTGCTGTTGCCTAATAGTGGGTTCAGGTCCATTTCAAATATTTCTGGTGCAGCATCACAAAGGGCAGAAACTCTCCTTATTGCCTCTGCGAACATAGTGATGTTTACCCCCTCCTGACCTCTGGTCCCCTCCAGCATCTTATAGCTGCGAAGCCCTCTGATCATCTCATCTGCCTCAATCTGTGATACCGGGGACAATGAGTAGCTGATATCCTTCAATGTCTCTACAAATATTCCACCCAATCCGCATAGTACCAGATGGCCAAATACCCCTTCGCGTTTAGCTCCGATGAAAATCTGGGTACCGGAAAGCATCGGCTGCATAAGGATAGCTGTGGTCTGGGGGATCTGGATCATCCTTCTGAATTCTGCTACCAATGTCTCATCATCAGAAATATTCAGAGCTACGCCCCCGACATCTGATTTGTGGATAGGGCCTATTACTTTCATTACCAGTGGATAACCCACTGTGCGAGCCCCTTGCAAGGCCTCCTCTTCTGTGGCGGCCACCACCTCTTTTGCCCTTGGAATGCCAGCTGCATCGAGCAGCATTTGTACCTTTTCAGGCTCCAGATAACCATTGGAGGCAGAATCAATAACCCCTCTGATGGTCTGTATGTCCACCTGAGGAAGGGTAGAATCTTCGATGGATGCAGGTTGGTTGACAATCTTGACGATGGCTCCCCCCAATGCCACTTCGTCGGGGAAGCTTATCCCCCCTTCACTTTGGAACTTGCGAATCTCCTCTGCGGAGTTTACGATAGAGGGGAGGACGGGATATATGGGTTTCTTTGAATTCTTTATCTTCTCGGCAAGCAGGTCGTACACATCAAATGTGGTGGTAAGGCCAGGATTGCCGAAAATGACGGTGATGCCATCCACGTCGAAATCGTCCTCACATGCATCAAGAATGTGCCCCAATTGGGCGGCGGTCCCTGTTGCCAGGAAGTCAATAGGGTTGGCCACTGATGATCCTGGGTAGAGTTTGGAGAGGAGTTCATCAGCTTTGGGACCACTGAAAGTGGGAATCTCGATTCCATTGCCAGAAAGTATGTCTGTCTGCATCACAGCAGGACCCCCTGCATGTGTGACAATGGCAAATCTGTTCCCTTTGGGCGCCGGGTACATAAGTGCAGATGCAACATTTACTAGCTCACCTCTGCTGTAGCAACGGATAATACCTGCCTTTCTGAACAATGCATCTACCGCTTTGTCCGGAGATGCCATCGCCCCTGTGTGGGATGATGCTGCACGGCTTCCAGCTTCGCTGTAGCCCGATTTGATGGCCGCAATTTTGGCACCCTTGCGGATGAGGGATGATGCGTGCCTGTAGAGCTTCCACGGGTCGCTTATATTCTCTATATAAAGCATAATCACCGGTGAGCTTTTTCCCGGTTCATAGCTCTCATCCATATATTCAAGGGCCTCTTCCACACCTATCTGAGCGCAGTTTCCTACGGAGAATACCTGGCTGAAGGTGAGTCCGAGCTGCATGGCTGCCTCCAGGATAAAGACGATAGTGGCACCCGATCCTGAAATCAGAGCTGCACCCTGAGGGGTGAGTCTGGGGATAGGGTGGGTGAAGACTCCTGCATAATCTGGGGTCATAACCCCGATGCAGTTTGGTCCTATAAGGCTGGTTCCTGTCTCATTGCACACCTGTGCAATCTTCTTCTCAATCTCCGCGCCCTCAGGGCTGTCCTCATGAAAACCTGCAGAGAGGATTATTATCGCCTTGCACGATTTTTTATAGCAGAGGGTCTCCACAGCCTCAAGGCACATTTTCGCCGGGATAGCCAAAATAGCACATTCAACTTCTGGGATGTCCACGATATTTCTGTAGGATTTGACCCCTTGGGCCGAATCGGCTTTGGGGTTAACGACAAACAAATCACCCGAATAGTGTGTGTCCAAAAGGTTTTTCAGGGTATTGCCACCCGGTTTGAGAGTGTCATCCGAACCACCGACCACAACGATGCTCTTGGGTGATATTAATTGTCTGTTTATCATTTTTTCAATTTTAATCACGCAAATATAATAAAAAGCGCCAATTTTTGCTATAGTTGTTAAGAAAATGATGAAAAAAGTTGGATTTGCTTAAAAATTGAAATTTTGAGATATAAGTTTTTAATTCTTTGTGATATTTTCTAACTTTGCTTTGATAAAATGTAAGATAAATATGGGATCATTATTAATTAAACAAGTAACCTTAAACGGGAAGAAACAGGATATCCTCATAGAGGGTAACCTGATCAGCAAAATAGCTGAAAATATTGATGTTGTGGCAGATGAGGTTATATCTGGAGAGAATATGACCGCCATCCCCGGTCTATACAATATGCACACTCACAGCGCCATGACACTCATGAGGGGGTGTCTGGAGGATGCTCCACTATTTGAGTGGCTTGATGAGGTGTGGAGACTTGAAAAGCATATCGATCCGGAGGCAATATATTGGGGGACCAAACTTGCCTGTCTGGAGATGATAAAATGCGGTGTCACCTGCTTTCTGGACCTCTACTGGTTCATAGATACAGCTGTAAAGGCTGTCGAGGAGACAGGTATGAGGGCAAACTTGTCATATACCATCCTTGGAGGTGGAGATGACCAGAAGGAGGCCCGTCAGGTGAGGGAGTGTCAGGAGATATACGAAAAATCAAAATCGTGGAGCGACAGGGTGCAGTTCTCTGTGGGTATCCACGCAGGATATACAGTGACAGAGGAGACTATGCTCTGGGCTACCAACTTCGCAGTGGACCATGATCTTCTTATCCATACACACCTTTCCGAGACAGAGAAGGAAAACAGGGATTCTGTAGAACTTTACGGAGTATCGCCTACCAAGAGATTCAAAAGGCTTGGAATTCTTAGCGACAGGGTGATAGCTGCCCACGGAGTGTGGCTTGATGAAGAGGATATAGAGATATTGGGCAACAGAAAAGTGACAATAGTCCACAATGTGAACTCTAACCTCAAACTCTCATCAGGCTATAAATTCAAATATAAAGAGCTCAAGAAGGCTGGAGCAAATGTGGTATTCGGTACAGATGGTACTGCATCATCAAACAATCTGGATGTTCTGGAGTCAATGAAGACATCAGCACTGCTTCAGAAAGCTTGGAGAAAGGATCCCGGTGCCATGCCTCTTCAGGAGATTATGGATATGGCTACAAAGGATTCGGCCAAAGCTCTCAGGCTCAATTCCGGTGAGATTGCCGAAGGTAAACTTGCAGATATTGTCCTTGTAAATACCAAGTCTGCAGCATTCACCCCTAATTATAACTTCCTTGCAAACCTTATCTACTCGGCCAACAGCTCCTGCGTGGATACAGTGATTTGTGACGGTAAGGTGATTATGAGGGATAGGGTAGTTCCAGGTGAGGATGAGATATTGGAAAATGCGGCAAGAATGGCCGAAAAACTGGCTAAAAATCTATAAAACAGAAGAAATATGGACGAGAGACTTATACAGATAAACGAAGCGGTAGAGTATCTTAGAGGCCGATTTGGGGATGTAAAGCCTTTTGCTGGTATTGTCCTTGGAAGTGGCCTTGGTAAACTGGCTGACAGGATAGAGGATCCTATCACTATCAAATACAGCGAGATACCACATTTTGCGGTATCTACAGCCACAGGACACAAAGGAAACTTTATCATAGGAAAGCTTGGGGGTAAATATGTATTGGCCATGCAGGGGCGTTTCCATTACTATGAGGGATATTCAATGTATAAAGTGACCCTTCCGATCAGAGTGATGGTGAAACTGGGCATTGAGTGCCTTTTCGTCTCAAATGCCGCAGGCGGTGTGAATTACGACTATAAGGTGGGGGATCTGATGGTTATCAAGGATCACCTTAATCTCCTTCCAAATCCACTTATCGGACCAAATCTGGACGAGTTCGGACCAAGATTCCCCGATATGACACGCCCATATGAGCCAAAACTTATAAAGATGGCACATGAGATAGGGGCTGAGTACGGTATTGCCCTCAAACAGGGTGTATATCTTGCAAGTACAGGTCCTACTTATGAGACCCCATCTGAATACAAATACTTCAGAACCATCGGTGCAGATGCTGTGGGTATGTCCACTATCCCTGAGGTGATTGTGGCCAGACACTCATCAGTGCCGGTATTCGGTATGTCGGTAATCACCAATGAGGCACACGACGACTACGCCGAAGATTATGTAAATGACGGACAGGATGTGGTAGATGCTGCAAACGCGGCTGCAGACAAGATGACCACCATCTTTACCAAAATTATAGAGAGGCTCTAAAGGTGGACAAATTCTTCGAATACGACGCTGTAGAGTGGAATGGGGATAAGACGGGGGTGAAGATCATTGATCAGACATTGCTCCCGAAGGATGAGAAATTCCTAATCCTCAGGACACCGGAACAGGTGTATGAGGCGATATACAGACTGAGGGTGAGGGGTGCCCCTGCCATCGGGGTAGCGGCAGCCTTCGGCCTCTATGTTTCTCTGCTCCCTGTTGAGGGGGAGCTGGACCACTTCGCAGCAGAGTTCAGGAGAATAAAGCAATACCTCTTCTCCTCGAGGCCCACTGCGGTCAATCTGGGGTATGCTCTTGAGAGGATGGAGAGTTGCTTTAAGAAAAATATTGCTTTAGGGCTGGAGGGGATTAAAAAAGCCCTTCTGGCAGAGGCAGAGGCTATCAAGGATGAGGATGTGCAGATGTGCAGGGCGATAGCGGAGAATGGCCTCACTTTGATGAGACCGGGGGTGAGGATCCTTACCCATTGCAACGCTGGACATCTGGCCGTATCCCGCTATGGGACAGCTTTGGGTCCGATCCATCTGGCGCAGCAGAGGGGGTTAAACCCTAGGGTATGGGTAGATGAGACGAGACCACTTTTGCAGGGTGCAAGGCTCACTGCATACGAGATGGTGAAAAGTGGGGTGGATGCCACCCTGATTTGTGACAATATGGCTGCAAGTGTGATGGCCCGTGGCGAGGTGGATATGGTATTTGTGGGATGCGACAGGGTGGCGGCCAATGGCGATACCGCCAATAAAATAGGGACAATGTCCCTTGCGGTGCTGGCGAAGCATTTCGGAGTGCCGTTTTATGTGTTGGGACCGAGCAGTACGATAGACAGAAATTGTGCTACCGGTGCCGATATTGTGATTGAGGAGAGGGGTGCAGGCGAAGTTACAGACTTCGATATTAAGGTGTTCAATCCCGCTTTTGATGTGACTCCGGCAGAGCTTATCACCGGTATTGTCACAGAGAAGGGGATTTTCAGACCGCCGTTTGACTTTGGAATAGAAAAATAACATTATATGATTAAAAACCTGATATTTGATCTCGGAGGAGTTATAGTGCCGCTCAACAGGATAGCCTGTCTGAGGGCATTTGATGAGGTCGTGGGGTACAAGGACTTTGGAGAGGTGCTCAACAGCTACAGGCAGATTGGGTTCTTCGAGAAGTTTGAAAACGGAGAGATCTCATCCAATAAGTTCCGCCAGATCATCAGAATCAATGCCTCACCTATCAAAGACGGGAAAAAGAGGGTGATAACAGACAGGGAGATCGATTACTCTCTCAACAGATTCTTGTGTGATATACCGCAGGACAAGATAGAGACGCTCCTCTTCTTCCAAGGGGACTACAGGATGTTTCTCCTTAGCAATACAAACCCTATAGGTATGGCGAGGGTGAGGGAGCTTTTCAAGGACAAAGGTTACAAGATTGAGGAGCTTTTTGAGATATTGTTCCTGTCCTATAAGATGAAATGCGGAAAGCCCGGGGACAAGATATTCAACGATATGGCCAAAAAGGCAAATATCAAACCCGAGGAGTCCCTTTTCATAGATGATTCACCTGCCAATATCGAGGCGGCGAACAGACTTGGGTATCATACTATCCTCTACAAACCTAAAGAGGATCTTTATAAAGTGGTGACCGGTAAATTAGAGGAGTTGGAGGAGCAAGGGAAATGATACAGTTTATAAGCCTTTCAAGCGGGAGCAACGGCAACTGCTACTATCTCGGAAATGAGGAAACTGCACTACTCATAGATGTGGGAATAGGTGGAAGGACCATTAAAAAGAGGCTGGAAGACAACGGTCTGTCCATCTCTAAGGTGGAGATGATCCTCGTGACACACAATCATATAGATCATATCAAATATCTCGGATCGGTGGCTGAAAAACTCTCTGTCCCTGTGTATGCCCCAGCAGGTATCCATCAGGCACTGGATGTCCACCCTTGTACAAAAGGGATGATAAAGGGGTGCAGGAGGGTTATCAAAAAGGAGACATTTCATCAGAGCAAAGGGGTGAAATTTGTAGCATTTGATGTGCCCCACGATGCGGTGGAGACAGTCGGGTATTATATAGATTTCTTCGGAGAGAAGTTTGTCTTTATGACAGACTTGGGGGATGTGCCTGAGGCAGCCATGGAGTATTGCCGTATGGCAGACCATCTTATCATAGAATCCAACTTCGATCTTGATATGCTCATCAGGGGAAATTACGCCCCAGAGCTAAAGAAAAGGATATACGAGGGGAATGGCCACTTGAGCAACGATCAATGTGCCCACGCCCTTAAAATGGTGATGCACAAGGGGATGAAGTCTGTCTATCTGTGTCACTTGAGTGAAAACAATAATACCCCTAGCCTGGCATATGACTGTGCCAGAGAGGCTATAACCTCTCTGGGATATGAGATAGGTAGGGATACCAAACTCTTCTGTCTTCCACGCAGGGAGCCTTCACCTCTCTTTACTTTTGAAAAGAGATAGTGGCTGTAACGGGGTTGTGGTCGCTGTATCTGAACTCAAGGTTCAGTGTGCTAATATTATCTATACAGATATCTTCAGAGTGGAAGAAGTAATCGATAAGTGTCCTGGTCGAGGACTCTTTGTCGTATGGTTTGTCTATGTAGCGTGCAGTGTGCAGTGAGGGGTCATAGGTAAATTTACCTATCTTCTCGAGCTCATCCGAAGGGAGTGGCTGCACTATAAAATTCTTGTCATTCAGCTCTTTGTCTGAAGGAGTGTACCCTTTGGGGTATTGGTTCCAGTCGCCACCTATTATGAAACTGCTCCCTTTTTGGGCGTTGAGGAGGTGGTTTATGTGTCTTATCTCCTGGATTCTCATCGTTCCGTCATCGTATGCTGAGCAATGGGTGTTTCCCACTATCAATTTTCTGCCGTCGGGGAGGGTGAAATCTGTCTCCAACAGACATTTCTTCAAGTGGAACATCCTGGCAGGCCAGGGGTGTCTGGCCGGGTACTGGTGTCTGATGGCAGAATCTGCTTCAAATCTGGTCATTATGACTACACCACTGTGAGCTTCCCCTATGGGCTCTTTTACAGGTGTGGGAATGAACCACGATTTGAGGTTTGGGGCGAAATATATGTGGTATTCAGGAAACTCCTCCTGAAGACGCTGTACCTCATTTGTGTGGTAGGTGCGGTGAGAATTTATATCCACCTCCTGTAGAAGGAGTATATCGGGGTTCTGGGTGCGGATAGTCTCTATTATATTGCGGAGATTGGTCTCTGTCCTCTCTCTGGTATCTCTCACATCCTTACCTCCATCCATAAAGAAGGACATATTGTCTCCAAGACCGGCATACCCTATATTCCAGGTCATGATCTTCAGACTGTCCGGTATATTCTTCTCTGCCGAAGGTCTCAGGGCAGGGTAGTGGATAGCCCTCTCCTGCGGAGCAGGCCTGTACTCGAGGATGGCTGAAATTATCAGAAATGCCAAAAATGCCCCAGCAAGGAGCGATAAAATTATGTAAATCATCTTCATAAATCAAAGTTAAGCATTATTTCAATTGTTGGGAAGAGTATTATGGTGTTATATTAACTTCCCAATCCTTGAGTCTATGAGTTCTATGTATTCCTTTTTTGTCCTATCATCCAAAAAAGAATTGTTTATAAGTGATATCCACTTGTCCTGATGTGAGATAAGACGTTTTATTATGTAGTTGGCAGGCTTGGTCCCAATGTTGGACATATTCATTGCTTCAATGAATGATTCTTTGTTATATCCACCTATCCATATACTCTGAATCATATTTGAAATGGAATCCATTATTGTCTTCGGTGAGCAGACCACAAAGATGGTTTCCTATGTAAATATCAGCTTTCTTCATTTCCCTTACATATTGGTCTAGGCAATAGCTCTTTACCAAAGAGTTCAAGTACCTGATTTACTTTGTCCATTCTTACTGTTTTTTTGCCGGCTTCAAGGTCTTTGATAAACCTGAGACCTACACCGCTCCTTTCTGCAAGCTCTTTCTGTACTATTCCATAGAGCTTTCTTTTCTGTTTGATGTATGCACCTAATTCCATCTATACTTGTTTTTAGTACCCTTTCGGGGATAAATATAGATAAAATTATTTTAATGTCCCCTTTCGGGGATAAAAATATCGTCTAGGTTTTGTCTTTGAAACAGTAAATGAAATTTTGTAATTTTTGCATCAAAATAAAAGCGTTCTTTTTAATAATGCAGAATATAGCTGATAATCTCCCTGTCTCTATAGAAATCTCCCATAAGGACCCATTATAGGTTTTCTTCGCATATAACATTCAACAATTCACTCGCTATTGATATGTCGCATATTCTCATGACATTATTTTCTTCGTTATTATACCCGAAGAAGTTAATATTGCCGTACCAGACTATGGACTTGTCTATTACAGCACATTGTATAGACAAGTCTTCTCTATGTATGATGTCAAGTCCTGCATTTGATAAATCCTCCTCATTATATCCCCGTTCCTTGATATGTATGGCTATTTCTATTCCATTGTGCAATAAATCTCGGAGTTGAGAAATAAGACGAGGTGGATATTTGTATTTTATCCTCTGGCAAGAAATCACAAGGCTTTGCTTTATGGCAATAAGATCTTGATGAAATGTCGTCCTATAAGTATTGCCGTCAAAAATCAATTCATGTTTTGATATTTCTGCCTTATCACTTGTAGATGTTGTACCATACCCAATAGATGCATAACCTTTCAATCGTTTACGATACATCGACTCACAGAGAGGAACTCTTATATCTGCATAGTCGTAAATGCGTACCTCTCTTTTGCCGTTACAATCACGATGCAACCTTCCGGCATATTGGGCAATATTGCCTTTCCACGATATTGGCAGTCTGTTCCCATTTATGCATGGTTTTAAATTAGGACTTTCTGGGCTACCTTTATAGCTTCCTGTTTCAATTTATCATCACCTTCTTTTAAGGCATCAAGAACCTTGTCAGCCAACCATAATGTGAGTAGTTCGCTTTCATCAACTTTGAATTGTTGGGCAAGGGTTATGACCTGCCCACGCTTTGCTCGCCTGTCGCCACGTTCAATCTTGCTAAACATAGGAGTGTCTATTTCAAGAATAGCAGCTAACTGCCGTTGAAGCAGTTTTTGTTCCTCCCTTAATTCCTTTATTCTCTTTCCTAACAACATACGCAATGAATTAAAGAAGTTTTTCCAGTTCTTCGACAGGAGGAAGCAATCTCTTCAAGCGTTCATCCATATCGGCTGTTGTCTTATATGTGGCCACACCCATAGGTTTGTCATAGTCTTGAATTACATACTCAACAAATTTCTTATTAGCACTCTTGCAAAGGATAAGACCTATAGAGGGATTCTCGTTAGGCTTTCGTACTTCATCATCTAGGATACGCAGGTATCCAGCCAATTGACCCAAATAAGAAGTTCTAAATGGACCATCTTTTAACTCAACACATACAAGAGCTGCCAATTCTCTGTTGAAGAATAGTAAATCAGGAAACTCTTCCACACCGAATTTTTCCAAATGATATTGGTTGCCTACAAATGTAAAGTCCTTGCCAAATGTCATAATAAACTCTTTCACATTCTGCACTATACGCTGTTCTATCACGCGCTCGTCTCTGTCTTTATCACGAATGAACAGTTCTTCGGTATTGATGAAGTCAAGCAGATATTCATCCTTGAACATTGTAATAGCACGATACGCTTGCAATTGGTCGGGTATTGTTTTCTTGAAATTATTTGGCAATTCTCCTTGATGGCTATACAAATCATCATTTATGGTCTGCTCCAAATCCTCAACCTTTGCTTTGGTATCTGCCGCAAATTGAATATAAAATTTCCTTTGTTCTACATCCTTTACTTTACTGATGATGGCATAATGGTGTGTGAAACCAATGTTCATAAATGCGGTAATCGGGAAATTTGCATCTATCTTAAACTGTACAGTCGGTAATTCATTCGTTCCAACGAACGAATTACTCTCAATATCTACCAATTTGTTCGTT
>JAZUMG010000024.1:0-28431 GCA_045603545.1 Candidatus Coprenecus sp. | reverse complement strand
ATAATTGTTTGTATTCTTCGATTTGCAAATATTATAGAGAAGGATCAAGAAATAACCTACGTAATAATTTTATGTTTTTTTGCATTAATAGCATCAATAATAAATAACCTAAAACGTAAATAACAAAAAAAACGGCATCTCTATTTGGGCTATCCTTTTCGGCGGTGAATTAAATTTCACCGCCGAATTTGTTTATCTACAATGTGTTGGGTGTTAGATTGTGAAACGACTTTTCTATGAAAAACCTCTTGAACTTCAATTTTTCTCTTTGCGTGTAGTCTTCTATGTAGTCTAAATTAACACCAATTAGTTGAACTCTTCAAAAAAATACTTAACTTTGTAGAAACATTAAACATTTTGCCTATGAAACATTGCGTATAATTTGATACGCACATTTTAGACATATTGAAAAAGCGTTTTAGCTTTATTCTGTCATTTCGAAAGTTTGGCGACTAATGAATACCGACAAGAATACTGCAAAAATGCTCGTGCTTAACGGCGCGGGCTTTTGGTTATTCTGTCGGTAGGTTACGCCAAACACCTCGAAATGCGGATACACTAAAAGTACCGCGCTTTTTTTTGTGCGTATATCTTTAATATTTCAAGGTACAACGGAGTAACCGAAAAGCCATTAAGTGAGTAGGAAATATTAAATAAAATTAGATTTATGAAAAAATTTTTTTTATTCATTATATCTGCAATACTAAGCATTAGTGTCGCAAGTATCGCATATGCAGTAACCAATGAAAATATAGCACCTGCACATACTGCATATTACAAAGATGGCTGTATAGTAACAATAAATGTTATAAATTACCGAAGAGGAGGTTATGAATGTGTAAGGATTATGACAGCACAATATCACGAAAATAATGATTACGGTTTCATACATATAGGTACGACAGGACAAACTATGAAAATTAAACCTAATCCTTATTATGGAGAAGTTAATGATATAAGAGCAAATTATAAATATGTAGCAGGGGATAATTACTATTTAGTGAATCCATAATAATGTCATGAAAAGAGGCGTATGTAGATAGCGATTATATTCTACATACGCCTCTTTTGTTTGTTAGTATTATATCTTTGGGAAATACCCCATTTCAGCATTTTACTCTAAAAAGATCTATTTACCTTTGCACTCGTAGTTTTTTTGCTTAATTACGACCTCCATGTAGTCTTCTATGTAGGATTTCGCAATTTCCGTAAAAACTAACACTGAAAATCAATCAGTTAAAAAATAAAAGACCTATCCACGAAAGGATACCTCTCTTTTTGTATATAGATGCCCGAACGGAGTCGGGCATGACTGTCGTTATTTCAGCCAGCCGGCCTCTTTGGCGATGGCATCTACTTTCTGGACATTGGTCCAGCGGTCGTAGTCTGTACGGTTCGCAAAGATAAGGATCAGTAGGTCTGAAGCAGGGTAGCGGCCAGCGTAGATCTGGTAACCGCCATTGTCACCTGTGTGGTAGATTCTCTCTGTGAATTCAGGGTCATTCTCGATGAACCAGCCGTATCCGTAGTGGGTGTGTGGACGGTTCTGGTATGAGCTGAATTTAGAGCCGGATACCTGGATTTTAGGTGTGTGTGCATTCTTGATGCTCTCTGCAGAAGCTACTACTGCATTGCGAAGTGCTTTTTCCCACTGAACAAACTGGTGGGTAGAGGTGTAGATACCACCATCAGCTTTGGTAGCGAAGAATGTCTCCTGTCCGTAGTCGTACTCTTTCCAGTTACCGATCACAGGTGCAGACTCCTGTTGTTTTTTAGCTGCAGCCTGAGCTTCAGGGGTACGGTCTGAATCTGTGTTTGAAGCAGACTCTTTCTCCTCTACAGGGATATATGCGTGCGACATATTTGGGATATTCTTGTCAGGAGAGAAGTAAACTGTCTGGTCCATACCTGCAGGGGTGAAGATATTCTCCTTCATGTATTGCTCGAAGCTCTGACCTGTAACTCTCTGAATGATAATGTAGCAAAGCTGGAAAGTAGGGTTCATGTACTGGTACTCTGTACCTGGTGTGAAATGGAGTTTGTCGAGGGTCTCCATATATTTGTAGCACTGCTCGTCGGTAGCGTAAAGGACGAAATTGCGGTCCTCTCTTGGACGGTAGTCACCGATACCAGATGTATGTGAAAGGAGGTGTGCAATGGTAATGTCGTTGAAGAAATCTGCCTGGAATTCAGGGAAATATTTCTTTACGGGATCCTGGAGGGAGATTTTACCCTGCTCTGCAAGCTGAAGCATAGCCACAGCTGTGAACTGTTTTGATACAGATGCAATGTTGAAGAAGGTGTTTCCGTCGATTTTAGCACCTGTTTCGAGGTCTGCGATACCGAAACCTTTGTCATATACTATTTCATCCCCTTTAAGGATAAGGACTGCTGCACCCGGCTCGTCTGCCGGGTATAGTTCCTGGAACATAATATCCAGTTTTGCGATCGCAGCTTTCTCTTTTTGTGACTGATTACAGCAAGATGTCATAATCAAAGCAGTTAAGATGGTTAAAAAAGCGATTTTTCTCATATTTTAAGGTATTTAATGTGATTCGAGGTACAATCTGAGGAGATTGAGTGCATTTGAGGCAAAACGGTCTATATTTACCTCTCTGCTGCTGTTGAATGCCACCTTTTTGGATACAACATCCACTTTTCCTGTATCCTTGTCTTGGAATGCCACTGCAAGCCACGCTGTCCCGACAGGTTTTTCGGGACTTCCGCCGCCTGGACCTGCAATCCCAGAAGTGGCTACAGCAAAATCGGTGTTCATCACACGGTTGACACCGAGGGCCATGGCCTCTACGCACTCCTGACTTACCGCACCATGCTGTGCAATAATCTCGTGGGGGACACCGAGAACATTCTCCTTGACAGAGTTGTCATAAGAGGTAACTGAACCCCAGAAATACTGCGATGCACCAGCTACAGATGTGAGGAGGGAGGCTATTTTTCCACCGGTGCAGGACTCTGCTGCACTAAGTGTCATCCCTTTGTTTTTCAAATGCTTGCCTATTACTATTTGAAGTGTGTCTTCGCCTTCTCCGTAGATGGCATCACCTATGATTTCCCTAAGCTTTGCGAACTCTTCATCTATCCTTCTGATCTGTTCTTCCTTGACGCCACCATATGTGGACAGGCGCAGTCTGACTCCTACAATAGGGTTAGGGAGATATGCAAGTTTGATATCTTTGGGCAATGCATCTTCCCAAGGTTCGATCTGCTTGGCAAGGGTAGATTCCGGGATGCCGAATGTGACAAGTGTTTTGTGGTGGATATCAGCGAGTTGGTGATGCACCTTGATATCGTTTATGATGTCAGGCAGAAGCCCGATGGCCTCAAATGGGACACCAGGGAGAGAATAGAGTGTAGGGGTGTGGCTGTATTTCTCTGACGGGAATCTGAACACAATGCAGGGGGCTGTACCCAGCTGATTTGGGATGACAATGCTCCCTTCAGGTACAGATGCCTGTGCTCTGTTAAGATCGGAAAGCTCTATGCCTCTGCGCGTTACGATTCTTTTAACTATCTCAAACTGAGCTTCGTCCTGGTAGAACCCTGTGCTGCCGTAAAGCTCAGCAAGGGCACTTTTGGTGATATCGTCCTTGGTGGGACCCAAGCCACCTGTAACTATTACTATATCGTTTTGTGAAAGAGCCTGATCAAGATTTGATATTATTTCAGATCTTTCGTCTCCAAATGAGTTCATATATCTCACTTTCACACCGATAGAGTTGAGTGCTCTGGAGATGTGTGATGAGTTGGTGTCTACAATCTGACCTATCAGGATTTCATCCCCGATAGTACATATAGCTGCAGTTAACATTTTGATTTAGATTGTTTTACTATGTATTTAAGCATTTTCTTGACAGTGGCAGGGCCATTGTAGATAAAGCCTGTGTAGATCTGGATAAGTGATGCACCGGCCTCTAGCATCTCATATGCCTGCTCTGGTGTAGAGATGCCGCCAACAGCTATGATAGGGAGGTTGCCCTCTGTTTTCTTATGGATATACTTGACCATTTCAAGGCTTTTCTTATATAGTGGAGCACCGCTCAAACCACCTTCTCCTATAAAGTCAATCCTCTCTTTATTAGTCTTTAAGCCCTCTCTACTTCTAGTAGTATTTGTAGCGACTATTCCGTCTATTCCAGATATGAGGATAAGGTCAATTATCTCATCAAGCTGCTCTTGTGTGATATCTGGTGATACCTTGAATAATATAGGGCGGTAGTCATCATTGTAGCGGCGGTGGGTGAGCAGCCTGTCAATAATGTCTGACAATGACTCCACATCCTGAAGTTTGTCAAGATCCTTGACATTTGGGCACGATACATTAAGGACAAAGTAATCCACGAAATCGTATAGAAGTGAGAAGCACTTTTCGTAGTCCTTACCGGCATCTTCGTTGGCTGTTTTCTTCCCTTTGGATATGTTTCCTCCGATTACCACCTTGGGTTTCACCTTGTTAAGTCTATCTACGGTGTATTTGACCCCGTGGTTGTTGATACCCATGCGGTTGATCAGCGCATGGTCCTGAACCAGTCTGAAAAGGCGTGGTTTGGGGTTTCCAGGCTGTGCTTCGGGTGTTACAGAACCCACTTCGACAAAGCCGAAGCCGAATTTTGCTATTTCGTTGTAGTAGTCGCCGTTTTTGTCAAATCCTGCTGCAAAGCCAATGGGATTCTTGAATTTGACACCGAAAACCTCTCGCTCGAGAGAAGGGTGATTATATGAGTATAACCATTTGATAATCAGTCCTGAGAATGGAACGTATTTAACTATTGCTAGAAATTTCATCACCAGCATGTGTATGGTCTCTGGTGAGAATAAGAAAAGGATGGGTTTGATTAGTTTGTACATAGCTTATCTTTATATGAAACAAAGATAATAACTATATTATTTGGAAGGGTAAAAATCTTGAAAACTTCCGTCAGAATAGTATACGGTAATCCTTTTGGCCAGTTTGGCGTCACTCTTAGCCTCCAGTGCTAAGGTAGGGGTCTCAAGTTCCAGTTCTGTCTGAAAAGGGGTGGCCTGATCGTCAGGATAGGGGGTAAACTCATCCTTGTACATCTTCCCTTTGCCTGTAATCAGCCAGGTGGCATCTATCTGAGGGTAGCGGGTGAGGAAGTTGTTGATGAACTCGTAGCTTGGTTTGTTTCTTCCGGAGAGCAAGTGGGAGATACCTGAGCGCTGGATACCTAAAGAGTCCGCAAGCCGGGCCGGAGAGAGCTGTTCTACCTCCAAAAATTGCTGTAAACGCCTATTCATAAATGTAAACTTTTATTTTTACAAATGTAAGCATAAAATTGTTTACATCATACACCTGTTTACTGGTAACATCTGTAAACAATGAGGGGATCCTGGGAAATATGATATGTTCCATTATTTTAGGTAAAGTCATTAACTTATTGGTTTAGATTTGACTATATTATGATAATCCCATCTGCTGTTTGTCTGCCTGGTAAAAATTGACCCAATTTTCACATCTAACCTCTATTCAAGTACAAGTTGTGAAGCATAAAACACTGAGTTATAGAAAAATAAATATTGCAAAATCTTAACATAAGCAAATCTTATGGGTATATATTAACTCTGTCTCACTGTTCGGGCAGGGTGGCTAAAATTTGATTACAAATGTATTTTATATATGTTTAATTATGTGATTAACATTTGTAAACAAAAATTGGAATTTCAACGATTTTGAGTTCAGACATATATTCGGTACTTTTGCACCGGAAAATCGATTGTAGGGCTCAAAATTGCGTTTTAATGAATCAACCGAAAATAAGAATTCAGGAGTTTGCATATGATCTCCCAGATGAGAGAATAGCCAAGTACCCCCTGAGCAAAAGAGACAATTCAAAACTTCTTATATATAATAAAGGTATAATCTCTCAAGAGAAATTTACATCTATCCCCTCTTTCATACCTGAAGGGTCGCTTATGATCTTCAATAATACGAAGGTAGTTCCCGCCCGACTCTTTTTCAAAAAGGAAACAGGTGCTTTAATTGAAATTTTCTGCCTTGAACCATCTGCCCCTTCTGACTACGCTGTCTCATTTTCGTGTGTTGAAGAGTGTGCCTGGAAGACTATAATAGGTAATGTGAAGAAATGGAAAGGTGGATTTCTTTCATTTTATCTCCCTGAAGATGCAAATGAGGAGCTTAAAGCACTTGATTTGAGGGCAGAACTTATTGAAAAACAAGATAATAGCTATATTGTAAGATTCTTCTGGAAGGGTGGACACCCATTTTCTAAGGTTCTGGAGATGTGTGGACAGGTCCCCATTCCACCGTATCTTAACAGGGAAACAGAGGCGATAGACCTGGAAAGATATCAGACTCTCTATGCAAAATTTCGCGGATCTGTGGCCGCCCCTACGGCAGGACTCCATTTTACAGAGGATGTTTTGTCTGAAATAAAGGCAAAAGGTGTTGATACTGAGGAACTTTGCTTGCATGTGGGTGCGGGAACGTTTTTGCCGGTAAAAAGTGAGTATATCGAGGATCATATAATGCATTCAGAGCCATTTTCGGTCACAAAGGCTCTGTTGGAGAAGCTGTACTCACTCCCTGTTGGCGCCAAAGTGGTATCTGTGGGTACTACCTCTACAAGGTCTCTTGAGTCCATATATTATGCGGGTTGCCAGTGTGTAAGAGATGGTGTCGAGAGGTGGATTCCCAGGGTTGTGGGACAATGGGATCCTTATCAGGATAATGGTGATATTCCCCTTAAAGATTCTATTAAAGCATTGATAGATTATATGTCTCTTAATAATTTGAATATCTTGAATTTAAGGACACAAATAATTATAGTCCCTTCTTACAGGTTCAAGGTGGTGGATATACTTGTTACCAACTTCCATCAGCCCCAAAGCACCCTGCTTCTTCTCATCTCAGCTTTTGTGGGCGGGGATGACTGGAAGAGGATTTACAGTTTTGCCCTGGATAATGGCTTCCGCTTTTTGAGTTACGGCGACAGCTCTATCTTGGTAAGGTAGATTTTTTTTCTTACATTTGTCTGATTTGTAACATTAAAGCTACATTTTTTATGAAGCATTTGAAGTTTCTGTTTGGTTTTGCCCTATTGGTATTTGCACTTGCTGTATCTTTCGGGCATCTCTCTCTCCCCAAATCGGAGGGGTTGGATTCTGACAGTTTTTCTGCTCAAAGGGCATCTGAATATATAAAGGTAATCTCATCTGAACCACACTCTGTGGAGCATCCACAAGCGAGGGCAAAAGTTCGCAACTATTTGTATGATAAGTTGGTACAATTGGGAGGAAGTCCTGAAATCCATGAATTTGATTCTGTGAAATTCAGATATGGCGGATATTTTGATATTGGTAATGTGTATTGTCAGTTTGACCCTGTTTCAGGCCCCGCAGAGTCTTACGTGATGCTTGTAGCCCACTTTGATTCGAGGTTCCGCCAGACCAAAAGGCAGAAGACTGTATATTCATATGGAGCCGGTGATGATGCCTATGGTGTTGGGGCGATTATGGAGCTCCTGACCCAGTCATTGGAGTATAGGAAAGAGTGGAAACAAGGTGTTAAAATCCTCTTTACTGACTCTGAAGAGAACCATCTTGACGGGATGAAAAGGGCCTACGCTGAACGTAAGGATATCTTCGAAAATGTAGGTTTTATTATCAATCTTGAGTCACGTGGAATGGATGGTCCGGCACTCCTGTTCGAGACCTCGAATAATAACGAAAAAGTGCTTGATCTATACTCTGAAGCAGAGTCTCCATATGGCTATTCACTGACCACTGTTGTATACAGATTTCTCCCAAATTTTACAGATTTTACAGTGGTGAAAGATGATATTCCGGGGATCAATTTTTCGTCGATTGATGATATAAATGCTTATCACGTGGACGATGATAATTTTGACAATATAAATCTTTCTACAATACAACATTATGGAGCACAAATTGAACCTATTCTTGAAGAGTATTTGACCTCTTCTGAATACCTCCGTAAGGATGCTCTCAAGGGGGATGAGGATATGGTTTTCTTCACAGTTCCGGTGTTGGGCCTTTTCAGTTTCACAAAGCCTCAATTTACATTGTTCTGCTCTGTGATCTTTGCTCTTTTCTGTCTGGCTCTGGTATTCAATATTTCTGCCAGGAAGGCCACATTCAAAGGGGTATTGGTTAAGGCGCTTGTCCTCCTGCTTTTCTCCATTGTTGTCCTTGGTATCGGGGAGGGTATTGCTGTTCTGGTGGCCAAGGTGGCGGGTACGCCATTCAACATCACCAACACTCCATACGTTCCCTACAGTTCAGTGGTGGCAAATGTTTCACTGATTGCCCTTATATTGGTTTATCTTAAAGTGTTCCTGGCCAGAAGGAAAAGGTCCCGGATGTTCAATATCGAGACTTTGTTGGCTGCGTCGCTCCTGATGGTGATATTCTCTGTGGCCCTCTATTTTGCAGTGGGTGAGAATTTCTTCTTCTCAGTCCCGGTTCTACTGGTGTCGCTGGCATTGATTTTCAATATGTTTGTTTTCATGAATGTATTGGCTTTGCCTATACTGCTGGTAGTGGCATTGTTGGGAGGGTCGTTCCTGTATGCCCTCTCTGTGGCACTGACAATCGGGGCTCTGGGCCTGATAATGTTTATTGCCTTTTTCTATATAATAATTACATTGGGGCTATTCGAGTGTTATATGTCCCAAAAACGTTTGTAAAACGGCTAAAAATACGGTAAAATGGATAAATTCGGAGATATCAGGCCTTATACTGACCAAGAGGCCAGAGAAGCGTTCAAAAGGATGGCATCTGATCCCCATATTGAACCTATTGCCCAATATATTAAACCCGGACTCCCTGCCGATGCTGTCAGGGGGCTGCTGGTCTCTTTGACCAGTGTGTGGGATTTTCAGCATAAGGTGATGTATGATGTGATGAAAAGCATCATCGGTAAGACTACGGCCGGTGTTACATATACAGGGATTGAGAATCTAAAGGATGGGAAGACCCATCTTCTCATATCCAACCACAGAGATATAATATTGGACCCCGCGATAATTCAAGTGCTTCTTTATGAAAATAAAGTCCATACTACTGAAATTGCTGTAGGTGACAACTTGATATCCAGTCAGTTCATCGAAGATATCACCCGCTCGAACGGTATGATTAAGGTGGTGCGCGGAGGGACCCCGAGGGAGATATATTCAAGCTCCTGCCATCTGTCGGAGTATCTCCGTTCGAAAATTGCAGCAGGCGAATGTTCGGCATGGATTGCACAGCGCAATGGGCGTACCAAGGATGGAAAGGATGAGACAAGCCAGGGTCTTGTGAAGATGCTCCAGATGAGCGGAAGTGGCGATTTTGCAGCCGATTTTGAGGAGTTGAACATTGTTCCTATTGCCATCTCTTACCAGTATGAGCCTTGTGATTTTCTTAAGGCAAGAGAGCTCTATATCTCCAGAAGGCAGCAGTATGTCAAGCAGCCTGGGGAGGATCTTCAAAGTATGCTGACAGGGCTTACCCAGTACAAAGGTGGAGTCCATTATTACTTCGCTCCATCGCTCTCGCGGGAGGTTATCGAAGGGTGTGCGGCACTTGACAAAAATGAGAGGTACAAAGCCCTTGCAGCTGCGATTGACAAGGAAATTTTGTCAAATTATAAATTGTGGAATAACAATTACATAGCATGTGATATTTTAGATGGTACTTCAAATTACGAAGAGCATTATTCGCAGAGTGAAAAAGAGGCATTTATCGCATATATGGAGGGGGGAATTTCGAAGATTCTGGAGAAGGAAAATGATATAGATCCGGTAGAATTGAGGGAGATTTTCCTCGGTATTTATGCCAATCCTGTAAAGACACAAGTTTGAAAATTTCCATCTTGAGGAGCATATGTCGGCGCTGCAGTTTTTTTTTGTAAAACTTGTGGCGCCGCCTTTTTTTCAAATTATGCTCAATTTCTTTTCCTAAATTTGCTTAAAATCTGGTTTTTATTTATTATATTTGCCAAAATAAACGAAACAAAATCAAACTATATATTTATTTCGATGAAAAAAGGAATCACTCTTGAAGAGGCCGTTGCTAAGATTCAGGACGGTATGACTCTTATGGTGGGCGGTTTTTTGGCCGTTGGTGCACCTACACAAATCATTGATGCTCTTGTCGAGAAAGGAGTTAAAGATCTGACAATCATCTGTAATGACACCGCTTTCCCTGACAAATCTATCGGTAAGCTTATCGTTAACCATCAGGTGAAAAAACTTTATGTATCTCACATCGGTACAAACCCTGAGACTGCAAACCAGATGAATGCTGGCGAATTGGAAATCGAGTTCTGCCCACAAGGTACTTTGGCTGAAAGGATCAGAGCTAAAGGTGCCGGTCTTGGTGGAGTTCTTACAGCTACAGGTCTTGGTACAATTATCGAGAAAGGCAAAGAAAAAGTAACTGTTGACGGTAAGGAGTATCTTCTTGAGAAACCTCTAGGTGCTGATGTTGCTCTTCTTGGTGCATCTATCGCGGATGAATCGGGCAACCTTATCTACAAAGGCACCACTCAAAACTTCAACCCTACAATGGCTACAGCTGCTGACCTCGTGATCGTAGAGGCCGAAGAGGTGGTTAAAACCGGTGAATTGAGCCCTGAATCTATCCATACTTCAGGCGTTTATGTTGATTATATTTACAAAAAACAATAATTATTACTATGGCAAACAAATCTATTATCAGACTTCGCATGAGCAGCCACGATGCTCACTATGGCGGAAATCTTGTTGACGGCGCTAGAATGCTTCAACTTTTCGGTGACGTAGCTACTGAACTTCTTATCCAGCGCGATGGTGATGAAGGTCTTTTCAAAGCTTATGACAATGTAGAATTTATGGCTCCTGTATTTGCAGGTGACTATATCGAGGCTGAAGGCGAAATCGTTTCTGAGGGCAACACTTCACGCAAGATGGTTTTCGAAGCCCGCAAAGTTATCGTACCACGTCCTGATATCTCTGCTTCTGCTTGTGATGTTCTTGAGGAACCTATCGTAGTTTGTAGAGCAAGCGGTACTTGTGTAACCCCTAAAAACTGCCAAAGAAAATAATTTTTAGAATAGCGACTATATGGAAAAACTTATTATTACAGCCGCTATTTGCGGAGCAGAGGTAACCAAAGAGCAGAACCCTGCAGTTCCTTACACTGTAGAGGAGATCGTAAGAGAGGCAAAATCTGCAGTTGATGCAGGTGCAGCTATCGTTCACCTTCACGTTCGTGAGGATGATGGTACCCCTACCCAAAGCAAAGCACGTTTCAAAGAGTGCATCGACGCTATCTATGAGGCTTGCCCAGATGTAATCATTATCCCTTCAACAGGTGGTGCTGTGGGTATGAGCGCAGAAGAGCGTCTTCAACCTACCGAGCTTTTCCCTGAGATGGCAACCCTTGACTGCGGTACTTGTAACTTCGGTGATGAGGTATTTGAGAACACAATGCCTATGATGCGTGATTTCGGTAAGAGAATGATCGAGAACAATATCAAACCAGAATATGAGTGCTTTGAGATGGGTCACCTTGACACAGTTCTCAAAATGGCTAAAAAAGGTCAGGTTCCAGGTGCTCCTATGCAGTTCAACTTCGTTCTTGGCGTTCAGGGTTGTACCCCAGCAACTGTTCAGAATCTTGCATGGTTGGTAAACTCTATCCCTGCAGGTTCTACCTGGACAGCAACAGGTATCGGCCGCAACGCTTTCACACTTGCAGCACACGCTATTGCTATGGGTGGTAACGTTCGCGTAGGTTTCGAGGATAACCTAAACATCGAGAAAGGTGTTCTTGCAAAATCAAACGGCGAATTGGTAGCCAAAGTGGTAAGAATCGCCAAAGAGCTTGGTCGTGAGATCGCCACTTCAGCTGAGGCTCGCGAAATCCTTAACCTCCCTCCAAGAAAAAAATAATAAACAATAAAATTTAATAATTTATCCAAATGAAAAAAGGTAACAAATACGGTGTTCACCGCGTGATTGAACCAGTTGGTGTTCTTCCACAGCCAGCTAACAAAATTGACAACAACATGGACGAGATCTACGATAACGAGATCTTGATTGACGTTCAGACACTTAATATCGACTCTGCTTCTTTCACTGATATCCACAACTACGCCAAACAACAGGCTGGTGAGGGTGCTACTGAAGAGCAAATCATGGAAGAGGTTAAGAAAGAGATGCTTCTTAACGTTGAATTGCAGGGTAAACACCGTAACCGTCGTACCGGTTCAGGTGGTATGCTTCTTGGTAAAGTTGAGAAAATCGGTGACGCTCTTAAAGGCAAAATCGATCTTCAGGAAGGTGACCGTATCGCTACACTTGTTTCTTTGTCACTTACTCCACTTAGAATTGATGAGATCATTGAGATCCGTCCAGATGTTGACCAGGTAGACATCAAAGGTAAAGCTATCCTTTTCGAAAGCGGTATCTATGCTAAGATTCCTGCTGACCTTCCAGAGAAACTTGCCCTTTCAGCTCTTGACGTAGCTGGTGCTCCTGCACAGACTGCAAAACTTTGCCAATATGGCCAGAATGTAGTTATCCTTGGTGCTGGTGGTAAATCAGGTATGCTTTGCTGCTATGAGGCTAAAAAACGTGTTGGTGTAACTGGTAAAGTTATCGGTTTGACTAACTCTCAGAGAAGTACCCAGCGTATCAAAGATCTTGGTTTCTGCGACGTAGTTGAAAGTATCGGCGGTATGACCCCTGTTCAGGTTAACGAACTTGTTTCAAACCTTACAGGTGGCAAAATGGCTGACGTTACCATCAACTGTGTAAACGTTCCAGATCAGGAGATGACTGCTGTTCTTTGTACTAAAGATGACGGCGTAGTTTACTTCTTCTCTATGGCTACAAGCTTTACAAAAGCTGCTCTTGGTGCTGAAGGTATCGGTTCAGACGTTAACATGATCATCGGTAACGGTTATACTAAAGGTCACGCTGAATTCACCCTTCAGGAGCTTAGAGAGTGTGAGGAGCTCAGAAAAATCTTTACTGAACTATACGCATAATCAAGCATAATACATTATGTTGAAAGGCGGTTGCAGATACGGGACACACAGAGTTTTAAATCCGGCGGGGACTTTACCCCAGCCGGCTTTAAAGCTTGACAATACTATGGAGATCTACGACAATGAGATCCTCATCGATGTCAAGACCCTTAATATCGATTCAGCCAGCTATACACAGATTAAAAATGCATGCGGTGCAGATCCTGACAAGATGAAGCAGATGATTCTCTCTATCGTGGAAGAGAGGGGGAAGATGCAGAATCCAGTGACAGGATCGGGTGGTATGCTTATCGGTACGGTAAGGGAGATAGGACCAAAATTTCCCAATACCCATAAGATAAAGGTAGGAGATAAGGTGGCGACACTTGTGTCACTCTCTCTTACACCTCTTAAAATAAAAGAGATTAAAAATCTATCTCCGGACTCGGAGCAGGTCGATGTCGACGCACAAGCTATCTTGTTTGAAAGTGGCTTGTTTGCTGTTTTACCGGACGACATCCCAGAGAAGCTCGCTTTGGCGGCTCTTGATGTGGCCGGTGCCCCTGCACAGGTGGATCGTCTGGTTACCGAAGGTGAGATAGTGTGTATAATTGGTGGTGGCGGTAAATCGGGAATCCTGTGCTGCTATCAGGCCATGAAGAATGTTGGTCAGTACGGGAAGGTGATTGTGGTGGAATATTCACCTGTAAATGCCCAGAGAATCAAAGATATGGGGCTTGCTACAGATGTTATAGTAGCTGATGCCACCAACGTAATGGATGTATATCATAAGGTAATGGCCATTACTGGAGGCAGAGGTTGTGATGTGACCATCAACAATGTCAATGTACCTTCGACAGAAATGACCTCGATTCTTGTGACCAAAGGGAGAGGATGTGTATACTTCTTCTCTATGGCTACAAGTTTCACAAAAGCTGCACTTGGTGCAGAGGGTGTAGGTAAGGATATAAACCTTATCGTAGGTAACGGCTTCGCCAAGGGGCACGCTGACCTGACACTTGACATCATAAGAGAATCCAAGGATATTAGGGAGCTCTTTGAAAAACTGTATGTATAAACAAATTAAATAATTGACTATGACTGAATCAAGACGTTACGAACTATTCCCAAATGTGACTGACGAGCAATGGAACAGCTGGGAGTGGCAAGTAAAAAACAGAATTGAGACTCTTGAGGATTTGAAGAAATATGTATCTCTTACTCCAGAGGAGGAAGAGGGCGTTAAAAAGACTCTTCAGACCCTAAGAATGGCGATCACACCTTATTATATTAGCCTGATCGATCCTAATAACCCTGACTGTCCTGTAAGAAAACAGGCTGTTCCTACAGGTAAAGAGACATATCAGTCTCCTGCAGACCTTTTGGACCCTCTACACGAAGATGAGGACTCTCCAGTACCTGGTCTTACTCACAGATATCCAGACAGAGTATTGCTTCTTATCACCGATATGTGCTCTATGTACTGCCGTCACTGTACCAGAAGACGTTTTGCCGGTCAGAAAGATGGTGAAAGCGCTATCGAGAGAATCGACAAAGCTATCGAGTATATCGCTAAGACTCCACAGGTTAGAGACGTTCTTCTTTCAGGTGGTGACTCACTTTGCGTAAGCGACGAGAGACTTGAGTACATCATCTCAAGAGTTAGAGCTATCCCTCACGTAGAGATCATCAGACTTGGTTCAAGAACTCCAGTGGTATGTCCTCAGCGTATTACCGACAACCTCGTAAATATGCTTAAGAAATACCATCCAGTATGGTTGAACACCCACTTTAACCACCCTCAGGAGGTAACCAAAGAGTCTATGGCTGCTTGTGCCAAACTTGCTGATGCAGGTATTCCTCTAGGTAACCAGACAGTTCTTCTAAGAGGTGTCAACGACTGCGTAAACACTATGAAGAAGCTTGTTCACGAGTTGGTTAAGATGAGAGTAAGACCTTACTACATCTACCAGTGCGACTTGTCTATGGGTATCGAGCACTTCAGAACTCCGGTATCTAAAGGTATCGAGATCATCGAAGGTCTAAGAGGTCATACTTCAGGTTATGCAGTTCCTACTTTCGTAGTGGATGCTCCAGGTGGTGGTGGTAAGACCCCTGTTATGCCTCAGTATGTAATCTCTCAAGCTCCTGGTAAAGTGGTTCTCAGAAACTTCGAAGGTGTTATCACCACTTATACCGAGCCAGCTGATTACGAGCGTAAAGAGTGCAACTGCAAATATTGCCAGGAGGTTAAATCCAAATCTATCGAGGGTGTATCATCACTTCTTGAAGGTAGAGGTATGGCAATTGAGCCAGCTGTTCTTAGCAGAAAAGAGAGATCTAAGAAATAGCATAAAACAGCCTGTCTATGCCTTTCATCAATGAGATTCTCAAGTATGATAGCTTGTCTATCGTAGGCTTGGAGAAGAATGTAGGCAAGACAGAGTGTTTGAACTATATCCTGTACAGGTTACCGCTGCAGGAGAAGAGAGTAGCGGTAACCTCTATAGGTATAGATGGAGAGAATAAGGACCAGGTGACTTCGACCAAGAAACCTGAGATCTTTTTGAGGGAAGGGATGTATTTCTCCACAGCGGAGTCACATTATAAGGAGCGCAGGCTCGTGAGTGAACTGGTGGAGATTACAAACGAAAGAAGTTCTTTGGGAAGAATTGTTACAGCAAAGGTATCTGTGGGTGGCAAAGCCCTCATCTCAGGACCCTCTTCGGGTGTATCACTGAGAAGATGGGTGGCAGGAATGGAGAAATTCGGTATAGACCTTACTATAATTGATGGTGCAATATCAAGACTCAGTTCAGCTTCACCTGCTATCAGTAAGGCTATGATACTCTCGACAGGAGCAGCCTATTCGTCAAATATCCAGACGCTTGTCCAAAAGACAAAGTTTGTGGTGGAGATGATAGGGCTCCCAAAACTTGAGGACTGCACCAGAGATGCTTTATGCGATATTGAGAGTGGCGTATGGGGTGTCGATAGTGATGATAATATTATCGACTTCGGATTGACCTCCGCTTTGGCCATCAATTCACTTAAGGTGGATATAACCAAAGGTATGAGGATCATCTATACTGTGGGAGCATTGACAGACAAGCTTTTGAATCTTATAGCAGATTCGAAGAATGTCAAAAATGTGACCCTTGTGGTGAAGGACTTTACAAAGATCTTTGTAAGCGAGATGGCTTACAGGATTTTCTGTAATAGAGGTGGCAAGATTATGGTTCTGCAGAAGAGCAAGCTTATAGCTGTCTGCGTGAATCCTACCGCGCCGAACGGATATGTTCTGGATAGCGACATTTTATGTGGAAAACTTCAGGAGGCATTGAAACTTCCTGTATATGATATAGTTAAGAATAAATATGACATTTAAGTCTGCGCTGGATATAGATTGTGGGTTAAGGTATATGTATGAGACTTTGGAGGTGATGTCACCATCAGGGAGGAAGATGCTTCTATCGGCCCCTATGATGACAGCCAAAGTGGAGACAGATGACTATTACGGCAGACTTAAGGAGGTATATAGTAAGGATTGTTCCAAAATCGCTGTGAAGCTGATGTGTCTCAAGGATATTGAGACTACACTGAGCAGATTGGATGAGGGGGCAGTTCTGGATGATATAGAGTTCTTTGAAGTCAAATACCTGGCGATTGTCTCGACAGAGGTGCGTGCATTGCTTGAGGAGATAGAGTTGGAGGCGGTGAAGCTTCCTGTGCTGGAAGATGTGGTGAAGGTGCTCGACCCTGATGGACTGAATATCCCCTCGTTCTATGTTTATGATTCTTATTCTCCTGAACTCAGGGAGATAAGGAGAGAGATGAGGGCATTGCAGGGCAATGGTGATGATATGACAGATGAGCAGAGGGGTGAGCTTGCAGTGCTGTTGCAGCGCAATGCTGAGATTGAACTTAAGGTGAGGATGGAGTTGTCGCAGAGACTCAGAGGGAGGGCTGCAGATTTGAAATTGGCTTTGTCCAACCTATCATTCCTCGATATTCTGATTGCAAAAGCGGCGCAGATGAGAAAGATGGGGCTATGCTTCCCTGAAATCAATGAAGGGGGAGATACAGCGTACTGCGGTATGTTCAATCCCGCTGTCAAGGAGGTGGTTGCGAAGCAGGGAAGGGAGTATATGCCGGTAGATATCTCTATCGAGAGGGAGCCGGTAACCATTATCGGAGCCAATATGGGTGGCAAGAGTGTTGTGCTCAAATCGCTTGCACTCAATCAGTTGCTCGCGCAATTCGGATTTGGTGTTGCGGCGCGTGAGTGTCAGGTGAATTTGGTAGAGGAGGTGGCCCTGTGTATCGGGGATGAGCAGAGTATTGTTAGGGGTGTTTCCTCATTTGCAGGGGAGATACTTGCTATCGATGCTGTGATAAAGAAAATCAGGGGTGGAAAGGGGCTTCTGGCGTTGATAGACGAGCCGGCGAGGACCACAAACCCTGTAGAGGGTACTGCGCTGGTAGAGGGGCTTCTGGAGGTGATTGGAAAGGTAAAAGGTGGTTTTGTGTTGACCACACATTATAATATAGGTAATGACAAAGTGAAGAGGTATAGGGTGAAAGGGTTGAGAGATGGTGTGATGGACTATACCTTGGAGCAGACACAATGTGGAGATGTCCCGCAGGAGGCAATTGCGATAGCCCAGAGCCTTGGGATAGACCCAGAATGGATTGAATGCACAAAAAGAAATATAAATAACTAACAAACAATTATATGCAGAGTAAATTAGGACTAGATTTTAAAAAGGTTGAGCATGCAAAGTCCCTTGCAAAGGATATTGCAAATGAGGTTCAGGCTTTTGTTGAGTCTAAAACAACTGTCGCAGTAGAGCGTACATTGTGTAGACTTATGGGAATTGATGGCGTAGATGAAAATCAGGTGCCACTTCCAAACGTTATCGTAGATGATCTCAAATCTAAAGGTGTTCTTGGAGAGGGTGTTTTGTTCTACATAGCAAATGCTATGGTGAATACAGGGCTGAATCCTCAGGAAGTTGCTGAGAAAGTGGCTGCCGGCTCTTTGGATCTTACCAAAATCGAGGTGGCTCCTCAGTCAGAGATCGATAAAATCCTTCAGCCTGTGGTAGATGGCAGCATCGCCAAAATCAGAGCCAGAAGGGAGAGAAGAGAGAATTATCTCAATACCATCGGTGAAGGTCCAAAACCTTACCTATATGTAATTGTAGCTACCGGTAATATCTATGAGGATACAGTACAGGCAGAAGCTGCTGCAAGACAGGGTGCTGATATCATCGCTGTGATCAGAACTACCGGTCAGAGCTTGCTTGACTATGTACCTTACGGTGTGACTACTGAAGGTTTCGGTGGTACTTATGCTACCCAGGCCAACTTCAAGATCATGCGTGAGGCTATGGATAAAGTGGGTGAGGAGCTTGGCAGATACATCAGAGTATGTAACTACTGCTCAGGTCTATGTATGCCTGAGATCGCTATCATGGGTGCATTCGAGGGTCTTGACGTGATGCTTAACGACGCCCTTTACGGTATCCTATTCCGCGATATCAATATGCAGAGAACCCTTATCGACCAGTATATGTCGAGAATCATCAACGGTTTCGCAGGTGTTATCATCAACACCGGTGAGGATAACTACTTGACCACCGCTGATGCTGTAGAGGCTGCCCACACTGTATTGGCTTCAGACCTTATCAACGAGCAGCTTGCTCTTCTTGCAGGTCTTCCAGAGGAGCAGATGGGTCTTGGTCACGCATTTGAGATGGATCCTATGCTTGAGAATGGTTTCCTTTATGAGTTGGCACAGGCACAGATGGCTCGTGAGATCTTCCCTAAAGCACCTCTCAAATACATGCCTCCTACAAAATTCATGACCGGTAACATCTTCAGAGGTCACCTTCAGGACTGTCTGTTCAACATGATCGGTATCTGGACCAACCAGGGTCTTCAGCTTCTTGGTATGCCTACTGAGGCTATCCACACTCCATTCATGTCTGACCGTTTCTTGTCTATCGAGAATGCAAAATATATCTTCAACAATATGAAGAGCATCGGTGATGAGATGGAGTTCAAAGAGGGTGGTATCATCAGAAAGAGAGCCCAGGAGGTTCTTGACAATGCAATCGCACTTCTTGAGCAGATGACTTCAATCGGTCTTTTCAACGCTCTTGAAAAAGGTATCTTCGGTGATGTGAAGAGAAGCAGAGTTGGCGGTAAAGGTCTTGACGGCGTAGTGGAGAAAGGTGCCAACTATATGAATCCATTTATTAACTTAATGAAAGGGAGAAAATAACCATGGCAGGTGGACTATATTCAATGTCTGCAAAAGATTTTGACCAGACACTAGATCTAACTAAAGTTAAGCCTTACGGCGATACAATGAACGACGGTAAAGTTCAGGTGAGCTTTACACTACCTGTTCCAAAAGGGGCAGAGGCAGAGGAAGCAGCTAAACTGCTTATGAAGAAAATGGGCTTTGAGAACCCTCTTGTAGCTTTTTCACAGGAGCTTACCCCTGGCTTCACATTCTTCAACTGCTATGGTAACCTTACCCACACTGTAGATTATTCAAACATCTACGTGCCTAAGGTGGAGAGCAACACTATGGATATGCACGAGTGCGATGACTACATCAAGGAGAATATCGGTAGAAAACTTGTTCTTGTAGGTGCAAGTACAGGTACCGATGCACACACTGTAGGTATCGACGCTATCATGAACATGAAGGGTTATGCAGGTCACTATGGTCTTGAGAGATACGACATGGTAGAGGCTTACAACCTTGGTAGCCAGGTTCCAAACGAGGAGTTCTTGGCAAAAGCTATCGAACTTAAAGCTGATGCAATCCTTGTTTCTCAGACTGTAACTCAGAAAGATGTTCACATTCAGAACCTTACAGAGCTTATCGAGCTTATGGAAGCTGAGGGTCTTCGCGACAAGATGATAGTAGTTTGTGGTGGTCCACGTATCTCTCACGAGCTTGCAAAAGAGCTTGGTTATGATGCAGGTTTCGGTGCAAACACCTATGCTGACGATGTAGCTTCTTTCGTGGCTCAGGAGTATGTTAAAAGAAATGCAAAATAAATAATATATCGCTATGGATAAAAATCAAATTAGAGAGGTCATTGCAAGAAGAGCGGCTCTCGAACTTAAAGATGGTGATGTTGTGAATCTTGGTATTGGCCTTCCAACCCTGATTCCAGATTTCCTTCCTGAAGGTGTATCTGTGATTCTTCAGTCAGAAAACGGTCTTGTAGGTATGGGTCCTACACCTAAAGAGGGTGAAGAGGATAAGAACTTCGTAAATTCAGGTGGTGGATACATCACTGCAATCCCTGGTGCATGGTCTATGAGCTCATGCGACTCTTTCGCACTCATCAGAGGTGGTCACGTGGATGTGACTTTCCTTGGTGCTCTTGAGGTGGATGAGAACGGTGACTTGGCAAACTGGATTATCCCTGGTAAAAAAGCCCCAGGTATGGGTGGTGCAATGGACCTTTTGGTTGGTGCAAGAAAAGTTATCCTTACTATGGAGCACACTGCTAAAGGCAACCATAAAATCCTTAAGAAATGTAACCTTCCTCTAACTGCTGCTGGTCAGGTTAATATGATCATCACAGAGATGGGTGTTATGGATATTACCCCAGAGGGTATCGTTCTTAAAGAGATCCATCCTGAGTTTACTGTTGAGCAGGTACAGGAGGCTACAGGTGCAACCCTTATCATCTCTCCTGAACTTAAGCCAATGAAACAATAATTGGGACTATGGAGTATCAATTTTTGAAATATGATAACAGCAGAGAGGGGATTGGTGTACTCACCATCTCTTCTCCTGCTACCCTCAATGCACTTAACTCTACCATTCTGAATGAGTTGAACTCTTTTGTGGATGAACTTGATGTTCAGAATACCAGAGTTCTTGTCATCACAGGTGAGGGCAAAGCTTTTGTAGCCGGTGCAGATATCTCGCAGATGAGCGGACTTTATCCTGAAGAGGGTTACAAGTTCGGTAAGTTCGGTGCAATGGTATTCAAAAAGATCGAAGATCTTGAGATCCCTGTAATAGCTGCTATCAACGGTTTTGCACTTGGCGGTGGTTGTGAGCTTGCTATGGCTTGCGACATCCGCATTGCGTCAGCAAAAGCCAAATTTGGCCAGCCTGAGGTAAATCTTGGTATTATCCCAGGATTCTCTGGCACTTACCGTCTTGCTAAACTTGTGGGTCAGGGTATTGCCAAAGAGCTTATCTATACTGGTGGTATGATCAGTGCAGATGAGGCCCTCCGCATAGGTCTTGTAAACAAAGTAGTGGAGCCTGAGGCACTTATGGATACAGTTCTTGCAATGGCAGGAAGCATCCTTACCAGCGCACCTATTGCTGTTGCATTGGCCAAAAAGTGCATCAACGAGAACTATGACCTTAATGCAGAAGAGGCAATTGAACTTGAGAACAAATATTTCTCAAAATGCTTTGCCACTGCTGACCAGAAAGAGGGTATGGCTGCATTCCTTGAAAAACGCCCAGCAACATTTAAAAACGAATAAACAACTAATTAATATATACCTAACAATATGAAAATTTGCGTTATTGGAACCGGTACTATGGGTTCCGGAATCGTTCAGGCTTTCGCTCAGGCAGGTGTATCGGTAGTGATGAAAAGTAGAAGTGAGGCAAGTGCTCAAAAAGCTATTGCCAAAATCTCTAAATCACTTGCCAAACTTGTAGAGAAAGGTAAAGTTACTCAGGAGTATATGGATGCTACCCTTGCAAACATCACCCCTGCAACTGACTACTCTTGCTGCGCTGACGTGGATCTTGTAATCGAGGCTGCTGTAGAGACTATGGATCTCAAGAAAGAGCTTTTCAAAATGCTTGACGAGATCTGCAAACCTGAAGCAGTTCTTGCTTCAAACACCTCATCACTCTCTATCACTGAGATCGCAGCTGCTACCAACAGACCTGACAAGGTGATCGGTATGCACTTCTTCAACCCTGCACCAGTGATGAAACTTGTAGAGCTTATCAAAGGTCAGAAAACTTCTGATGAGGTTTGCACTATGATCTCTGATTTGTCAAAATCAATCGGTAAAGTGCCTGTAATGGTTAACGAAGCCCCTGGTTTTGTAGTAAACAGAATTCTTATCCCACTTGTAAACGAAGGTATCGGTATCCTGGCTGACGGCGTAGCTACCCGCGATGAGATCGACGAGGCTATGAAACTTGGCGCAAACCACCCTATGGGACCTTTGGCATTGGGCGATTTGATCGGTTTGGATGTATGTCTTGCCATTATGGAGGTATTGCACCTTGAATTTGGTGAAGACAAATACAGACCTCACCCTCTACTCAAGAAGATGGTTAGAGCTAACCTGCTTGGTAGAAAAACCGGAGAAGGATTTTATAAATACTAATAGTATAATACAAATACAACATGAATTTTAATCTTACTAAAACTCAAGAACTGTTCAGGCAAATGATTCGTGAGTTTGCTGAGAAAGAGGTAAAACCCCTTGCAGCTGAAATCGACGAACTAGAAAAATTCCCTGCAGAGACAGTTGAGAAAATGGCCAAACTTGGCATTTTCGGTATCCCTGTACCAACCCAATATGGCGGTGCTGGTGGAGACAACCTTATGTACTCAATCGCTGTTGAAGAGCTTTCAAGAGCTTGTGCTACTACCGGTGTAGTAGTATCTGCCCACACTTCTCTATGTATGGCACCTATTATGGAGCACGGTACTGAGGAGCAGAAAATGAAATACCTTCCTAAACTTGCTTCAGGTGAGTGGATCGGTGCATTCGGTCTTACTGAGCCTAACGCCGGTACTGACGCTGCAGGTCAGCAGACTACAGCTGTTCTTGACGGTGACGAGTGGGTTTTGAACGGTAACAAAATTTTCATCACCAACGCAGGTCCTGCTCACGTTTACATCGTGATCGCTATGACTGACAAATCTATGAAAACCAAAGGTATCTCTGCTTTCATCGTAGAAAAAGGTACTCCTGGTTTCGAGATTGGTAAGAAAGAGTTGAAGATGGGTATCCGTGGTTCAGCTACTGCTGAGCTTATCTTCAATAACTGCCGTATCCCTAAAGACAACCTTCTTGGTAAAATCGGTGGCGGTTTCCCTATCGCTATGAAGACTCTTGACGGTGGTCGTATCGGTATCGCTTCTCAGGCACTTGGTATCGCTCAAGCTGCTTTGGATGAGACAGTTAAATATACTAAAGAGAGAAAACAGTTCGGTAAAGCTATCGGTCAGTTCCAGAATACCCAGTTCCAGATGGCAGACCTTAAGACTAGAGTAGAAGCTGCCCGTCTTCTTGTTCGCTCTGCAGCATTCAAGAAAGATAGCGGTGTTCCTTATTCACCTGATGCAGCTATGGCTAAATTGTTCGCAGCTGAAACTGCTATGGAAGTAACTACTAAAGCTGTTCAGTTCCACGGTGGTTATGGTTACACTCGTGAGTATCCAGTAGAGAGAATGATGCGTGACGCTAAGATCACCGAAATCTACGAAGGTACTTCAGAAGTTCAAAGAATGGTTATTTCTGCTAACTTGTATAAATAGGAGGTATAATATATGAAAATCGTAGTTTGTATTAAACAGGTACCAGATACTACAGTTATTAAAATCAATCCTGTAACCGGTACCCTTATCCGTGACGGTGTTCCTAGCATCATGAACCCTGATGATAAAGGTGGTTTGGAGGTAGCTCTTCAACTAAAAGACAAATATGGTGCTCACGTCACAGTTATCACTATGGGTCCTCCTCAAGCAGACCTTATCCTAAGAGAGGCTTATGCAATGGGTGCTGACAAAGCTATCCTTTTGACAGGTAGAGAGTTTGGTGGTGCAGATACACTTGCTACATCACACACTATCGCTGCTGCTCTTAAAAACCTTGAGTATGACTTGATCATCGCTGGCCGTCAGGCTATCGACGGTGATACTGCTCAGGTAGGTCCTCAGATCGCTGAGCACCTTGGTCTTCCTCAGATCTCTTATGTTGCCGGTCTTGAGATGAAAGATGGCAAATACATCGTTAAGAAAGAGACTGAAGAGGGTTACCAGATGTTGGAAGTAGCTGGTCCAGCTCTTTTGACTGTTTTGGCAAGCGGCTTCAAAGCAAGATATATGTCAGTAGGCGGTATCGTAGAGGCTTACAAGAAAGACGTAGAAGTATGGGGTGTTGAGAAAGTTGACCTCCCTGTAGAGATGCTTGGTCTTAAAGGTTCAGGTACAAAAGTATACAAATCATTCACTAAAGGTGTTAAAGCTGCCGGTGAAGTATACGAAGTGGATCCAGAGCAAGCAGTTGACTTGATCGTAAGCAAACTTAAAGAGAAATTTATTATCTAATCGCCAAAACTGAGAAAGAAATGAATAAAAATGTATATGTTTTTGCAGAGCAAAGAGAGGGCGTAATCCAGCCTGTTGCTCTAGAGCTTTTGGGCAAAGCAAGAGATTTGGCTGATGTTCTTGGCGAGAAAGTAGTAGCTATTCTAGCTGGTTATCAGATCGCAGATAAAGCCAATGAGCTTATCGCCTATGGTGCTGACGACGTAGTAGTTGTTGATGCTCCAGAACTTAAAGATTATGTAACTGAGCAGTATACTCAAGCTGTTTACAAAGTGATCAGCGAGATGCTTCCTAACATCGTATTGTTCGGTGCTTCTACTATCGGTAGAGACTTGGCTCCAAGACTTTCAGCAAGATTGGAGAAAGGTCTTACAGCTGACTGTACTAAACTTGAGATCTCTGATGGTTCAGATCCTAAGCTTCCTGCAAACAAGCTTATGATGACCCGTCCTGCTTTCGGTGGTAACCTTATGGCTACTATCGTGGCTGCTAAAGAGGGTGTTCAGATGGCTACAGTTCGTCCAGGTGTTATGCAGAAGAAAGCTAAAGATGAGTCAAGAAAAGGTACTGTTATCAACTTTACCGTTAACTTCGATTCTTCTAAATTCGCTGTAAAACTTCTTGAGACTGTTAAAGCTAACAAAGGTCTTATTGACATCACTGAGGCTAAGATCCTTGTATCTGGCGGTAGAGGTGTTGGCTGCAAAGAAGGTTTCGACAAACTTGGCGCTCTTGCTAAAGTTCTTGACGCTGAAGTATCATCTTCAAGAGCAATGGTTGATGCAGGTATCATGCCTCACGACCGTCAGGTAGGTCAGACTGGTAAGACTGTTCGTCCTAACCTATACTTCGCTATGGGTATCTCTGGTGCTATCCAGCACTTGGCAGGTATGGAAGAGTCTGATCTTATCATCGCCGTTAACAAAGACAAATTTGCTCCTATCTTCAATGTAGCAGATATGGGTATCGTAGGTGATGTAAATAAGATCGTTCCTATGCTTACCGAGCGTCTTGCACAAGAGCTTAAGAAATAGATTATAGAGAATAATTTATTTATAAAATAGGGGTGGCTTTTCGGGTCACCCCTTGTTTTAAAAATATATGATAAATCACGTTTTTGCATTGTATTTCAGTCCGACTCTTACTACTAAGAGGGTGGTGACGACTATTGCCAAAGGTATTGCCGAGAGGCTGCACGTTTCTTATTCTGAGGTGGATATTACCACCCCTGCCCAGAGGGAGGTGCAATTAGCATTTGCCGAGGGTGATCTCGTGGTGTTCGGGGCACCGGTGTATATCGGGAGGATGCCCAATCTTATCTCACCTTACTTCAAAACCATTGTAGGAGGTGGTGCTTTGGGCGTTCCTGTGGCTGTTTATGGCAATAGGGCATACGATGATGGGCTGATCGAGCTGCGTGATATTATGGAGGGGGACGGTTTCCGTCTGGCGGGTGCTGCTGCATTTGTCGGAGAACATACTTTTTCCCGCATTTTAGGGGGTGGCCGCCCCGATGGTAAGGACTTGGCTATTGCTGAGAAGTTCGCTTCGGAAATCGCCCAAAATCTATTGTTATCTGGGGCTGGAGCAGTCGGAAGGGTAGAGTTACCCGGTACGCCATATCCTTATTCCGGATTCTATAAAGCTACAGATACTGCCAAAAAGAGTGTTGATATCCGCAAGGTGGTGCCCCAAACTGACCTTACCAAATGTGATGGATGTGGGGCATGTGCCCGGATGTGTGCCATGGGTGCTATCGACTTTTCGGACTGTACGCAGGTGGTAGGGAAGTGTATCAAATGCGGTGCCTGCATCAAAAGATGTCCCCGTGGGGCCAAGTATTTTGACGATCCACAGTACCTCAGCCATCTGGCACTCCTTGAGGAGAAATTTACCTCTCCAAGACGCGAACCTGAGCTGTTTTTCCCTTTAAAATAGTGGTTAACATTTTTGTTATCGCGTGTAACTAAAATGTTTTAATTGCGGAATATCAGTTTTATATCAAATGAAGAAAGCTATGTGTGGGAATTTGGGGGATTTTATAGCTTTTTGATCACTTTGCATGGATTTCCGACCGCTATGACATCAGATGGGATGTCTTTATTCACCACTGAGCCGGCTCCGATAGTCACATTGTCTCCAATAGTGACACCTGGCAATATAGTAGTGCTACCACCTATCCATACATTATCTCCGATGGTGACAGGCTCAGCCCACTCCTGTCGGGTGTTCCTTTTGACAGGGTCGGTACTATGACATGCTGTGTAGATGCTGACATTGGGTCCTATGAAACAGTCGTCTCCAATGGTCACTCTGGCCTCGTCCAGCACAGTGAAATGGAAATTGGCAAAAAAGCGTTTCCCAACACTTATCTGTTTTCCATAATCGCAGTAGAATGGCTGGTTGATTATGATATTATCGTCCCCAATATTGCCAAGCAAATCTTTAAGAATACCGAGTCTCCCTGAATTATCTGCAGGGGATAGAGCATTATATCGGTGTATCACCTCCTTGACACCATTCAACTCTTCGAGAAGCTCTCTATCTGTCGCCGAATAGACCATTCCGGCAAGCATCTTTTCCTTTTCTGTCATTTTTGTATTATTATATGTATGATTGGACAGCCTGTTAGGGCTTCACTCTCCCCATCAAGTGCTAAGGTAGTGATTAAGGGGTGGAAAAGCAAATGAAAGGGTGGTGGGGCTGGGTAGAGATCTTTAATGAGCAGTATGCATCGTGGTTATTGGGTATCACGGCAGATAATTGAGCGACGCAGTTGAAATCGTGCAGAATGGTGGCTTCATGGTGACATATGAGTGCAAAATTGTCAATTGAGTGCAACGACGCCAGTGAAATATACCAAAATTAATGCATCGATGCAATGAGACATAAGTGTGGCGAAGGGTGAGCCGTGAATAGCGAAGGGACTGGACGCGAAATCGGCTGTGGAGAGCATAAAATGTGCTTAGTCCCACCTTAAAAGTCGGGACTGGACGTGCTACCCCTGCTCAGAAGCCTCTCTAGAGGGGATACAAGTGCTTAGTCCCTTCGCCACGTCTGAAAAGTGGGGTAAAATGGACGCTGGAATCATGAGTGTTAGGAATTAATATTGCAAAATTCGGGAGAATAAAGTTACTGATGACAAGTACATTGTCTTCTTCTTTTTGAAGTACAATTTAACATCTATAGGTAAGGATAGAGCGGAATATGGATCTTACCTTCTGAAGAATTTGACGAAGAGATTGGAACCTGAATATGGAAGTGGATTTTCTGTGAGACAATTAGAACTATGTAGACAATTCTATCGTATTTATCCAATTGCGAACACACTGTATTCGCAATTGAATTGGTCTCAGTATAAACTGCTTATATCTATCTCTGATGAAGATAAAAGAGATGACACTACTTTTTGCAGCATTTTGGGGTGAAACTGCCCATTTTACCCATAGAACGAAGGTGATACGGCCGCAGAGAGTCAGGTTCTGAAGGCCTAAGCACCCGCGCTTGATAGCGGGGGGACCGCGCCGTAGGCGTGGTGGGAGTGAGCGCAGCGAACGCCTGAAGAACCTGATCTCTGCAGCCGGTATATAGCAATGAAGATATTTAAAGTGTTACCAATATAAAAAGTATTGTGCGTGCTATTCAGTTATTCCAAATCGGGTAGGAGATAAACGAAAGTAATGGAGTTTATCTCCTACTTTTCGTTTATCGACCTCCCACACCACCGTACATGCGGGTCCGCATACGGCGGTTCCTTACATCCGATGATACTTTTCGTAGTATCCCAACAATGACGGATAGCCTGCTCGCGCGAGGTTTCTATTGCTCGTTGCGACTTGCATGAAGCTACCTGCCACTGCCCAGTATCCCTTACTTGCATTCCCCCACTGATGTGCACGCCATTGTGGTATTCCACACTTTATAAGATTGCGCACGCGCGTTCTCGGAAGTTTCCAGCTTTTCCATATACACATACGGATGCGCTTGCGGAGCCATTCATCCATAGCTTGCAAGTGTGTCTTGGCGTGTGCATATTTGAAGTAGCTGACCCAACCGCGG
>JAZUMG010000023.1:0-33867 GCA_045603545.1 Candidatus Coprenecus sp. | reverse complement strand
GTGGTGATTTATGAACCCACACTGGAGGACGGAAGTACATTCTTCGGCAGCAGGGTGGTGAATGACCTGGCTTCGTTCAAGGCTCAGTGTCACGCCATCATCGCGAACCGATACGACTCCTGCCTGGATGATGTGGCTGAGAGGGTTTACACCCGGGACGTTTTCAGAAGAGATTGACCATCTTCCAGACCGACATGCAAGTTTTCGCCCGATTTTCTGTATGTGTGTCGCCAAATACACCCGTTTTCAGCATATTTGACCACACACCTGCATGTTTTCGCCCGATTTCTCGTGTGACGGGTGGTGGCAGCAATAGAAGAATAACAAATGAGCCGACCTTTCGAGTCGGCTCTTGGTTTATTTGATCTCGATCAACCGCTGTTTGGACGGTTCCGGATCTTTATGGTCTTTCGGAATCGTGATATGGAGTACTCCGTGCTTCATCTTGGCTTCGATTTCTTCTTCCTTTATATTGTCCGGAAGGAGGAGTTTCTGCTCATATTTTGAGTAGGAGAATTCTCTGCGGATATATTTGTCTTCTTTATTCCCATCCTTCTTCTCCTCTTTTTTCTCCATCGCTACGATGAGATAATTGTCGTTGATGGTTATTTTAAAGTCATCTTTTGACATCCCCGGGGCGGCGAGTTCCACTTTGTACCCCTTATCGCTCTCAATTACATTTATGGCTGGGGTGTGGCTGTGAAATAACTTGTATATATTGAATCCGTCATTGTCAAACAAATCGCCGAAGATACCGGGTAGTCTGTTCTGGTTGTTTCTTACTGTTGGTATCATTTCTTTTCTTTTTAGTTGTTAATACACGATTTGTATTGACAAAATCCACGCCAAAGAGTGGCACAGTTATTGACATAGTCAGTGTGTAAACAATTTAAAACATAGATAAAATGAAAACTCATATAATAGGAATTATGGCTTTATGTGCTTTGCCTCTGATGTCGTGTGCATCAAGCTTGGATACAAGCACAGTGGATCGTTTCGATCTGAACAAATATTTGGGAATATGGTACGAAGTGGCCAGATATGACCACTCTTTCGAGAGGGGGATGGACAATACCATCGCACAGTATATCCTCCAGGATGACGGCACAGTAGCTGTCATCAATTCGGGATGGAAAAACGGCAAATATCAGATTGCCGAAGGGAAGGCAAAATATCCCGATCCTGACGGCAAGCCCGGTGGGCTGAAGGTCTCTTTCTTCCTCTTCTTCTATTCGGAATACAATATTATGATGGTAGATGAGAATTATCAGATGTCGCTCGTGGGGAGCAAGAATGAAAACTACCTGTGGATACTCTCACGCACTCCGGAACCAGATCCAGTCCTTCTGGGTATGATGCTTGAGGAGGCAGCGGATAGAGGTTACGACATAGACCAGCTCATCTGGGTAGACCAATCGAGAAACAAATAATCCCTCACAATATACAATCCCAGCCCGAAGGTGCAAATCATACTGCCCTTCGGGCTTTTTTTATTTTGAATAAGTAAGATTTGTTCTTACATTTGTATGAACTAAAATATTAGAATATGGCAAGAACAGTTACTGTTACATTAGGACCTCACTATGAGGGTTTTATACAGGCCAGCATTGCCAATGGTCGATACAATAATGTAAGTGAGGTGGTGCGTGCCGGACTACGCAGGTTGGAAGAGGATGAGATGAAACTTGCTGCTATACGTGCTGCTTTAATTGAGGGGGAAGAGAGTGGAATAGTCAATGGATTTAATCCTGACGAATTCCTGAAAAAATTGAACGAGGGGGAGGAAGCAGATGTACAGAATATCTAAGAAGGCAGAAAGAGATTTGTTGGATATTTGGCAATACACTTTGGACAATTGGTCTAAAGAGCAAGCAAATAAATATCTCAAAGCAATTTTAGAAACATTTGAGCAAATAGGGAAGACCCCTTTTGAGATAGGTAGGTCCTGTGATTATATCAGGATTGGATATAGAAAGCAAAAGGTAGGCAAACATATTATTTTTTATAAGATATCAAATACTAACATTGTTTTGATTAGTCGTATTCTCCATGAGAAAATGGACTTTGAAAGACATATATAAATTGAAAATATGAAAGGTATTGTTTTGGCAGGTGGGAGCGGGACAAGGCTTTATCCGGTGACCAAAGGGGTGAGCAAACAGCTCCTTCCAATATATGACAAGCCGATGGTTTATTACCCTATTTCGGTCCTTATGTTGGCCGGAATCAGGGATATACTGATTATCTCCACCCCTGATGACCTACCAGGATTCAAAAGGCTTCTCGGGGACGGCTCCGATTATGGAGTCCGCTTCGAATATGCTGAGCAGCCAAGCCCTGACGGATTGGCACAGGCGTTTATAATAGGGGAGAAGTTCATCGGTGAAGACACTGCCTGTCTGGTACTGGGGGACAATATATTCTACGGAGCCCATTTCACAGGGAAATTGCGCGAAGCGGTCCGGGCGGCAGAGGAGGATTCGAAAGCGACAGTTTTCGGCTATTGGGTGAGCGATCCCGAGCGCTACGGAGTGGCGGAGTTTGATCCGCAGGGTAATTGTATCTCTATCGAGGAGAAGCCTGCACATCCCAAATCAAATTATGCGGTGGTAGGGCTCTATTTCTACCCAAATAAGGTAGTGGATGTGGCCAAGACCATCAAACCTTCTGCCCGCGGAGAACTGGAGATAACCTCTGTAAACCAACGCTTTTTGGAGGATGGCGAACTCAGGGTTCAACCCCTTGGAAGGGGATTTGCATGGCTCGATACCGGCACCCATGACTCCCTCAGCGAGGCTTCGACCTTCGTTGAGGTGATAGAGAAGCGCCAAGGGCTGAAAATTGCCTGCCTGGAGGGCATTGCCTATCGTAACGGGTGGATCACTGAGGAGAAACTGAGGGAGATTGCGCAGCCAATGCTTAAAAACCAATATGGACAATACCTGCTAAAGGTAATAGAGGACGTGAAAAATGGAAGTAATTAAGACAGCGATAGATGGGGTTCTGATTATCGAACCGAAGGTGTTTGGGGACCACAGGGGCTACTTTTTCGAGAGTTTCAATGAGAGGGAGTTCGCTGCAAAAAGTGGCGTGGACGTACATTTTGTGCAGGACAATGAGTCAAAATCGTGCTACGGAGTGGTCCGCGGGCTCCATTTCCAGAAGGGTGAGCATGCGCAAGCCAAACTGGTTCGCGTGATTAGCGGCAAGGTGCTGGATGTGGCAGTGGATATCCGTCCGGGCTCCCCAACATTCGGCAAACACGTTGCAGCAGAGCTCACAGCCGAGAATCACCGACAGTTTTTCATCCCTAAAGGGTTTGCACACGGTTTTGTGGTTCTTAGCCAGGAAGCAGTATTCCAATACAAGTGCGACGAGTTCTATTGTCCTGAGGCAGAGGGGGCTATCGCATGGGATGACCCGGATGTTGCTATTGACTGGCAAATTCCGGCATCAGATGTTATTCTCAGCGACAAGGACCGCAAGCATCCACGATTAAAAGAGGCAGAGCTATGAAAATACTGGTAACAGGTGCAAACGGGCAGCTCGGCCGCTGCATCAGGCTCCTCGCCCCAGATAGTGGGCACAACTTCGTCTTTACCGATGTAGTGGAGGCTGAAGGGCTTCAGACTCAGATGCTTGATATCACCGATGGGGAGGCTGTACGGGCTATGGTGACTGCTGAGGGGATAGAGGCAGTGGTCAATTGCGCAGCCTATACCAATGTTGATGCCGCCGAGGATAATTTTGAACTTGCAGATCTTCTGAATGCCAAGGCTCCTGAGAATCTCGCTATCGCAATGAGGGAGGTGGATGGCCTTCTAGTCCATATTTCTACCGACTATGTGTTCGGAGGAGATCCCTACAATACCCCTTGCCGTGAAGAGCAATGCGGCACCCCAACAGGTGTTTACGGTCTGACCAAACTGCGTGGAGAAGAGGCAATTGCAGCAGTGGGATGTCGCCATATAATAATCCGCACCGCCTGGCTCTATTCAGAATACGGGAAGAATTTCTGCAAGACAATGCTTCAGCTTACTGCTACCAAGTCTCAGCTCAAGGTGGTTTTCGATCAGGTCGGCACCCCGACCTATGCGAGGGATTTGGCGGAGGCGATAATCACTATAATTAATGCTGCTGCAGACTTTTGCATTCAAAATGATTTGCCGCCCTCGGCTGGCATCTATCATTTTTCAAATGAGGGGGTGTGCAGCTGGTACGACTTCGCAAGGACTATAGCGGAATACGCCGGGCATACCGAGTGCGACATCCAGCCTTGCCACAGCGACGAATTCCCATCAAAAGTGAACCGTCCTGCCTACTCAGTCCTCGATAAAACCAAAATCAAAGAGACATTCGGCCTGAAGATTCCATATTGGACCGACTCTCTAAGGAAATGTATAACTAACCTTCAGAATATTCAATAACAGTATATATGAAAAGGAGAATATTGATCACCGGAGGGGCCGGATTTATCGGGTCCCATGTGGTGCGTTTGTTTGTAAACAAATATCCTGATTATAAGATCGTTTGTCTGGATAAGCTTACCTATGCCGGCAATCTGGCGAATCTTAAGGATCTGGAGGGTAGGGAGAACTACAAATTTGTAAGGATGGATATTTGTGATTTCGAGGGGGTATATCAGCTGATGCAGGATGAGAGGATAGATGGAATTATCCATCTGGCAGCAGAATCACACGTGGACCGCAGCATAAAAGACCCTTTCACATTTGCCCAGACCAATGTAATGGGCACCCTGTCGCTCCTTCAGGCTGCCAAACTCTATTGGGAGTCAATGGAATATCAGATGCCCGAACAAGTCGGGCATGACACCGCTGAGAAGCAGGATAACATGACACAGACTCAAAGTGTTCAATGTAGATTCTACCACATATCCACAGACGAAGTATACGGCGCCCTTAAGATGAATCATCCGGAGGGGATCGAGCCACCATTCAAGACTGTGGCATCCTCAGAAGGACATAAGGCCTATGGTGATGACTTCTTCTATGAGACCACAAAGTACAATCCACACTCACCATACAGTGCATCAAAGGCGAGCTCAGACCACTTTGTACGTGCGTACCACGACACATATGGCATGCCTACAATTGTTACCAACTGCTCAAATAACTACGGTCCGTACCAGTTCCCAGAGAAGCTTATCCCACTGTTTATAAACAATATCCGTCACCGCAAACCACTCCCTGTCTACGGAAAGGGGGAGAATGTACGCGACTGGCTATATGTAGAGGACCATGCCAGAGCGATAGATCTCATTTTCCATGAAGGCAAGACAGCTGAGACATACAATATCGGTGGCTTCAATGAGTGGAAAAATATCGACCTTATCAAGGTGATGATAAAAACTGTAGACCGTATCCTCGGTAATCCAGAGGGGTACAGCTTGGACCTTATCACATATGTCACCGATCGCTTGGGACACGATGCCCGCTACGCTATCGACTCGACCAAACTCCAGAAGGAACTTGGCTGGGAACCATCCCTGCAGTTCGAAGAGGGTATCGAGAAGACAGTCCGCTGGTATCTTGAGAATCAGGAGTGGATGGACAATGTCACCAGTGGCGACTACATGAAGTACTACGAAGATATGTATAAAGGAAGATAACGACACACATGCAGGAAATCGGGAGAAAACTTGCAGGTGTGTGGCAAAATAGGCCGGAAACAGGGTGTTTTCGAGACACACATGCAGAAAAAACGGCAAAAACTTGCAGGTGTGTAACAAAATAGCGGCATTTGCCCAAGAGATAAACTTCTGAACTATGAAAAGGACTGACGAAATACTATTTGCTTTGTTGCGCAGAGCGCTGTGGGGAGAATCATTGCCAAAGAATAAAGCAGCACAGATGCCCGAACAAGTCGGGCATGACGGCGACAAGAAGCAGGGTAACGGTGAACATACCCCCGAACAAGCCGGGCATGACCAGTGTCAAGAGGGTTGGCATGAGGTTGACAAGCAGCAGTGGCAGGAGATATACCGTCAGGCATCGTATCAGGGGGTACTGGGAGTTCTATGGGATGGAGTGAAGGATCTGCCGATGGACAAGGGACTGAGACTGAATTGGGCACTGAATGTGGAGAAAATCGAGCAGAGATATGAGCGTCAGCGCATTGTCCTGGAGGAACTTGCGGAGCTTTTTGCCGCCAATGGGATGGATATGATGGTAATCAAGGGGTACGGACTCAGCCTTCTGTATCCCGAACCAAAGCACCGTCCTTGCGGAGACATTGACTTCTACCTTTATGGAGAGTATGCCAAGGGGGACAAGGTGCTGGAAGAGACCCATAACCTCACTACAGACCTCAATAAGCACCACCATACTGTCAACTATTACCGTGGGGTGATGCTTGAAAACCACTACGATTTCCTCAATACAGAGTCGCACCTTTCAAATAAAATCATTGAGCAGAGGCTTATAGCCGAGGTGGAGGCCAATAAAGGGGAAGCACGTGAACTCTCCAACGGGGCGAAATTCTATATCCCTTGCCCTGAGTTCAATGCACTCTTTCTTCTGAGACACGCAGCTGCCCATTTTGCTGCAGAGAGGATAGGACTGAGGCACCTCGTCGATTGGGCCTTGTTCCTTCAAAATTACGGGAAGCAGGTAGATTGGGGCCGCTTTTATGCGTTTGCACGCGAAATGAATATGCACAGATTTCTCAATGCCATCAATACCATTGCGATAGAACAATTGGGGGTAGACAGGTCATTGCTGCCGCAATATGAAAGGGACACCAAGCTGGAGAAGAGGGTTCTTGAGGAGATCCTTTGCCCTGCATTTCAGGTGCCTATGCCTAAAAAAGGGACCCCGCTGATATATCTCTGGAAGCTCCGCAGATGGACAGGCAATATGTGGAAAAACAGAATTGTGTATAAGGAAAGTCTTATAAATCAATTCTTTATACTGTGGAGAAGTCATATTTTAAAGCCGAAACTCAAATAGGCTAAAAAAAGGAACACTTTTTGTAGAGAGGATTTTAATTCATCTTCTAACTTTTCATTTTATGAAAAACTACTTCAAACTCCTGTTGGTGATGGCTTTAGGAGCCGTTATCAACTCCTGTACTTATGACAGGTCTAAAGATGTAAAAAACGTAATCTATCTTATCGGTGATGGAATGGGTTTTGGAGCAGTATCAACGGCACTTTTGACTCACGATCAGGTGACCGGTTTTGAAATGGCCCACGCTGTAGGCTTCCAGGAAACCTCTTCGGCCGACAATCACGTAACAGACTCACCCGCGGGTGGTACTGCGCTGGCGACAGGGAAAAGGACCCTCAATGGGTACCTGGGACTCGATCCTGACGGTAACCAGCTTACCAGCATTTTGAAAAAGGCCCAGGCAATGGGAAAAAGGACAGGTATAGTGGTCAATACAACACTCACAGAAGCCACACCGGCAGCTTTTTATGCTGGTGTGAAGAGCCGCAGTGAAGGGTATAAGATAGCTGAACAATTTGTCGAGAGTGGTGTGGATGTAGCTATCGGTTCAGGACTCTCCGTATTTAATGACAGACCTGATTCGGTGGATCTGATCTGGGCACTGAAAAAGAAACAGTACGAAGTCTATTTTGATTGGAAATATATAGTCAATCCATGTGCAGATAAATTTGTAGCAATACTCCCTATGAGCCAGGTACACAGGAGAAATCAGCCACAGGTGGCCAGGAGTGCTGAAAACGGAGCATTTCTCGGCTACTCATCAAGATTGGCAAGTGAAGGTACTACATACGCCGGGGACAAGACAGATATATCAAACCCCAGAGAATACCTTTCAGTGGCAAGTATGAGTGCACTTGAAACCCTTGAGAAGGGGGCGAAAAATGGATTTTTCCTGATGATCGAGAGTGCCATCATCGACGGATATGGCCATAACAACGACAGCGATGGGATGAAACTTGAGATGTATGACTTCAACAATACCCTTATGCTCCTGATAGATTATGTACATAACCATCCCAATACACTTCTGGTGGTGACTGCAGACCACGAAACAGGTGGAACAGGGATAGCGTACAAGCATCACGAAGTGGGAAAGAAGGAAAAAGTCTCTCTTAATTTCAGCACAAAAGGTCATACCGGTACTGTAGTCCCTGTATTTGCCTATGGTCCCGGGGCAGAATGCTTTGCCGGGATAATGAAAAATACAGACATCCCCAAGAAGATAGAGTCACTGATGAAAAATGACTTTAAAACCCGAAGAAGCAAGTTGTAACAAAAAAGTTAATCACCTTAACTAAATTGTTAAACTTACTAAATATAAAATATTTAGATAGATAAATGAGGTAAGGTACGCAAAAGCATCTGCGTACCTTATTTTTTTACTCCATGACCCCTCCGGAAGGGGTACATACCAAAAAATTTGGGAGATTTTTGCCCCTTTTGTATATTTGTGACCCCAAAGAAAAAGCAAGTATAATCAAACAAATATATGAACAATTCATTTTTTAGCAGATTTGCCCCTAAACAACCCAAATTTTTTCCACTACTCCAATCTTTGGCTGAGACACTTCTCAAAGCAGCAGAAACATTTCTCGAGGGAATTGAGTATCCTACAGTAGAGAAACGTGCAGAATACTACAAACTTGTAAAAGACATCGAACGCAAGGGTGACGAGATCAACACCACTATCCACACAGAGCTTGCCTCTTCATTCATCACCCCATTCGACCGTGAAGATATACACCACCTGGCAGCAGCTATTGATGACACTATAGACGGTATCAACAGTGTGGCCAAACGTATCAACATCTACAACCCAAAACCACTTCCAGAAGAGGCTACCAAGATGGCTCAGGTTATCCTTCAGGAGGCACAGTATATCGTCAAAGCTATGCACGATATAGTGGATGTACACAAAAACGGTGCAGATATCCTAAAATGTGCTAATGAGCTCCATGACCTTGAGAACAAAGGTGATGATATCTATGAACTATTCATTATCAGACTTTTTGAAGAGGAGAAAGATGGCATCGAGTTGATGAAAGTGAAGGAGATTATGCACGAAATGGAGCAGACTACAGATGCAGCAGAGCATGTGGGCAAATGTCTGAAGAGCATTTTGGTTAAGTATATATAATATTGTAGAGAACAGTATATATGGAATTATTGGTAGCCATCATTATCCTGGCACTCTTATTTGACTTCATCAACGGCTTCCACGATGCGGCCAACTCGATTGCGACCATCGTCTCTACTCGTGTCCTTACACCTTTCCAGGCTGTATTGTGGGCAGCATTCTTCAACTTTGTAGCATTTTTTATTGCCAAATACATAATCGGAGGATTCGGTATTGCAAATACAGTATCCAAAACTGTAATTGAGGAGTTCATCACACTTCCAATTATCCTTTCAGGTGTAATTGCAGCCATTATTTGGAACCTCCTTACCTGGTGGAAAGGTATCCCATCGTCTTCATCCCATACACTTATCGGTGGTTTCGCAGGTGCTGCGATTATGGGTGCAGGCTGGAGTGCAGTACAGGGGAGCATAATCCTGAAGATCGCCCTTTTCATATTTGCAGCTCCACTTATCGGTATGGTCATATCATTCCTCTTCACCCTGCTGGTGCTTAACATTTGTAAAAACAAGAACCCTCACAAGTGTGAAGTGTGGTTCAAGAGGCTTCAGCTGGTGTCATCTGCACTTTTCAGTGTGGGCCACGGTCTGAATGACTCACAAAAAGTTATGGGTATCATAGCAGCAGCACTCATAGCGGCACACTCAGATGGTTTGGGAATGGGTATCAACAGCATCAATGACCTCCCTAACTGGGTAGCATTTGCCTGCTTTACAGCGATTTCAATAGGTACAATGTCTGGAGGTTGGAAAATTGTCAAGACAATGGGTTCAAAAATCACCAAAGTTACCCCTCTTGAAGGTGTTGTAGCTGAAACTGCCGGTGCATTTACCCTCTACCTGACTGAGTTCCTCCATATCCCTGTAAGTACCACACACACTATTACAGGTGCCATCATCGGTTGTGGTGCGACCAAGAGACTTTCGGCTGTACGTTGGGGTGTCACCAAAGACCTCCTCGTCGCTTGGGTGCTCACCATCCCTGTGAGTGCACTTCTGGCTTGTGTAGTGTATTCAGTAGTGAACTTGTTCGTATAATTTGTTTTCCCCCCCCCCGACTTTTATTATGGAACTCAAAGTAAAGAAAATAGCAGGTGTCTATGCTGATCCCCAGCAGGTGCCTTTTCTGATGGACCAGGCCGGGATAGAATACAATAATATTGACGTCATTAACTGGGATACCCACACTTACCGTCCTGAAGTCAAATTCAGAATAGCATACACCTACGACGCCATCCTTCTCCATTATAAAGTGAAGGAGGAGTCTGTAAAGGCTGTGACAGAGGCAGACAATGGCAATGTTTGGACAGACTCTTGTGTAGAGTTCTTCTCCATACCTTGTCCTGAAGATGGAATCTACTATAATTTCGAATGTAACTGTGCCGGCACACTCCTTATAGGCTCTGGAGCTGAGCGCAAAGGGCGTATCCGTGGCGACAAGAGTGTCACAGACCAGATTCTCCGCTGGAGCACCCTTGGCCGTGAACCATTTGCAGAGAGAATCGGTGAGACAGAGTGGGAGATAGCGATCATATTGCCCTTCAAGGCATATTTCCGTCATGAGATCAAATCTATGGACGGAGCTGTAATCCGTGCCAACTTCTACAAATGCGGTGATGACCAGAAGACTCCACACTACCTGTCGTGGAGCCCCATCGGGACAGAAAAACCTGCATTCCACGCCCCAGACTATTTTGGAACACTATATTTTGAATAGGTCATGTTCAAGGACTCCAAACCCCATTATTTACTCCTCGATGCACTGCGTGGAGTAGCTGCCCTGATGGTAGTATGGTACCATTTTTTTGAAGCATTTGCCACTTCTCCTCTGGACCAGAGGTTCAATCACGGATATATGGCTGTCGATTTCTTCTTCATTCTCTCCGGTTTTGTAATCGGTTATGCATACGATGACAGATGGAAAAAGGGTGAATTGACTACTCGAGGATTCTTCAGGAGGAGGCTGATCCGCCTACACCCAATGGTAGTATTTGGAGCTGTAATAGGGGCAATAACCTTCCTTATTCAGGGTGGAGCCCAATGGGATGGTACCCACGTAGAGGGGTGGAAAGTAATAATAGCCCTGGTCTGCACTATGCTTTTGCTCCCTGCAATACCGGGAACAGCACCTGAAGTTAGGGGCAACGGTGAGATGTACCCACTCAACGGACCTTACTGGTCCCTTTTCTTCGAATATGTGGGCAATATCCTATATGCACTGTGTATCAGAAAATTGTCAACAAAAAAACTGGCTATCCTGGTGTGGATTCTCGGATTGGGACTGGCAGCATTCTCTCTATTCGATATGTCGGGTGCAAACCATATCGGTGTTGGCTGGACAATGGCAGGCAATAATCTCTGGGGTGGTCTCCTGAGGATGAGTTTCTCATATAGTGCCGGTATGCTCATCTGCAGAGTATTCAGACCAATGAAAATAAAAGGGGCATTCTGGATATGCTCACTGTCTCTTATGGTATTGCTTGGTGTGCCACATCTTGGTGCTGTATCAGGGGCTATGTGGCTGAATGGTCTGTATGACTCGGTATGCGTACTCTTCCTGTTCCCTGCTATACTTTATATTGGTGCCTGCGGCAGTGTTTCCGGGACATCTGAGAGGGGAGAAAAGGTATGGAAATGGCTTGGTGGCATATCATATCCACTCTATATGGTACACTATCCGATTATGTACCTGTTCTACGCCTGGTGCTGGGAAGACGGGAAGACATTTGCCCAGACCTGGCCAGTGATAATCGCCATTTTCATCGGCTGTATCCTCCTCGCATACGCTGTACAGAAACTCTACGACGAGCCGGTAAGAAGGTGGCTGTCGAAGAAAAATTAATCATAAATACCATGCCGGATGATATACAAATGGGCCAGGTGGAATAAATTTGCTTCCATCTGGCCCACTTGTTTTTCTTAAATAATTGATATTAAAAGTATTACTATTTTGTAATGGGCCCGGTAGAAGGACTTTTATTCCACCTGGCCCGGAGAGCTTTACCACTAAGTCGTCCAGGTCTAACACGATTTAACTTACAGCACATTATCCGCCAAAACGATGGCGGTGATGGCTTCTATTATTACAGGGCAGCGAAGGGCTATGCAGGTGTCGTGTCTGCCGGGAACAGAGAAGTCCACCATCTCCTCCTTAATAAAATCAAATGTCCTCTGAACCTTGGAAATGCTTGAGGTGGGCTTTATCGCCACTCTGAATACTATAGGGTTACCGTTTGTGATACCGCCATTGATGCCGCCTGCACCATTGGTCGCAGTATGCCCCTCTGAATCTATGTAACAGTCATTGTGTTCTGACCCTTTCATCCTGGCAGCACGGAAACCGTCTCCGAATTCGACACCACGTACACCGGGGACAGAAAAAGCCAGATGGGAGATCTGTGACTCCATGGAGTCGAACATAGGTTCTCCGTAACCTACATCCACACCTTTACACACACATTCGATAATGCCTCCGAGTGAGTCACCCTCTGCCATGGCACCCTCTATCAGGGCCGGCCAGGCTTCGGAATCTGCAGAACCGCCCACCTCCACAAGTCTGGCAGAGAGAGAGAAACCCTCTTCTTCTGATATGAAGTTGTCTTCCAGTACTTTCTTCGCCACTACACCTGCAGCGACGAGTGGGAGGGTCATACGGCCGGAAAAGTGTCCGCCACCACGGATGTCGTTGTAGAAATTGTGTTTCGCCTGTGCGACAAAATCAGCGTGTCCCGGACGGGGTATATCTCTGAAAAGGGAGTAATCATCAGATCTGGTGTTTTCGTTGGCAAAAACTATTGTCAGGGGTGCACCGGTAGTAAAACAGTCTTGAACACCACTGACGATACGTGGAATATCCCCCTCAATACGTGGAGTAGTGCCGCGGGCACCGGCTTTGCGACGGAGCAAATCTTCTGTAAAATCCTCTATATCAATGGATATTCCGGCAGGGACACCATCAATGACTACACCTATCATCTCACCATGAGACTCACCGAAAACCGAGATTCTGAAATTTTTGCCGAAACTGTTCATATTGACCACATTTTATATCAAACAAAATTAGGAAATAAATGACAAAATATCTAAATTTGTCTCGACAATATGGGTACACAACGATTTACATACTGTTTCTTTTTTTCTTTTATCGGCTAATGGATAAAAGCGGGAGCTTGTATGTAGATGACAATATAAATTTTATGAACTCCTGCCTGTGTTAAGGTGGGAGTTTCTTTTTGAAAGATATGAAACGGAGAGTTGTAATACAAGGTATTGGCGGCTGCAACCACTATATCGCTGCCAAAGCCTTTTTCCAAGGGGATGAGGTGGAGACTATCGACTGCGATACATTCAGAAACCTTGTCGATCAAGTGGTGAAGGACCCGGCCAAACTGGGGATAATGGCGATAGAGAACACTATTGCCGGCAGTCTGCTGGACAATTTCAATCTCCTCAGACAGAGTGGTCTGGTGATAGTGGGGGAATACAAACTCCGTATCAAGCACGCACTTGTGGCACTTCCAGGTGTGGAGATACACGATATAAGGGAGATAAATACCCATCCTATGGCATTCAGACAGTGTCAGGAATATATTGATACACTACCCAATGTGAAACTCGTGGAGAAGGATGACACAGCCGGGAGTGCCAAATGGATTCAGGAGAACAACCTCAAGGATCACGCAGCCATTTGCCCTGCTGGGGCAGCCGAACTATACGGTATGAATATCCTCGCTGACGGTATCGAGACCAACAAAAGAAACTTCACCCGTTTCCTCATTCTGGCCAATAAAGCCGTAGCCAAAGAGGTTCTGAGCGAGATTTGCGAGTCGCACGAAGATTTGAACAAGAGTTCCATCGTCTTCACCCTTCCACACACCAGCGGAAGCCTTTCGAAGGTCCTCACCATCCTCTCTTTTTACGATATGAACCTCTCGATGATCCAGTCAATGCCCATCATAGGTGAGGAGTGGAGGTACCAGTTCTATGTGAATCTGCAGTTCAACGACTATAAAAGATACAGACAGGCGATAGATGCCATATTGCCTTTGACCAAGGATTTTGAGATTCTTGGAGAGTATATGGAGGATGAAAATTATGAGAGAGATTAGCCCTGCAAAGAGAATCAGCGAGGTAAGTGAGTACTATTTCTCGGTGAAATTGAGGGAGATAGCACAGATGAATGCCCAGGGGGCCGACGTTATCAATCTGGGCATCGGCAGTCCCGATCTTCCACCTGCTGAGGATGTGGTTAGCACCTTGGGTGAGGAGGCCTCCCTGGACACTTCGCACGGCTACCAGCCTTACATAGGGATTCCGGAGCTTCGCAACGCATTTTCCGCCTGGTACCGCAGATGGTACGGTGTGGAGCTCGATCCTGCATCTGAAATCCTCCCCCTTATCGGGAGCAAAGAGGGGATAATGCACATCTCGATGGCATTTGTCAACGAGGGTGATGCTGTACTGGTCCCCAACCCGGGTTATCCCACCTACACCTCAGTTTCCAGGCTTGTTGGGGCAAAAATTATCCCTTATGACCTGTCTGCCGGGAACAATTGGGAACCCGATCTGGAGGCTCTGGAGGCGCAACACGCAGCGGGTGAAATTGACCTTAACAGCGTCAAGCTCCTATGGTGCAACTACCCCAATATGCCTACCGGTGCAAATGGGAGCATTCCACTTTTTGAGAGGCTCGTTGCCTTTGGCCGAAAGTACAATATAATCATCTGCCACGATAACCCATACAGCTTCATTCTCAATGACAAACCGCTGAGCATCCTGATGGTGGAGGGGGCAAAGGATATCTGCATTGAGCTCAATTCGATGAGCAAGAGCCACAATATGCCGGGGTGGAGAATAGGGATGCTGGCGACAAATCCCCGTTTCAGGGAGTGGATTCTCAGGGTGAAGAGCAATATGGATTCGGGGATGTTCCGCCCATTGCAGCTCGCTGCTGTAAAGGCTCTTGAGCAGCCGGAAGAGTGGTACCGCGGGATGAATGGTGTTTACGGCCGCAGAAGGGCCCTTGCAGAGGCCATTATGAGGGCGGTGGGGGCAGAGGTGGCTCCAGGGCAGGTGGGTCTCTTCCTTTGGGGCAAGGTGGATGGTCGTGGCGTAGAGATTTGCGACCAGGTACTTTATGGTGCCAAGGTATTCCTCACCCCAGGATTCATATTCGGTTCCAACGGAGAGAACTACATAAGAATATCACTTTGTGCCAATGAAGAGACATTGGACAGAGCCCTGCAAAGAATTGAAAAAGAATATAATAAACAATAATATATGGAGATCGACAAATTAGCAATTCCAAACGTCAGCAACGATCGTCCAATCGTAATTGCTGGACCTTGCAGCGCAGAGAGTCGCGAGCAGGTACTGAAAACAGCGGAAGAACTTCACCGCTACGGAGTGAAAATTTTCAGGGCAGGAATCTGGAAGCCAAGGACCAAACCTGGTGGATTTGAGGGGATGGGGAGTGTAGCATTGCCCTGGCTTAAGGAGGTGAAGGAGAAATTCGGGATGGCAGTGGCCACCGAGGTGGCTACGCGCGACCACGTTTTCGAAGCTGTGAAGGCTGGAATAGATATCCTTTGGATCGGTGCCAGAACCGCTGCAAACCCATTTGCGATGCAGGAAATAGCAGACTCACTACGTGGGACAAATATCCCGGTGCTGGTGAAAAACCCTGTCAATCCCGATCTTGAGCTCTGGTGTGGAGCCATCGAGAGGCTCGTCAATGCCGGCATCACAAATGTGGGTGTCATCCACAGAGGTTTCAGTACATACGACAAGAAACTTTACAGAAACCTCCCAATTTGGCATATTCCTATCGAATTGCGCCGCAGGTACCCAAATATCACAATGTTCTGCGATCCGAGCCATATCGGGGGAAAAAGGGAGCTTGTGGCCCCAATCTGCCAGCAGGCAATGGAGCTCAAATTTGACGGCCTAATGATCGAATCGCACTGCAACCCCGATGAGGCACTCAGCGATGCTGCACAGCAGATAACCCCTTCAGTACTTGACTTTACCATTAAAATGCTCGTTGTGAGAGACAATATCCAGACTACAGAAAACATATCGGTGCTTCGTCAGCAGATAGACGAGGTGGATGACCAATTGCTTGCCCTGTTGGCAAAGAGGGGGAGGATTTCCCGCGAGATAGGACTATACAAGAAAGAACACCAGATGCCTGTGCTCCAGACAGGACGCTACCATGAGATCCTCGAGGAGCGTGTCCGCAAAGGTGAACAGCTCGATCTCGACCGCGACTTCATCCTCGCCATCATGAAGAGCATCCACGAAGAGTCTGTAAGGATACAGTTATCGTTGTAAGAATACATTATATATGAAAAAGACAATCATTGCGTTAGCGCTTAGTTTTATGGCACTTGTGATGGGGGCGCAGCCCCGTCAGGGAAAGGTGCAGATAATATTGGTCCCTGACCACGCAGATGCACTGTATAGAGTAGGGGAGCAGTTGAATATGAAGGTTATGACCCTCCATTGCGGCCTTCCTCTGGATGGTGCAACAGTGAAATATGAGGTCTCAGAGGACCTGATGGAGCCCCATAAGACTGGGGAGGTGACTCTTAAAGGCAATGAAGGGGTAATCAAGGCAGAGAGTATGAAAAAGCCCGGTTTCCTCAGGGTTAAGGCCACCGTGGAGCACGAAGGGGAGAGATATGTTGTCCGTAGCACCGTAGGATATGACAAGGAGAAACTGGTCCCTACCAGTGTGATGCCTGAAGATTTCGACGACTTCTGGAAGAGGTCGCTGTCAAAGCTGGAGAAGGTGAAACTTGACCCTAAGATGGAATTGCTCGAAGAGAGATGTACCGAAGATGTGGATGTGTACCATATCTCATATGGAAATATCAAAGGGTCAAGGATGTACGGAGTGCTTACCGTACCTAAGGGAGAGGGGAAATACCCTGCAGTATTGCGTTTCCCCGGTGCAGGTGTAGGACCTAAAGGGGGAGACATTGCACACGCACGCAAAGGTGTCATTGTCCTGGAAATGGGTATACACGGCATCCCTGTCAATATGGAAGGGAGTATCTACGACGATTTGGGGAGCGGCATCCTCTCATGGTATCCTGAGGACAATCTGAATGATCCCGAGAAATATTATTACCACAGGGTATTCTTGGGTGCAGTACAAGGGATTGACTTCCTTAAGTCATTGCCTCAGTGCAACGGTGTCATTGGCACATTTGGCGGAAGCCAGGGTGGAACACTATCTATTGTCACTTCACGACTCGATTCCAGGATCAAGGCAACAGTAGCATATTTCCCGGCAATGTGCGACCACGAAGGGTATATCAATGGCCGTGCCGGAGGGTGGCCACATATGTTCAAGAATAAGGCCAACCGCACAGAGGAATATATACGCACAGCCCGCTATTATGATGTGTCAAACTTCGCCAGAGGATTGCAAGCACCTGTATGTTATCTATACGGCTACAATGACATCACCTGTGCACCTACCACCACCTGTGCCACCTACAATGTAATCCCTGCACCCAAGCAGGTGATAATAGGGGAGAACATTGGTCACTGGACCTATCCTGAGCAGATGAATGCCCTTTGGGATTGGATTATAGAAGAATTGAAAAAACATTAGCAGGTCCATAGGCTGGTAGGCAATCACAATGTGCCCGACCTCTACTTGACCTTTTTTATTACAATAAAGAAAGCGGTAAATGCCGCGATGATGCCTGTGATGTGGCCGATGACCGGTGCGAGGTGGAGACCACCGTTGATGGCAGGGGCCACAATAAAATAGCATACGCATACATATGTGAGGAAAGTCGCAGGGATGGAACACATCCAGTGCGGCTTTTTCATTTTCAGGAGGTATCCTGTCGCTGTCCACATCACTATGGTAGCGAGAATCTGATTACCTATCCCTACATATTTCCAGAGGGTAGAGAAATCCACCTGGCAGCATACGTATGCCAAAACGAAGATGGGGAGAGATATCGACAGTCTCTTGATCATAGGTTTCTGGTCTATCCTGAAGAGGTCTGCGAATGTGATGCGGAGGCTTCTGAATGCAGTATCTCCAGATGTGATGGGGCAAGCTACTACACCAATAACTGCGAGTATTGCCCCTATCCTGCCAAGCCAGCTGTTACAAATCTCATTGACCGCCACTGCAGGGGTGATACCTGCTGCATTGAGTCCCTCTGGACCGCCGAAATATGCCATTGCAGCTGTAGCCCATATCATTGCCACTATACCTTCTGCGATCATAGCACCGTAGAAAACAGGGCGTGCGTGTTTCTCTGTCTTCAGGCATCTGGCCATAAGGGGAGACTGGGTGGAGTGAAATCCGGAGATCGCTCCGCACGATATCACTACAAAGAGCATCGGTATGACTATATTGTTCGCCGGATCACGATGATAGTTCTGGAATGAATCGAGGGTCAGATTCGGGATGGTGACATTTCCTACCGCTCCGTTGTAGATAAGGGCGACCCCTACACCTACAGCCATAAAAAGGAGCGCACCCCCGAAGATCGGGTATATGTTTCCAATAATCTTGTCAATAGGGAGGAGTGTGGCCAGGATATAATAGGCAAATATTATATAGAGCCAGATATTCTTATTCATCCCTGAAAGTGACTGGAGAAGATCAGCTGGACCGGTCACAAAAGAGACACCCACTGCCAACAGGAGGAAAGGAACCACGATGCTCATCACGGACTTGACCCCTTTGCCGAGATATTTGCCGATGATATCAGGCATATTCAGTCCCCCATTTCTCACAGAGAGCATACCGGAAAAATAGTCCTGCACAGCACCCATAAATACACACCCTATCGCAATCCAAAGATAGGCTACAGGACCATATGCGGCACCCATAATGGCACCGAAAATGGGACCAAGACCGGCGATATTGAGAAACTGTATCACAAATATCTTCCAGGTAGGGAGGACCTTAAAGTCCACACCGTCTGCTTTCTCTATGGCCGGGGTGGTTCGCGAAGGGTCCGCTCCGAAAAAACGGTCCACAAATTTGCCATAGATGATATATCCACCTACCAAAAATGCTATAGAGAGTAAAAAAGTAATCATATCGAGAGGATGCTGAGGACGTTGATAAGTTCTTTGTCGATAGGTTTGTCGAGTTTGATGGCCTTATTGAATGGGACATAGACTATCTTGTCATTTGAGACACCTATCATCACATTTCTCTGGCCATCTTTCAGGGCCTCTATCGCTGCCACACCCAGGCGGCTGGCGAGGATACGGTCAGATGCTGTAGGCATACCGCCCCTCTGGAGGTGTCCGAGGATGGTGACACGAACATCGTAGTCGGGATACTCCTCTTTAACTTTGTCTGCATAATAGAGTGCACCTTTCCCTTTCTTGCTTTCAGATACTATGACTATGGAGCTGTTTTTACTCTTCCTCACACCACGACCTACAAATTTCTCAAGTTGTTGTTCGTCTGTAATCTCTTCAGGGATGATGGCCGCTTCTGCACCAGCTGCAATAGCACTGTTCTGGGCCAGGAATCCGGCGTCACGCCCCATAACTTCTACAAAGAAAATACGGTTGTGTGAGTTGGCTGTGTCACGGATCTTGTCAATGCAGTCCATAATGGTATTGAGTGCTGTATCGTAGCCAATGGTGGTATCGGTACCGTAAAGGTCGTTGTCGATGGTGCCGGGGAGACCGATACAGGGGAGGTCGTACTCCTGGGCCAGCTCCTGTGCTCCGGCAAGTGAGCCGTTGCCACCGATAACGATAAGGGCATCTATACCGTTTGCTTTAATGTTTTCGTATGCTTTTGCTCGCCCTTCCGGTGTAAGGAAGTCTTTGCTGCGTGCTGTACGGAGAATGGTACCGCCACGCTGGATGGTCCCGCTCACGCTCTCAGTAGTAAATTCCTGAATATCGTTATGGATAAGGCCCTCGTAGCCTCTGAAAATTGCTTTTACTTTCCACCCGTTGTAGATGGCTGCACGGGTGACTGCCCTGACGGCTGCGTTCATTCCGGGGGCATCGCCACCCGAAGTCAAAATACCTATAGTTGAAATTTTTGCCATATTGTTTCTGGATATTTGTTCTACAAATCTAATCATTTAATCAGTTAAGTCTGACCTGTCACACAGGTTTTCTGCAAAATTCTTGCAAGAGTCTCCCCAAAAAGGCAATTCAGGCATCTGTTCCGATACACACATACGGGTATTTTGCTGTTTTTTTGTACGACGGACATAGATTAGCCGGCCAGGTCTGCAAAAATGTGTCCGACCTGGCCGATGCATAATTTGTAAATATGTGAATAACAATATTTTGCAATTTTCTCACCGGCCAGGTATGAGCAAAAAATGCAGACCTGGCCGGCAGAAGGGGATTTTTGGCTATATTTGTGAAAATGATTAAAAGGATCGCCCTTGGGGCTGAATGATATTACCATGAAGAGAACAATAATTTCCATTGCAATAGCAATATTGGCCTGGGGCAATGCCTGGGCCTGCACAAATCTTATAGTGACTCGCGGGGCATCCAAGGATGGTTCCAATATTGTCACTTATGCTGCCGATTCCCATACCAGATATGGTTTTCTGAACCATCTTCCCGCTGCCAAACACAGGGCCGGGGCGATGCGTGCTATCTATGAATATGGTCCTGAGCGTTATCTGGGGCAGATTCCGGAGGCTGCAGCTACCTACAATGTAGTGGGCAATATCAATGAACATCAGCTTATTATCGGGGAATCCACCTGGGGTGGGTTGAAGGACCACTTCGATCCGAAAGGGGTGCTGGACTATGGTTCATTGATGTACATTGCCCTTCAGCGCTGTACCACTGCGAGAGAGGCGATCCACCTTATTGCGGAGCTGGCAAATGAGTATGGATACGCTTCGAGCGGGGAGTCCATTTCCATTGCTGACAAAGAAGAGGCGTGGATTCTGGAGATTATTGCGAAGCGTCCGGAGTACAATGAGGCGGGGGAGAATACCAATAAAGGTGTTGTCTGGGTAGCTGCGAGGATCCCAGACGGATATATCTCCGCACACGCAAATGCCGCAAGGATCACCACCATTGACCCTGATGACAGTGAGAATTATATGTATGCAGAGGATCTTTTTGAGTATGTGCGTGAGGCTGGGCTCTATGATGGTCCTGCAGAGCAATTCAGTTTTGCAGACACCTTCTGTCCATTGGATTTCTCACTCCTGAGGGGTTGCGAAGCGCGAGTATGGGCATTTTTCAATAAGTTCGCTGCTGATGATATGAGTTGTTATCTGGACTTTGTCCGTGGGGATAACCCTTCCAACAGGATGCCGCTCTATGTGAAACCTGCAGAGAAGCTTTCTGTGAAGGATGTGGCAGATATGATGCGCGACCACTACGAAGGGACAGAGTTCGATATGACACAGGATCCTGGTGCAGGTGGCCACTCTCTCCCATATCGCTGGAGACCGATGGGGTTTGAGGTGGACGGAGTTACATATTCGCAGGAGAGGGCTATCGCAACACAGCAGACCGGTTTCTGGTTTGTGGCACAGGCCCGCGGATGGCTTCCAGATGCAGTGGGTGGGATAATATGGTTTGGTGTGGATGATGCTGCCACATCACCATTGACTCCGGTATATTGCTGTGCAACAGAGGTTTCTGATCACTACGCCTTCGGCAAAGGGAATATGGTGAAATACTCTCCGCTATCGATGTTCTGGCTTGTGAACAGGGTGGCCCAATTTTGCTATCTCCGTTACAATCAGGTGGGGGCAGAGGTCCGCTCAGTGGTGGATGCCCACGAGGAGCAGATGATGGAACGTGTCGCTTCTGCTGATGCAATGGCTACAGCAATGTCGCCCCGCAAGGCTGCGAAATATCTCACCGGATTCTCTGTGGATGCTGCAGATGCCCTGTTTGCCAAATGGAAAGCGCTCGATGAGTACCTTCTGGTAAAATATATCGACGGCAATACCAAACAGCAGAACGAAGACGGCACCTTCAAGACCAATGGACACAACGACTTCGTCCCGGCCAAACCTATGTTCCCAGGCTACGACAAAGCCTTCCTCGATGCCATAGGGAGATCTGAGTGGGGCCAGCGGCTAAAAGAAAGGTAATTCTGGCAAAATATTTGAGAGTGGAAAATGAAACATTTTAATAAAGAAAGATATGTTAAAAATAGGAGATAAAGCGCCCCATTTTGAGGGTAAAGACCAGGATGGAAAACTGGTAAGTCTAAGTGATTTTGCAGGGAAGAAGCTGGTATTGTATTTCTATCCGAAGGACAGTACACCCGGCTGTACAGCAGAGGCTTGCGACCTGAGGGACAATTACGAAAGATTCCTGGCAGCAGGGTATGCCGTGCTTGGTGTAAGCAAAGATTCTGAGGCTTCGCACAGAAAGTTCATCGAGAAATATTTTCTCCCATTTCCCCTTATCTCAGATAAAGAGACTGTAATTCTCCAGGCCTACGAGGCTTGGGGACCGAAGAAATTTATGGGCAAGGAGACAATCGGAACTCTCCGCAAGACCTATGTAATCGATGAAAACGGTATCATTACCGATATCATCACCAAGGTGGATACAAAAGCCCACACAGCGCAGATACTTAAATAGTTGTATCGGTGCCGGGATACGATCAAGAAGCTCTCATGGATGGAGAGATGACGCTGCACACGGTTAGACTTGCAGGTAATTTTATCGGCTTCTTGAGCGGCTGTAATTGACTATGATTACTCCGCCGAAGACTGTCACGGCAGCAATGACCTTCTGCCAGGTAAGGGTATCCATACCGACACAGATGCTGATCACAATGGCCATAATAGGCTGGACATATGAGTACATGCTTATAAGGGTAGGACGGATATTCTTCTGCGCTACAGGGATGAGGAAGTAGGTTATGAATGTCGCACAGAGGATAAGGAATACAAGTTCCCATATGTAAGAAGATGTAAGAGAGAGGTAGTCAAATGTGACTATCTCTTTTGCTGTAAATGGGAGTGACATAAGTGTAGTAAAAAGGAATATCCACTTCATAAATGTCACCACAGAATATTTGGAGATCAATGGCTTGAATATCCCCAGATATAGCGAAAAACTCAAGCTGTTGAAAATCATCAGTACGATACCGACAGGCTGTGTAGATGCAGCTCCTGATGCACTGCTGACACTATTGAGGATCAGAAATATGAATCCGGCCAGACTTATCACTACACCAAGCCCCTTCTTCCAGGTAATGGGTTCTTTTATGGCCACAGCTGCGATGAACATGGTGTAGATGGGGGAGAGGGATGTGACTATAGAGCAGTCCATCGGTGTAATATGTGAGATACCGTAGAGGAATGTCAATTGGCAAATGAAAAAGCCGAGGATGGCTGCCAGGAATATCTTCGGATAGTCCTTTTTCTCTACACGCTCAGATGGATAGAATGCTGACAATATCCAGAAAAGTGCACCTGCCCCAAGGGATCTGAATGTGAACAGTGCCAAAGGGGATATGCCGCAACCCGACAGGTCCCTGTTGACTATAATGTTGATGCCGAATATGAGGTAGGCCACAAACGCAGACAGATGGCCCAAAACAGTTCTCTCTTTTTTCATTATTTCACACCTTTGGAGGGACAAATGTAGTCAATATTGCAAATTAGTGCTATCTTTGGATAAATTAATCCACATAGAAAGATGATTAAGATATTTTGTGTCAATACACAGACCACCAAAAGCTTCAATGAAGGGGTGACCCTTCAGGAGATTCTTCCAGAATTTGATTTTCCAAAACCATATCCCATTATTGCCGCTAAAGTGAACAATGTATGCCAAGGGCTCAAATACCGTGCATTCAACAGCAGACAGGTGGAGTTTCTGGACTACACGACATATGTAGGAAGGGGGGTATATTGCCGTTCACTGTGCTTCCTCCTCTGCAAGGCTACCAAGGATATTTTTCCTGGGAGCAAGGTGGTGGTGCGCAGACCCATTTCCAAAGGGTATTTCTGCCAGTTGACCAAAGGGGATGGTATACCTGTCAATAAGGAAGATGTGGCCAGAATCAAGGAGCATATGGCTGAAATGGTGGAGAAGGATATTCAGTTCCGCAGATGGGAAGTGCAGGCAGATGAGGCTATCGAGACATTCCGCCAAGCTGGTTATGAGGACAAGGTAAAGCTCCTGCAGAGCACCAGCGAGGTCTATGTGAACTACTACACCCTTGAGGACAGTGTCGATTACTACTATGATGCATTGCTCCCCAGCACAGGATATCTTAAAGTATGGGAATTGAGCCTCTATAAAAACGGGATGCTCTTGAGGGTTCCCAACAGGCACCATCCTGAGGAGTTGGCACCATTTACTGAGCAGCCAAAAACATTTGAAGTATTCTCGGAGAATCTACGTTGGAATAAAATTATGGGTCTGGACAATGCAGGAGATGTGAATCTTGCTTGCCAGAGTGGGCAGGCTCCCGACCTCATCAAAGTGGCAGAGGCACTGCAGGAGAAGAAAATTGTGCAGATTGCAGAGGAGATAGAGGAGAGGATGCACTCCGAAAAGCCGGTCCGTCTGGTTCTCATCACAGGGCCAAGCAGCAGCGGCAAATCGACATTCTGCAAAAGGCTCAGCATCCAGCTCAAAGCCTGCGGAATCCGCCCCATCTCTTTTTCTACTGACGACTATTTTGTGAATAGGGTAGAAACACCTCTATTGCCCGACGGCTCATACGATTTTGACAATTTTGATACTGTTGACCACAAATATCTGCAGAGCGACCTGATAAAGCTTCTCAATGGAGAGGAGGTGGAAGTTCCTGAGTACAATTTCGTTACAGGACTCAGGGAGTTCAATGGCAAGAGGCTGAAAATTGAGCCTGGGACATTGCTCCTGGTGGAGGGAATACACGCTCTGAATCCGCGCCTGACCGATCAGGTGCCTGAGGAGATGAAATACCGTATCTTCATCAACACCATCACCAGTATCTCGCTGGATGACCACAACTGCATCCCCACAAGCGACAACAGACTCCTGCGCCGCATTGTCCGCGACTACTCAAAAGGTGCCTTCAGCGCTAAGGAGACCATCTCCAACTGGCCAAATGTTCGCCGCTCTGAGGTGCAATGGATATACCCTTATCAGGAGAATGCAGATGCACTCTTCAATTCATCCTATATAGTTGAATTCCCTGTAATCAGAGCATACGCAGAGAGGGTACTGATGACCGTTCCCAAAAATTGCCCTGAATACAGCGAAGTGCACAGACTTCTCAAGTTCCTGAGCTATTTCACCCCCGTATCAGACAAGGATGTGCCGGCAACCTCACTGATAAGGAGTTTCATCGGAGGGAGTAGTTTGTAGTCAAAATCTCACCTAAGTATTGTATTTTCATCCATTTATTGTATTTTTGAGGGTTGAAAAGTAATAAAACACAGATATATATGTCAGAAAGATTAACAATTATAGATTTTGTAGACAAATACACATCCAAATATGCCAAGGACACATTCCTTCGCGAGAAGATAAATGGGGTATGGCAAGAGACCTCTTTTGAGGATACACGCAAGGAGGGTCGCGTGCTTGCAGCAGCATTCATGAGCCTTGGTCTCCAGAAAGGGGAGAGGGTTGCACTTATCTCAGAAGGGCGAAAACTTTGGATTATTGCAGAGCTTGGTATCCTCTATGCAGGTGGTACAGATGTTCCCCTTTCGGCCAAACTGGAAGAGTCCAACGACCTACTTTTCAGGATCAACCACTCTGACTCAAGATTTGTAATTGCATCGCAACAACAGCTTCCCAAGATACGCAAGATTATCGGCCAGCTCCCTTTGGTGGAGAAAATCATTGTCCTTGATGACTTGGCCGAATATGGCGAAAAAGAGATAGGTATTACCGAGTTCACCAAGATGGGTGAGGCTTATATTGCTGAGAATGAAGCGAAAGTGGACGAACGTGCAGCATCAGTAGGTCCAGATGACTACGCAAATATCAGCTACACATCAGGTACCACTTCTGATCCTAAAGGTGTTATCCTTACACATAGGAACTACACTGCAAACGTAGAGCAAGGCTCATCTGTCATTTCTGTACATAGAGGGGCTGTTATGCTTATCCTCCTTCCACTTGACCACTGTTTTGCCCATGTAGCAGGCTTCTATACTATGATGATGTATGGCGGCAGCATTGCTACAGTACCAGTGGGTAAAAACCCGCTCGCTACCCTTAAAAATGTCCCCACAGCCATCAAAGAGGTGCGTCCTCACGTGATGCTCTCTGTCCCCGCTTTGGCTCGTAACTTCAAGAAAAATATCGAGAGCGGCATCGCAGCCAAGGGACCTAAGGTGCAGAAACTCTATAATTTTGCTCTGAAGAATGCGATAGCATACAATAAAGAATACCACAATCGTGGCGGTATCCTCCAGTGGTGGAGAAAACCACTAGTGGCACTTTTCGACAAATTGATTTTCAGCCAGGTACGTCAAAATTTCGGTGGCAGAATGCAATTCTTTGTAGGTGGCGGAGCACTACTTGACATCGAGCTTCAGAAATATTTCTGCGCAATAGGTATCCCTATGTTCCAGGGTTACGGTCTCTCTGAAGCAACCCCTATCATATGTGCCAATGCGGTAGGTCATGCCATCTTCGGTTCATCAGGCCGCGTGGTGAAACCACTCGATATCAAGATTTGTGACGATGAGGGTAAAGAGGTGGCACCAGAAGTTCGCGGTGAGATCGTGATACGTGGTGAAAATGTGATGGCAGGCTACTGGAAAAACCCTGAATCGACAGCGAAGACCATTGTGGATGGCTGGCTACATACAGGGGATATGGGCTGGATGAAGAAAGACAAGGAGTACCTCTGGGTAACCGGCCGCTTCAAATCTCTTCTGATTTCGCACGATGGTGAGAAGTACAGTCCTGAGGGATTCGAGGACTCACTCACTGACGGATCAAAATATATTGACCAGGATATTATCCACAACAATCAGGACCCTTACACTATTGCTTTGATTGTCCCTAATAAAGAGGCACTTAAAGAGTATGTACTGAGTGTCAATCCATCTATAGATGTGACTTCAGAGGAGGCTCGCCGCATGATGCTTCAGAAGATTCAGGATGAGGTCAATGCATACAAGACTGGTGGTGCTAAAGGTGGAATGTTCCCTGACAGATGGCTACCTGCAGCACTTGCAGTTCTACCTGAAGCTTGGACCGAGAAAAATGGTCTTATGAATAGTACCATGAAAATCGTACGTGGCAAAGTGGAGAAATACTTTGAGGACCGTATCGAGTATGCTTACACCCCGGAAGGTAAAGACCTGTTCAATCCTAAGAATCTCGAGGCACTGAAATAAAATAGAGTGTGATAATTTGATATAGAGTGAGACCGGCTGAAAAGAGATTTTGGCCGGTCTTTTTATATTCTCATCCTCGCCGCTGAAACAGGGGGTGGAACAGCCCATTTTGCCCCCGGGACACTACTTCTTACACGATTCGGGGGTGAAACAGCCTATTCTGCCCCCGGGACACTACTTCTTACTCGATTCGGGGGCGAAACAACCCATTTTGCCCCCGGGATGATCGTTGCAAATATCCACAGGTCATTTGCCAGGGCCCTCACGATCCAGCGAAAGCCGGTATAGTAGTGCTAGTCCTCAGATCCTTAATCTCCGAGACAGCTTTTGGCGACTTTCAGACGCGGCAGGACAGATTTTCGATTTCCGCGTCTACTTTCCGCATTTTTTGGACGCGGCTGGGTGTGAAGGTTCTTCAAGGAGCTGCTACCCGCACTTCTGGGGCAATTTTTCTATTTTCCAGCTGGTGTGTATTGGGATATGGAATTGAAATACTCCTGTATTTGCTGCCAGTTGTGTGTGCTGGTGAGGGCGAGCATCAAGAGGACACGTGACTTCTGTGGATTGAGCCATTGGGAAGCAACAAACTGGTGAGCCATGTCATCCACCTCATTCTCCAATGTTGTCGGACCGGTTGGGACCCTTGATGAGCGGACCACGATTATGCCATTGGAGCGAGCCTTATCCAGGATGGGGAAGATCGCTTTATGGATATTGCCATTACCAACACCGGCATGGACAATTCCCTGATAACCTGAGACAAGCATTGCGTTAGCCATATCTGCATTGACACCTGAGTGTGAATATATGATTCCTACTTTTGGCAAGGTGCGGAGTCCGGAAATATCGAAGTGGAATGGGATGCGGTGAGGAATGGTCTGATAGTTGACTTTGCCGTTTAGAATTGTCCCCAGAGGGCCAGAATTGGGTGAGGAGAAAGACTCCACTGATGTAGTGTGCATCTTCACTACCTGTGCAGCTGCGTGAACCTGTCCGTTCATTGCCACCAGAACACCGCGATCACGTGAAGCGAAGGATGCGGCCACCACCACAGCATTGAAGAGATTGAGCGGACCATCTGCACTGAGGGCTGTAGATGGACGCATTGCACCTGTGAGGACTACCGGCTTGGAGGTGCCGACGGTGAGGTCGAGGAAGAGGGCTGTCTCCTCCATTGTATCTGTCCCGTGGGTTACAACTATGCCGTCAATATCAGGGTCTTGCACCAATTCATTGATCCTCTCTGCAAGGATAATCCACACCTCGTCCGACATATCTTGCGAACCGATATTGACCACCTGCTCACCGCGCACCTGCGCAATGTTCTGAATCTGAGGTACTGCGTCTATGAGTGTCTGGATTGCCACCTGTCCTGCAGAATAGGCTGTCCCAGTGCTTGATGCTCCGGTCCCGGCAATGGTCCCGCCGGTGGCCAGGATATAGACATTGGGCTTCTGCCCCAAGGCAATATGTGAAATGAGAATCAGCACTGCTGCTGCCAAAATCGATGCAAGTCTCTTCATAATCAGTATTGTTTTGGGCAAAGATAGGAAAATGAGGAGCTAATTTCGTATATTTGTAGGAAAACTTGATCTTATGGAAAACAACAACAATTATCTTGACCTCCCGTTTATAAATTCAGAACACAAGGAGCTTTTCGACTGGATAGTTAAAATGGTAGACGCGGAGATGGAAGATGAGGAGATTATTGACAAATTTAACGAAAGCAGGGAGTCGTATGTGGGGTTAGAGCTTGATTATGCCTTCATTAAATTTGCATTGTATTATCTTAAGGAGATTGGCTATCCCTATGAGAATTTAAGTAAAGAAAGTATGCTGGAATGGGATCAGATCATTATAAGCCAGATGTCGGAAAGTGAAAGGGAGAGGATGTTGTTCAAATACTATGATAAGATAACTGCAAAAGTAAATGATTTGATTGTAGATAAAGATGAGGATGAAGGGGAATTGCCAGAAGAGGAAGGTGAGGAAGGTGAGGACAACAGCAGAAACGTATCAGAGTGCAATGGCCCGGATGACTTTGAAAGGTTGCTGGACGAATTCATAAAGTCTCAAATGGATGAGGAGATAGAAAGGATGGATAAAATGGACGAAGAGAATGAAGAAGATGATGTTGACGAGGTGGAAGATGAATCTATCGAGAATGTGGAAGATGACGATGATGAAGAGAATTACAAGGATACAGCAGGAATTAGGATTCTTAATGGAAGAATCGGAGCATCACCCCAAAAGGACTCTCTATGCAAATTTTTTCCTATAAAGGAGAATTTCATATTTCTCAGGAGGGACAAATATGTACAATTGGAATTCCAATATGAATATTTTTCTGACTGCCCATCATATACGGTGGTATTGACCCGGACCAGCAAGCAGTTGTCATTAAGCAAAACTATCTATGCTGAGGAGATAGACAAAAACAGTGAGTTTTTTACTGTTGTTTTTGATGGTACACTCCTTTTCCCATTCTATGATCAAGTACACACTGATGTGGAAATAAGTCTGAAGAACGATAAAACAGGCCAATGCCTGTTTTATAAAACAATAAAGTTCTACTGCGGAGATTCGTTATTTGATCTTATAGATATCAAGCGTTTTACACTTCATCCATTGACAGAAGACGAATCCTTTATGAATATAGATCAGAGCAAGTCATATATTAAACTGGATTCGAAGACGACCGAAAAAATCATCCCGCTATGTGAAGTAACCAGCAAATCCAGGCTACCTATCGAGTATATCGAATGTGAATTTCTGGTCACACATCATAACGATGGGAGCGTGACCAAGTACGGGGGATCCAGCTTTTCCAATGGGTATATCTGCGCAGATCTCGATAATGACTCCAAATACCAATGGCCTGTAGGTCAATACAGTGTGGATGTGAGCATATTTGGTCATCCGTTTGCATCCATCTCTTTTGAAGTGGGTGATGTAGCACTTGAAGGTGAGGTAGATATCAACACAATGAAGAGGATGATCCGTCATCAGGAGATAGAGGGGGGAGCTGGGAAGGACCGAATGGATGCTATGACCGAACTCAATAATATGATCGGTCTGCAAAATATAAAAGAGAAGCTTGCCAATTTCGGAAATCTGGTCAAACTGAATCAGGTTCGTGAACAGCATGGGTTCAGAGTCACCAAGCCGTCGCTTCATGCCAGATTTATTGGCAAACCGGGTACCGGAAAAACTACAGTGGCAGGTCTGATAGGAAAAATATATAAGGAATTGGGACTTTTGAGCAAAGGCCATGTGGTGTATGCCAAAAGAAGTACCCTTGTGGGAAGATATTACGACAGTGAGCTCAGGGCCATAGAAGAGGCTGTAAACAAAGCCCAAGGTGGCGTACTGTTTATAGATGAGGCATATACACTATATGTGGAAAATGACCCCAGAGATCCGGGGAGAAAGGTACTGGAAGCTATTATGACCCAGCTTGCAAATCCTGATCTCAGGGACTGGATGCTTGTATTGGCAGGATATGGACCGGAAATGGATAAACTGATCAACTCCAATGATGGTCTGGATTCCAGGGTCAATGACATCTTCTACTTTGAAGACTATAGTGTGGATGAGTTGATGCAAATTGCAGATTTCTACTGTAAGAAAAATAACTATAAGATAACAGAAGAGGCCCGAAAACATATCCTTTCGGTAGTTACCAGAGATTATAACTCCAAGGACAACAAGTTTGCAAATGCCAGATACATTCAGAATCTCTTTGAAAAGGTGATTCTTGTCAATATGGCTAAAAGGATCAATGGTATTGCCATACCTGCAAAAGAGGAGCTGCAAACCATCATAGTGGAGGATGTCCCAAGTATCAGAAAGGTATCAAAAGAGTCCAATGGGATGATTGGGCTTGACAGGATGGTGGGGCTTACTGAGCTGAAAAGCAGTATCTACAGCCACCTGAATATGGTTAAGATGGCAAATATGAGAATGGCTGCAGGGATACATACCAATATGCCGCCGCTCCATATGATTTTCACCGGCAATCCAGGTACAGGAAAGACCACTGTGGCAGATTTTATTGGTGAGATATATGCTTCGCTGGGGATACTCTCTCGGGGTGAGGTGATAAAAGTAGAGAGGAAGGATATCATAGGATCATATCCAGGTGAGACAGAGGAGAATATGAACTCATTGCTCTCAAGGGCAAAAGGCAATATCCTGTTCATTGACGAGGCGTACCAATTGGCAGGGACCACGATAATGGATACCATCCTCACCACTCTTGCAAATGACAATATCGATATGATAGTCATCCTTGCGGGTTACCCTAAAGAGATGGAGGAGCTGGTTAACAGCAATGTGGGTATTAAATCACGATTCCCTTATACATTCCACTTCGAGGACTATTCGGTGGAAGAGTTGCATAAAATTGCCTTGCAACGTGCTAAAGATGAAGGGTATAATCTTACCCCTAAAGCCAAGGAATATCTCCAGGCACTCATCAAGAAAGAGGCGCTGAGAAAGAGGTCTAATTTCGGCAATGCACGCTTTGTCACCAGGCTCCTTACCACACAGATAATCCCAAAAATGGCAGACAGGCTCCTCTCAGCAGGGAAGGTTCCTACCAAAGAGCAATTGACCACCATCACCGAAGCAGACATCCCTATCACAGCAGAGGAGGTGGCAAAAGTGGCAGAGGGTGGATTTGACCAGGAAGCCATTAACATTGCATTGGCAAAACTCGATGCACTGGTGGGACTTGAAAAGGCTAAAAAGGCTATCCACGACTTTGTCAATGTCGCTACGCTGCTCAATTCAAGGGGGGAGAAATTTGTAGGGAGTGGGGTGCTGAAATGGAATTTTGTAGGAAATACAGGGACCGGGAAAAGCACTGTTGCTGCTATATTGGCAGAAATTCTGAAGGGTATGAATCTCCTGGAAAAGGGGAATATTGTCGAGGTGAAGGCTGAGGAGATATACAATGTCTCTGAGTACCAGTGCGACCAGGTGCTTAAGCAGGCAATGGCAAAAACTGGATACGGGATGCTCTTTATCGACGGAGACGCACCAGAACTCCGCAGAGCAGGGGGCTATCACCTTACCAATGAGCAACTGAGGATGAAACTCACCTCGCTGAAGGCAGAGACAGGCAATATGGGTGCACTGGTGATTGCCGAGTGCTCATCTCCAAGGCAGGATATTGCCAACTCACTGGCGGCCAATGGTATATATGATTATGACCACATAATCTTCTTTGACGACTATAGTGTGGATGAACTATTCGGAATATTGGGCAAACAGCTTGGAAAACACAAAGTGAAATTCTCTCAGGAGGCAGAAGTGCTGATGAAAAAATACATTGCATCGCTCGCTGCCAATAAGGATCTGGGACTGGCCAACGCCCGCACCATGAAACTCCTCTCCCGCACCATCTACAAGCAGGTGCTTCTCCGCAAATGCGAACACCCGCAAACCTCGGACAAAGTAGTACTTGAAGAGGATGTGAAGAATTATGTATGGGAAGGAAAAGGGAAGAAGATTGGGTATTAGCCTCATAAAATCATTGAATTCAATTTATTAAATATTCTATATCGTATGAGAAGCAAAAATGTTTTTGTTGCATCAAGTATGGAGTACCAAGACTGGAGAAAAGGGGTTGGTGACATTATTAAGCAAATCAATAGTGACGCAAGAGGATATCGTGGAATACAAAACGATATATTAAATCCCTATATATACGGAACGACAACTTATGGAGATGGGACTGAAGACCAGCAAGCGAGCATCAATAATGTTATAAAGAGCTGTGACATATTTCTTCTACTTATAAAATGTGGTGATGAAATTGGAGATAAATCACTTGAAGAATATAAAATTGCTTGCCAAGCTGACCTATATATAAAAACATTTGTAATCTGCTCAAATGAAGATAGCAAAGATGAAAGGAGCAAGTGCCTTAAAACTCTATCATCTCGTATAGATGATACAAAGAGATATATTTCAATAATAGAAGATTGTGAATTTAATGAGAAATTAAAAGAGTTTATTAGGGATATAATTTTCAAAAAACTAATTTTTCAATATTCTCATAATGAGTTATCATACGAGAATCATATTAAAGATACAACTCAGATATTCCGTAAATACGACCAATCCTATTACCATCGCAACATTGATGATGCCATCAGTGACTTAGTGAACAAATCATCCTTAATCATATTGGAAGGAAATACCTATTCTGGTAAAACAAGAGCAGTATATGAATTGATGATAAATAAAACAGAATGGGAGAATCATTTATTTTATGTGTATAAAAGTGGGAAATGTAATAATGATGACCTTAATTCTATAAATATAGATATCAATAAAAATGAAGCGTTTTATAGAAGCGATGTTTTTTATTGTGAATGCATTAAACTGAAAATTCCTGAAACTGTTCAATATGTGCGAAATATTTTTAATTGTTTTTTAGA
>JAZUMG010000022.1:0-92662 GCA_045603545.1 Candidatus Coprenecus sp. | reverse complement strand
CTCCTCGTCTTTGCCAATCAACCGGTTATATCTTCTTGACTATCAACTCAGGTTCAGTTAAGAACCAGGGTATGGAGCTTATGATCACTGGTACTCCAGTTGATACTAAAGACTTCACTTGGGATCTTGTATTGAACATGTCAGGTAACCGTGGTACTCTTGGTGACTTCGTAGAAGGTGTTGACTACTTCTATGTAACTGATGCTCAGATTGGTGGTGTTAAAGCTGCTTCTATCCCTAACGGTGGTTACTTCCTTGGTATGACCGGTAACTACTGGCTAAGAGAGACTGAGAAAGTTCAGGATGTAGACAAGACAACTGGCGAGCCTAAAGTTGACGAAAAAGGTAACCCTGTAATGGTTGACAAAGAGATCGAAGGTGGCCGCTATCAGATTGATGCAGCAACTGGTCTTTACAAACTTCAGGGTAACACTACCAACATCGTTGGTAACCGTGAGCCTAAACTTATCGGTGGTTTGACTTCTAACTTCCGTTGGAAAGACCTTTCATTCTCATTCTTGTTTGACTTCCGTCTTGGTGGTGACATCTACAACGGTACTCAATACTACTTGACTTCACTTGGTCAATCAATGAGAACTCTTGAGAACAACCGTACTTCAGTAACTGTAGAAGGTGTTGACTCTAAGACTATGGAGCCTGTTTCTATCACTTACAAAGCTGGTGAGTCTTACAACGTAAACGGTTCAGTTCGTTCAGGTGAGTATATGATTCAAAGCTACTGGAGCAACTACTGCTCAAACGCTTACAACTTCATCCAGAGTGTAAACTGGTTGAGACTACGTAACATCAACCTTTCATACGACTTCTCTAACCTAATCAAAGGTCAGGACGTTCTTAAAGGTCTTGTAGCAACTTTCACTGCTAACAACTTGTTCTATGTAACCAACTACGTTGGCGGTATGGACCCTGAGGTTTCAATGGGTTCTGGTACTGGTGGATCTGGTTCAGTAGGTATTGACTACTGTGGTGTACCTAGCCAAAGATCATTCTCATTCGGTCTTAATCTAACTTTCTAAAAATTAAATGGATATCAATATGAAAAAAGTATTATACATTGTAATGGCATTTGCTCTACTACTTGGAGTATCTTCTTGTAGTGAGTGGTTGAATGTAAATACCGACCCTGATAGTCCAAGTAACCAGAGTGCTACCGAAGAGGTAAGACTACCTTGGATACAATACTACTATTCTTACGCTTGGGGTACAGCTAACACACGTGCGTCTGCTATCGCTCAAGTGGTAATGGGTACATCTAGAACTGCAACTGTAGGTGAACAAGCTCTTTGGAACCCTGATACAGGTGTTTCTACTACAGTTTACCAGAACTGGTTCCTTGGTGCAGCTTGTAACGTTCCTGACCTTATGGCAAAAGCTGAGGAGCACGGTGCATACCACTATATGGGTGCTGCTCTTGTAGTTAAAGCTATGGGTTCTATCATGATGGCTGACCTTTACGGTGAGATGCCTTATACCTACGCTGTAGGTGAGGACTTCACCCCTTCATTCGACAATGGTGAGGTTATCTATGCAGGTTCTCTTGCTGACCTTGACAAAGCTATCGAGTATTTCAGCAAACCTCAGGAGAATGGTGCTCCTGCACTTTCAGCTGGTGATATCTGGAACGGTGGTGATGTTCAGAAATGGATCAAACTTTGCTACGGTCTTAAAGCTCGTTGGTTGAACAACCTTTCAAAAGTAACTGTTGAGAAGAACGGTCTTAAATACGATCCAGCTGCTATCCTTGCAGCTTTGGAGAACGCTCCTAAGACAACTTCTGAGAATATCACTATGAGACACTACAACGTTGAGACTGCTTCTACCAACTTTACAGTAGGTGATGCTTACGGTCCTAACGTAACTTATGACTCAGCTGCTTGGGGTACAGGTCAGAGACTTAACAGATGGTTCGTTCAGCTTCTAACCAACTTCCGTGGTTCAGGTGTTGAAGACCCACGTGCTGACAAGATCCTCCCTTCAGCAATGTACAAAGCTGTTGTTGACGTAAAAGGTGACAGAATTACCGATTACGAATGGCTAAGAGACGAAGGTGTTGATGTAACAGGTGTTTATGATGGTTGGAAAGATAACCGTATGGTATCTGGTAACTTGAATGGCTATCTAACTCTTGCTCTTAAAGATGTTAGAAAAGCTTATGCTAAAGAGACCATTGAGAAATACTATGTATCTGTAGACGCTTTCAAAGCTGTATTTGACAAATACTATATTCCTGAGAACTGTACAGTAGAGGATGCTGCTGATAGTGTAATTGTTACCTACAAACCTGGTGCAATGTACGTTAACGACAACAACCCTCTATATGTAGAGGATATCAAGTTCGTTCAGCTTCGTTCTGATGGTGTATTCGAGACTCAAGGTCTTGCTGCTAACGATATGAACTGCTACTATTCAGGTGTTTCTGCTGATACCCGTCGTCTTGGTTATGTTCAGGGTACTGGTTCATTCTATACAAGAATTGACTCAGACTCTTACATCTGTACAGCTGCTGAGATGAACTTCATCAAAGCTGAGGTTCTATTCCGTCAGGGTAACACCGCTGGTGCATATGAGGCTTACAAGACAGCTATCAAAGAGCACTTTGCTCAGATGAATGCTAAACTTGCTACCTGGACTGGTATCGAGTGTGGTAAGACTGCTCGTGGTTTCGATGTAGCATTTGCTTACAGCCCTATTCCACAGGCTGACATCGACGCTTATATGGCAAGTGCTGCTGTTGCACAGTCTGCAGCTGCTCTTACTATGGCTGACATCATGATGCAGAAAGTTATCGCTATGGGTGTTGACTACCAGAACTGGAACGACGTTCGTCGTTACAACTACAGCGCTGGTACTGTAGGTAACTACGGTGTAGTTTACGAAGGTATGACTACTCCTAAGTACAGACCTATGGGTTCTTCATCATTCAACCCAGATCCTAAGAACTCTCACCACTATCCAAGACGTTGGATGCATTGCTCACACGAGACTGGTTACAACGCAACTGAGTGTAACAAATCAGTTGAACAGTACAGAGAGTATGGTGTTGACAACGCTTCTGACTTTGATGTATGGAACATCCCTGTATGGTGGGATTGGGACTAATCTGAAGTCTTAGATACCTTATAATATTAGAGCACCTCTTCCGGGGTGCTCTTTTTTTATTTTTTTTTGGTCCCTGCAAAGTAAGAGCGGCCGCCCTTGTTGGCAGAATCTCATGATATTTTGCGTTTTAGGAATTTATTCTTATCTTTGCACCCCCGAAAAAGTGCGGGGACGCAACAAAATTAATGTATTAACTTAAAAATCAACATCGTGGACACACTTAGTTACAAAACAGTGTCGGCAAACCCTAAGACCGTAAACAAGGAATGGGTTGTAGTTGATGCCACCGATCAAGCATTGGGTAGGCTAGCTTCAAAAGTAGCAGTGATGCTACGTGGTAAGCACAAAGTTAACTTTACTCCTCACGTGGACTGTGGTGATAACGTAATCGTTATCAACGCTGAAAAAGTTCGCTTGACAGGTAAAAAGCTAACTGACAAAGTTTATGTTCATCACACTGGTTATCCAGGTGGTCAACGCTTTGCTACCCCTAAAGAGAGATTGGCTTCAAAACCGACTTTCGTAGTAGAGGAAGCTGTAAGAGGTATGCTTCCTAAAAACATTCTTGGCGCAGATCTATTCAGAAACCTTCATGTTTATGCAGGTCCTGAGCATCCACACCAAGCTCAAAATCCAAAAATTATTAACTTAAACGAACTAAAGTAAACAGATGGAAGTAATTAACGCCCTTGGAAGACGTAAATCAGCTGTTGCTCGCGTTTATGTGAACACAACAGGTAAAGGTAACATTACTATCAACGACCGTCCTCTTGATGAGTACTTCAAAGAAGAGGCTCTTCGTTACATCGTAAAACAGCCTTTAAATGTTACTGGTACCCTTGAGAAATTCGACATCAAAGTTAATCTTGATGGCGGTGGAATCAAAGGTCAGGCAGAGGCTCTTCGTCTAGCTATCTCACGCGCTTTGTGTGAAGTTGACAAAGAGGCTTACCGTTCAGTGCTTAAAACCAATGGTTTCTTGACTCGTGATGCTCGCGAGGTTGAGAGAAAGAAACCTGGTCAGCCTGGTGCTCGCAGACGCTTCCAATTCAGCAAACGTTAGTATTGTACTACTGATTTACAAGAATTGCACAGACTCGAATAAAACAGCAGGACCCTTTATGGCTACCCGCGGTTTGTCGGGCTGCGAAAAATTTAGGAGATCGGCTTTGCCGCTACTCCAAAATTAAAAAAGAGAACTCCTTAGATGGAGACAAACAAATTAAACAAAACAAAAATGCCTAGAACAAATTTCCAAGATTTACTAGATGCAGGTACACACTTCGGTCACTTGAAGAGAAAATGGAATCCTAAAATGGCTCCTTATATCTTTATGGAGAAAAACGGAATCCATATCATTGACTTGCATAAGACTGTTGTAAAAATAGATGAGGCTGCAAATGTAATGAAACAACTTGCCCGTGCAGGTCGTAGAGTTCTTTTCGTAGCTACCAAAAAACAAGCTAAGGATATCGTTGCAGAGTACGCTAAATCTGTAAATATGCCTTACGTGACAGAGAGATGGCCAGGTGGTATGCTTACCAACTTCCCTACCATCCGTAAAGCTGTCAAGAAGATGAACACCATCGACAAGATGATTTCTGATGGTACTTTTGAGACTCTTGCAAAACGTGAGCGTCTTCAGATTACCCGTCAAAGAGCAAAACTTGAGAAGAACTTGGGTTCAATCGCTGACTTGAATCGTCTTCCTTCAGCACTTTTCGTAGTAGACGTGCAGAAAGAGATGAACGCTGTAAAAGAGGCTAACCGTCTCAATATTCCGGTAATCGCTATGGTTGATACATGTTGCGATCCTACCCCAATTGATTACGTGATCCCGGCTAATGATGACGCCGCTAAATCTATTGCAGTGGTAATGGGTGCGCTTTGTGATGCTATCAAAGAGGGTCTTGAAGAGAGAAAACTTGAAAAAGACAAAGAAGAGGCAAACAAAGCTCAAGAAGCTAAAGACGATGCAGCTCAGGGCAAAAAACTTCGCCCTCGCAAAGGTGCTGTAAAGAGAGAAGCAGAAGCTAAAACCGAGTAATCCTTAAAATTTGACGAAAATGGAAATTAAAGCAGCAGACGTTGCGAAACTTCGCAAAATGACAGGTGCAGGTATGATGGACTGCAAAAAAGCTCTTGTAGAGGCTGAAGGCAATTTCGACAGAGCTAAAGAAATCATCAAAGAGAAAGGTAAACTTGTAGCAGCAAAACGTGCTGACCGTGAGACTTCAGAGGGTGCCGCCATTGCCAAGATTTCTGGCAATAAGGCTATCATCGTGGCTCTTGGTTGTGAGACTGACTTCGTAGCTAAAAATGCAGAGTTCCAAGCTCTTGCAGAGGCTATTGCTGAGTCGGCTATCGCAAACTTCCCTGCAGACAAGGATGCCCTTATGGCTTGCACTATCGCTGACGGTAGAACAGTAGAGGCTGCTATCACCGAGCAAACAGGTAAAACTGGTGAGAAACACTCACTTGTTGCTTACGAGACAGTAGAGGCTCCTTATGTTGTTTCTTATATGCACAAAATCACCGGCAAACTTGCTACTATCGTAGGTTTCAACAAAGCTTTCGATGAGGAGGTTGCCAAAGGTGTTGCAATGCAGGTGGCTTCTATGAACCCTGTAGCAGTTTCAGCTGACCAGGTACCTCAGAATGTTATTGATGAGGAGATCAAGACAGCTACTGAGAAAACTAAAGAGGAGCTTGTAAGAAAAGCTGTTGATGCTGCTCTTCAGAAAGCTGGTATCAACCCTGCACACGTGGATAGCGAAGACCATATCGAGTCTAACCAGACTAAAGGTTGGATCACTGCTGAGCAAGCTGCTCAGGCTCGTGAGATCATTGCTACCGTTTCTGCAGAAAAAGCAGCAAATCTTCCAGCTCAGATGGTTGAGAACATCGCTAAAGGTCGTCTTCAGAAATTCTTCAAAGAGCAGACTCTTGAGGAGCAAGGCTACCAGATGGGTGATGGCAAACAGGCAGTTAAAGATGTTATCAAAGCTGCTGATGCTGAGGCTAAAGTTATTGCATTCAAGAGAGTGTCACTTGCTGACTAACTTTCTGTCTGTAACAGATAAAATAAATGGGATGACCGGTCGGTCATCCCTTTTTATTTGGAGATGCCCGAACGGGGTCGGGCATTACACGCTCATGTAGTGGTCAATTATTTGATAACCCCTAACTCTTTACCGACCTTGGTGAATGCTGCGATACATTTGTCAAGGTGTTCCACTTCGTGTCCTGCAGATACCTGAACACGGATACGTGCTTCATTCTTAGGTACGACAGGGTAGTAGAAGCCTGTTACATATATACCCTCTTCGAGGAGTTTGGCTGCCATCACCTGTGAAAGTTTGGCGTCATAAAGCATAACTGCGCAGATGGCTGATTGGGTAGGCTTGATGTCGAAGCCGGCCTCTTTCATCTTGGCCACAAAATAGTCTGTATTGCTGTGAAGCTTATCCTGAAGTCTGTTGGTTTCAGACATCATATCGAACATCCTGATACCTGCTGCTGCTACCATCGGAGGGATAGAGTTTGAGAAGAGGTATGGGCGTGAGCGTTGGCGAAGCATAGCAATAATCTCTTTTTTACCTGTAGTGAAGCCACCGATAGCACCACCGAATGCTTTTCCAAGGGTTCCTGTAAGGATCTCGATTTTACCTTTAAGGTCATATTGCTCTGTAACACCGCGACCTGTCTTGCCCACAACGCCGGCTGAGTGGGATTCGTCCACCATTACCATTGCATTGTATTTGTTTGCCAGTTCATAGATTTTGTCAAGTGGACATACATTGCCATCCATTGAGAATACACCGTCAGTGACGATCAGGCGGTGGCGCTGTGCCTGTGCAAGCTTGAGGCAGTTCTCAAGTTCTTCCATGTTGGCATTTGCATAGCGGTATCTCTGTGCTTTGCAGAGGCGTACTCCGTCAATGATGGATGCGTGGTTGAGTGCGTCCGAAATGATCGCATCCTTCTCGTCAAGAAGAGGTTCGAATACTCCGCCGTTTGCATCGAAGCAGGCTGCGTACAGGATGGTGTCCTCTGTGCCGAAGAATTCTGCAATTTTGGCCTCAAGTTTTTTGTGGAGGTCTCCGGTACCGCAGATGAATCTTACGCTTGACATTCCATATCCGTGGGTGTCGAGTGCCTCTTTGGCAGCGTTTACAAGTTCCTGCGAATCTGCCTGACCGAGGTAGTTGTTTGCACAGAAGTTGAGTACATTCTCCCCTGTGCTAACTTTAATCTCGGCACCTTGTGGAGAGGTGATGATTCTTTCGTGTTTGTAGAGCCCGGCTTCTTCAATGTTCTCGAGCTCGGTCTGTAGGTATGCTTGAAAATCCTGATACATATTATATCTGTTTTATGAGTTTTCTTATCTAACAAAGGTAATAAAAAGTTCCTCTACGGCATAGAAATTGCTCCAGATTTGCAATTAGAAATTTGAAAACTTTGAAAGTTTTTTTAGTTTTGCACCCGTTTTTGGACATCTGAAATGACTACACGAGAAAGAATAATCGAGACATCTACGGAGCTCTTCAGTATGAAGGGGTGCAAATCTATCACCATGGATGAGATTTCAGCAGTTAATGGTATCTCCAAAAGAACTCTGTATGAGATTTTTGCAGATAAATCGGCACTGCTGGAGGCCTGTCTTACCTCTATAGCCAAGAAGACCAAGGAGGTCTCTTTGAAGCTGAGGGAAGAGTCATCAAATATCCTGGAGTATATCTTATCTTTTCAGGACTATGAGTCGAGGGAGGCTGCGAAGACTTCCAGAGTTTTGGGTGAGGAGCTGAAAAAGTTTTATCCGGATGTCTATAAAAAGGCTATAGAGGGGGTAAAGAATGAGCAGTTGGAGTATACCAAGTCACTTATAGAGGAGGGGATAAAAGACGGTTTGTTTGAGTCCGGTATAATATCTATTGATGTAGTGGCCAAACTTCTGACACTTTTGGTGGGACTGAACTCTCTTGCGGTGTGTGACTCTTTGAATAGGGAGTCAAATAGGAAGGAGATTTTTATGAGTTCGGTGGTGGTGTACCTCAGGGGACTCTCTACAGACAAGGGGAGAGAGGCTATAGAGAATTATTTTAAAACAAGAAATATACAATAAATTAAAACAGTATGATTAAACGTTCCATTTTAGTGTGTTGTATGATGTTTGCTGTTTTGTTCTCTGCTATGGGACAAGATGTGAACACCGGCAGTTCTACACTTAATCTCTCTTTTGAGGACGCTGTGAATATGGCCCTCGAAAGAAACCGTACTTTACAGAATGCTTCCCTGGATGTGAAGAAGGCTGAGGCAGCCAAATGGGAGGCGATAGCAACTATGCTTCCACAAGTGAGCGGGTCGCTTTCTTATTCAAGTAACCTTAATTACGCGATGGAGCTGATGGGTCAGAAAATCACTATGCCGGCATCGGGGCAGCTGGGTATCCAGGCTGCAGTGGCGGTAAGTGCAGCTCAGATTATCTCTACCCAGATAGGCAAGATCTCCATCGATATGGCAAATGTCTCCAAAAGTCAGTCAGAACAGGAGATTACCAATCAGGTGAGAGTACTTTATTATTCAGCATTGGTGTCAGAGCAGACACAAGAGCTGCTCTCCAAGAATCTGGAGAGTCTTACAAAGCTTCATGAGTATTCTCAGAATGCGGTGAATGTGGGTGCAGCAGAGCAGGTGGATGCTGACCAGATAATGGTTCAGGTGGCAACTATGCAGACAACTCTAAGCTCATCAAAGCGTTCTATGGAGATGGTATATAACTCAATGCGCCTGTTCCTGAATATTGATGTGGATACAGAGATTATCCTCACCCAAGGTATAGATGACCTTCTCTCTATCCCAAATGCTATGGCATTGATCAGTGAGGATCTTGTCCTTGAGAACAATTATACTTACCAGTTGGTGAATCAGAGTGCCAAGCTTACCAAAAAGCAGGTTGACCTGGCTGGGTGGGCATATGCACCTTCTCTAAGCGCTTTCTACCAATATACAGGCAAGAAGAATTTCGGAGAGGCGAGGTTCAATATGACCATCCCTCATACAATCGGTATCTCGATTGCAGTTCCTATTTTCTCATCAGGTCAGAGATTCAAAGCTCTCCAGGGTGCCAAACTTGAATATCAGAAGCAGCAGAACACTTTGGCTGATACAGAGATGTCGCTGAAAATCCAGCACAGACAACTTAAGTACAATCTTACCTCTGCGATGGAGAGGCTGGAGACTCAGAAGAAAAATGTGGAGGTCTCTCAGAGGGTATTTGACAATATCAGTCTCAAATATGAGCACGGCTATTCGTCAAGTATGGATGTTACCACATCCGGTACAAACCTTATTGCAGCCCAGAGCAGTTATGTACAGGCCCTTCTTGAGTTTGTGAATGCTCAGATCGAACTTGAAAAACTCCTAAATAAGTAATAAATAGAATAAATAAGATATGAAACTAATCAGATTTACCCTTTTGTCAGTAGCAGCTTTGGCACTTGTAAGCTGCGGCCCCAAGCAAGAAGAAAATGTACAGGAGGAGACAGTGCGCAATGAGGTGGTAAAAGTAGCGCCTCTACAGAAAACAGAGATTTCAAGAGTGGTGGAGTTCTCAACCAATCTTCAGGGATATGAGACTATGAGCATCGCACCATCAGTAACCGGCAAGATCGAGCAGATATTTGTAGAGGTTGGTGATAAAGTAAAGAAAGGTGATATGCTGGTGTGCATGGATCAGATGCAGCTTAATACTACCAAGCTGACTTTTGCAAATCTCACTACCAATATGGATAGGATGGAATCTCTCTACAAGGCGGGATCCATCTCACAGCAGAACTACGATCAGACCAAATTGAGTTATGATCAGACAAAGGAGAATCTTGAATTCCTGGAGGAGAACACATTCGTAAAAGCACGTTTCAATGGTGTAATCTCTGCAAAGAATTATGAGGATGGTGAGCTTTATGCAGGTCAGCCTATTCTGGTTCTGACACAGATTGAGAATTTGAAAGCATATATCAATGTACCGGAGCAGTTTTTCCCAAAAGTGAAAGCAGGCATGAAGGTGGAGATAGTGTCGGATATCTATCCTGATCAGGTATTCCAGGGTACAATTGAGATTGTTCACCCTACAGTGGATGCCGCTACACACACTTTCCAGGCTAAGGTCAAAATCCCTAATGGCAAGAATCTTCTCCGTCCCGGTATGTATGTGCGTACATCTATGCCAATGGGCAAAGAGAACACTATCGTTGTTCCTTACCAGTCGGTTCTAAAACTTATCGGTTCAAATGAGAGATATGTATATGTAAATGAAAACGGTGTGGCAAAAAGGGTATTTGTGACACTTGGCCAGCGTTTTGATGACAAGATTGAGATCTCAGGAGAGGGTATTGCAGAGGGTGTAGAGTTGGTAACTGTAGGTCAGGCAAAACTTGTAGATGGAGTAAAATTGACCATATCTAAATAAGGAGAATAAATAATGAGTATATATAAAACATCGATTAACAAGCCCGTAACGACAGCCCTCATTTTTGTCGCTGTGGCTATTATCGGTCTGTTCTCACTGAGCAAGCTTCCTATCGACCAGTTCCCGGAGATGGAGCCACCATATATCACTGTGATGACTACATACGCCGGAGCAAGTGCGAGTGAAATAGAAACAAATGTCACCAAGATTGTGGAGAACAGCTTGAATTCAGTAGACGGCCTTAAGGAGATATCTTCCCAATCCAAGGACCATATGTCTATGGTTATGCTGGAGATGGAGTGGGGGACTAACCTGGATGAGGTGATGAATGATATCCGCTCTTATGTGGATATGTTGAAAGACCAGCTCCCTGACGGATGCAGCAACCCTTTCATCTTCAAGTTCAGTTCGAGCTCCATGCCTATTATCCAGTTTGCGGTTACAGCAGATGACAGCTACGCAGGGCTTGACAAGCTTCTTAATGACGAGGTGATACCTCAGCTTAACCGTGTCAATGGTATCGGTAACATCTCTCTGTCGGGTAGCCCTGAAAGATATGTCTATGTAAACATCGACCAGCAGAAACTGGATGCTTACGGTATTCCATTGGAGACTGTGGGCAATATGATCAGCGCAAATAACCTGAACCTCTCTTCAGGTACAGTGAAAATGCTCAATGAGCAGTACCAGATGCAGGTGAGAAGTGAATATCTGGAGAGTGCGGAGATCGAGAATATTGTAGTTACCACTACCCCTGCCGGCCAGCAGGTTTTTGTAAGGGATATCGCAGTGGTGAAAGATACCATCAAGGACCTCTCTCTGGATGAGAAGATCAATAGCCGTGAGGGTGTCCGTATGATGATTACCAAGCAGACCGGCGCAAACACCGTGCAGATCTGTAAGGCTGTAAACAAGGAGATGAAGAGGATAGAGAAGACTCTCCCTTCTGATGTGAAGATAGATGTGATTTATGACTCATCTACAGAGATCCAGAACTCCATCAACTCCCTGGCAGAGTCCATCTTCTATGCGCTGCTTTTTGTGGTATTGGTAGTATTGGTATTCCTGGGGAGATGGCGTGCCACTTTTATTATCGGTATCACTATCCCTATTGCCCTTATCGTGGCATTTATATACCTTCTTCTGGTAGACAGTTCGCTTAATATCATCTCGCTCTGTTCGTTGACTGTAGCGATCGGTATGGTGGTGGATGATGCCATTGTAGTTCTTGAGAACATTACCAAACATATAGAGAGGGGATCCAATCCTCGCGAGGCTGCGATTTATGCTACCAACGAGGTGTGGACATCGGTTATCGCCACAACACTTGTTATCGTGGTAGTATTCGTTCCCCTTACTATGCTTGGCGGTCAGGCAGGTATCATGTTCAAGGAGCTTGGATGGATTGTGACTATAGTAGTATGTACTTCTACTGTCGTGGCCATTTCACTGACTCCTATGTTGTGCTCTAAGCTTTTGCAGGCCAAGAAGATTACAGTGGATGAGCAAGGTCGCATCGTAGAGTTGAGATCAAAAGAGAATTGGTATGAGAAATATGTGGTGAAAGCTCTGGACAAAGTGGATGCCGTCTATGCGAATATCCTCCGCTGGTGCTTGACTCACAAGAGACTTGTCGTATTGTTCTCGATCATATTCTTCTTCGCATCACTTACCCCTATGATTATGGGCAAGGTGGGAACAGACTTTATGCAGCAGTCGGACAACGGCCGTCTCTCTGTGACTGTAGAGCTTCAGCCGGGTACACGTATTGAGCACACACTCAAGACCGCCCGCACCCTTGAAAACAGATTCAGGGAGCTTGTCCCTGAGATGACCATGCTCTCTACCTCTGCAGGTTCAAATGATGACGCAGGTGTAGGTGCCATCTTCTCTTCCACTACCAACTACAAGATCTCTATGACTGTGGTATGTACCAAGAAGTATGAACGTGAACGTACAATTTTTGAGATTGCCGAGGTTCTACGTAAGGAGTTGAGCAGATATCCAGAGATCATAAACTACCAGTGTAATGTATCCAGCGGTTTTGGTGGCGGTGGCCAGAAGGTGAGCATCGAGATATATGGTTACGATTTCGATGAGACCAACAGATTTGCAGCTGAGGTAATGCAGGCTGTGAGGGAGGAAGTTCCCGGTGCACGTGATATCGTGAGCAGCCGTGATGCAGAGCGTGCAGAGCTCAAGGTGGTGGTAGATAAAGAGAAATGTGCATATCTTGGCCTTACATCAGCAACCATATCCACTTATGTCCGTAACCGTGTTAACGGTATGGCCTGTGGATTCCTCAAAGAGGACGGTGATGAGTATGATATCGTAGTGAGACTTCAGGAAGAGGACAGGAACACCCTTTCCAAACTTCAGGATCTTACCATCCCTACCCCTATGGGTGGCAAGGTGAAATTGAGTGAGATTGCTCACATCGAAGAGTATTGGGCACCTCAGACCATCACCCGCAAGTCGCGTCAGCGTTTCCTTTCAGTAAATGTTACACCTTATGAAGTGTCATTGGGTGAGTTGGCTGCACAGATTGATGCTGCACTTGCCGATGTACATGCTCCGGCAGGTATTGTATACCGCTTGGGTGGCAGTTACGAAGATCAGCAGGAGTCATTTGGTGATATGGGTATGCTTGCCCTTCTTATCATTCTTCTGGTTTATATCGTGATGGCATCGCAGTTTGAATCACTTTCAAAACCGGCCATCATTATGATGTCGGTTCCTTTCGCTATTTCAGGTGTAGTTTTGGCGTTGTGGATTACAAGCACATCTCTCGATATGATCGGTGCTCTGGGTTGTATTATGCTTGTGGGTATTGTGGTTAAAAACGGTATCGTGCTTGTGGACTACATCAACCTTATGCGTGACAGGGGTTATGAGCTCAATGAGGCTATCGCCCTTTCAGGTGCATCCCGTCTCCGTCCTGTACTTATGACTGCTTTCACCACACTTCTGGGTATGCTCCCTATGGCGCTCAGCCAGGGAGAGGGTGCCGAGATGTGGCAGCCACTTGGTATCGTGGTAATCGGTGGTCTATTGGTCTCTACTGTGGTGACATTGGTCATCGTACCTGTAGTCTATGGTATTATGTCACGTCACGGCGAGAGAGACAAAGAGGAGCAGAACAGAAAGAACTTTATCTTCATGCAGATCTCTACATCTGCTCAAGAAAACAATAAGGAGGAATAAGCGATGAAATCTGTATTTATAGTATTTAACCAAGCAAATACCGAAAGAGTGGAGTATATGCTTGATATGTTGGGAATCAGAGGATTCACATTCTTTGAGCAGGTTCAGGGAAGAGGTACAAACGGCGGAGAACCCCGCCGTGGAACCCATACCTGGCCGGAGATGAACTCTGCAGTAATCACTGTAGTGGAGGATGAAAAAGTTCCTGAACTGCTTGACACAGTCAAGAAGCTGGACCTCAGAAACACAGAGGTAGGTGTAAGAGCTTTTGTCTGGAATATTGAGCAGACGGTATAGCAAATGAGAGTTTTTTTCTATATTTGTAGAGAATATGAAGAAAAAAACTCTCATAATATTGGCATTTGTTCTGTTGCTGGGTTCGTGGAATCTTAGCAGTCAGACCAGATTTGGAATAAAAGGCGGATACAGTCACCCCATCGGTTATAATGCCGGGGTGGCTGTATGCTTTAATATGCCTCTGGGATTTGCCATTCAGCCGGAGCTTGTCTATGTGGCTAAAAATGTGCCGGGTGCAGGATCAGGCTATATCGGGAGTGGTAATATAGAGCTCCCTGTAGGGATCCAGTATGGGTTCGATCTGATACTTCTCAGGCCCTTTGTGGCGGTAACACCTTTTATAGGGTGTGCTGTGAAGAGGGATTCAGATACCCATAATATATTCGATTATGGTGTCGGAGTGGGTGGTGGTCTCGATATATGGCGGCTGCAGATCAATGCCAGATACAAGTGGAGCTTCGCCGATGTAGTGACATACCGTGAGAGTAAGCACAAGGGATTTGAAATATTCCTCGCCTTTTTCTTCTGATTATTAACAATTAAAAATTAAAAATAAATTACTATTATGACAGCAATTACAGACACAAATTTTGAGGAACTTGTATTGAAATCTGAAGTTCCTGTATTGGTAGATTTCTGGGCACCATGGTGTGGCCCTTGCCGCAGAGTAACCCCTATCGTAGAGGAGTTGGCAGCAGAATATGAGGGTAAATACCTTATCGCCAAATGCAATGTGGATGACTGTTCTGAAGTTCCATTGAAATATGGCATCAGAAACATCCCTACTATTCTTTTCTTCAAAGGCGGTGAGCTTAAGGACAAGTTGGTAGGTATGACCGACAAGGCTGCTATCGTGGAAAAATTGAATACACTTTAATAAAATATTCTATTAACTAACTAATTTATCTGACATGAAAAAGATTGTATGTTTATTGACAGCTTGTGCGTTGGCCCTTTCCATCTCTTTTTCTGCCAATGCTCAGGTAAAGTTTGGTGTTAAAGGTGGTTTGAATATAACTAACCTTTCTGGCGGCTTGGTAGCAGATGCCACAGCTGCATTGAAGTCGTATTCTGGCTTCAATGCCGGAGTAGCACTTAATATCCAACTTCCTCTTGGCTTTGCACTTCAGCCAGAGGTATTGTACTCACAAAGTGGTAGCAATATCAAACTGCTTCCGGAAGGTGGGGCTTTGGATAAGTTACTTGAGGACTACAAAACCTCTTTTGTGGTTGGTAGTATTCAAGTGCCTGTGGGACTTCAATGGGGTATTAAGTTGGGACCTGTAAGACCATATGCACAGTTGGTTCCATATATTGGATTCCCTCTCTCATTCAAAGTCAAATCTCAATTGGCTGAAGAGAATACCAAATTGGAGAAGGAAGATTTCAATACATTGGACTATGGTATCGGTGCCGGTATCGGTCTTGATGTGTGGAAACTTCAGGTTTCTGCGAGATATAACTGGTCACTCGGTAAATTGTATACAGAGCAGGAGACCTCTCTTGTGGGCCAGATGATGGACAAAGAGAAGGGTGATGCTAAGCTTTCGGGCTTCGAACTTTCACTTGCAATTTTCTTTTAAGGATGACCACAGCGACAGAGGGCTTGACTCAGATACAGTCAGCTTTAGGAAAGGAGTGGACAGATTTGAGGTCGTATATCAGGGAGATCCTTGATTCCGAGATCGGTCTGCTCAATAGGATAAATGAGCATCTTTTCCTCTCATCGGGAAAGATGCTCCGTCCTTTGCTTTCCCTCCTTGTATCCAGGGCTTGTGGGGCCAATAACCCCTCTGTCTCATTGGTTTGTGCTGCGGCCTCGGAGATGATACATACAGCGACCCTTCTTCACGATGATGTGGTGGATGAGAGTATGTACAGACGGGGCAAAATCACTGTCAATGCCCTTTTCTCCCCCGGGGCATCACTCCTTATGGGAGATTTCTGGCTTGCAAGGGCCATCAAGCTCATCATATCGAACAATTGCGATTATCGCATCATCTCACTGTTTTCCCAGACTATAGAGGACCTCTCCGAGGGTGAAATGCTCCAGATGCAGAGGGCGGAGGATTGTGCCACCACTTTAGAGGATTACAGGGAGATTATATTCAGAAAGACAGCCAGCCTCTTTATAGCAGCTATGTGTACTGCAGCTGTGGCTGAGGGGCAGTCAGATGAGGTGGTTGAAGGGGTGAGGGAGTTTGCCTACAAACTGGGTCTCTGTTTCCAGATGAGGGATGATATTCTGGACTACTCATCTACAGTTACAGATGGCAAGGATGTGGGTTCAGATCTTGCAGAGAGGAAAATCACTATTCCTCTTCTGTGTGCATTTGAAAATTGTCCGGAGAGGGAAGAGGAGATCAGGTCCCTTATCAGGGAAATAGATGTTACCAAAGGTGCAGACCAGACCCGTAACAATGAAATAATAAAAAAAGTACGCCAATATGTCCTCGACAACCATGGCGTACAAAGTGCAAAGTCCCGTCTCAACGGGTATATTTCAGAATCGGTGGATTCGCTCGGAATCCTTCCGGATACCCCATTCAGGGGTTATATTGCCTCTATAGCAAAAATTTTAAGTATGTGATAGGCATCCCTTTTGCGAGGAACTGTGACTCGTAGAAGGTCTTGATGGATGTTATCTCCTCAGCTACATGGCTCTCGGGGGCATAAATGTCGTTGTTGGCTTCGAGAAGTCTGTGACCACCCTCTTTTATCACTTCCAGGGTGGATTCGTGCAGCAGGATGCTGTCGGTCTTGAGGTGTATGATGCCGTCAGGTTGCAGGAATGTTTTGTATTTGGCCAGAAACTGGTGGCTGGTAAGTCTCTTTTTGGGCTTGTTTGGCTGTGGATCGGCAAATGTTACCCATATTTCTGCCACTTCATTTTCGGCAAAGAGTGAGGTGATGAACTCTATTCTTGTCCTGAGGAATGCAACATTGGGGAGCGAGTTTTCTGTCGCGTACTTGGCCCCTTTCCATAGTCTTGCCCCTTTTATGTCTACCCCGATGAAATTCTTCTCTGGATATCTCTCAGACAGTGCTATGGTGTACTCCCCCTTTCCACATCCGAGTTCGAGGACTATGGGGTTATTGTTCTTGAATACTTTCTCGTGCCAGTGCCCTTTGATGGGGTGGTCTTTCCCAAGTACCTCTTCGGTCGTGGGTTGGATGAGACATTCAAATGTTAGGTTCTCCCTGAATTTTCTGATCTTATCTTTTCCGCTCATTTGGTTCGCAGTTTATTCCAATTTCGTGTATTCCTTTTATTTTTTCTCCTCTCCCTTTAAGGAGTATCTCCATTTTCCACTCTCCGTATGAAGAGATTTTTACCCCCTCTTTCCATCTCCACTCTATATCGTACACACCGTTTTGTGAGGATGTTCTGGTTTTTTCCCTCTTTTGGTGGATGATGTCTGCCGGGATACTTATTTCGTATCTTCTCAAAGTGGAGTCCGGTGCTGTGGCCAGCAGTTCGGCATCAATGGTGGGGTAGGCGAATGATTTGTCCACTCTGGCTGCAAATGATATGTCGTATGTGCTGAGTGAATCGTACATGCCTATCACAAACTCCAGTGTGTCCCTGATGTCGTGCCCTGACCTGTCAAGTCGCACAGTAGAGAAATCCCTGGTCGGATAATTGCATCCTGTCAGGGACAAGAGTGACAGAAGTGTGATGATGACAGAGCCTTTTCTACTCATTGTTACCAGGCTTTGGACCCCTTTTGTTGTGTCGTTTGTTGCGGTTCTTTCTATTGCCCTTAGAGCTTTTGTCTTTGTCAAATCTGTCTATCTTCTCATCTCCTACAGACGTTACGAACTCATTGACCTTCTCTACAGGTGCGTTCTCTTTAATCGAGTCAGCCTTTATCCCTTTCTTGTTGAGGTGCATAATGCTCTTCACCTCATGGGAGGTGAGGGGAATCATATTTGTCATGCTTCCCTTTTCGTATGAGAACCACATTGTATCCTTGAGGACATTTGTCTTCACCAGGTATGCATCTCCATCTTTCAGCTCTAGCGGAGCCACTACGTGGGGCATTTTTGAGTGTGCCTCACTGTATACGGCGGCCTCGTAGTTGATGCAGCATTTAAGTTTGCCACATTGTCCTGCAAGTTTCTGTGGATTGAGTGACAAGTCCTGGCATCTTGCTGCCTGTGTGGTGATGGAGTGGAAACTTGATATGTAGTTTGAGCAGCATAGTGCCCTGCCGCATACTCCCAGACCTCCAATCAGTCCTGCCTCCTGCCTTGCTCCGATCTGTTTCATCTCAATGCGGATTCTGAACTCCTCAGCAAACACTTTGATAAGTTGCCTGAAGTCCACCCTTTCGTCTGCAATGTAGTAGAATATGGCTTTGGTGCCATCCCCCTGGAATTCCACATCGCCTATTTTCATGTTGAGCCCCATCTCTGCCGCAATCTGGCGGGAGCGTATCATTGTCTTGTGCTCTCTGGCGATGGCCTCCTGCCATCTCTCCACATCAAGCGCTTTGGCTTTGCGGTATATTTTTCTGAATTCGTATGTCTTGTAGTCGAGGTTATGCCTCTTCATCTGGAGTGCCACCATCGGTCCGATCATGGTTACCAGACCCACATCGTGTCCTGTTACAGCCTCTACCACTACCAGGTCACCTTCCCTTATAATTTGCCCTGAGTTGTTCTGGTAGTACATCTTGCGGGTGTTTTTGAATCGTACTTCACAAAAATCCTTTGAATCTTTTTGGGAGATGTTGTTGAGCCAGTTGAAAACACTCAGTTTACAGCAGCTGGTGTCATACTCGCATATGAGTTCTCCGCTCTGTGTCCTTTCTGTAGAACAACCTCTCAGGCAGTCATATGTAATTTTTTTCTCTTCCATAACTTTTATATTGATACGAACAGCAAGTTTGTAAGGTTGCAGAACACCATTTTGGCGTTGACGTTGTTCTCTACCCCGACTCTTGCCCCTTCAAAATGGTTGAATGCTTTCTCAAAGAATGGTTCGGGCAGGGCTGCTGCAAGTGTTCTTACTGTTTGTAATTCTTCATTGTTTATAAATGCAATCTGTTCCAATCCGTGTTTTGTGAGCCATATCTTTCTCAAAAAATATGTGCTGTATCTGCAGAACTCTTTTTGACGCTCCCTTCCAAGGTTTACCAGATCTTCGTTCTGATCAAGCATGGCTGAAAGTTTTTTTGAAAGGCAGTTTGACAGGAGTTCAGAGATTATGGGGAAGTATTGTGATACTTCACCATTGGCTCCATTCCCCTCTATGGGGAGCATCTGGACCGACAGACATCTGGACCGGATAGTGTTTATTACCCTCTCGGGGGAGTGGGTAATAAGGATAAAGTAGGTCCCGGAGAAGGGCTCCTCTATCATTTTGAGGAGTTTGTTGGCTGCCTCCTGGGACATCCTCTCCGGTAGCCAGATGATTATGTATTTGTTCCCACCTTCGTAGGATCTCATATTTGTCTTGCTCAGTATCTCCTTGGCCTCTGCTACGGAGATGTTGCCCACTTTATCCTCTATCCCCAACTCCCTGTTGAGTTGTTCTTCGGTAAAATATGGGTTCCTTATGGCAAGTTCCCTCCATACAGGGAGGAATGTGTCACTGACCGGCTTTTTCTCGCTTCCCGATTTGGCGGTGACATTTACCGGGAATACGAAGTGTAGGTCCGGGTGTATAAGTTTCTGGAACTTGTTGCACTCCGGACAGGTGCCGCATGAGTCCCCATTGGCCTTGTTTGGGCAGGACATATACTGTGCAAGGGCAACAGCCAGCGGGAGTCCCCCCCAACCCTCCTCCTCGATGAGCATGATGGCGTGGGCGACCCTCCCTCCATCAACCATTGAGGAGAGTTTTTTCTTGAGACCTCCGTTTCCTGTTACCTCTTTAAATTGCATATGCGAATATACTAAAGAACGACCATTTCACAATTCCTGCAATCGAACTTTAGCCTTAATTTTTTTCCATTATTGATCAAATGCCAGGGCTCGGCTATCTTTTTGCCGCAGAGTCCCAGTTCATGCCTGATGCAGTATTTGGTTCTCATCAGTTCAGTGTACTCTCCACTGTGGTCTCCGGTCAGTTCAAAGGCTGCTTCAGGTTGGATTCCAATGGCGTTGTACACCCCCCTTGAGAGGGCATTTGAACAGTTGAGTTTTATTGTTTGTTCCGGCGGGATAATGATTCCACCCATTTTGGGAACTTCGCACTTGTATTCCCTATCTTTTGTATTCATCTTCCCAATGGCTCCTTCAAGGATTGTTGACAGTTCCCTGCGGAGGGCATTGATGGAAGATAGTGGGAGAAATGGGACAAAGCCCCCCTCTCCAGAATACTTTTCGAGATGGAATCTGATGATGCCTGTGAGTTTCTCCATCTGGGTTCTTATGTTTTGAAGTCCCTTTTCTGTGTTGATTGCCGCTTCAAATTGCCCCTCTCCAGGAAGAAGTGTGTACTCGGCAGCAGTCCCGTTTTCGCAAAGGGCACGGGCTGTAATACCGTCTGGTGAAGCAGTTATCTCCACTTTGGCTTGCAGAACCCTTTTGGGCGGATTGGATTCTATCTCCTTTTCAAACTTCTGGTTGAAATTGCGGTAGATCCTCGATCCTGAGACTATCCCTTTTGTCTGTTTGACAGATACGGTCTGACCCTCCACCTTATCTGCCCTTATCCCGATCTTTTCACCCCGAGGGGTTATTATGAAGAGGCCATCCCCGTTGTTGAGGGGTTTCCCTTCAAATGTGAATCGGCTCTCCATTTTTCCTGATGTCAGGATTCTGGTGATGGTGCCAATCTCTTCCCCTATAGCCTTGGCACTCTCTCCGGAGTTCCATTGCCCCCTCTCTCCTGTGAGGAAATAGGTGGTGTAGCCACGGCTGAATGTCTGGTCAATGTTAGGGGTAAATCCCCCTTCAATAGAGCCGAATGAGCTTTTGGTGTAGCCCAATTTGTCTATAATGTTGCGGTAGTGCCGGGTGACATTCCTTACATAGGACTCGTTTTTGAGGCGTCCCTCAATCTTGAATGACGATATCCCCGCCTCCACGAGCTGGGGAATATATTGCTCCAATGAGAAATCCTTAAGGGATAGGATGGGCTTCTCTTTAAGGAGTACCTTTCCGGTGGCATCGACAAGGTCATAATTTGAGCGGCATGCCTGGATGCAGGAGCCACGGTTTGCACTCCTCCCTGTGAGGTGGCAGCTCAGATAGCATTGGCCGCTGTATGAGACACATAGTGCCCCGTGGACAAATGACTCCAGTTCGCAGGTGGTGGCAGCACGGATGGCCTTTATCTGCTCAAGTGAGAGCTCTCTGGCCAGAATGAGCCTCTTGAACCCGAGGGATTCGAGGAATCTGGCTTGCTCAGGGGTGCGTATATTGGTCTGGGTGGAGGCGTAAAGGTCAATGGGGGGGAGTTCCATTTTCAGGACCCCCAGGTCCTGCACTATAATGGCATCGCACCCCGCCTCATACCCCCTGATGATGCTTTTGCGGGCCTCCTCCAGTTCCGAGTCATACAAGATGGTATTCACCACCATATAGACACGTGAGCCGTACCTGTGGGCATACCTGGCAAGGGCCTCGATATCCTGAAATGTGTTCGAGGCCGACTCTCTGGCACCAAATGCAGGTCCGGCAATATAGAGAGCATCGGCACCGCAGTCAATAGCTGCAATGCCGATGTCTTTATTTTTTGCAGGAGCTAAAAGCTCTAGTTGCATTTAAGTTCGTTTTTAACTTTGTGTGTAGCGTACTCACCAAGAGAAGGGTCGCTCATGATTTGTTTGTAGTAACCGCAAGCTTTCTCTTTGTCGCCTTTAGCCTCGTAAGATGTAGCAAGCTGGTAGAAAGTCTGGTTGAGGTCTCTTGCGTTAGGAGACATTGATACGTAAGTCTCAAAAGCGGCGATAGCCTCGTCATATTTCTTGGCAGCGATGGCAGCTTTACCGCAGATGCTGTAACCTTGTGCACTTGGCAATACTTCGTTTGCCTGGTTGGCAGCAGCGATAGCAGCGTCATATTGTTTTGCTTTAATGGCAGCAGCAGCTTTTTTGAGGTAGTGTTTTGAAAGGGTGCTCTTGGCATTTTTCTCCTGACCATATTCGCAAGCTTTTGTAAGGGCCTCTACAGCTGTAGCTTCGTCGTTAACGTTAAGTGAAGCCTGACCAAGTCTGAAGTAAGCCATACCATTTGTAGGGTCTGCCTCAAGTACCTGTTTGTAGTCCACGATTGCACCTGCGAAATCTTTTGCAGCAAGTTTTGAGTTGCCTTCTGCAAGCATGATGGTAGGGATAAGTGATTTGCCCTCTTCAACAACGTCTGCATTGCCGAACTCCTCAGCTTTTGCAATGGCAAGTTTGATTTTCTCCAGACCACCATCAAGATCTTTGGCATTAACGGCCTCTTTACCCAATGAAAGGTATAGTTTAGGGATAGTGTTCTGGCAGTTTGATTTAAGTTCTTCAGCTTCAGGACCTATTACCATAGCTTGCTCAAGAGCTTGTTCGAAATTGCTCAATGCTTCAGCGATATTTCCTTCGTTGAGGGCCATAGCTCCAGTGTTGTAAAGATTTGTCGCGCTCTCCATATCTTGAGCGTAGCCAGCAGAGAAGAAAAATAGGGATAGGAATAGGGTTGTTACAATTCTTTTCATTGCTTTGTATTGTTTTAATTATTAGTTCTCTTTAAGTGCAGATTCTGCAAAATTAGAAAAAATATAATTTACAAGCAATAAGTCCATCCGTTTTTGTAATTTTGCGGTGTAAAATGTTTCCCCACAATGAGATTGAAAATAGCTATATTGTCTTTATTTATTTTGGTGTATGGCCAGACCATCTCCCAAAATGTGAAAATTTTGCCTGATGATCCCAGGATTCAGAAGGGGTCCATTGCCAATGGTTTTACCTACTATCTGATCGATAATGACATAAGACCCGGTTATGCCGATTTTTATCTTGTAAGGAAGGTGGGGTCCATCTATGAGGATCAGGGTCAGTACGGCTTCAATACAATCATCGCAGATATGGGGGTTGAGGGTACCAGAAATTTCCCCAACAACACGATATTGTCTTATTTTGACGAATTGGGTCTGGACCACAGTTCTGACCTCCAGATCGTAAATGGGGTGGAGAACAGCCTTTACAAGGTGACCAATATCCCTGTGGGTGCCAGAGAGTCTGTAGTGGATTCCACCCTCCTGATTCTCTACAACTGGGCAGTGAGCATCAATCTGGACGAGGAAGATGTGGAGGTGGGAAAAAGGTTCTATGTGAATACTCTGTACAGGGATAAGGCAGGGGATACCCTTTTCAATGATATAATTGATGGCGTCGGACAATACAAGGCCAAGGATATAAGGAGTTTCTACTACAAATGGTTCAGCCCTGACAGGATGGCGCTGGTGGTGGTGGGTGATATCGATGCCAATCTGTTTGATACCAAAATCAAGTCCCTTTTCCAGGCGCTTCCAAAGTTTCTTGAGACTACAGAGGATCGTGTTGTCACATTCCCCGGAAATGATGGGCCGGTGGTATCGGTAAACAGGGATCCGGAAGGTGTAGGGAGCCGTCTATGCATCCATCTGACGACCCCATCTCTCCCGGCAAATTTGAGGAACACTGCGGTCCCTTATGTTCAGGATTATATGGCTACCCTTATGAAAAATCTCCTGTCTGAGAGGCTGACAGCTTTATCAAAGGGGATGGGAAATGTCTTCAGGGTAAATTCGGTGGAGTATGGCAGTTATAGAGGCAGTAGTGAGAAAGATGCCCTCAAAATGGAGATTGCTGTGACATCTTCAGATGTCCCTGCCGTTCTGAAGAGTGTTGTCGGGTTGATATATGGATTGAAAAGGGACGGGTTCGGGATTGATGAATTTGAAAGGGTGCAGCGTCTCTACTTCAGGGATCTCAATTACCGCTATGACTGGAGAATCCTTACCCCCAACAGCGTCTATGCCAGAAGGTCAATCGACAATTTCCTTTATGGCTCCTCTCTCGCCAGCATAGAGATGCAGAAAGAGTATATGGATCTGGTCAGGTACCAGATAGATGTAAATAAATTCAATACCTACTATACCACTTTTGTCAGGGATGGAGACAATTGTGTGATCGACTATACATATCCTGGCAACAGCCATGTCGCAAAGGTGGATAAGGAGGTTTTGGAGAAGGTGGTGAATGAGGCACTCTCTTCACCTTCGGATGGAGGCACTGGTGCTGCAGAGATAGGGCTCCCTCTGCGCGATGGCTCTGAAATACAGGGTTCAATATTGTCCGAGTATCCAGAGATGATTACAGACTCGAAGGTGTGGAATCTCTCAAATGGTGCCACAGTGATATTCAAGAGGACACAGGTAGAGCCCAATAAATTCCTTTTCAAGGCGGTTTCAAAAGGTGGTCTTACACTGATGAGCAGCAACGATTACTCAAGGGAGTATATCAACGGAATAGCTGAGACTGCATCAGCGGGGGATATCCCGGCATCAGACATCTCCCTGTTCATGAAAAATGAGAACATAACCCTGAAGAGGCATTTCAATATCAATACCTCATCTTTGAATGGAGGGGGGTATTCATCATCGCTGGATAAATTTATGGAGCTGGTAAACCTGTATTTTCAGCCACTCACATACAGAGCGGATGACTTTGATCTCTACAGGAAGATGAAGGGGGAGGAGCTTGTCTCCAGACAATTCTCACCAGAAAAGGTATTGGAAGATACACTTTCCACTATCCTCTACCACGATAGCCGCTATATCTCCAAACCTGATGTCGGGGAGTTTGGACTTGTGGACTACAAGGGTGCCCTCTCTTTTATAAATAACAGGTTCTCCAATCCGGCAAGTTTCTATTTTATCATAGTTGGTGATCTTGATGAGGGGAAGGTGAGGGATGCTGTGAGCAGACATATAGCATCCTTGCCTGGCAAGGTGACGGAGAGGGAGAATTGGATGAATGTCCCCATATATCTGAGAAAGTACAACCAGAAGAGGGAGGTGGTGATGAAGATGGCCGCCCCCAGAACAATATGCAATATTACTGTAGCATCACCCTATCAGTCAAGTCTGAAAAAATTCGTGGAGTCGCTGATAATGTCGGAGGTTATCAAAAAGAGGGTAAGCATGGAGCTTGAGGATATTGGTTATCCGGTGACAACAGATTCTGAATGGATAAGGTATCCGGAGGAGTTCCTGGTGCTCTCCTTTACATCTGTGACCGGGGATTGCACCCCTGAGTATGAAGAGAAACTTTTTGCTGTTCTTGAGGATTTGAAGGGGAATGGTGCCTCGTCCATAGAGATAGGCAATGTGAAGAAAGTGCTGGCAGAGGCGTTCAGAAGAGGGGAGAATGAGAGCCTCTCATTCTGGTCAGAACTTTTGGCAAACAGGTATGTTTATGGTAAAGATTTCTACTCAAGATATCTGGAGTATGTCCAGGGAGCCTCTGATGAGGATATCAACAATATGTTGGAGGAGTATCTTGGTGGGGCAACAAATACAGTTTTAACAGTTAAAGGGGAAAAATAGATGATTCCAAGCATTATTCAGATAGACGACATTCTGGTCTCTTCGGAGATAATTACCGAATATTTCTCTTGTGATTATGAAGTGTGCAAAGGGGCTTGCTGCATAATCGGAGACAGTGGTGCCCCCCTTGAGGAGGTGGAGTGTGATGCATTGGAGAGCGAATATCCCAAGTTTTCTCCATTGATGAGTCCGGAAGGGAGACTGGTGGTCAAGCAGAAGGGCTTTTTTGAGGTGGATGGAGATGGGGATCTCGTTACTCCACTTGTGGGGTGCAGCGGAAAGTGTGCCTATACCATCATAGACGAAGAGGATCATTGTTTCTGTGCAGTGGAGAGGAGTTATATCCAGGGTGGATCGGATTTCAAGAAGCCCATTTCGTGCTGGCTTTATCCTATACGTGTCACCAAACTCAGAAGTGGAATGACTGCACTGAACCTTCACCGTTGGGATCTGTGCAAGGATGCTTTTGTCAAAGGGAAAAAAGAGAAGGTCCCCGTATATGTCTTTCTACGGGAACCTCTTATCCAGTTGTACGGAGAGGAGTTTTATTCCGCACTTGAAGCGGCAGCCAGGACTTTGACCGCTTCCGAGTAGTCCTTATCATCTACTGTGAGTCTTATAGGGAGAAGGTCGGTGTTGAATACGCCGGCCACTATCCCCATATTCTCATCCAGAACATATGCTTGGATCCCAGCCTCCTCCAGTAGCCCTTTCGCAAGATTGGCAGAAAAGGAGTTTGTATATGTTTCAACTACTTTCATAATCCTGTAGATTTATTCTTCATTTTTGAAGCAAGCATATTGTATGCCACTTGCAAGTCTGAAGATGTCCCTTCTGTATCCGCTGAGGATAAGGGGTGACTCCCCTTTGGTGACAACTATGGCATCTTCATACATTCTCATAAATCTGGTCATGCCGCTTTTGATTCTGAATGTGGCACTCTCCTCATCCTCCGAAACCATTTCATATCCATAGTTGGAGAAAACTTTTTTGATGGCCTCTTCGTTTTCACTGTACGTGCCGGTGATGAACGCCTCTTTCTTGACATAGCTAAGGGCGGGGTAGATGGCTGCCACTGCTACGAAAAAGATAATTATTTTGGGGAACGAACCAGCCTTGAACATGCCATTTTCTGGTGAAAAGACCGTATCCAGGGTGGCACCTTCTGTAGTTAGCACTAAAATTGCTATAACCAAAGCAAATACACATACGAAGGAAAAGAAGTATTTGACTGAGCGTAAAAGATATTTCATAAACAATTGGTATTTTATTTGGGGGCGAATTTAGTAAAATTTGGATGTTTTTGCTATTTTCGCGCCGATATTGAAAAAGCATAGTATTAAGATATGGAAACAAATGCAAATAACGCGGGTATGTCCCTCAAGAATATAGTGATAGCACTCTCTGTAGTGGCACTCATCCTTTTGGGGGTATTGGTCTATGTATGGATCGACCGCAACTCTTTGATTGACGATTTGACTATTGAGAAGGATCAGCTGACTGAACAGTTGGGTGAACTTCAGGTGGATTACCAGAACCTTTCATCAAACAATGACAGCCTCAATGTGGAGCTGGCTCGTGAGAGGGAGAAGGTAGAGCAGCTTATCGAGAGGGTTAAAAAGACTGAGGCTACCAACAGGGCCAAAATGAGACAATATGAAAAGGAACTTGGTACACTCCGTTCGATAATGAAGCACTACATCGTGCAGATTGATTCATTGAATACCCTTAATGTAGCTTTGAGAAAAGATGCACAGATGGCAAGAGAGCAGGCCAAGAAATCACAGGCCAAGTATGATGAGCTCAGCAAGACAACTGATGCTTATGCCAAACAGATTGAGAAAGGTGCTGTGGTCAAAGGCCGTGGTGTGAATATGACTGCAATAAACAGCTCAAATAAGGAGACAGACAGAAGTTCTCGTACATCTACACTCAAGACTTGCCTTAACCTTGTGGAGAATGCCCTTGCTGAGAGGGGTCCAAGAAAGGTATATATCAGGGTGAAGGGCCCGGATGGAATCCTTATGACCGACGGCAGCCAGCAGATTTTCGAGTGTGCAGGGGAGCAGATGATATACTCTGCATCTCGTGAGGTGGATTATCAGGGTACAGAGGTTGAGATCTGTGTCTACTTCGACAATGGCGGACAGCCATTCGTGAAGGGTGTCTACACTGTAGATGCATATACCAAAGAGGGTAAACTGGGTTCAGCAGACCTTCTCCTTAAATAAGAGAGGATGTCAGGGATATACATCCACATCCCATTCTGTTCATCATTCTGCATTTACTGTGATTTCTATTCGGTAACGGAATGTGCTGAAAGGGGTCTCTATATGGAGGCTCTGGAAAAAGAGATTGTAAGGAGAAAAGGAGAGTTAAAAGGGGTTCCCCGCACCATTTATATTGGTGGAGGGACCCCTTCCCTTTTGTCTTCGGAGCAGTTGGAAGCCCTTGTTGCCCTCCTCAGGAGACACTTCATCCTCGACAATGTGGTGGAGTTTACGATGGAGGTCAATCCTGATGATATAACCCGGGAATATGCATCAGCAATGTTCTGTCTGGGGGTAAACAGGGTCAGTATGGGGGTCCAGTCTTTTGATGATGAAAATCTCAGATGGATGAACCGCAGGCACACCTCAGCACAGGCTGAGGAGGCATTCAGGGTGTTGAGGAGTGCCGGTTTTGACAACATCTCAATGGATCTTATTTTTGGTTACAAAAGGGTGGGGGTCTCAGACAGGGATGCGTTTACATCGTGGACAGAGGATATAAATAGGATGATTGCCTTGAGGCCGGAGCATATCTCAGCATATCAGATGAGCATAGAGCCTGGCAGTATCCTTGCCCAAATGAAGGATTATAAAGAGCCAACCCAGGAGTACTGCTTGGAATGTTACTATAAGTTGCTGGAGCTCCTGGATGAGGGGGGATACCAGCAGTATGAGGTGTCGAACTTTTCGTTGCCAGGATACTGTTCCCGTCACAACAGTTCTTATTGGGAGAGGATCCCGTATGTCGGATTTGGCCCTGCTGCACACTCTTTTGACGGAGAGGGGAGGTGTTGGAATCCCGAGGATCTGGGTGAGTATATAGCCAAGTCGGCGATAGGATGGGGGGGAGAAAATATGGAGAGGCTCACAGATGAGGAGGCTCTGGAGGAGAAGGTGATGCTGGGGTTGAGGAAGATTTCCGGGGTGACTCTTACTGAGGAGGAGTACAGAGGGTTGAGGGTAAATATCGGGAACCTGGTATCCAAAGGGTTGCTCAACCTTGATCCGAATGCACGGCATATCTCCATACCCAGGGAGCACCTTTTTATATCGGACAGTATTATTGCTCAGGTTATATAAAACGAGGGTGACCATATCAGTCACCCTCGTTCTGTTTGTTTCAATAGCAGGATAATGCCATTACACTGTCATGATCTCTTTCTCTTTTGCTGCAAGTAGTTCATCCACTTTTTTGTTGAATGCATCAACATCTTTCTGGATAACGCCCTCTGAATCTTTTACAACATCCTCAGACATACCGTCCTTCTGCGCTTTCTTAAGCATATCAATACCGTCCTTACGGGCATTTCTGATAGAGATTTTAGCATTCTCACCCTCACCTTTGGCTTTCTTAACAAGCTCTTTACGACGCTCCTCTGTCAATGGTGGAACATTGATACGGATCTGCTCACCATTGTTCTGAGGGGTGAAACCAAGGTTTGCATCCATAATCGCTTTCTCGATAGGGGCAATCATGTTTTTCTCCCAAGGTTGGATAAGCATGGTTCTGGCATCAGGTGCAGTGATGCTGGCTACCTGAGGAACAGGTGTTGGTGAACCGTAGTAGTTTACCATAACATTGTTGAATACAGCGGTATTTGCTTTACCTGCCCTGAAATTCTTAAGCTCAGAGTCAAGGTGGTCAATCGCACTTGACATTTTGTCTTTCGCAGCAGCGATAATCTCTTTAGCTTCCATATTGTCTATAATTTTTAAATTGTTTTCATCTATTCACCCACTACAGTACCTACCTCTTCGCCAAGGATAAGTTTGGTAAGGTTCCCTTTCTTGTTCACATCAAAAACGATGATAGGCATTTTGTTGTCTTTGCAAAGTGCAAAGGCTGTGGAGTCCATGATTTTCAAATTGTCTGAAAGGGCTTTTTCGTATGATAGGCTGGTGTATCTTGTAGCTGTAGGATCCTTTTCAGGGTCTGCAGTGTACACGCCATCCACTCTGGTCCCCTTGAGAAGTGCGCAGGCACCAATCTCGCATGCTCTTAGTGCTGAAGCTGAGTCTGTGGTGAAGAAAGGGTTACCTGTGCCACCTGCGATGATGGCTACCTTTCCTGCCTCAAGAAGCTCTACAGCTCTATCCCTTACATAGTACTCAGCGATGGGCTTCATAGGGGTGGATGTGAATACCTCTGCATCTACACCTGCACTCTTGATGGCCATAGAGAGACCGATGCTGTTTATCACTGTTGCGAGCATACCCATCTGGTCGCCCCTGACTCTGTCAAACCCTTTACCCACACCTGAAAGGCCTCTGAAGATATTGCCGCCACCTATTACGATAGCCACCTGAACACCCATTTTACACACCTGGGCGATCTCTTCGGCATAATCTGCCATAACTTTCTCATTTATCCCTTTCCCCTCTTCACCTCCAAGGCTTTCACCACTGAGTTTAAGGAGAATTCTCTTATATTTTAGCTCCTGTTTCATAGTTTGTTAAAAAAAGTGATTAACAAAAGTAACCAAAGATTATGAAAATACCAAGTAAGAGGTTATATTTGCAGAATAAAACAAACATTAGATTAATTAGAGATGGCTAATATTTTTACTTCATCGATCGGTAAGAAGCTCATCATGAGTATTTCAGGTCTTTTCTTGATTGTATTCTTGCTTCTTCACCTTACAATTAACGCCCTATCGCTAATCAGCGAGGAAGCTTTTCAGGCAGGTTGTGATTTTATGGCATTGCCTATCATCACAGTAATGGTTCCAGTGCTTGCATTCGGTTTCATTATCCACATCATTTACGGTTTCTATCTTTCAGCTACCAACTTGAAAGCACGTGGTAAAGAGAGATATGCAGTAGCACATAAAGGTGAGGCTGACAACTGGGCTTCTAAAAACATGTTGGTTCTTGGTATCATCGTTCTTGGTGTTCTTGGTTTCCACTTGACTCACTTCTGGGCTGATATGCAGCTTCTTCAGTTCCAAGGCGTTCCTCATGAAGAACTGGCTGATCCTAATGTACTTCTTCTTGAGACTTTCAAATCTCCAGTAGTAGTTGTTATCTATGTAGTTTGGTTCGCAGCCCTTTGGTTCCACCTTACCCACGGTTTCTGGAGCGCATTCCATACTATCGGTTGGAACAATGACACTTGGATCAAACGTCTTAAAGTTATCAGCTACATCTTCGCTACCATCATTTTCGTTGGTTTCACAGCTATAGCTGTAGTTGCTTGTCTTAAAGCTAACGGACTTATCTGCGCTTGTTGCTAACAATTAACCTTCAAAAATATACATAAAAGGGACGACGTGTAGTCGTCTCTTTTTTTTTGACATGTTGTCTAGCCTGACAATATGTGCCGGATTTGGAGTATAGACCCTATTTTTGTACTTTTGCACCGATATGGCGAGAACAAAAAGTGACATAAACATTAAGAACAAGAAGGCCTCATTCGAATATGAGTTCATAGAGACTTTCACTGCGGGAATTGTGCTTAGCGGGACCGAGATCAAATCCATCCGCTCAGGCAAGGCATCTCTCCCCGACAGTTACTGCTATTTTGTGGGTAATGAACTTTTTGTGAAGAATATGCACGTGGCTGACTATTGGTGGGGAAGTTTCAACAAGCACGACCCCAAAAGGGACAGAAAACTCCTGCTGACCAAACGTGAGCTCCGCAAGCTCAAAAGGGCCTCACAAGAGAAGGGGATGACTATCGTTACGGTGAGGCTTTTTATAGCCGACAACGGATTTGCCAAACTGGTCATCGCCCTGGCAAAGGGTAAGAAAGAATATGACAAGCGCCAGTCAATCAAAGAGAAAGACCAGCGCCGCGAAATGGAGAGGGGGGACTACTAAAGTCCCCTCTCTACTATTTGCAAACCATTATATCGAGAATCATATTGTCTGTACTCTGCATACCTTTTGAACCGATGGTTCCGAGGTTGCGGATAGTCTTCTCGACATCTTCATCGATGATGCCGTCATTGGAAGAGATACAGATGTTTTCAAGTGCCAGAATAGCAGACTGGACTGAAGAAGATACTCCCGAAGCTACCTTGAGAGCACATCCCACCTTGGCACCGTCGCAAACCATGCCGGTGATATTGCCCACCATATTCTTTATGGCATATTTTATCTGGTCAACTGTGCCCCCTTTAAGCATCACGATGCCGCAAGATGAACCGGTCGATGCTATTACGCAACCGCACAGGGCAGAGAGCTTTCCGAGGTATCCTTTGATATGGATCGCAATAAGATTGCTCAGTACAAGTGCCCTGGCGAGCGATTCGTCATTTGCCCCCAATTCGCGTGCAGCTGCCACTACCGGCATCGATACTGTAATACCCTGATTGCCGCTGCCTGAGTTTGACATTGCAGGGAGTGTGCACCCGGCCATCCTCGCATCGGATGCAGCTGCTGTCAGGGCCATACAGGTATTCATAAGGCCTGAACCGAATACTTCACTGTGTCTGTGGTCCAGAATGGTGCGTCCTACGCGAAGGCCATACTCGAGTTTGAGCCCCTCCTGGGCAAGTGCCATATTCATTCTGGCACCCTCAAGGATAAACTCAATATCTTCATATGGTGCAGTACAGGCAAATTCGTATATCTTATCTACTGTAAGGTGATAGTCAAGTGTGGTTTTCTGGTTGGCTGCCGCTGCATCATCTCCCCCTTGATTCTGGAGATCAAGGATAACTTTGCCATCCCCCTCCACATATACTATAGAGTCATGATTGTCAGCGATTATCACTTTGGAGGTGTGCTCTCCCCCTTTTGTGCAGCAATGTGCCTCTACATAGAGTTTCTTCTCTGTATTGGCCAGTGCTATATTGACCCTTTTCTCCTCCACCATCTTCTTTGCAGCTTCCACATCGGCCGGTGCCAAGTCTTTCAGCACCTCCAGTCCATATGAAGATTTGCCGCATTGGACCGCCAAGGCTGATGCGATATGAAGCCCCACCATTCCGGTGCCGGGGATACCTACCCCCATGCCGTTTTTGAGGATGTTGGCACTCACCCTTATATCGACACTGCATACTTCGGCTGCGCAGCTCCTCAGTGTTTCACACCCTTTGGCCACTGCCAATGCCACTGCAATAGGCTCGGTGCAGCCAAGTGCAGGTTTGACCTCTTTCTTAATCAGTTCAATATACTCGTGCATAACTATTTTTTATTTTTTGGAGTAAGTCTTGCCGGGACTTTTCGGATCAGTGACATTATCAAGATTGCAGCACCTGCTACAATGAATGGAACGCTGAGCCATTGCCCCATATTCAGTACCATCCCCTGTTCGAATGCCTCCTGTGGCTCTTTCACAAACTCAATAAGGAATCTCATTCCGAAAAGGACAATGAAAAATATTCCGAATATTTCTGCTCTGTAGAGTTTGTCCAGCCTCTTCCAGTACAGAAGCAGGAGAGATACTCCCAGGATAAAATAACTTAGAGCCTCATAAAGCTGGGTAGGATGTTTTGGGAGAGTTTCCCCTCTGAGGACAAAAACGAATCCCCAGGGGAGGTCTGTAGGGTTGCCGTAAATCTCTGAGTTGCAGAGATTGCCCAGACGGATAAGACACCCTGCAAAGCAGGTGGCTATAACCACTCTGTCCACTACCCACCAGAAATCGAATCCCACTTTCTTTCCATATTTTTTGGCATACCAGTAGATGGCAATTACACACCCTATCGCCCCTCCGTGTGATGCGAGACCACCTTCCCAAACTTTCAGAATCTCGATGGGTTGGGCCAGGTAGTACCAGGGGTCATAGAAGAGGCAGTGTCCCAGGCGGGCGCCCACCAGTGTCCCTATGAAAAGGGCGTATAGAAGTGGTTCGAGAAGTGTATCGCTAACACACTCCCTTTTGTAGAACTGTTTGACAATCCAATAGCCGAGAGGGTAGAGGCCTGCCACGAAAAGGAGAGAGTAGTATCTCAGTTCGATGGGGCCAAGTTTGAATATGATAGGATCAAGATCCCAAATTATTGACAATAGATTCATAGTGCTAACGTTCTAATCTGGTGAAAACACTGAGGGGTAGTGATCTTCCGAAATTGTCATTGAGCATCAGCTCTCCAGAGCTCCTTTTACCGTTGTCGCCCACTGCGCATTTTACAAGCGTGTCTGCAAGCATTGCGGAGTAGCCGTTCGAGTAGAGGTTGAGCACCATAAAACTGTGCTCAGGTGCGAGAATTTTGCTGCACCCCTGAAGCAGTTCATAAAGGCACTCATCAAGTTTCCATTTTTCGCCGTCTGGACCGTGACCGTATGCAGGTGGGTCAAGGATAAGGCCATTGTAGGTGTTGCCCCTTTTTGCCTCCCTTTTTACGAATTTGAGGGCATCTTCCACTACCCAGCGGATATTGTCCAACTTGGAGAATTCCATATTTCCTCTGGCCCAGGTAACCACCTGTCTTACAGAATCAAGGTGGGTTACATCTGCACCTGCACATTTGGCAGCGAGTGATGCCGCCCCTGTGTAGGCAAACAGGTTAAGAACCTTCGGGGTACTCTCCATTTCACCCTTCAGCCTTTTGACCTGTGCCGAAATATAGTCCCAGTTCGGGGCCTGCTCGGGAAATACACCCACATGCTTGAATGAGGTGAGGCCAAGTCTGAGTTTGAATGATGATGGTCCATTGTAGTTTATCAGCCATTGCTCCGGCATTTTTTTGAGCATTGTCCAGGTGCCGCTATCCTCTTTGCCAGCTTTTCCAAAACCGGCGCCGGTGGTGAATCTGGTGTGCGCTCTGGCGGCCCACTCTTTGTCGCTCAAAGCTTTGTCCCATAGTGCTTTAGGTTCTGGGCGTGCAAGTATGAACTGCCCGAAACGCTCAAGCTTCTCAAAGTTGCCTGAGTCTATCAATTCGTAATCCTTCCACGAAGGAGATGGTGCTTGTAGTATCATAATCAAAAAACTGACTCCAAAGATAGGGTATTTTTGGCACTTTTTTAGTACTTTTGCACCGAATAAAGAGTAAAACAAAATTTATATAAAGATGCAAAACATTAGTGACTACAATTTTAATGGAAAGAAAGCGATCGTAAGGGTTGATTTTAACGTTCCATTGAATGACAAATTCCAGATTACAGACGACACCCGTATCCGTGCAGCTATCCCTACCTTGAAAAAGGTTTTGGCAGGTGGCGGTTCACTAATCATTATGTCACACCTTGGTCGTCCAAAAGGAGTTACAGAAAAATACTCGCTCAAACATATCATCTATAGAGTCGAAGAGCTTTTGGGTGTAAAAATACAGTTTGCAGATGACTGCCAGAAAGCTCAGGAGCAGGCTGCCGCACTTAAACCAGGAGAGGTTCTTCTTCTTGAAAACCTTCGCTTTTACGCAGAGGAAGAGGGCAAACCAAGAGGTTTGGCAGAGGATGCTACCGATGAGGAGAAGAAGGCTGCAAAAGCAGCTGTGAAAGAGAGCCAGAAAGAGTTTACCAAAGTTTTGGCTTCATACGCTGATTGCTATATCAATGACGCATTCGGTACAGCGCACAGGGCTCACGCCTCTACAGCGCTTATCGCAAAATATTTCCCTAATGACAAGATGTTCGGTTACATCATGGAGGGGGAAATCAAAGCTATTGACAAAGTTCTTCACGGTGCTGAGCACCCTGTGACAGCTATCGTTGGCGGTGCAAAAGTTTCTTCTAAGATCGGTATCATCGAGCACCTGTTTGACGCTTGCGATAATATGATTATCGGTGGCGGTATGGTTTACACTTTCGTTAAAGCTCAGGGAGGAAAGATCGGACGTTCACTTTGCGAGGACGACCAGATGGAACTTGCCCTTAACATCATCAAGAAAGCTGAAGAGAAAGGTGTCAAACTCTACTTCTCTAAAGAGGTGGTAATTGCAGATGACTTCTCTAACGATGCAAACACTCAGATTGTAAATAACTTTGAGATTCCAGATGGCTGGGAAGGTATGGATGCTGCCCCTGCAACCCTCGCAGTGTGGGAGGAGGTTCTAATGAACTCAAAAACTATCCTTTGGAACGGCCCTGTAGGTGTATTTGAGATGCCTAACTTTGCCAAAGGTACCAACTACATCGCTGAGATACTTGCAAAAGTAACCTCAGAGAAAGGGGCATTCACCCTTGTAGGTGGTGGTGACTCAGTGGCCGCTGTGACACAGATGGGCTATTCTGATAAAGTAAGCTATGTATCTACCGGTGGTGGAGCTATGCTTGAATATCTTGAGGGGATAGAACTTCCTGGTATTAAGGCTATTAGAGAGTAATACAGGATATAAATGAAGCGGGAGAGCCATTATTTGCTCTCCTTTGCTTTGGATAAATAGTAAAACCTTTTACCTTTGCGGATAGAACCGCAACCTAAACTTGCCTTATTTTATGGCTAAAAAGAATAAGAGAGAGAAAAAAATACAGGATGCAGATGGCCTGTACAGTTTTCTGAAGCACTATGTGGATTTTCTCATCAAGCATTCATATAAAGAGATAAAGTATATCGGTCTGGAGAAAATTCCTACAGATGGTGCTGTAATAATTGCCCCTAACCATACAAATGCCCTTATGGACGCATTGGTGGTTTTGAGCAGACAGAAGGCTCCAACAGTATTTGTGGCAAGGGCTGACCTCTTTAAGATCCCAATTCTGAAAAAAATATTCACCTTCCTGAAGATTATGCCCATTATGAGGATTCGTGATGGTGTATCAGAGGTGAAGAAAAATGATGAGATAATACAGAAATCTATAGATGTTCTTCTGGACCACGTCCCTTTCTGTATTCTTCCTGAGGGAACACACAGGGCAATGCACTCCCTGCTTCCCCTTGGAAAAGGTATTTTCAGAATTGCCTTGCAGACTCAGGAACTTCTCCCTGAAGGTACTCCTCTATATATTGTCCCTTTCGGTATCGAGTATGGTAATTTCTTCAGATTCAGGTCTACTGTCTTGGCACAGGTAGGTGATCCGATAAATGTGAAGGAATTTATGGCTTCACACAGTGATACCCCTGTTCCAGTAGTGATGAACGAGATGAAAGAGATTTTGGCACAGAGGATGAAGGAGATGATAGTATATATCCCGGATGATGAGCATTACGATGCCACATATGAGCTATGTGCCGTAATGAACAACCAGTATGCCAAGAGATATGCCAAGGAGCACCCCTCTGAGAAGAGGAGGAGCCTCACTACCCGTTATGCTTGCAATAAGGCTATTGTCCAGGATATAACAGAGTTGAGGAAACAGAACCCTGAGGGGGCGGAGAAACTCCTCTCTTTAGCCAGCAAGTTCCACGACAAGAGGGAGAAAGCTCAGATCAGCCTCTCGTCGGCTGTGGTTAAAAAACCTCTCTATTCAAACCTTTTGAAAAATATAATTTTCCTTGTTACATTGCCATATACCATACCGGCAGGGATAGTGACACTCCCCCTTACCGGCATCACAGAACTCCTTTTGACAAAGTTCAAGGATAAAGCTTTCCATAACTCAGTAAGGTTTGTGGCAACACTGCTCCTTTGGCCACTCCTTATGGTCATTTACGCAGTATTGGCATTCTGTCTCCTCCCTTGGGAGTGGGCATTGGCAGCATGGCTCCTCTCTATACCGGCACCAATCATATCGCAGGATGCTTACAGACTCCTCAGAATTATGATATCTGATGTGAAGTTCACATACAACGGCAAAATCCGCCGTATGGTGAAGGAGTTGAGGAAAACATATAACCAATATGTAAAATAAATCTGAATCAATATGAAAGAACAACTAGAAAGCCTTAGTGACCTCACCATAAATTTCGGTCAAGGTGGAACAACTATCGTAAATATTCTCCTGGCCTTCATTATGTTCGGAGTAGCCTTAGGCATCAAGCTTGACACATTCAAAGATGTGTTCAAAAATCCCAAATCGTTGATTGTAGGTCTTGTCCTCCAGTGGGTAGCTCTCCCTGCACTCACCACCCTTCTGGCGATCCTTATGAATAACTGGATTACTCCAATGATTGCCCTGGGTATGATTTTGGTTGCATCCTGCCCTGGTGGAAATATCTCAAACTTCATGTCCTCTTTTGCTAAGGGAAATGTGGAGCTCTCTGTAAGTATGACCGCCATCACATCTGCATTTGCCACATTTATCACACCTCTTAACTTCTTCCTGTGGGGAAACCTCTACTACAGGACTGTGAGTATAGCCGGAGATGTTCCCGAACTTGTGATTCCGTTCCTCCCTATGTTCGGTCAGGTTCTTATCCTCCTGGGTATCCCTATCGTCCTCGGTATGCTTTTCGCCAAATACTATCCAAAGGCCACTGAGAAAATCATGAAACCTTTCCAGGTACTCTCTATCGTGGTATTCTTCGGTATGGTGATTATAGCATTTGCACAGAACTTCCAGATATTTATTGATAATATCATATATGTATTCTTTATAGTCCTTATTCATAATGCTTGTGCACTTGGACTAGGCTATGGTGGTGCCACTCTATTCAAAAGACCTACTATAGACAGAAGATCACTTACCATCGAGGTGGGTATTCAGAACTCAGGTCTTGGTCTGGTACTACTGTTCAACCCAGTTATATTCCCTCCTGAAATTTGGCACCATGTGTATGGAGGAATGCTTCTTGTTACAGCATGGTGGGGTGTATGGCATATCGTATCAGGTTTGACCATCTCGTCAATCTTCAGAAGAAAACCTATTGCTTAATCAATAAAATCCCCTATGAAAAAATTATTGTTTGTTGCCCTTTCTCTATTGGTTGCCCTATCCCTTACGGCACAAGAGAAGAAAGAGATTGTCAAAAAAGGTATAAATCTTGGCCCTCTCCCTGTTGTGGCATTTGATGCTGACAAGGGTTTTCAGGCTGGTGCCCTTTTGAATATATACGATTTCGGGGATGGTGCCACATATCCCAATCCATATTCGCAATGGTATATTGAGGCATCTTTCTTTACCAAGGGATCCCAATTGTATGTGCTTACATTTGATTCGAAGAGCCTTATCCCTGGTGTGAGGTTTTCACCTGGAGTAGTCCTTATCAATGACAAGGCTCTTGACTTCTACGGTTTCAATGGATACCAGTCATATTATGACCACGAAAAGGTAGCTCAGGGCAAAAATGATCCTGAGAGTTATCTTTACAGCCCATACTATAAGACTTCACGTACACACCTTATCGCCAAGGCTGACTTTACAGGTGAGATAATCAAAGACAAACTATACTGGGAGGCCGGTTATTTCTTTAACTGGTTCAGACAGGGGGCTATAGATCGTGCAAAAGTAAATAAAGGTAAAGATTCTCTGAAGATGTTTCCCGATGAGATGCCTACCCTTTATGAGCAGTACCGCAACTGGGGAATCATCTCTGATGAAGAGGATGGTGGCGGCATCAACAGCGGTATCAAACTCGGCCTTATGTATGATACCCGCGATGTGGAGAACTCTCCAAACAAAGGTCTGTGGATAGAAGGTCACGCAATCCTTGCCCCAAAATGGCTCGGGACCACCAACCCTTATTACAGATACAGCTTTACATTCAGACACTATGTTCCTATCGTGATGAAGAAGCTCACACTGGCATACAGACTGAATTATCAGGGTACTATGGGTGAAAGTGCACCATTTTATTCGCTTCCATTCTTCTCAATGTTCGGTTCGTCATACGACAGGGATGGTATGGGAGGATACAGGACTGTCCGTGGTATGATGCGTAATAGGGTACAGGCTCTCGATGTGGCATTCTACAACGCAGAGCTAAGATGGAAATTCGTAGACTTCCAGCTCTTCAAGCAGAATATTGCCTTCTCGTTGACAGCATTCTCTGACGGTGCTATAGCCGTAAGACCTTATGATATGTCATTCAAAAAAGAGGTGACTGACTTCAGTACACCTGCTTTGTATATGGCCGCAAAGAATGAGTATGATACCTATATGGCAAAAAGCACCACATATGGCAAGAAACATTTCGATGATCTTCACGCTACAGTCGGTGCCGGTCTCCGCTTCATTATGAATCAGAACTTCATCGTCGCTTTCGAATATGGTAAGCCTTTCAACAAGCAGGATGGCAACGGAGCTTTCTATATCAATACCGGATACCTGTTCTAGAAGATATAAGAACTGAAATTTATCCTGCAGCCATTCATTTGACTGCAGGATTTTTTATTGAATATTATAGTATATTTGTAGTATGAAACTGCTTTGTGTACTTGGCCCCACGGCTTCCGGAAAAACAAAATATGCTGTCCAGCTGGCCCGCCAGATGAATGGTGAGATCCTCTCTGCCGATTCACGTCAGGTCTATAGGGGGATGGATATAGGGACTGGTAAGGATCTGGGAGATTATGAGGAGATTCCATACCACCTTATAGATATCCTCGATGCCGGGGAGAAGTATGATATATTCAGATACAGGAAAGACTTCATCAAGGCTTACAATGATGTGGTAGGCAGGGGCAAATTCCCTATCCTTTGTGGAGGTTCGGGCCTCTATATTGAGGCTGCCACCAGGGACTACAAACTTCAGGATGTCCCTCAAAATCCAACTCTCCGCGCGGAACTCGAGAAGGAGGATATGGAAACCCTTGTGGCCAGGCTCGCCACATACAAGCACCTTCACAACAGTACTGACTACGATACGAAGCAGAGGCTGATAAGGGCTCTGGAGATTGCTATCTATCAGGATGAGCATCCCGATTTCGTATCCCCGGACATTACCCTCCCATTTGCCCCATCTGAGGTAAAATATGTCGGCGTCTCTGTTTCGAGGGAGGTGCGCAATGCCCGTATTGATGCCCGTCTGGAGGCGAGGCTCAAGGAGGGGATGGTAGAGGAGGTAAAAGGGCTCCTGGATAGGGGTATTCCTGCAGAGAATCTCCTTTACTATGGCCTTGAATACAAGTTTGTGACCCAATATCTCATCGGGGAGCTGACCTATGATGAGATGGTGGAAAAACTGAGGATAGCCATTCACCAGTTTGCAAAAAGGCAGATGACCTGGTTCCGCGGGATGGAGCGCAAGGGGATAGATATAGAGTGGAGAGAAATATAATAATACTGACATATATGATTAAGAAAGGTTTGCTATCAATTTTTATGATGTTTGCAGTCGCATTTGCATCATTTGCCCAGAAGTCTTCTGAACTGGTGTATACCGATGTTGAGGAGTTTGCCACTCTCATAAATCAAGGCTTTGGCAATACTGAGATGAGGTATTCCCGTATACCTGCAGATTTGAAGGATCAGACACGCAAGGATGTGTGGGATTTGGGCCTCAATTCAGCCGGTATAGCTATAAGATTCTCCTCAAATGCAAAGGCGATGGGTGCCCAGTGGACACTCCTTAACAATTTCAAGATGAACCACATGCCCGGGACCGGGATAAGAGGCATTGACCTTTACGCACTTGTGGATGGACAGTGGAGACATGTGGGGACAGCACAGCCAAACGGCAAGGAGTCCCGCAATCTTTTCTTCAGGAATGGAGACGGAAGCGAAAGGGAGTATCTGGCATATCTGCCGTTGTATGATGGTGTGGAGAAGTTGGCCATTGGTGTAGATTCTACCGCCACACTCTCTGCCCCAAAGGTGGTGACTTTCAAAAGCCGCAAACCATTTGTCTTTTATGGGACAAGCATAACACAAGGGGGGTGTGCATCGCGCCCCGGAATGGCGTACAGCAGTATCCTCGGCCGTTGGTTTGATTGCGAGGCCATTAATCTTGGCTTCAGCGGCAATGCCCGTATGGACAGGTCAATGCTTGAGGCTATAAAAAGGATTGATGCGGAGATGTATGTAATCGATTGTCTTCCCAATTGCACACAGAAGATTATTCAGGACTCTTCGTACCATTTTATGTCCACTTTGGCCAAAGAGCGTCCGGAGGTGACCATCTATATGGTGGAGAATATAGGCTTTACTGACAGACACGTGAACCAGAGGACAGCGAAGGATCTTGTAGAGAAGAACCAGTTGTGGTACGATCTCTACAAAAGACTCCGCAAGGAGGGGTATAAAAATGTGAAATATATCCCTGCAAAAGGTCTTGTGGGTGCAGATGATGAGCACTCTGTGGATGGGGCACACCTGACCGACCTCGGCTTCCTGAGGATGGCCGAAGGGCTTAAAAAGCATTTGAAGTAGTTTCAGGAGATATTGTCCAGATCCAGCAACTCGTATTCACCTCCCCATAGCTCCAGAAAGCGGCGAAGGTCCGAGTTGGGGATAACACAGGTGGCTGTATTGTCGTTGGGGTGGAAACTTATATGCCCTGCCTCCATAAGGTCTTTGTCCAGGAAGAGTTTGACCTTTTTCTCAGGATCATTGATCAGACCGAACAGGGAGACCGATCCGGGGGTTGTGCCAAGGCATCTCTCCATCCTCTCGGGCGAAGCAAAAGAGAGTTTGCCCTGGTGAAGGACCTTCTCCAGATCATGTATAGGGAGAGTCTTGTGGCATTCGAAAATTACAAGGTAGTGTTTGTTCCCTTTATGGTTCCTGAAAAATAGATTCTTGCAGTGGAGGGCATCCTCCTCTTTGCAGCAGGCGGTCCAATAATCCAATGCAAGTTCTATAGTGGGGAGTGGCGGATGCTCATACATTTTGTAGTCAAAGCCCCACTCATTGAGTTTGTCCAAAACAATTTTTCTGCGTTCAATCGATTCCATAGTGCAAAGGTAGCATTTTATATTATGAAAAAAATCTGGTTTGTATATCCCGACACCACCCCAAGGGATTCCAATGCTTTCGGATGGTTCCGTGAGAGTTTCTTCAAATACGGGATGGAGGCCGACTTCCTTTTCTGGGATCGGGAGATGAGGATTGACGGGTTGGAGTCAATGCCACTCCCTGATGCTGTGGTGATGCGCGGGTATAACCTGATCCTCTCTGCCTGGTTTGAGATGCGGGGGGTCAGGGTATTCAACACCACCCGCTCAATGGAACTTTGCAGGGATAAAATTGCTACGGCAGAGGTGTTGGTGAAGAGTGGTATTCCCACCCCGCGAACTGTGGTTTATGTTGAGCAGTACCCATCCTGGAATACCCTTAACGGGCATTTCAACGGTGAGCCGGTGGTGATGAAACTGTCGATGGGGTCAAAAGGGGAGGAGGTCTATCTTCTGAGGGATGAAGAGGGGTATCTTGCAGCCAGGAGAGATTGTGAAGCGGCTGCGGAGTTATTGCCTGGGGCCATGCCCCTTTTCCAGGAGTTTGTCTCCACCAGCAGCGGCCGGGATCTGAGGGTGTGGGTAATAGGAGGCAGGGTTGTAGGGCACACATTGCGCAGCAACAGGAACAGTTTCAAGTCCAACTTTGCCCAGGGAGGGGATGCCCTGGCCGTAGAACTGCCGGAGGGTGCGGCCGATCTTGCTGTCAAGGCGGCAGAGGCGCTGGGATTGGAATTTGCAGGTGTAGATATCCTCTTCGGAGGTGGGGCGTGGCCCGAATTTATGGTGTGTGAGGTAAATGGCAATGCCGGTTTCAGGACAGCATCCATTATAGGGGGGATGGATATACCCCAGGCCCTTGCATCCTATATCGGGAAAATTTTATAAATTTGTATAGAATATAATCCAATCATATATGAAGAAAGTATTTACAACACTAATGGCGCTGGCAGTGGGTATCTCCGCTATGGCGCAGGGTGGTATCTCCGATGAGGCTTTGAAAAAGATAAAAGAGGGCTATAAGGGGACACCCGAAGAGATTGCTCTCCGCAATGCAATAAGCAGGAATGATATCAATAAATTGGCTGTGAATCTGGACAGTCAGGCAAATGTTGATACATATTTTTCACACAAAGTTCCCTCAAAGGGGATTACAGACCAGGAGTCAAGCGGCAGATGCTGGTTGTTTACCGGTATGAATGTCCTCAGGGCAGAAATGATAAAGAAATATAACCTTGGCCCTTTCCAGTTCTCGCAGAATTACAGTTTCTTCTGGGATCAGCTGGAGAAATCAAATCTCTTCCTTCAAGGTATTATCGATACCAAACAGCTCCCTGCAGATGACAGGAAAGTGGATTGGCTCTTCAAACACGCCCTCGGGGATGGTGGCCAGTTTACAGGTGTTTCTGACATAATTACCAAATATGGCCTTGTCCCTGCAGAGGTGATGCCTGAGACCTATTCAAGCAACAATACCTCACGTATGTCAAATCTTCTGAATCTGAAACTCAAGGAGTTTGGTCTGGAACTCAGAGAGATGAAGAATGATGCCAAAAAACTTGAGGCACGCAAGTTGGAGATGCTTGGTTTTATCTACAGATTTCTGGTGCTTAATCTTGGTGAGCCGCCTACAGACTTTGAGTGGACTATGTATGATGCTGCGGGCAAGCCTGTAAGCACCAAAAAATATACCCCAAAATCGTTCTACGACGAGTATGTGGGCAAAGATCTTAAAGGGAGCTATGTACTCTTTATGAATGACCCTACACGTGACTTCTATAAAGTGTACGAAATAGAATATGACCGCCACCAGTACGATGGTGAGAACTGGGTGTATGTGAACCTCCCTATCGAGGAGATCAAGAAGATGGCCATTGCATCAATCAAGGACAGCACTATGATGTATTTCTCTTGTGATGTTGGCAAATTCTACAATAGGGAGAAGGGTATCCTGGATGTGAACTACTACGATTATGGCTCGTTGATGGGTACAGAATTCGGTATGGACAAGAGGGAGAGGATCCTTACTGGGTCAAGCGGCTCATCTCACGCAATGACACTTATGGCTGTAGATTTGGATGAGAATGGTAATCCAAAGAAATGGATGGTGGAGAATTCGTGGGGTATGACAGGTTTCAAGGGGCATCTCATAATGACTGACGAGTGGTTCAATGAGTATATGTTCAGACTTGTGGTGGACAAGAAATATGTTCCACAGAACATACTGGATCTAATGGAGCAGAAGCCTACTATGCTTCCGCCATGGGATCCTATGTTTGCTCCAGAAGAGTAAATTTTCATTTTTAGAAAAAAATTGCTTACTTTGCATCCAAATTTGTATTAATTAATAACCAACTAAAATTTTAAACCATGGCAGAAATTGCTTCAAAAGTTAAAGCTATTATCGTTGACAAACTAGGTGTTGATGAGAGCGAAGTTACTAATACTGCGAGCTTTACTAATGATCTAGGCGCTGATTCTCTAGACACAGTTGAACTTATTATGGAATTTGAGAAAGCCTTCAATATTACTATTCCTGACGATGCAGCAGAGGAGATCTCTACTGTAGGTGATGCTGTGAAATATATTGAGGAGAAACTTAAATAGTTGAAATGTCTCTCAAAAGGGTAGTAATATCTGGTATAGGTACAATAAATCCTCTTGGAAACAATATTGGGGAGTTCTTCTCAAATTTGGATAAGGGGGTAAGTGGTGCCGGCCCCATAGATATTTTTGATACTACTCTTTTTAAAACCAAATTTGCCTGCCAGGTAAAAGGGTATCATCCCGGAAACTTCGGGCTTGACAGGAAAGAGTACAGGAAACTGGACAGATATTCGCAGTTTGCCCTTATAGCGACAGATGAAGCGATAAAGGATTCCAGTCTGGATCTTGAGTCTATTGACAAGTCAAGAGTAGGAGTTATTCTTGGAACAGGTATCGGTGGAATCGAGACTTTTGGCGATGAGTTAAGGGACTTTAGCGTAGGGGACGGAACCCCTCGCTTTAGTCCCTATTATATTTTAAAGGTAATTGCCAATATAGCATCGGGCTGGATTTCATTGAAATATGGCTTTACCGGTCCAGGTTATGCCACCTCCTCAGCTTGTGCATCATCTGCACACGCATTGATGGATGCATTCAATCTTATAAGGTTGGGTAAAGCGGATATAGTCATTTCAGGAGGTTCTGAGGCTCCAATTTCGGTGTCGGCCATAGGTGGATTCAATTCGGCAAAAGCCCTGTCGGTCAATAATGAAAACATGACCAAAGCATCGAGACCTTTTGATGCCCAAAGGGATGGTTTTGTTATGGGAGAGGGTTCAGGTATCCTTGTACTTGAGGAGTATGAACATGCAGTGGCCAGGGGGGCAAAAATCTATGCTGAATTTGCAGGAGCAGGTGTCACAACCGATGCCTATCATGTGACTGCACCGCACCCCGAAGGGGATGGGGCTGCGAGGGCTATGGTTCTGGCCCTTGAGGAAGCTGGCCTCTCTCCGGAAGATGTTGACTATATCAACGCCCATGGTACATCTACACCGCTTGGTGATGTTGTGGAGCTCAAGGCTATAAAAACTGTCTTCGGTGAGCATGCCTATAAGCTGAATATAAGCTCTACCAAATCAATGCACGGCCATCTTCTTGGTGCTTCCGGTTCTGTGGAGGCCCTTGCCTGCATTCACGCGATAAATTCAGGAACAATACCTCCTACCATCAATTTTGAGAATGAGGATCCGGAGATAGACTATAATCTGAATCTTACACTCAACAAGGCCCAAAAGAGGGAGGTCAATGTTGCCATAAGCAATGCATTTGGCTTTGGTGGCCAAAATTCCTGTATTGTCCTGAAGAAAATCTGATTTCTGATTATTTATTTTGCCAGACCCTCTCTGTTGAGGATAGAGTATGTCAACTCAAGAGTTGGCCTTCTCCCGGCGTGGCCGCTGCCGTTCAGAATGCCATGTCTGTAGTTCTGGTTATCCATACCGAAGTATGTCTGACCGCCTCCTCCGTAGAATCCATAATAGAGATAGTATGAGGCACCCATATCTGATGCTGTCTCATATGAGAGGATAGGACAGATGAAGAGGTCATCCTTTTCGCTTACCTCGTCATTTTTGATAAGGTCCTGGATATAGTTTGTTACCTCACAGGTGTAGTTTGATTGGGATCTGTTAATTTGACCTATCTGCGCATTGTTGTATATCTCAGGCAGAGGGGAGATGTATTCGAGGTAGTCATCATTGCTGATCTGGCAAGGGTATATCTGTTGTGGATACAGATTTGTATATTTGTTGTAATCCTCAGAGTCGAATTCATAAGGGAATACAAGTGCTGCTCTGGAAATAAGGACATCCTCTTTTGAGAAGCCGTTCTTGCTTATCCAGGTGTTGAGTATCTGTTTCAGGTCGCTCCCCTTGATGTGTGGTTTTACCCCATCGTATGAGTCTATGTAGAGCTGATCTGAAATGTTGGCATTTGACAGTGCCTTTGAGGATGTCTTCACCGTATTGATGGAGTGTGCGTGTCCCAGGGCAAAAGTCTGTGTGGTGTCCTTCTTGTAGAATCCCCTCTGAGGGTCAGTGAGAAGATATTTTACATAGATGGTCGATCCTCCGATGGATATGTAGTTCAACCTTCCTCCGCCGGCCTCTATTTCTGGAGTATCGGTGGTAAAATATACACCTTTGATCCTCTCCATAAAGAGATCCACACTGTCATATTCTGCCACAGAGGTGGCGAGCAGTTCATATGCGAACTCTTTAGTGAGATATATCTTCAATGAGTCATCACCGAAGAATACGGGTGAGCCTACGCTGATGGGCTGTGCCTCGTAGTCATTTGCGGTGATTGATGTATTGTACATCCTTATGGTGTCGAGTGCGCAGGTAAGTTTGTGCACCGATATGTTCTGGGGTGTAGATCTCTGGTCTTCCCTTATTACTGCAGTGGAGTCTATATTCAGGTAGATGTATGCAGAGACAAGCTCCGGATTGATTCCCAGGTATGTCGAGTCTGTGAATGGTACTATGTTGGTGGCAAATCCGCACGAGGTGTATCCGAATGTCTCATCGTTAAGGTAACCTATGGTCATATAGGAGGTGTTGTAACCTTGGATGCTGTCGAATGCCATATTGGTAACAGGAACATCAAACATGGCTGTATCCAATTTCAGTATGAAACTGTCGGATACAAACTGGCTGCCTAAAGATTTATCTGTTTTGACGCACGAGGTGCAGATGAAAAAGGTCGATAATAAAGCTAAAAATACAAGGGATTTCTTATTCGACATCGCCGCTACTCTTTATAATAAATTGGTCGTAAAATTGGTTGAATCTCTGTATGCTTTCACTGTTTGTCTGGTCAAACTTCTCGTATGGAAGTGTTGGCAATCCAAGTTCTGCAGTGTAATCTGTCAATTCTGTGTGGATGTTCTCCTCGCCATAGACAACGCCGTCAGCATACTGAATCGCAAGTTTTGCAAGATTTATGCCATTAGGGGTGTCAAGTATCTCTATGTCTTTGGCTGAGACACCATGCATAATGATCTTGTCCTTCATATTCTCGCTGAAGGTCTGGTCAAGATGCTCATTGTGCAGAGAGAGGACAACTTTGCTGTCAGAGAAAATGGGGTCATCTGAGTACGCTTTCTTGAGATATAGTGGGAGGATATATGATATCCAGCCCTGACAGTGGATAACGTCCGGTTTCCAACGCAATTTCTTCACTGTCTCAAGAATGCCCCTTGCAAAAAATGCTGCCCTTTCGTCATTGTCTTCGAAAAGTTTTCCGTCACCGTCGGTGTAGATGAATTTCCTGTGGAAGTAATCCTCATTGTCGATGAAGTAAACCTGCATTCTGGCTGCAGAGATAGATGAAACCTTGATAACAAGAGGTCTGTCAATGTCGTTCACAACGATATTCATTCCGGACAATCTGATCACTTCGTGCAACTGATTGCGTCTTTCATTTATGCAGCCATAACGTGGCATAAAAGAACGAATCTCTTTCCCGCTCTCCTGGATTCCTTGCGGAAGATATCTGCCGATAAGTGATATCTCGGATTCTGGAAGATACGGATATATCTCAGAATTCACGAACAAGACTCTTTTGGGTTCTTTCATTTTTGACAAGGTTTAGTTAATACTCATTATGCCGTACAAAGATACGAAAAATTTTTTAGATAATTTGTTTTAATTATCTTTGACATTCCATAATTTGTTCTCATGCGAAAAAAAGAGAGTAATATTCTGTTTAGAAGGCTGTTTCACTCGTACTTATCTTCGGTTGTAAGTATAAGCCTCGTCCTCTTTCTTGTCGGTATAGCGGGCATTGTTGCCGCCAATGCCAAGGGGGTTTCCGATTTTTTTAAGGAGAACATTGCCGTCTCAGCCATTATGAATGTGGAAGTCTCTGAAGTTGAGGCAGGTGCAGTTGCAAAAGAGTTCTTGAAAAAAAGATATGTGAAGGCGGTTGATATTGTCTCCAAGGAGCAAGGTGTGAAAGAGATGAAGGAGCTTCTCGGGGAGGATTTTCTGAGTGTTTTCGAGTCAAATCCGATACCGGTGTCGCTCGATATCCAGGTCAATGCTGAGTATTTCTCCAAGGACAGTCTGGCTATGATCCAGAGGGAGTTGCAGCTGGACCCTATGGTGGCTGAGGTGGTGTACCAGGAGTCGCTGGTGGATCTGCTCAATGCAAATCTCGAGAAGATAGGTGTGGTGCTGGGGGTCTTTATCCTGCTCCTGATGTTCATATCGTTTGTCCTGATTAACAATACAGTCCGCTTGAATGTATATTCAAAGCGTTTCACCATACACACTATGAGACTTGTAGGGGCTACCAAGGGGTTCATCTGCAGGCCTTTTGCCGGACAGGCATTTTTCCAGGGCATAATATCTTCTTCGATAGCAGTCCTCGCCCTCATAGGGGTGTTGTATATAGTGAGAAACGAGTTCAACCAGATGTTTCTCCTCTTTGATATGAAGGTTTTGGGGATTGTTCTTCTGGGGGTGATTGCCATCGGTATCCTGATCTGTCTCCTCAGTACCATTTTTGTGGTCAGAAGACTGATCTCGCTGACTAATGATGAGTTGTATATTTGATAGAAAAATAATATGGATAAGTTTGCTCTTCCAAAGAAAAATATTGTATTGATCCTCATAGGGTTGGGGATTCTGATTCTGGGATATGCCATCCTCTCCGGCGGAGGGTCCGACAATCCTGATGTGTTCAATTATGAAATGTTCAATTTCAGGAGGCTTGTTATTGCCCCGATTGTTATTGTGGCAGGTTTTGTATTTGTAGGTTATGCAATAATGAAAAGACCAAGGAAATGATGAGTTGGTTGGAAGCTATAGTTTTAGGAGTTCTTCAGGGATTGACAGAGTTCCTTCCGGTGAGCAGTAGTGGTCACCTGACTCTTGCAAAAGAGATTTTTGGGATAGATTCCGGCAATTTGAGTTTTGAAGTGGCTGTGCATGCGGCCACAGTTCTGAGCACGATTGTGGTATTCAGAAAGACCATATGGGATCTCATCAAGGGATTTTTCAGATTCAGGTACAATGCCCAGACAGAATATCTTCTCAAGATAGGTGTTTCTATGATTCCTATCCTTATCGTGGGTGTTTTCTTCAAGGATTATGTGGAGCAGATTTTCGGTTCCGGTGCCCTTGTTGTGGGTATTATGCTCATCATTACCGCATGCCTCCTCTCTCTGAGCGATTATGTGACACGTAAGCGGGAAAAAATGGCAGGTGACGGCAATGAGATAGGAAAAGAGGTGGGTTACAAGGAGGCTATAATCATCGGCATTGCCCAGTCAATAGCTGTCCTTCCGGGTCTTTCCCGTTCAGGATCCACCATTGCTACAGGTCTGCTCTGCGGTGTGAAAAAAAGTGCTATGGCACAATTCTCATTCCTTATGGTCCTTATCCCGATATTGGGTGAGGCTTTCCTTGAGCTGATAAGCGGTGAATTTGCGGCAGGTGCTTCGGGTATCTCGGCCGGTCCCCTTGTAGCAGGTTTCCTGGCCGCGTTCATATCGGGCTTCCTGGCTTGCAAGTGGATGATCAATATTGTGAGAAAGGCCAAGCTGGTATACTTTGCCATCTACTGTGCTGCAGCAGGTATTCTCTCTATCGTATTGTCGGTATGTTAAAGAACTTGTACTACTTCGTGTCAGATGTCCATCTGGGGCTGCGGGCTTCAGATGCTTCACAGGTGGAGAAGAGGTTTATGGGTTTTCTCAACTCCCTGCCCGAAAATACCAGGGCACTCTATCTGCTTGGGGATATTTTTGATTTCTGGTACGAGTACAAGTATGTTATCCCCAGGGGGCACACACGAGTGCTCGGAAAATTGGCGGAACTCCGGGACAAGGGTACAGATATCTTCTTTTTCAAGGGCAATCACGATATCTGGACATATGGCTATTTTGAGAAAGAGTTGGGAATCAAGGTTCTGCAGCAGCCCTATGTGGTCAATATAGAGGGTCAGACCTTTTGTCTGGGACACGGAGACGGTCTCGGTTACACCCCTCTCGGTTTCAGGATTATAAGATGGATTTTCAACAATAGGGTTATTCAGGCCCTTTTCAGTTCGCTCCACCCGAGAATCGCTTTCAGCCTGGGCTATAACTGGTCTAAGCACTCCCGTCTGGCCAGCGGCGGCAAAAAGTCGCAGTATATATTCAGAGGGGAAGATGAGCCTATATACAAATATGCTTCCTCGTTTCCTGAGAAGGTGGACCACTTCATATTCGGTCACTTCCATACACCTGTCAGGATGGAGCTCCCTTCCGGTGGAGATATGATTGTACTTGGTGATTGGGTGAACGGGTGTGAGTATGCCCTTTATGATGGAGAGCAACTCACCTTCAGTCGATATGAAGTTGTCTGAAGTCGTTCTTTGGTGAAACTGCAGGTCTTGGTGGATGCTTCCCGAATATGGAGACATACAGGTAGCCGAATTCCCCTTTATGGTACATCTGAACCAGCTCCTCCAGATCCTTGTCCTGTCCAAATCTGTCATATGGTGTCTTGAGATCGGCTCCGAATATTTTGGCGACTCCCTGCCAGAAACCGGCAGCAGCCTTTCCACGGTAATCCCTTATTATATAAAAGGATGTGAGTCCCAACTCTCTGTCTATCAGTCTTAGCAGCATCCTCCCCTGCTCAAATGTGAGGTTGCGTAATGGCTTTTCGAATGTGTTGAAAAGCTCTTTTTCGTATTTTTTCAAATACTTTTCCCTCTCCATTTTTGAGAGGTCATGTGTCTCAAGATATCTGTCGGCTTCGGCCCTTTTCTCTTTGGCAACCAGGGCATATGGATATGTTTTGGCAAAATTGTGTACAGTCCTGTAGTATTTGCGCCACTGTTTGCCTTTCTGCCTCTTAACCTTCTCACGGTATTTCTTGTATGCAGGGGCTATGTCGGAGTGGTATATGGTGTCCCGCCCCTCTATCGAGTAAAGCATATACTCCGATTTGTCCTGACCGGCAAGGGTGTAGTGACCCAGCGGGAGGAGTAACGATACCAAAATTATGAGATAAATTTTATTCATAATTGGGACAAAGGTAAAGAAAAGTAGTTATTTTTGTCTTATGAAAAAGATTTTACCATTGTTTTTAATATTCATCTCTGCTGCGATGTTTGGGCAGGATGAAGCTGCTATAGCGGCAAAAGCAGACTCTCTGCATAAGGTGTTTTTCACTATTGACACTCACAATGATTATGCTATCTTTGCTTGTCATCCCGATTCTGAGGATTACTCTGTCGAGAAAGGTCAGGTCTCTTTCCCTATGATGGTGGAGGGCGGTCTGGATGCCGGAGTCTTCGCTATCTATATGGGGCAGGCTGGGAGATCCCAAGATTCCCTTCAGCTCGCTGTAGAGTATGGCGTGAGGGAGTTGACATTGTTTAAAGAGTTTGTGCAGAAGAACTTCAGTGATTATGTAGAGATAGCTTATACTTCTGAAGACTTGCTACGAATCAAGAAAGAGGGTAAAAGGGCAGTTCTTCTCTCTCTGGAGAATGCTTATATGCTTGGTAACGACATAAAGAATGTGGAGATGTTCTACAATCTCGGCATCAGACTTATCACCCTGTGTCACTTCGGGGACAACGATGTCTGCGACTCTGCCAACGGCTCGAAAGATGAGTGGGGCGGACTCTCTCCATTCGGTGTAGAGGTGGTAAAGGAGATGAACCGGCTCGGTATGATCGTCGATTTGTCACACTGCTCGAGGACCACAGTTTACGACTGTATAAAACTAAGCAAAGCACCGGTGGTAGCATCCCATTCGGGGGTATATAACTATAAAGCCATCCCTAGAAACCTTACAGATCCGGAGATGTTGAAGATCGCTGAGAAAGGTGGTTATATAGGTCTCCCTGCAGGGCGTTATTTCCTCTCGCACAAGCCTAAGAAGGAGCTTTCAGTAGCTAACATCATCGATCATGTCGATTATGTGAAGAACCTTATAGGAAAAGAGTATATCGGTATCGGTACAGACTTTGATGGTGGTGCGGGTCTTCCCGGTTTTGAAAATATGTCCAAGATGAAGGAATTGACTAAGGAGATGCTAAGAAGAGGTTATACAGATGAGGAGATAGAGCACTTCTGGGGCAAGAACTTTATAAGGGTATTCAAGGCTGTAGAGGAGGCTGCAGAGAAATAATTATGATAAGAGGCAAAAAAATAGTGGTAGTGATGCCCGCATACAATGCGGAGAAGACCCTTGAGCAGACATATAGGGAGATCCCTATGGATGTGGTGGATGAGGTGATCCTTACCGATGATTTCAGTAGGGATGAGACTGTGAAAAAGGCGAAGGAGCTGGGGATAAAGGAGGTCCTTGTGCACGAAAAAAACAAAGGGTATGGCGGTAATCAGAAGACCTGTTATAACAGGGCTCTGGAGTTGGGTGCGGATATCGTCATTATGGTCCATCCTGACTATCAGTATACCCCCAAACTCATAGAATCTATGGCCTATATCATAGCGAACGATGTCTATCCTGTCGTCTTTGCATCCAGAATTCTGGGGAAAGGGGCCAGAAAGGGGGGGATGCCCATTATCAAGTATATAGCCAACAGATTTCTTACCTTCACCCAGAATGTGCTGATAAATCAGAAACTCTCCGAGTACCACACAGGGTACAGGGCCTTCTCTGCAGATGTTCTGCGCTCCATAGATTATAACGCGTGCAATGATGATTTTATCCTCGACAACGAGATGGCGGCACAGATTTTCTATAAGGGGTATGAGATAGGGGAGGTTACCTGCCCAACAAAATATTTTGATGATGCTTCTTCAATCAACCTGTGGAGGAGTTCTGTGTACGGATTGGGTGTCCTTAGGGTCTCGATAGTGTACAGGCTTTGCAAATGGGGGCTTATGAAGTCCAAACTCTTCAAAAAATAGTGTCGGGAAATTTATTTGATAAAATATTGAAAAACCCCAGTGGCAACATATTTGTCCAGCTGGGAAGATATCTGGTCTCGGGAGGGGTCGCCTTTGTGGTGGACACCTCTCTTTTGTATGCCCTTACAGAGTGGTTAGGATTCCATTATCTTGTCTCTACGGTTATAAGTTACATTGTGGGGTTGCTCATTACCTATACTTTCAGTATTTTCTGGGTATTTGATTACCGCTCTGTGGAGAGCAGGGCGCTGGAATTCTCCCTCTTTGCCGTTATAGGGGTGATGGGGCTAGGGCTCACCTCTCTGTGCATGTGGCTCTTCACATCCAGTTTTGGGGTTCACTATATCTGGTCAAAAATAATAACAACAATAATAGTATTTGTGTGGAACTTTATAATGAAGAAGTTCCTGCTTTTCAGAAGGAGGAAAAGAGATGAATAAAAGGGATCTGATGATTCAGCTTGCAATTGTCCTGTTTGGTGCAATCCTGTTTCTGCCCGGATTGGGTGGGGTGAGGCTTTTTGATTGGGATGAGATTAATTTTGCGGAGTCAGCAAGGGAGATGCTCCTTACCGGCGATCTCCTGAATGTCCAGATTAATTTTGAATCTTTCTGGGAGAAGCCGCCGCTCTTCATATGGATGCAGGCCCTTTGTATGAAGATATTCGGGGTCAATGAGATGGCTGCTCGCCTTCCCAACGCCATAGCGGGTATAGTGACCCTCCTCCTCCTTTTCAATATAGGAAAAAGGGTGGGAGGCGAGAGATTCGGACTCCTTTGGACCATCCTGTATGCCTGCTCATTTTTCCCTTTTTTCTATTTCAAATCGGGTATAATTGACCCCTGGTTCAACCTTTTCATTTTTCTGGGGATATATTTCTTCAGCAGGTATGCAGATTTGGAGAAGGGGCAAAAAATGGCCCGGAACGCAGCCCTTTCGGCATTGTTTATCGGGCTTGGAGTGTTGACCAAAGGTCCTGTGGCCTTCCTTATTTTTGCCCTCACTTTCGGAGTGTGGCTGGTATTGGGCAGGTTCAGACTTGACTTCAGGTGGAAGGATGTGGCAATATATGCAGTGGTCCTTGCGGTTGTGGGCGGAGCGTGGTTTATCCTTCAGATAGCCACCGGTCATTATACTATTATAAAGGACTTTATACTCTATCAGATAAGACTTTTTGAGACTCAGGATGCGGGGCACGGAGGTTTCCTCCTTTATCACTTCGTTATACTGTTTTTCGGGGTATTCCCGGCCTCTATTCTCGCTTTGCCGGTGTTCAGAATGGGCATATTGAAGGGGGAGGAGAATGCCTCCCTTGCAGGGATGTTCAGATGGTGCATGATAAGTTTCTGGGTGGTGCTGATCCTTTTTACTGTCGTGAGGACAAAAATTATCCATTACTCTTCGTTCTGCTATTTCCCGTTGACTTTCCTGGCGGCCTATTCGGTGTCCGGGATGATTGATGGCAGAATAAGGTTCAGAAAATGGATGGGGGGAATCCTTATAGCGATAGCATCGTTGTTTGGGGTAGCGGTAACTGCTCTTACCCTTTTTGACAAATTCAAGACCTATCTCTATCCGCTGGTCAAGGATGAGTATACCCTCCACAGTATGAAAGCTACATCTGATTGGATTGGTTTTGAGCCTGTTATAGGTATTGTCCTTATTGTATGCACTGTGGTGTTCTGCAGGAGGTTCAGGAGAAGTTCCACTATTCCGAATCTTGCCATTCTGGCTGCAGGAACCATATTTTTCATCTTTACCACCATGCTTTGTGCTGTAGGTGAGGTGGAGAAGTACAGTCAGGCACCTGCGATCGATTTTTATATCGGAAAGCAGGGTGAAGATTGTTACATTTATCCGATGGAGAAGAGTTATGCCCACTATTTTTACTCTGCCCGCCAACCTGAAAACAGGTGTGCAGACAGGGAGTGGCTCACCTCGGGGGATATAGACAAGCCCTGCTATTTTGTGGTGAAAAATGACCCGAAAAAGATACAGGAACTCCTCGATGTCGTACAGGACGAGGTGAAACTTTACGAAGAAAACGGGTTTGTTTTTTATGTCCGTCATCCAAAGCCAAAAGTGCAGTTCCAATAGATTTTTGATTTTTATAACTTACTGAAAAAGCACGATTTGGCTATCAAATTTTCTTGACCAAAATATTCAGAAAAAGGTCAAAAAAGATTTGTATTTCAAAAATTTTTTCTACCTTTGCATCCCGTCAAAAAGGGTGAATTGTGCGTATTCCCCTGATAGACAGGAAGTTAAATAAGTTTGTATTATAGTTTAAACTTTATAGAACAATGTTACAACCTAAGAAAACCAAGTTTAGAAGGCAGCAAAAAGGTCGCATGAAAGGTAATGCCCACAGAGGTGCAGAACTTGCATTCGGTTCTTTTGGTATCAAGACCCTAGAGGCTTGTTGGCTAACTGGTCAGCAAATTGAGGCTGCCCGTCAGGCGGTAGTTCGTTACATGAAACGTGAAGGTCAAATCTGGATCCGCGTATTCCCTGACAAACCTTACACTAAGAAACCTGCTGAAGTACGTATGGGTAAAGGTAAAGGTGCTCCTGAAGGATTCGTTGCTCCTATCACTCCTGGTCGTATGCTTATCGAGGCAGAAGGAGTTCCATTGGAGATCGCAAAAGAAGCTCTTCGCCTTGGCGCTCAGAAATTGCCCGTAACTACTAAGTTTGTAGTACGTAGAGATTATGTTGAATAGTAAATTGGAGGAGAAAAAATGAAAACAACTGAAATTCGTGAAATGTCGGTTAAAGATCTACGCGAACGCGTTGAGGCCGAAAAAGCAAATTTGGTTCAGCTTAAAATGAACCACGCTATCTCTCCAATGGAAGATACTTCAAAGATTAAAAAAGCGAAAAAAGACATCGCTCGTATGCTAACAGTTCTTGCTGAAGCTGAAAAAAACGAAAAGTAGTTTATGGAAAGAAATTTACGCAAAGAAAGAATCGGGGTTGTGGTAAGCAATAAGATGGATAAAACTATCGTTGTTGCAGTTAAGAGAAAAGAAAAACACCCCATTTACGGTAAATTCGTAAATAAAACCACCAAGTTTGTTGCACAAGACGACAAAAACGTGTGCGACGAAGGTGATACAGTACGCATTATGGAGACTCGCCCTTTGAGCAAGACCAAATGCTGGAGATTAGTAGAAATCGTAGAAAAAGTTAAATAAGCTATGATACAACAAGAAACACGTTTACAAGTAGCTGATAATAGCGGCGCAAAAGAGGTACTTTGCATCAGAGTTCTTGGTGGTACCCGTCGTCGTTACGCTGGCGTAGGTGACAAGATCGTTGTTGCCGTTAAAAGCGCAATCCCTGGTGGAGATGCAAAAAAAGGTACAGTGTCAAAAGCTGTAGTGGTTCGCACAAAGAAAGAGATTCGTCGTGCTGACGGTTCTTATATCCGTTTTGATGACAACGCTTGCGTACTATTGAACAACCAAGGTGAGGTTCGTGGTACCCGTATCTTTGGCCCTGTAGCCAGAGAGTTGCGTGATAACTATATGAAGATTGTCTCTTTGGCACCTGAGGTACTATAATAATAAGGAGTATTGATATGAATAAGAAATTACATATTAAAAAAGGAGACATCGTTTACGTTAACGCTGGTAACGATAAAGGTAAAACCGGTAAAGTACTTTCAGTTAACAAAAAAGACGATCGCGCTATTGTTGAAGGTATCAACATGGTTAGCAAACATACTAAACCAAATGCCAAGAATACTCAAGGCGGTATTGTTAAACAGGAAGCTGGTGTTCACATTTCCAACCTTCAGGTAGTTGACCCTGCTAAAGGTGGTCCTACAAAGATTGGTCGCCGTCTAGGTGAGAAAGGGAAATTGGTTCGTTACGCTAAAAAATCTGGAGAGGAGATTAAGTAATGGCAAAGAAAGAAGTAAAGAATGAAGGTCAACAAGTAGTAGCAGGTTATGTTCCTACCCTTCAGAAAAAGTATAAAGAAGAGATCGTAAGCAAGCTTATGAAAGATTTCGGTTTCGCAACCGTAATGCAAGTTCCAAAGCTTGAGAAGATCACTATCAACCAAGGTCTTGGTATCGCTACCGGTGACAAGAAACTTATCGAGGTTGCACAACAGGAGTTGACAGCTATCACAGGTCAGAAAGCTGTGGCTACCTACTCAAGAAAAGATATCTCTAACTTCAAACTTCGTAAAGGTATGCCTATCGGAGTTAAAGTTACTCTTCGTGGTGCAAAGATGTATGAGTTCCTTGAGAGACTTATCGCTGTATCACTTCCTCGTATCAGAGACTTCAACGGTATCAACGAGAAGATGGACGGTAAAGGTAACTACACTCTAGGTATCAAAGAGCAAATCATCTTCCCTGAGATCGATATTGATAAAATTTCCAAAGTTCTTGGTATGGAGATTACTTTCGTAACTTCAACCACTAAAGATGAAGAGGCTCATGCTCTTCTTAAAGAATTTGGATTGCCTTTTAAGAACAAAAAATAATTATAGGTATATATGGCAAAAGAATCAATGAAGGCACGCGAAGTAAAACGCGCAAAACTATGTGCCAAATATGCAGAGAAACGTAAAGCGTTGAAAGAAGCTGGTGATTGGGCTGCTTTGGACAAACTTCCTAAAAACTCATCACCTTGCCGTCAGCACAACCGTTGCTCTTTGACCGGTCGTCCAAAAGGTTATATGCGTATCTTTGGCATCAGCCGTATTCAGTTCAGAGAGATGGCTTCAAAAGGCCTTATCCCTGGCGTTAAAAAAGCAAGTTGGTAAACTACTAATCAATTAAATTTATTAATAACATTGGATATCGGGCATCAAAAGATGTCGGATTCTACTAAAAACTAAAAAATCATGACTGATCCAATTGCAGATTATTTGACAAGAGTCAGAAATGCTTATCTCGCAGGTCACAAGATCGTTGAGATCCCAGCATCAAAGATGAAAGCTGAGATTACCCGTATTCTTCACGAGAAAGGATACATTCTTAGCTACAAAGTGGTTGAGGGTACACCTTACAACACTATTAAAATCGCTTTGAAATACCATCCTGAGACCAAGAAGGCTGCTGTTAAGAAAATCCAGCGCATTTCAACCCCAGGTCTTAGAAAATATGTGGGCGTAGAGGATATGCCACGCGTATTGAACGGCCTTGGTATCGCTATCCTGTCTACTTCTAAAGGCGTTATGTCTGACAAAGAGGCAAGAGATTTGAACATCGGCGGTGAAGTAATTTGTTACGTTTATTAATGAATATTTAAAAATTATAAATAATGTCAAGAATTGGAAAATTACCTGTAAACCTGCCAAAAGGTGTCACTGTTACAGTTGACGCTGAAAACGTGGTATTGGTTAAAGGCCCTCTTGGAGAGTTGTCTCAAAAAGTACATTCAGACATCAAAGTCTCTGTTGAGGGAGATGTCCTAAGAGTAGAACGCCCCACAGATCAGCCTCGTCACAGATCTATGCACGGTCTTTATCGCGCTTTGATCAAAAATATGGTCGTAGGTGTATCTGAAGGTTTTGTTGTAAAACAAGAACTTGTGGGTGTTGGTTACCGTGTTGAAGCTAAAGGTCAGATCCTTGAGATGAACCTTGGTTTCTCTCACGATATTCACTTCCAACTTCCAAAAGAGGTTAAAGGTGAAGCTGAAGCAGTTAAGAAAGGCCAGAACCCTGTACTAGTACTTAAGTCTCATGACAAACAGCTTCTAGGTATGGTGGCAGCCAAGATTCGCTCATTGCGTAAACCAGAGCCTTACAAAGGTAAAGGTATCAAGTTTGTTGGTGAACAACTTCGTCGTAAAGCCGGTAAATCGGCCAGCGCTAAATAATAAAGGAGGAGATTTATGGCTATTACAAAAATTGAAAGAAGACAAAGAATCCGTTACCGTATTCGTAAAGTGGTTAACGGTACTCCTGAACAACCAAGAATGTCTGTGTTCAGAAGCAACAAAAACATCTACGTTCAGTTTATCGACGATGTTAACGGCGTAACCCTGGCATCAGCTTCATCACTGGATAAATCTTTGGTTGAAGAGATCAAAGGTAAAAGTGCTTCACAAGTTGCAGAACTTGTTGGCAAGCTAGCTGCTCAGAAGGCGATTGAAAAAGGCATTTCAGCTGTTTCATTCGACCGTAGCGGTTATCTATATCACGGAAGAGTTAAATGTTTGGCAGATGCTGCTCGTGAAGGCGGCCTTAAATTCTAATACAGCTATGGCAGATATCAATGTAAAGAAAGTAAAAACCACTGATCTTGAATTGAAAGACAGATTGGTTGCAGTTCAAAGAGTTACCAAGGTAACCAAAGGTGGACGCCACTTCAGCTTCGCTGCAATCGTAGTTGTAGGTGATGAGAAAGGCGTTGTCGGTTACGGTCTGGGCAAAGCTAACGAGGTAACTACAGCAATCTCAAAAGGTATTGAGGATGCTAAGAAGAATCTTGTTAAGATTCCTCTAATCAAATCTACTATCCCTCACGAGCAATCAGCAAAATTTGGTGGTGCAAGGGTATTTATGAAACCTGCAGCTCCCGGTACCGGTGTTAAAGCGGGTGGTGCGATGCGTGCAGTGTTCGAGTCAGTTGGTATTCACGACGTTTTGGCTAAATCAAAAGGTTCGTCTAACCCTCACAACCTTGTAAAAGCAACTGTTGCTGCTTTGGTTGAGATGCGTGACGCTTATACTGTAGCTGGTCTTCGTGGTATTCCTATGTCAAGAGTATTTAAAGGTTAAGGAGGAATTAGCTATGTCAAAAGTAAGAGTTACACAAATCAAAAGTAAAAACGGTGCAACCCAAAAACAGATTGCTAACTTGGCATCTCTAGGTATCCACCGTATGCATCATACTGTAGAACTAGAACTGACCCCTGTAACCCAAGGTATGATTCAGAAAGTTCTACATCTTGTAAAAGTTGAAGAAATTTAAAGGAGGAGAATAAGATGAAACTACACAATCTACAGCCTGCTGCAGGCGCAAACGGAAGAGAAAAACGTCTAGGTAGAGGTGAAGGCTCTGGTCACGGCGAGCAATCAGGTCGCGGTCACAAAGGTGCCAAATCACGCTCAGGTTATTCTCGCAAGAAAGGTTTCGAAGGTGGTCAGATGCCTATCCAGAGACGCCTCCCTAAATTTGGTTTCAAAAACCCTACAAGAGTAGAGTACAAAGCTGTCAACCTTTCGACTCTTCAGGCTCTTAGCGAGAAGTACAATGTTACCTATATCGGTATCGATACACTTCTTGAGGCTGGTCTGGTATCAAAGAATGACAATGTAAAGATTCTCGGTAACGGTGAATTGAAATCTAAATTGGAAATCGTTGCTAATGCCTTCTCTAAAACAGCTATCGCTAAGATCGACGCTGTTGGCGGCAAAGCTTCAATAATGTAATTCTGATGAAAAGATTTATCGAAACCATAAAGAATATCTTCAAGATTGACGAGCTCCGCAAGAGGATTGTCTATACAATGCTTTTGCTCCTTGTGTATCGTCTTGGTAGCTTCGTAGTGCTTCCAGGTATCGATCCTACACAGCTTGCAAACTTGAAGAGCCAAGCATCAACCGGTCTGTTGGGCTTGCTCGATATGTTCTCGGGTGGAGCTTTCGGTAATGCTTCTATTTTTGCTCTGGGTGTAATGCCCTACATTTCTGCATCCATCGTTATTCAGCTTCTCGGCGTAATGGTTCCTTATTTCCAGAGAATGCAAAGAGAGGGTGAAAGCGGTCGCAGAAAGATGAATCAATGGACCCGCTATCTGACAATTGTGATCCTCCTTCTTCAAGGACCTGCATATATTACCAATATGCACGCACAGTTGCCTGCATCTGCGTTCCTAGTATCTGGTTTCTCATACAACATTTTTGCTACCATAGTGCTCATCGCTGGTACGATGTTCATTATGTGGTTGGGTGAGCGCATTACCGATCGCGGCTTAGGTAATGGTATCTCCCTGATCATTATGGTGGGTATTATTGCACGTCTACCTTTTGCATTGTTTGCTGAGGCTGCTCAAAGATTGGGACAAACTACAGGTGGTATCCTTATGTTTATCATCGAGATCCTGATTCTTTTCTTCATCTTCGTGGCATCAATTGCATTGGTTCAAGGTGTTAGAAGAATCCCTGTACAGTATGCAAAAAGAGTCGTTGGGAATAAACAATATGGTGGTGTTCGCCAGTATATCCCTTTGAAGATCAATGCGGCAGGTGTTATGCCAATCATCTTCGCCCAGGCTATCATGATGTTCCCTCTACTTCTTTCACGTTTTGATGCGTCAAGAGGTCTTGCGGCTACTCTAAGCGACTTCACCGGTTTCTGGTACAACTTCATCTTCGCTGTTCTTGTTATCCTGTTCACATACTTCTATACAGCAGTAACAGTGAACCCTAACATGATGGCAGAAGAGATGAAGAAAAATGGTGGCTTCATCCCTGGTGTCAAACCTGGTAAGAAGACAGCAGAGTACCTTGATGCAGTTATGTCGCGCATCACCTTGCCAGGCTCTATATTCTTGGCATTGGTAGCGATCCTACCTGCATTCGCAATGATGTTTGGGATAAATAACCAGTTCGCCCAATTCTACGGAGGAACATCCTTACTTATCCTTGTAGGAGTAGTGCTTGATACGCTACAGCAGATTGAATCACATTTGCTAATGCGTCACTACGACGGTTTGATGAAAACAGGACGACTAAAAGGTCGTTCAGGAATGTAAGCCCTTTGATTTAGATTGTTATGATCAGAATAAAAACTGCAGAAGACATAGAGATTCTTAGAGAGAATGCTCTTTTGGTGTCAAAGACATTGGCAGAGGTTGGAAAGCATATAGCTCCCGGTGTGACTACAATGGAGCTTGACAGAATCGCAGAAGCTTTCATCCGTGACAATGGCGCGATACCTGGTTTTCTCGGTTACGGTGGTTTCCCTTATACACTGTGTATCTCTGTAAACGACGTAGTGGTCCATGGTTTTCCATCAAGCTACGTTTTGAAGGAAGGGGATATCGTATCAGTGGATTGTGGCACCATTTATAAAGGTTTCTATGGTGATTCAGCATACACTTTCCCTGTTGGGGAGGTGGATGCTGAAACCCAAAAACTTTTGGATGTTACCAAGGAATCTTTGTATAAAGGGATTGAAAAGGCTGTTGCCGGAAACAGAGTAGGTGATATTGGATACGCTATCCAAAGTTACTGTGAAGGTTTCGGATTTTCGGTTGTCCGCGAAATGGTTGGACACGGTATCGGAAAGAATATGCACGAGTCTCCAGAGGTTCCTAACTATGGCCTCGCAGGCAAGGGCAAGAAACTTTCAGAGGGGATGGTTATCTGTATTGAGCCTATGATCAATGCCGGAGGAAGATCTATTTATTTGCACGACGATGGCTGGGCAATAAGTACCTCTGACAAGAGAAATTCGGCACACTTCGAGCTGATGGTCGCAATCAAAAAGGGAGAAGCTGACATTCTGTCTACATTTGATTATATTGAAGGCAAGAAAAACTATTAATAATTATAAGGACTTTTAACCATGGCAAGACAATCTGTTTTAGAGGTAAATGGTACTATTGTCGAGGCATTACCCAACACTATGTTTAGGGTAGAGTTGGAAAATGGTCAAGTGATATTAGCTCACACTTCAGGCAAAATGCGCTTGCACAATATCCGTATTCTCCCTGGAGATAAGGTAAAAGTGGAGATGTCTCCTTATGATTTAACCAAAGGAAGAATTTCTTTCAGACACAAATAAAAACTTTACAACAATGAAAGTAAAAGCATCCATCAAAAAGCGTAGCGAAGATTGCAAAATCGTAAAACGTAAAGGGCGTTTGTATGTTATCTGCAAAAAGAACCCTAAATTCAAAATGCGCCAAGGATAATTTTTAATTTGTAAAAACAAAAAATAAGATAAGAATATGGCACGTATAGCCGGAGTTGATTTACCAAAAAACAAACGTGGAGTTATAGGTTTGACCTATATCTTCGGTATTGGTCGCAGTTCTGCTCAAAAAATCCTTACCGATTGCGGTATCGACTGGAATATTAAAGTATCAGAGTGGAATGATGATCAGATCGCTGCAATCAGAGCAAAAATCTCTGAAGAGTACAAAATTGAAGGTGAACTTCGTTCATCTATTCAAATGAACATTAAACGACTTATGGACGTAGGATGCTATAGAGGTATCCGTCACCGTATCGGTCTTCCTGTACGTGGTCAAAGCACCAAAAACAATGCCCGTACACGTAAAGGTAGAAAGAAAACTGTCGCAAATAAGAAAAAAGCAACTAAATAATAAGAGCTGATTATGGCAAAGAAAACTACAACATCTAGCAAGAAAAGAGTTGTTAAAGTAGATGCGTATGGTCAAGCACACATCTCTTCTACTTTCAACAATGTGATTGTAACATTAACCAACAGCTTGGGTCAAGTTATTAGTTGGTCTTCAGCAGGTAAAATGGGCTTCAGAGGTTCAAAGAAGAACACTCCTTATGCTGCTCAGGTAGCTGCTGCTGATGCTGCGAAAGTAGCATATGATCTAGGTTTGCGCAAGATCAAAGCATATGTGAAAGGTCCAGGTGCAGGTCGTGAGTCTGCTATCCGTACTATCCACGGTGCTGGTATTGAGGTAACTGAAATCGTTGACGTTACTCCACTTCCACACAATGGTTGTCGCCCTAAAGGACGTCGTAGAGTATAATTTTATAACACTTTAAATAGAGTAATATTATATGGCAAGATATACAGGGCCTACAACTAAAATCGCCCGCAAATTCGGAGAACCAATCTACGGTCCAGATAAATTTTTCGAGAAGAGAAATTATCCTCCAGGACAACACGGTTTGGCTAAAAAACGTAAAAAATCATCTGAGTACGGAACTCAGTTGAAAGAGAAACAGAAAGTAAAATATACTTACGGTCTTCTTGAGAGACAGTTCAGCAACCTATACGAGAAAGCACGTAAGATGAAAGGTCGTACTACCGGTGAAAACCTTATCGTACTTCTTGAGTCTCGTCTTGACAACCTTGTATACAGAATGGGTATCGCCCCTTCACGTGCTGCTGCAAGACAGCTTGTATCTCACTGCCACATCGTTCTTAACGGTGAGGTTTGCAACATCCCTTCAACCATCGTAAAACCAGGTGAAGTGGTAGGTGTTCGTGAGAGATCAAAGAGTCTTGAGGTTATCCAGAACGCAGTTCCTGAGGTTTCTAAATACTCTTGGATTGAGTGGAATTCAGCTGAGCTATCTGGTAAATATTTGAACGAGCCAGAGAGAACAGAGATTCCAGAGACCATCAATGAGCAATTAATCGTAGAGTTGTACTCTAAATAATAAACTATAAACAAATGGCAATTTTAGCATTTCAAAAACCAGATAAGGTAATTATGCTCGACGCAACCGATACCTTCGGTCGTTTTGAGTTCCGCCCTCTTGAGCCTACTTACGGTGTAACAGTGGGTAACGCTCTCCGTCGTGTGCTATTATCTTCGTTAGAAGGATTTGCCATCACCTCTATTAGAATTGACGGTGTAGATCATGAGTTTGATACTATCCCAGGTGTAATAGAGAGTGTAGTTGAGATTATTCTTAATTTGAAACAGGTACGTTTCAAAAGAGAAGTGGAAGATGTTGAAAACGAGGTGGTGAACATCACTTTGACCGGTAAGGATGAATTTACCGCAGGTGACATCGCTGAGGGTCTTTCAAACTTCTCTATCCTTAATCCTGACCTCCACATCTGCTTTATGGAGCCAAACATCACCCTTAAAGTGGAGTTGAGAATTGGAAAAGGTAGAGGTTATGTACCATCAGAGGAGAATAAAGTGGAGTCAGCTCCAATCGGCACAATTGCTATTGATTCAATTTTCACCCCTATCAAGAATGTAAAATATTCTGTAGAGGACTTCCGCGTTGAGCAGAAGACTGACTATGAAAAATTGAATCTTGAAATCACTACCGATGGTTCGATCCATCCAAAAGAAGCTCTTACTGAGGCAGCAAAAATTTTGATCCATCACTTGATGCTGTTCTCTGATGAGAAGATTTCTCTTGAAACAGTTCCAGAGAAGAATACTGCAGAGGTACTTGATGAAGAATCACTACGTATGCGTCATCTTCTTCTTACCAAACTTTCAGATATGGAACTATCTGTAAGAGCACTTAACTGCCTTAAGGCAGCTAACATCGAGACATTTGCCGACCTTGTTTCAATCCCAAGATCAGAGCTTATCAGATTCAGGAATTTCGGTAAGAAATCAATGAGTGAAATTGATACTCTAATGGACAGAGTGAAACTTAACTTCGGTATCGATGTTACCAAATACAACATTGAAGTAAAAAAGAAAAACGTAGAAGAAAATGAGGCACAATAGAAGCATTAATCATTTAGGACGTAAGAGTGGTCACCGCAAAGCGTTGATGGCTAATATGGCAGCATCTTTGATTTTGCACAAACGTATTGAGACTACACTACCTAAGGCAAAAGCTCTTAGATCATATGTAGAGCCACTAATCACCAAAGCAAAAGATGACTCTACTCACTCACGTCGTACAGTATTCAGCTATCTTAAACAAAAAGAGGCAGTTAGCGAACTTTTCCGCGTAGTTGCTCCTAAGATTGCTGACCGTCCAGGTGGATACACCCGTATTATCAAAACCGGTTTCAGACCTGGTGACGCAGCTGACACTGCATTCATCGAGTTGGTTGACTTCAACGAGGCAGCTCTAGCATCTGCTCCTAAGAAGGAAGAGAAAAAAGCAACTACCCGCCGTAGCCGCGCTAAAAAAGCAGCTCCAGCAGTAGAGGCTCCAGCAGTAGAGGCTCCAGCAGCAGAGGCTCCAGCAGCAGAAGAGGCTCAAGCAGAATAATCTAAAGTTATTCTTATATAAGAGATAGCCGACCCATTCAGGGTTGGCTATTTTTTTTTGAAATGATTCTATTTCTCCATAACTTTGGTACATAATCTCTAAAACATATTACTATGAAAAAGTTGCTTTTGCACTCCACTCTCACAATGGCAGCGGTGGTTTTGCTTATTACCTCCTGCGTGAATCAGGAGTATGACCTGAGCAATGTTAATCCTGAGATTACACTCTGTGAGTCAGGTTTGGCATTTCCGGTGGGCAGCACCCAGAAGCTAACAGTCAAGGATTTGTTGAATTCGGGTGATCAGACCATTTTCAGTAAAGGTGAAGACGGTACACTCTACATCTCCTCAAATGGCACCTTGGCAGTCGATAAAGCTATCCCCTCTCTACTTGATCTTTCAGGTGTAAAGTTGGAGAATCTGACTTTCAAAAAGGATCATCTTTATTCTAAGGAGAGTGTTGTAATCCCCCCTGAGGTAGGAGAAGGTGAGTTCTCTATTCCAGATGGAGTTCTCCCTAAAAAGGACCTCGAAACACAGGTTTTTGATGTCGAATTCAGCCTGGATTTGCCCAAGGAGATCAAAAGAATAAATAATCTTGTATTGAATAAGGATGCAAAAGTGGAGGTTACAGTCTCTGTCAAAGATCCTTTCATCTCAAAGGGTACCCTGGTCCCTGATGTAAATGTAGACTTGTCCGATTTTTTAGAGATTGATGGTGTCGATGGTGTCATAAATCTAAGCAAACTCATATTGGACGAAAAGAATGGATATACAGCTACTGGGGTTTATAGTATCACAGGGCTCAATATCGATTTTTCTGAATGTTCAGGCAAGATAGATATTGTAAAAAAATCGACCATTTCTGGTTCTGTATCCTTGACCGGGGCCGCAACAGACAAATCTACTATTGAGAAGTCATCAAATATGGAGTTTGACCTGGTAGTTACCTTTAAGGACTTTACCGTGGAGAGGGCAGATGCCAATGTGGATTACCAGCTGGAGGCTATAAATCAGGTGGTTGACCTTACCAGCCTCCCCGAAATATTGAGGGGTGATGATGTTTGTCTTGATGTTTACAATCCATATATTGTATTGGATTTGACTACAAATTCAGGAATTCCACTTGATGCCATCCTGACCGTTGTTCCATATAAAGGTGGTGCACCGGTCCCAAGTTTTGATATGGAGGCAGAGTTATCTATTCCATCATCAGAGTCTTCTGATAAGGCTGTTTCCAAAAAGATTTGGATTGGGGGCAGGGATGAAGGTATTGGCAGCGACATCCATTTTGTCAAGGCAAACATCTCAAGTCTGCTGAAGTTGTCTCCCGATTCAGTTCTTGTCTCTATAGAGGCCGGAACAGATCCTGCGATAAACAGCTCATTTGATGCCCAGGCAAACTATTTTGTCAACCTGGATTATAAATTGGCAGTTCCCCTCTCATTTGGCCCCGATTTCAGAGTAGCAGTATCAGATACCATCGATGTTTCTGATGCGGGTATAGAGGATATTCTCCAATGGAATCAGGTGCAACTCCTTGGTTCTGTGGTCAACTCATTGCCATTGCATTTTGATATTGAAGTCCTTATGCTGGATGCAACAGGTTCTGTTATCCCTGCAGAGCAGACAAAGCAGACAATAGCTTCGTGCAGTAAGGACGGATCTGCAAATGTATCCCCCCTTGATATACTCCTGGCTGCAAAATCGGGTACAAGCCTTAGCCCATTGGAGAAGATGAAAATATCTTTTGTCATCGCATCCAAAGGTGTGGCAGGTGTCCCTATTACAGACGAATCGTATATCCAGGCATCCTTGTCTGTAAAATTGCCGAACGGAATTACCATTGGCAAAAATCAACAGTAACCCTTTAAAACGATATTATTATGAGAAAACATATATTTATCTGTTTGGCAATTTTGCTGCTTCCCCTCTCTATGAGCGGGCAGGCACTCAGGGGCAGCTATTTCTTCGACTCATCCATCCAGAGGGTGAAAATGAACCCAGCTTTTGCCCCCAGGACAAACTATGCGACAATACCCGTTCTGGGAGATCTCTCTCTGACAGTCAACAGCAATATAGGTGTATCCAACTTTCTTTTCCCCAAGGGTGGTGAACTATACCCATACCTTAACCAGAACGTTACTTCTGCAGAGTTCCAGGCTGCACTTCCCAAGTATCCGAGCATCAAGATGGCAATGGATATGGATGTGCTGGGTGCCGGTTTTTATGTGGGTCCAAAGGGATTTGTCACTTTTGATGTGGGTAGCAGGGTGAACTTGAGGATGGATGTTCCATCAGAGCTCTTCATTTTTCTCAAGGATGGAATGGCCAAGGATACCTATAATTTTAAGGATTTTGCCATATCACAGGATGCATATGTTCAGGTGTCCGGTGGTTATAGAAGGGACCTTGGAGATTTGGTGCCTGGTTTGACAGTCGGTGCCAAATTGAAACTTCTCTTCGGTCTTGAGAAAGTGGATATGAGGATCAACAATGCACAGATAAGGATGGGGCAGGACAAATGGGAATTGACTACTGATGCAGAAGGTGTCATCTATGGCAAGGGTGTATCATTCTCGGAGGGAGAGGAGGATGGCGAGTTGCCAAGTATAAATCTCGATGCCCAGAATCTGGGTTTGGCAGGATTCGGATTTGCTGTAGATTTGGGTGCAGAGTATAAGCTCCCTCTTGATATCCCGGTGCTTGATGGTGTCAACTTCTCCGCTTCGGTGGTAGATTTGGGTACTATCTTCTATTCGGATGATAATGTGTCGAAATTGCAGTCAAAAGGTTCGGCCTCTTTTGAGGGACTCAAGGATATCAATGCACAGTTTGATGTCGACGAGAGTCTTAAGAAGATTGCTGCAGATTTTATGGCTCTGGCAAATTTTGAGGAGGTCCAGGGCACTGGTGGCAGCTCAGCCATAACACCAAAAGCATATGTGGGCGTAGAGGCTCCAATGTTGAACAACCTTATGAGTGTAGGCCTCCTTTACTCATATATGTATGGAATCAATGACCTTACACTATCCTATAACCTTAAAGTGAAGGACATCTTCAATGTAGGTCTCAACTATTCAATGCTCAACAATGCCAAATCTATGGGATTTTTGGTGGAATTCATCCCGAGAAACGGTGTGGCAATTTTCTTGGGAACAGACTACCTGAACCTGCAGTATACCCCTCAGGGTCTCCCTGTGGACAAGTTGATTATGAATGCCAAATTTGGTCTGAATGCCACATTCGGCAGCAAGCATACCAAAAGATAATCACTCACTTTCAGGTTGGCAGCAGGATCTCCTGAACCTCTCCCAGACTATCCTGATGGTCTCTTCAGAGGGGTGGACGGTATCCTCGGCAAAGTAAGAGTAGTCGCGAAGTTCATCCAGAACTATCTCGTAAGATGGAAAATAGTGTGCGTTTCCGCAGGAAGCGCACATTTTTTCTATAGCCAGATGGAGTATCGCTTTGGAGATCTGATTGCCGTGAAGGCCATCTTTCAGGTGCCTTATTGGACTCACCGTAAATATCCACTCTTTCCCTTTCCCCAGGCGAGCGTCACACATAAGACTGGTGAAAAGTTCCACTATCTTATCTACCTCAAGCCGTTCACGTCTGAAGTCGTACGAGGGGATTTTGTGACAGTTTGAGACTATAATATCCCTTTCCAGATGTCTGAATACCCAGGAGGTGCCGAAGGTGACTATTATTACAGAGGCCTTCTGCAGGAAATCTGCCCCTTCCTCAAGTGCGTTGTTGGCCTTGGCCAGGAACTCATCTGGAGAGGGTGCCGCGAAGCTGCCGTGGTGATAAAATGAGGCGTAGCTCTTGGGTGCAACAAGACCTGAATTCTTGCCGTATAGAGGATCCCTCTCTATCACATCCTCCATTGTGAATGGGGTGCGTGACAGGAGTCTTGATATGGAGTTGTATATGGAGACGGGATTGAATAGTACCCCAAACGGGTTATTCATGATATTATACCCCTCATTCTGAAACATTTTTCCTATTTCTGTGGCAAAGCAGGAGCCGAAAGAGATAATCCTGTCCCCTTTTGTAATTCTCATTTCCATACGATAAAATTAAAGAAAAAGAATAACAAGAAAAAAATTTGTATATTTTTGTATAAATATAAACTGAGCGAAATGAAAAGGATACTTATCGTTGGTGCAGGTGGACAAATAGGTACGGAATTGGTGCCCCATCTTCAGAAACATTACGGCCACGACAATGTGGTAGCTGCCGATCTTAGAGATGATATGGTGGCAAAGATGTCGGAAGTGGCAATAACGGAAAAACTCGACATTCTGGATATCAATGCTTTTGAGGCAATAGTCAAAAAGTATGATATCGATGCCATCTTCAATATGGTGGCGCTCCTTTCTGCTACCGGAGAAAAGAATCCTGAACTCGCTTGGAAAATCAATATGGGAGCCCTTCTAAACTCCCTGGCTCTGGCAAAAGAGTATAGAACAGCCCTTTTTACCCCCAGCTCAATCGGTGCATTCGGAGAGAATACCCCTCACGACAATACCCCACAGGATACAGTGATGAGACCAAATACCATCTATGGTGTTTGCAAAGTGTCGGGTGAACTCCTCTCAGATTACTATTTCACCAGATTTGGTGTAGATACCCGCAGTGTCCGTTTCCCTGGTATTATATCCAACGGTGCTCTACCTGGTGGAGGCACTACAGACTACGCTGTAGAGGTGTTCTACGAAGTGCTCAAGCACAAGCATTACACTTGCCCTATCCCTCAGGATACATATATGGATATGCTCTATATGCCGGATGCACTAAATGCTGTAATCCAGCTTATGGAGGCGGATCCATCAAAACTTGTGCACAGAAACAGTTTCAACATCACCTGCATGAGTTTTACACCTGCACAGCTCTTCGAGAAGATCAAACAGCGCATCCCTGATGCTACATTCGATTATGATGTCGATCCTGTGAAAGCTCAGATCTCAGCGTCATGGCCCAACAAACTAGACGATACCTGTGCCCGCGAAGAGTGGGGTTGGAATCCTCAGTGGGATATTGATGCGATGGTAGATGATATGCTTGACAAAATCTCTAAAAAATTATAAAATAGGGTGATTTCTGCGTTATACACGCAAAGAAAACAGGAACTTACAAATCTGTAAGTTCCTGTTTTCTTATTTCGGTGCCATTCTGTATAGGATTGCAGCGATAATGGCATAGAGCACATTTGGTAGCCAGATGGCTATTGCCGGAGGCAGTGTGTCTGTGATTACAAACATCTGGCTGAATCTCATAAACAGAATATACGAAAAGCTCAGGGCAATACCTACACCCAGGTTTATCCCTATCCCTCCGCGTCTCTTCTTGGAAGAGAGTGATACACCTATTATGGTGAGGATAAATGCAGAGAATGGCATTGCATATCTGTTGTTCTTCTCTATAAGCGAATATTTTACCATAGTGTCACCCCTCATCTTCTGTGTGGCGATAAGATCATTCAACTGGAAATAATCGAGTGACTCGACAGTGTTCTCCCTTCTGTAGAAGTCATCGATGGAGAGGTTGATTACGGTATCCATCTCGTGCCCGAAGGTGATGGTTTCCTTGCCGTTGACAAACTCCCTCTTGAAGTATTTCCTCAGTGTCCAGGCCTGCTTGGTGGAGTCCCAGGCAGCAGTCTCTGCACTTATTTTGGAGATCATCTCATTGTCCTTGATCCTCTCAAGTGAGAATCTGTATGCGGTATTGTTCCAGGTGCTGAATGACTCCACATATGCGAAATCTCCAGGGGCTATCTGGTAGTGGATATGCCGTTTGTTGTTGTAGAATTTGGCCGCCTTGATGTATTTCCCCTCAAAAGCGAGTCTGGTCTTGTTGGCTGGAGGGATTATGAAGAGGTTGAGTGTCAGACTGAACAGGGCAATGATCAGTGCTGATATCAGGTACGGTACCATAAGTCTCTTGAAACTGACTCCTCCCGAAAGCATTGCTATTATTTCACTGTCCCCAGCAAGCTTGGATGTGAAGAAGATTACAGTTATGAAGACAAATATGGCACTGAACATATTCATGAAATATGGGATGAAGTTTGCATAATAGGTAAATGCAATCTCCCTGAGAGGGACCTCGTTGTCCACAAAGTCATCAATCTTTTCACTGATATCGAAGATGATTACGATGACAATAATCAACGCAAGGGCCACAAAGAAGGTTCCGATAAACTTCTTTATGATGTATCTGTCGAGTATGGTCAGTCTGGGTAAATTCATCCTCCAAAAATAGTTATAATCTTGTATCCAGCTTCTTCACTGCCTCGTTTTTCCACGAGTTGAAATCTCCCGCTTCAATGTGGGCCCTCGCCTGGGTAACAAGGTCGAGATAGAATGCTAGGTTGTGTTCGCTGGCAATCTGGGCAGCAAGCATCTCGCCGGCAATGAACATATGACGCAGGTATGCCTTCGAATATGTGTGGTCTACAAAGGAGGTCCCCTGCGGATCAAGTGGTGAGAAATCATCAGCCCACTTCCTGTTTCTTATGTTGATGGTCCCCTCCCAGGTAAAGAGCATTCCGTTGCGGCCGTTTCTTGTAGGCATCACACAGTCAAACATATCTACACCCCTTGCTATGGCCTCAAGTATATTTGATGGTGTCCCTACGCCCATAAGATATCTCGGTTTGTCTTTGGGAAGGATAGGGTGGACTACCTCTATCATCTCGTACATTTTGTCGGTAGGTTCACCTACTGCCAGACCTCCGATGGCGTAACCCTCCCTCTCAAGCGAGACGGCGTGCTCAGCAGCCTGACGGCGCAAATCAGGATAAACGCACCCCTGAACTATAGGGAAATACGCCTGGTGGTAGCCATACAGGGGTTCTGTCTCGTCAAAATGTTTTATGCCTCTCTCCAGCCACGCTTGTGTAAGTTTGAGTGATTTGGCTGCATACTGGTAATCTGCATCACCTGGAGTGCATTCGTCAAGGGCCATAATGATGTCGGCGCCGATTTTTCTCTGGGTATCAACATTGTTCTCCGGTGTGAATATATGTTTGGAGCCGTCAATATGTGAACGGAATGTGCACCCTTCTGGGGTGAGTTTTCTGTTCTCTGCCAATGAGAATACCTGAAATCCTCCGCTATCGGTGAGGATCGGTCTGTCCCAGCTGATGAATTTATGGAGACCTCCGGCTTTGTAAAGTGTATCAAGTCCCGGTCTGAGATAGAGGTGATATGTATTTCCCAGGCAAATTTCAGCCTTTATATCGTGGGCAAGATCCCTGTGGTAAACACCTTTTACAGAGCCGAGAGTACCTACGGGCATGAATATGGGGGTCTCTATCACGCCGTGGTCAGTATGTATCCTTCCCCTTCTTGCACAACTCTGGGGATCTGTCTGCAGCAGTTCAAATTTCAGTTTGTCCATCACTCGAATCTATAATTCTCAATATTGTGTATACCTACCAGGAATTCTTTCACTTTCAGTCTCTTCTTTCCTGCCATCTGGAGTTCGGATATCTCGAACAGACCCTCTCCACATTTGACACATAGTCTGTTTTTCCCATCTGAAATGATAGCTCCTGTGTCACTGTGGCTATTCCCGGTCTGTGTAGCGATGCCGCCAAAAATCTTGACATCTGTCCTTTTATCTCCAGAGACCATTACAGCATATGCTGCAGGGTAGGGGCTGAGGCCTCTGACGCGGTTGGTTATATTTACAGCGGTGTCCCTCCAGTCTATTTTGCAGGTCTCACGTGTAATTTTGGGTGCAGGGTGGAGTGCCCCAGATTCCACTTGTGGGGTAGGGGTTACTGTCCCTTCTGCCAATGCATCCACTGTGCGGAGTACAAGGTTGGACCCAATTGCCATAAGTTTTTCGTAGAGTGACCCGATGTTGTCCTCGGGGAGAATTTCGCACTCCTGCTGGAATATTATGTTCCCGGTATCAATCTGTTTGTCCAACAGGAATGTGGTGACACCGGTTTTGGTCTCTCCATTGATGATGGCCCAGTTGATAGGGGCAGCCCCTCTGTATTGTGGAAGGAGAGATGCGTGGAGATTGAAGGTTCCCAATTTTGGCATTGACCATACCACTTGTGGGAGCATTCTGAATGCCACCACCACAAAGCAGTCTGCCTCCAGTGCAGCAAGCTCTTCCAGAAATGCGGGATCTTTAAGGGAGACCGGCTGGAGAATGGGGAGATCCAATCCAAGTGCATACTCCTTTACAGCACTCATATTTACTTTGAGGCCCCTTCCGCTGGGCTTGTCAGGAACAGTGACCACGCCCACTACGTTATAACCGTTTTCAACGAGAGCCTGAAGGGAGCCGACTGCGAATTCGGGGGTACCCATAAAGACTATTCTCGTATTTTTCCCTTTCTCCATATATATCTCTTTTTAAGGTTTTTCAAATATTTCTGCACATCTTGTTTGAAGGATTCAAAATTGAATGATGACGATTCCGATGTCGCTTTCCATGTGAGGAATATACCCATCGGGAGCAAAACAAGTGTAGATATGAATGCCCCTATCATAGGTGTTATGGCTCCATCGGTCGCCAGTTTCTTGCCGCTTATGTCGACTACCCAGTAGAGTACGAAAAACAGTGCAGAGATGATTACCGGGGTCCCCAGACCACCCTTTCTTATGATGGCCCCAAGAGGTGCTCCGATAAAGAAGAATACCAGACAGGCAAATGACAGTGTGAACTTTCTGTAGGACTCAAGATCTATCTTCCTCAGGAAATAGCTGTTGTGTGCTATCTCCCTTTCGAAGGATTCTGTCATGCTTATCGAGCTCTTCAAATGGTCCAATGTCTCCGATATGTTTACAGATTCCACATCAGGGCTCCAGTGGAGATAGAGCGAATCTGTATCAAATCCATCCAGATACCCTTTGTTCTTTGCTGTATCCAATTGGGATGGATAGGCAAGTCCCATTCCGTAAATGAACCTGTTCTGGTGTTTTTTGTAGGTATTGTCATAAGTAATCCCTATCGAGTCCCTGTCTGCCTGAAGGCTTTTCAGGTTCTTGGCCATTATCTCATTGCCATACTTGTCTTCCTCTGATTTTTTGAAAGCGTAGTTCTTGAGGGGGATTACCATCTCCTGCCTGTCAAACTCCACTCTGTTCATCACCATATTGGTGTCCTTGTATCTCATGGTGTTCTCCTCTTCATAAGAGACACCGTTGTATAGTGTAAAGACAAGTGCCGTCTTGCTTGGGTTGGACTTGATGAGTCCGGAATCGGCTACAGCAACACTGACATTCCCTTTGTTCTTGGTGTGGTCATATACCATCACATCGTACATCATATCTGTCTTTTTGTTGCGGTCGCTGATACGGAGGGTGTACCCTTCAATTCCATTGTAGAAGGTGCCGGTAGGGATCTTGATCTCCTCTTTGGTCTTGTTTATGTCGTACTGTAGTGTGTATATTTTATTGTACGCCAAAGGGAGGAGACTGTTGGAGACGAAAAATGCCCCGATACTGATACCCACTGATACCACGATGAGGGGGATCAATACCCTCTTGAGGGATATGCCTGCAGCATTCATTGCGAGCAGCTCATTGCTCTCACCCATATTGCCAAGTGTCATAATGGAGGCAATTAGGGTGGCAAGAGGCATTGCCAACGGGAGAATAGTGCAGGAACCCCACATCAGGAACTCCAATATTACCCATAGGCTCAGACCCTTACCCACAAGCTCGTCGATATACAGCCACAGGAATTGCATCACCAGGATGAATACGACGATTAGGAAGACCATTACGAATGGTCCAAAGAAGGCTGTGAGTATGAATCTGTCTAACTTTTTCAAGCGTCCGGTTATTGTCTTGTAGCTATATCTTTAAGCAAATTGTAGGCCTCATTGATGGCGTCAGGATTTTTGCCACCCGCAGTAGCGAGGAATTTCTGACCGCCGCCGCCACCCTGGATAAGTTTGCAAGCCTCCTTGATATCCTTTGAGGCATCTGCTCCGTTCTTCACAAGGTCATCTGTGTACATAAGTACCAGGCTTGGCTTGTCTCCGTTGAGGATGGCACCCACCAATGCTGCACTTTCAAACTCTTTGTGTAGCTCGAATGCCACATTTTTGATGATGTCCGGAACAAAGGCTCCCCTTACAGAGAAGAGACGGATTCCGTTGATCTCCTGGCTCTCCTCAATGAGTGCTTTTTTAAGGGTCTGTACCCTCTCCATTGCCACCTCCTGAAGCGCTTTCTTCTGAGTTTCGTTTTCTGACAGAACTTTCATAAGACCTTTGATAGCATCAGGTGCATTTCCTAGAAGCTGTCTGATGCTCTTTATCTGGTCCTCTATAAAGTATACAGCGTTCTCCACGTGGCGCCCTGTGATAGCCTCGATTCTCCTTACACCGGCAGCTACAGCCGACTCCGAAACTATCTTGAATGAACCGATTCTGCCGGTAGATGTGGCGTGTGTACCGCCGCAGAGCTCTACAGAGTCACCATATTTGATGACACGTACTTTGTCACCATATTTCTCTCCGAACAGAGCCATAGCACCCATTTCGCGTGCCTGGTCGATAGGGAGTTCTCTGTGCTCCTCTTTATGGATATCCTGGCGGATAAGCTTGTTTACCAGTTTTTCTACCTCTCTGAGGTGCTCTTCAGATATCTTCTCGAAGTGTGAGAAGTCAAACCTGAAGCTTGCTGATGTTACAGATGAACCTTTCTGCTCGATGTGTGTGCCGAGAATCTGTCTCAGTGCGAAGTGGAGAAGGTGGGTGGCTGTATGGTTGGCAGCTGTCTCTTCCCTCTTGAGGCTGTCTACAGAGGCGTGGAAAGTGATATCTTTGTCTACAGGGATCCTGTCGGCAAGATGGATGTTGAGGTTATTCTCCTTGATGGTATTGAGGATATTTACGGTCTCTCCGCTTTCAGAGATGATCTGACCGCTGTCACCAGCCTGTCCGCCACTTTCGGCATAGAATGGACTCTTGTCAAATACCAGCTGATACAGCTCTTTGCCCTTAGTCTTGACTGTGCGGTATTTCATGAGTTTTACATCGCACTCAAGGGTGTCGTAGCCAACAAACTCGCAAGATGTGAAAGGTGCCACTTCGATCCAGTCACCCTCTTCCACTGCTGCTGCGTTGCGTGCCCTCTCTTTCTGCTTGCCGAGCTCCTCCTCAAATTTGTCGATATCTATCGAATATCCGTGCTCTTTGGCTATAAGCTCGCTAAGGTCAATAGGGAATCCGTATGTATCGTATAGTGTAAATGCGTCTTTGCCTGAAATGACTTTTGTCTCTTTTGATTTTTCCATGACAGAGTCAAGAAGCTTGATACCTTTTTCGAGGGTTCTGAGGAATGCCTCCTCCTCCTCTTTGATAACCTTTTCGATAAGGGCCTGCTGTTTCTCCAGTTCCGGGTACGCATATCCCATCACCTCCACAAGGGTCGGTACAAGTCTGCACAGGAATGGGGTGTTGAGTCCCAGGAATGTATAGCCGTAGCGTACTGCACGGCGAAGGATGCGGCGGATCACATATCCGGCCTTGACATTTGAAGGGAGCTGGCCGTCTGCAATGGAGAAGCTGATGGCACGGATGTGGTCAGAAATAACCCTCATTGCAATGTCAAGGTCCTCAGATTGACCATATTTCTTGCCTGAAATCTCTGAGATCTTGCCGATTATTGTCTGGAAGATGTCTCCATCATAGTTGCTCTTGTTGCCGTTTACTGCCATAACAAGTCTCTCAAAGCCCATACCTGTATCCACGTGCTTGTTTGGAAGGAGTTCAAGCTGGCCGTTGGCTTTTCTGTTGTACTGGATGAATACCAGGTTCCATATCTCGATAACAAGGCTGTGGCCGGTATTCACAAGTTCTTTGCCTGAAACAGCTTTTCTCTCTTCGTCATCGCGGAGGTCAATGTGTATCTCACTGCAGGGGCCGCAAGGTCCTGTCTCTCCCATCTCCCAGAAATTGTCCTTTTTGTTTCCCAGGATTATGCGGTCAGCAGATACGTGTTCAAGCCAGCATTGCTCAGCCTCATGGTCAAGATCTACACCCTCTTCAGGATTACCCTCGAAAATGGTTACATAGAGTCTCTCCTTGTCAAGTTTGTATACTTCGGTAAGGAGCTCCCAGGCCCAGGCGATGGCCTCTTTTTTGAAATAGTCACCAAAACTCCAGTTTCCAAGCATCTCAAACATGGTGTGGTGATAGGTGTCGTGTCCTACCTCTTCAAGGTCGTTGTGCTTGCCGCTTACGCGGAGACACTTCTGTGTGTCTGCCACCTTGGGGTATTTGATGGGGGTATTTCCGAGAAACCAATCCTTGAACTGGTTCATACCTGCATTTGTAAACATAAGTGTGGGGTCCCCTTTTACCACCATTGGTGCAGATGGGACGATGGTGTGATTCTTCGATGCGAAGAACTCTAAGAATCTGTTTCTTATCTCTTTAGATGTCATCATATGATTAAATCTCCTACTTCGTGTATAAATAAGGTACAAAAATAGTTTTTTTATTAAAATTATTTAAATTTGCGGTGTCTTTATTTTGGATAAATAGGATGTCAAGGAAAGTAAAATACAGGTTCAATAGCGAAACCCTCCAGTATGAGGAGGTTAAAATACCATTTTCGCGCCGCTTCATGGGGGGCGTGGTGATGGCCCTTGTGAGTTTCGGCCTCTTCGTCCTGTATATGTTTCTGTATACTGATGTCTTCGGTCTCGAACTTCCCAAAACCACCATACTGAAGAGACAAAATGCCGAATACCACTCGAAGCTGGATGTTTTGTCAGAGAAGTATGAGAAGACCAATGCCATCCTTAGTGAGCTCCAGATGAGGGACAACACTGTGTACCGCCCGATTTTCGGTATGGATTCTCTGTCAACCGACATTAGGGATGCAGGTTTCGGTGGTGTGGACAGGTATTCATTCCTGGAGCTGTATGATGCATCGGGCAAATTGGCATCATTGTCAGCCAAACTGGATATCCTCTCGAAAAAGGCATATATTCAGGTCAAGTCCCTGGATGAGATATCATCGATAGCAAAGCGTTCAGAGGAGATGGCCTCCTGCATCCCGTCAATTCCACCTGTCACTACGGACAAATCGAAGATACGTCTGGTATCCCGTTTTGGTATGAGAAATGACCCCTTTACCAAGAGGCCGAGATTCCACCACGGTGTGGACCTTGCTTGCAAAAAGCAGGGTGAGCCTATCTATGCTACTGGTGATGGTGTGGTCTCAAAAGTGGCACACGATTTTATGGGATACGGCAATTATGTCATAATTGACCACGGTTTCGGTTATAAGACCAGATATGCCCACCTGAGGGCTTCTCTGGTGAAGGAGGGACAGGTGGTCAAAAGGGGAGAGCATATAGCGGAGCTCGGCAACACAGGGAGATCGCAGGGACCTCACATCCACTATGAGGTATTCTATAAAAACAAAACAGTAAACCCTTTGAATTACTTCAACCTGGATATTACCCCAGAGGAGTACAGTGCTATGGTCAAACCTGTTAAATCCAAAAAATAAGCATGGGCCAGGGGGTAGATTTCGATAAGGACAATCTCGATTTTGAGGAGAGTCGGCACAATCTCTTTTTTTACATCAAAAAGGGGTTCAAGTGGTTTGTCATGTGCTCTTTTCTGGCCGTATGCTACTACGCCCTTTTCTCCCTTGTGTTCTCAAATGAGCAGGAGAGGAAGATACTGAAGGAGAGCAGGGCCATCGAGGAGAATCTTGCCTACATGGAGGAGCAGATGATGATGCTTGAGGGGGTGATGGACAATCTGCAGTCCAAGGACAGGGAGATATATGAGAATATTTTCCATTCAGAGCCGCCGCACTTTGCACTGGAGAGCAGTGATTATGAGACCTTTCTGATGGAGAGTGATACAATAGACATAACAACCCTCATATGGCAGGCTTCTGCACAGATAGTGGCAGCCGAAGATAAGATGGTCCACTACGAGGAGATGCTTGCGGGGGTGGAGAAGGTGGCAAAGGACAGCCTTGCATACATAAGGTCAATACCGTCCATCATACCGATTGTGGATTTTTCGCTTCCAAAGACCGGGGCTACTGTGGGGAAGAAGATGCACCCATTCTACAAAACAATTACAGAACATACAGGACTTGATCTCATCACATCATCAGGATCGAAGGTTATAGCGACTGCAAATGGCGTGGTCCTCTCCGTAGAGAAATCTCAGAAAGGGAAGGGCAATCAGGTGGTGATAGATCATGGCAATGGATACAGGACCACATACTCCCACCTGTCGGCCATTATGGTGAAAAAAGGTCAGAAGGTGCAGCAGGGGACCGAAGTGGGGAGGGTAGGTACATCGGGAACAGTCTTCGCCCCGCATCTCCATTATGAGGTTATATTCAATGGGGAGTATATGAACCCGATTGACTATTTTTTCGTAGATTTGAATCCGTTAGAATATAGAGAGATGATGATGATCGCTGTAAATACCGGTCAGTCACTCGATTAATTTTAAAGTTTAAGCCTATGCCATACAAAGAATTCAAAGTCGAGAAGCTTTACTACTCTATCGGTGAGGTTGCAGACCTTCTGGGGGAGAACACCTCTCTTGTACGTTTCTGGTCAGACAAATTCTCATCACACATAAAGCCGGAAAGGAACAAGAAGGGGAACAGGAAGTTCTCTGCAGAGGATGTAAAGACATTGCAGACCATACATTATCTGGTCAAGGAGAGGGGTATGACACTTGAAGGGGCCCAAGCAAGACTTAAAAACAACAAGGAGGGTTCGGACAACAGGGCAGAGGTGGTGGCCAGACTTGTTTCAATCAAGGAGGAGTTGCTCGAGATTCAAAAAGGACTTAGTGCAGAGTAATGAAGGCAAAAGATATCACATCAATAATAGAGGAGTTTGCCCCCCTTCAGTATCAGGAGAGGTGGGACAATTCAGGGTATTGTATAGGCTCACCGGAGCAGGAGGTCCATTCCGCTTTGATTGGCCTTGACTGTACACCTGAACTTGTCGATGAAGCTGTGAGGTGTGGTGCAGATATGATCATTACCCACCATCCGCTTATTTTTGGCGGGGTTTCCAAAATTTGTCCCGACACAAATCTCGGGTCAATGATCTATAAGGCTATCCGACACGGCATAGTGGTGTACAGCTCCCATACCAATATGGACAAGGTCCTTGATGGCGTCAGCGGACTTATGGCTTCGCGCCTCGATTTGGAGGATGTTGCCATTCTTGACAAAGGTGATTCCGATGAGGGGCTGGGTGTCGTAGGGACACTCCCTGTACCTATGGCAGATGTGGAGTTTGCAAAGGTGGTCAAAGAGAGGTTTTCCCTCAAATGTCTCAGATGTTCCAGACCTGCCGGAAGGGTAATCAGCAAGGTGGCCCTTTGTGGAGGGGCCGGAAAATCACTGGTCACAAAGGCTGTCGCTGCGGGAGCGGATGCTTATATTACGGGAGATGTGAGCTACCACGATTTTTTGACTGAAAATGGCTTTTTTCTCATGGATATAGGTCACTATGAGGGTGAAATTGATATTGTTCGCAAAATAAGTGACCTACTTAAAGAAAAAATTCCTACTTTTGCAGTTCGCTTAATTACAGAAAATAACAATTTAGTGCATTACATATAATATGGCTACAAGCAGACAAAAAAAGAATCAAGTAGAGACCCCTATCGACAACAGGGAGACTTTTACCTCTTTGTCAAAGAATCTGAACGATTCGGAAACAAGCATGGAGACTAAGCTTCGTACTCTCTACAATATTCAACAGACTGATATCAAGATTGACAGGATTCACCTTTTGAGAGGTGAACTTCCGGAGGAGGTTCGTGACCTTGAGGATGCAATCGAAGGTTTGAGGACCAGAATTTCGAACATTAAAAATGATGTTGCTGAGATAGAGAAACTTGTGGCTCAAAAGAGATTGGATATTGAGAACTGCAAGGATGCAATTGCAAAATACGAGGAGCAGCGCAGCAATGTGAAGAATAACCGTGAGTACGATTCACTTTCAAAAGAGATAGAGTATCAGGGCCTTGAAAAAGAACTTGCTGAGAAGAGAATCAAGGAGAATACATCTCTTCTTGCAGACAAGAAAGCTGATCTTGAGAGGGCAACAGAGGATCTTGCCGGAAGAGAGGTGGATCTTGAAAACAAAAAGGCTGAACTGGTGGCTATCATCGAAGAGACATCAAAGGAGGAGGAGGCTCTTCTCAAACAAAAAGAGGCTTTGGTTGAAGGTATTGATGCCAGAACAATGGCTGCTTATGACAAAGTCCGTCTCAATGCACGTAACCGCCTTGCAGTGGTTACCGTGAAGAGAGATGCATGTGGTGGCTGTTTCAACAAAATCCCACCTCAGAGAAGATTGGATATTGCCCTTAGCAAAAAGCTCATTGTGTGCGAATATTGCGGCCGTATCATTGTTAGTCCAGAGTTTGAAGAGGAATAACCTGAGGCAAGTGCCGATAAGTTTTTGCACCATCCGTATGGATGGTGCTTTTTTTTTACTATTTTTACACCCTTAATTCCTCCATAATGGCTAAGACTAATTTCAAACCCAATAAATCGCAAGACAAAAAGATTGATGCGATAAGCATCGATATGGGAAAAGTTCCCCCTCAGGCTATTGAGGTGGAGGAGGCTGTTCTGGGTGCCCTTCTACTTGAACCCAATGTGGTGCCCGATGTGCTGGACAGCCTCTCGCCCGAGTGTTTCTATAAAGAGGCAAACAGAAAAATCTATTCTGCTATCAGTTCCCTCTCTTCAAAACACGACCCTGTTGACCTTTTTACCGTATCGGAAGAGCTCAAGCGCAACAAATGTCTTGATGAGGTGGGAGGTCCGTTCTACCTATCCCAGCTCACCTCCAAAATCGGTGCTGCAGCCCACGTGGATTATCACGTCAAGATTTTGTTGCAGAAGTATATACAGAGAGAGTTGATATCGATATCATATCAGGTGCAGAAAGACAGTTTTGATGACAATATCCCTGTGGATGATCTCCTCGATCAGGCACAGGATGATATGTTCCGGTTGGCCGAGAGGAATATGAAAAGGGAGACACTCCCCATTCAGGCTGTGATAAGGGAGGCTCTTGATGAGATTGAGCGGAACCAGAACAGAGAGGACGGATTGAGTGGTGTCACCTCCGGTTTTACCGGTATCGACAAGATGACACTTGGATGGCAGCCTTCAGACCTTGTCATCATCGCTGCACGTCCTGCGATGGGTAAGACGGCCTTTGTCCTCACTATGGCGAGAAATATGGCAGTGGAGCACAATATCCCTGTTGCCCTCTTCTCCCTTGAGATGTCGTCACTCCAGCTGGTGAAGAGGCTTCTTATCCCTGAGTCGGGCCTCTCTGCTGATAAGATCAAAGGTGGACAGAAGCTGGCAAGCTATGAACTTGTTCAGCTCAATGAGAAGATCAAGAACCTTGCAAAGGCCCCATTATATATTGATGATACACCATCCCTCTCAATATATGAATTCCGTTCCAAGGCGAGAAAACTGGTGAGGAGTTCCGGGGTGAAAATAATAATTGTGGACTACCTTCAGCTGATGTCGGGTCCCCCAGAGCTTAAGGGGATGAGGGAGCAGGAGGTGTCTGCCATCTCGCGTGCCCTCAAGTCCATTGCCAAGGAGCTCAATATCCCAATAATAGCCCTTTCGCAGTTGAGTCGTGCCGTTGAGACCAGAGGTGGAAACAAGAGGCCACAGTTGAGTGACCTCCGTGAATCCGGTGCTATCGAGCAGGATGCCGATATTGTAATGTTTATCCACCGTCCCGACTATTACGGGATGCAGGAGGATCCTACACAGCAGGGGCTCGCAGAGATCATAATTGCGAAGCACCGTAATGGTGAAGTGGGTGACGTGAAGATGAAATTCCGCCAGTCGGAGGCCCGTTTTGTGGATGCGAACGATCTGGATATGTTTTCAGCACCTGCCGGTGATGATGACTATATGGGTATGGAGTCGAGGATGAACGGAGGTTCGGAGTTTGATCAAAATCCTGATTTTTAATTATGTCCAGAAATCGTGTTTCACACAAGGGGGTAGTCACCTCCATTACCGACAAGGTAATAAATGTGCAGATAATCAGTATGTCTGCATGCAGCGAATGCCACGCGAAAATGATGTGCACTGCATCCGATATGAAGGTGAAAAACATAGAGGTGAAGAGGCATTTCTATGATGACTATTCTGTGGGGGAGGAGGTCAATGTCTCCCTTACCAAAACTATGGGATATAAGGCTGTAGTGCTATCTTATTTGATTCCTTTGGCTATTCTGTTGATTTTATTATTATATTTGCAAGATAGATTTGGGAACGAATTGATAGCCGGGCTTGGTTGTGTTGCAGGTGTGGCGGTGTACTATTTCATTATTTGGCTTTTTAGAGGCAAACTCGAGAACAAGTTCTCGTTTACTATAGAAAAACTTTAAATCAAAAATATGGGTACAATTATCATTCCTACTGTTGTCAGCCTCAGTGTCTTGGGACTTGTGCTGGCAATTGTGCTTTATCTAGTGGCACAAAAATTTAAAGTCGAAGAAGATCCCCGTATAGATGACGTTGAAGCTGTGATGCCGGGTGCAAACTGCGGCGGTTGCGGTTTTGCAGGTTGTCGTGCTTTCGCAGAGAACTGCGTCAAGGCTGGGAATCTTGACGGCTTTTTCTGCCCTGTGGGTGGAAACGCTGTGATGCAGAAGGTCGCAGATACCCTCGGTCTCCAGGTTGAGGAGAAAGAGCCTATGGTAGCTGTGGTCAGATGTCACGGTACTTGTGATAACAGGGAGACAACAAACATCTATGACGGATGTACTTCCTGCAAAGTGAAAGCCAATCTTTACTCTGGTGATACCGGATGTAAATATGGCTGTCTTGGGTGTGGAGACTGTGTACAGGCTTGTAAATTCGGTGCTATCTCCATGAATCCAAAAACAGGTCTTCCTGAGGTGGACGAGAACAAATGTACCGCTTGTGGGGCCTGTGTGAAAGCGTGTCCAAAGGGTGTTATCGAACTTCGCAACAAAGGCAAGAAGTCGATGAGAGTCTTTGTAAAATGTATCAACAAAGACAAAGGTGCCGTAGCACGCAAAGCTTGTAAAGTGGCTTGTATCGGTTGTGGCAAATGTAAGACAGTGTGTCCTTTTGATGCCATTACAGTTGAGAACAATGTTGCTTACATTGACTTCACCAAGTGCCGTTTGTGCCGTAAATGTGCAGAGGCTTGTCCTACTAAAGCCATCTGGGATGTTAATTTCCCTGTAAGGGTTCCAAAAGCAGAGCCAAAACCAGCAGCAGCACCCGCTCCTGCAGCAGCTCCTGCACCTGCACCCGAAGTAAAACCAGTAGAAACCCCTAAAAACGAATAGTGAGATATGAAAACATTTAAAATCGGCGGTGTACACCCCAACGATTCTAAAATATCGAAAGATTGCGCTATTGAGGATTTTCCAGTATTGGAGAGAGCATACCTCTCGATGGCACAGCACCTCGGCGCTCCTGCTGAGCCTATCGTTCAGAAAGGGGACAAAGTGAAAGTGGGCCAGCTGATAGCCAAACCTTCAGGTTTTGTCTCAGCAAATATCCACTCATCTGTATCGGGTACCGTGGCAGCTGTAGAGCCATATGCAGACCTTGCCGGCAACCCTGTAATGCACGTTATCATCGACGTGGAGGGTGATGAATGGGAAGAGAGCATTGACAGAACCCCTGATGTAGTGAGGGAGATCAAACTTTCCAAAGAGGAGATCATCAAAAAGATTCAGGAGTGCGGTATCGTAGGTCTTGGTGGTGCATCATTCCCTACACACATCAAACTTACCCCTCCTCCGGGCAAAGTGGCAGAGTATCTTCTTATCAATGGTGCGGAGTGTGAGCCATTCCTGACTTCAGACTACCGTCTTATGCTTGAGCAGCCAGAGCAAGTGCTTATCGGTGCCAAAATTATGATGAAGGCTCTGGATGTTACCAAATGCCGTTTCGGTGTTGAGGAGAACAAACCTGAGGCTATAGCAAAACTTAAAACTTTTGCAGCCCAATATCCGGAAATTGAAATTGTTCCTTTGAAGAAAAAATATCCACAAGGTGGTGAGAAGCAGCTTATTGAGGCATTGACCGGCAGAAGAGTCCCTTCAATGGGTCTTCCTATCGACGCAGGTGCAGTAGTCCAGAACTGCGGTACTGCCCTTGCTGTGTATGAGGCTGTACAGAAGAACAAACCTCTTTTCGAAGGTATTGTTACTGTAACAGGAAACTGTTCTGAACAGCAGAGAAACTTCCGTTTGAGAGCCGGTACCCCTATCATCAACCTTCTTGATGCTATTGGCCGTATCCCTGCAGATGCTGCCAAAATCATCAGCGGTGGTCCTATGATGGGTAAAGCTGTCTCAAATCTTCTTGCAGCTACAGTGAAGAGCAGTTCAGCTATCCTTATGCTTACAGAGGAGGAGACAAAGAGAAAACCTGAGTCAAACTGTATCAGATGCGGTAAGTGTATCGATGCTTGCCCTATGGGTCTGGAGCCTTATCTTCTTGTGAGATATGCCCGTGCCAATATGTTTGACGAACTTGAAACAGAGAAGATCTACGATTGTATCGAGTGTGGATGCTGTCTGTTCTCTTGTCCAGCATACATTCCTCTCCTAGACCACATCAGAGCAGCGAAAGCTGAGGTTATGAAAATTATGCGTAGCCGTCCAAAAAAATAGTGAACAAAAAATAATTGAAATATGAGAAAACTAATTGTCTCACCTTCTCCACACATCCATAGCGTAGAGAATACACAGAGAATAATGAGAGATGTTATCATCGCATTGTGCCCATCTCTTCTTGTCTCTATCTATTTCTTCGGCTTCTCTGCCATCAAACTGGCACTTGTGGGTGTCGCATCTTGCGTGGGAGTGGAGTATGTCATCCAGAAATATATTCTGAAGACTAAAGTTACTATCAATGACTATACAGCAGCACTTACAGGTCTGTTGCTTGCACTCAACTTGCCACCAAGCTCTCCAGGCTGGATGATCCTTATCGGCTCTATCGTGGCTATCGGTGTAGCAAAAATGACCTTCGGTGGCCTTGGTCAGAACATCTTTAACCCAGCCCTTGTAGGTCGTGTATTCCTGTTGGTATCTTTCCCTGTTCTTATGACAGACTGGAGTGTTCCAGAGTCATGGTTCAGAGATGGAGTGGATGCAGCTACAGGTGCTACCCCTCTTGCCCTTCTTAAAGAGGGTCTTGCAAATGGCTTGACTGTGGACCAGATTATGGCTGCCAACCCTGATATCTCATACGTACATATGCTGTTCACCAAGATTGGCGGCTCTGTAGGTGAGGTTTCTGCTTTGGCACTTATCCTCGGTTTTGTATATCTTCTTGTCAGAAGGGTTATCAAACCTACCATTCCACTATCAATTATCGGAACCATCTTCGTGGTTTCAGGTATTTTCTGGCTTGTAAACCCTGAGCAGTTCACCGACCCTATCTTCAATATCCTTACCGGTGGTGTCCTTCTCGGTGCTATCTTTATGGCTACTGACTATGTGACTTCACCTATGAATACAACAGGTCAGATCATCTTCGGTGTGGGTATCGGTCTTTTGACAGTCCTTATCAGATACTTCGGTGCATACCCTGAGGGTGTATCGTTTGCTATCCTTATCATGAATATGGCTGTTCCATTGCTTAACAAATATTGTAAACCCGCAAGATTCGGGAAGGAGGTTAAAAATGGCAAGTAAATCATCATTTACAAATATGGTAGTGGTACTTACCGCTATCTGTCTTGTGGCCTCAGCCCTTTTGGCTGTGGTGTACAATATGACTGCAGAGCCTATCGCAAAAGCTGAAGTAGCTAAAGTGAATGCCGCTATTTCTGCTGTGGTTCCAGAGTTTGACAATGTCCCTTCAGATGAGGTGTTTGAAGTGGAGGATGGAGCAAAGGTAAGCAAAGTCTATCCTGCAAAGAAAGGTGACCAGATCGTAGGTTATGCCGTGGAGGTGAAATCTGGCGGTTTTGGCGGTCCTATCCAGATTATGGTGGGCTTTACTCCAGATGGAGTCATCTACAACACATCTGTAGTGGCTGCTTCCAATGAAACACCTGGTCTTGGTGCTAAGATCCTTGATGAGAATATCCCTACCAGAGTTCAGATGAAAGGTCTTAATCCAGCCGAGACAAAGCTTGTCGTTAAGAATGATGGTGGCTCAATCGATGCCATTACAGCGTCGACCATCACTTCAAGAGGTTTCTTGAAAGGTGTTGAGTCTGCATATGGCGTATTTCAGAAAATCCAATCCAAATAATGAATGTTATGGGAAAATTGAAACTAATCACTGATGGTATCATCAAAAATAACCCGACATTTGTTTTGGTGTTGGGTATGTGTCCCACCCTTGGTACTACCACCTCTGCCATCAATGGCTTGGGTATGGGTGTTGCGACCATGTTCGTACTTATCCTTTCCAATATGGTGATCTCTGCTATTGCCAAAGTAATCCCTGATAAGGTACGTATCCCTTCTTATATCGTAGTAATTGCTGCATTCGTGACCATTCTTCAGCTTTTGCTTCAGGCTTATGTTCCATCTCTGTACGAGACCCTCGGTCTTTTCATCCCTCTAATCGTGGTGAACTGTATCGTGCTTGGTCGTGCAGAAGCATTTGCCAACAAGAACAATGTAGTGGATTCTGCCCTTGACGGTATCGGTATCGGTCTTGGCTTTACCATCGCTTTGACACTTATCGGTCTTGTAAGGGAACTTCTTGGCAGCGGCTCAGCTTTTGGTCTCAAACTGATTGAAGGTGACGGTATGCTTGCTTTCGTGCTTGCTCCCGGTGCTTTCCTTGTATTGGGATATCTATTGGTATTATTCAAAAAACTAACTAGTAAAGAGGCATAGATATGGAATATTTTATCATTATCATTTCAGCGGTATTCGTAAATAACGTAGTACTTGCCCAGTTCTTGGGTATCTGCCCATTTTTGGGTGTCTCTAAAAAGGTTAGTACTGCTGCAGGTATGTCTGCTGCCGTTACTTTCGTAATGGCACTTGCTACACTTGTTACATATATTCTTCAGAAATATGTACTTGAGGCATTCGACATCGAGTTTATGCAGACTGTGGCATTTATCCTTGTGATTGCAGCACTTGTGCAGATGGTGGAGATTATCCTCAAGAAAATCTCTCCATCACTTTATCAGGCACTTGGTATCTTCCTGCCCCTTATCACCACTAACTGTGTGGTTTTGGGTGTTGCTATCCAGGTGGTATCAAAGGAGTTTGATTTTATTAACAATGTAGGTGCAGCTAACCCTGCAATGATGAATCTTGGCCAGTCAGTGGTGTTTGCTATCGCTACTGCCCTTGGTTACAGCTTGGCAATGGTACTTTTCGCAGGTATCAGAGAGCAATTGGATCTCAACAATGTTCCTAAAGCATTCAGAGGTGTTCCAATTGCCCTTATCTCTGCTGGTATTATGGCTATGGCATTTATGGGATTCAGCGGACTTGTTTAATCTGTACAAAGATGGAGACATTGGTCAATATTGAGAAAACCCTGGCTGAAGGGAGAGTTGAAGAGGCATTTATCGCTCTTCAGGATTTTCTTAAGGCTGAGCCCAATAGCGCTAAAGGTTGGTACCTCCTCGGAGGTATCTACCGGAGGCAGCAGATGTGGGGTGAGGCGATAAATTCATATGGGAAGGCCAAGATGATTGAGCCCGACGGTCCTGCGGATGCAGCAATAGAGTCAATATATGATATTATCAGGTTTGTCAATAAGGACCTTATGAATCCATAATTTATAATTGTAAAGTTGAAAGAGCTGGCACATGATGTCAGCTCTTTTTGTATCTGGACTTATGGGTATAATGCGGTTGAAATTAGCGAAGTTAAGGTCAGTGCGGTAGTTAGTTCAGTGAGGGCTGTGGCTGTAAGGAGGACAAGAGTTCAGAGAGGTTGGTGCTTTAAGATGGACATGAATTCAGATAGGCTGGGAATCTAAGGTAAAGTCGATGAGGCCCGAAATGTGCTCTGCAGTAGGCTGCAGGGCATATGTTGGGCCTTAACCATGCGCATGGGCTAGGGGTTAAGGCCCACAGGGCCGGCGAGAGCTTCCTCTCGCGCCTCATCCGGGCCTCATCGATTTCGTGTCGGCTTTTAAAAGTTCTATTTAAGTGTTTTGAAATAACGATTTTAATGGTGATATTTGTCTACGAACTCAAATAGTCCACCAAAATGGCCTGGGTGGTGTTGGGCAGTGTAGTTAGTAGGCCTCAAAAAATATCTGTATGGTGGCGACTTCATATTACCACGTATGTACCAAGGGAGAAGATCTTCCGTGGATGTTTAGCGATGAAATTGATTTTGTTGCAGGGATCAATCGAATCGGCTTTTGTGTGTTGAGTGTAAATGTTACGGTAGTTGATTTCATATTGATGGATACGCACGTACATTTTATCTTAAAGGGGACTCTCCCTCTATGTAAGGACTTTATAAATAAGTATAAGCAGATGACCGGCAAGTGGGTGTCACATAGACACAATATAGCAAACTATCTATCTAAAGTGGCCACTACGATAGTCCCTATCGGTTCAGAGGAGGCTTTGATGGAAGAGATAGCGTATGTGGACAGGAACAGTATCATGGCCGGTTACCGATGTATGCCTACGGAGTACAGGTGGGGGATGTCACGATATTTTTTCAAGGATACCCTTTCGATGAACGCTTTGCTTGCCAGCTTTGAAAAGATAGGGGAGAGAAGTCTTAAAACTCTAAAGAGGGATTTGTCAACTCGAGTGGATATTCCGCGAGATTGGGAGATAGACAGCTCGGGGATGATCAATCCACGATGTTTCGTGGATTACAGAGTAGTAGAGTTAATATACCGGTCACCTAACAGGTATCTCTATTTTCTCTCCAAGAAGCTGGAAGGTAAGATAGATATGAAACTTTCTCAAGGTGTCGGCTCATTTATTCCCGATAGAGAGATGAGGTCTATCACAGATAGTCTGACAAGGGAGATGTTTGGGCTGGAGAAGAGGGGGTTGCTAAATATGTCACAGCGAATTCAGATAGCCAAAAGACTACGATATGAATATGGGGCTACCCATAAACAGATATCTAGAATGCTCAGTGTCGATGTGAATATACTTAAGGGTTTTGTGTGATTAGAGATTAGTTGGTGGGAGGGTGAAGTCGATGAGGTCCGGGATGTGCTCTGCAGTGGGCTGCAGGGCACATCTTGGGCCTTAACCATGCGCATGGGCGAGGGGTTAAGGCCCACAGGGCCGGCGAGAGCTTCCTCTCGCGCCTCATCCGGGCCTCATCGATTTCGCCGGGTTAATTTCCTTGGTCGAATTTGCAGGGTCAGTGTTGTGTCGTGGAGGTTGTCCTGCCGTTGTAGCTCTGTCAGTGTTCTGCCGACTAAGTGTCGCTGTGATTAGTTGTCGTTGGGAATGAAAAATGGACATAGAAACAAATGTGTGACATGAACCCCGAAAGTTAGACAAAAAACTTTCGGGGTTCATGTCAGATGCCCCTCCTTTTTCATAGTTCAATACAATAACTGCTTACTTTCTAAGCATAAATTTGATACGATACTGACTTTCTGCTTCCATATCAGTGACGAGCCAATCCTCCCCTTCAAAAACATTGGTATCGATCAGAAACTCCACAAACAACTCTTCATCCCAAGGGACATCCACAAATTTCCAACATTTCGCTACAAGACCCCCATTTTTGAATTTCTCAAAATTAAAACCTGCATCCTTACCATATTCAATATGGCCCCACCTCTTCATATACCACTCTTTCACAGCCGGGAACTTAACAAAATCAGCTTTCCCATCATATATCATCCAC
>JAZUMG010000021.1:0-7697 GCA_045603545.1 Candidatus Coprenecus sp. | reverse complement strand
CTTCTTCGCCTCTCCCTATCTCTACTCCTCGGTTAAGGTTCTCTGTTAAAAAAATCAGATACCCATTTGGGAGATAGGTATCTGATAAAAGGTTAGGATAACCTTTAAAATGCGTTTGATGCAAAGGTATGAAGATTTTTTATTTCTCCAATAAACTTTCTATATTTTCGAAGTGTTTTGAAGTATCAGATGTTATCGAACCGAGAACTGCAATAAATTCTTTGATATATTGGATATATATTCAATGAGTTATGGAAATAAAAAAGGGACATCCTCTAATGAAGATGTCCCCTTGTGCGGGCGAAGGGACTCGAACCCCCACGCCTCTCGGCACCAGATCCTAAGTCTGGATTGTCTACCAATTTCAACACGCCCGCTTTTCCAAAAGAACTTTCGTTTCCGTTTTGGGACTGCAAATGTAGAGACTTTTTTTGAAAGTGCAAATTTAATTTACACTTTTTTTAGTTTTTTGTGAATTTTGCAGATACCCAATTGTCCTTTACCAATTCATATTCGAATTTGAGTGATTGTCTTTCTGCCTCTTCTATAAGCATAGGGAGGTCCTGGGTGTAGAAGCCACTTATGATAAGCATTCCTCCAGGGCGAAGACCACGTGAATAGGTGGACATGTCCTGAAGGAGGATGTTGCGGTTTATGTTTGCCAGTATGACATCGTATCTGCCGGCCTGGATCAGAGAGGCGTCGCCGTATCGTGCATCGACAGCTTCATGTACGCGGTTCTTCCAGGCATTCTCCCTTACTGAGTATACTGCGGTAGGGTCAATATCTATCGCATGAACAGGGAACTCTGCTTTCATCTTGGCTGCAAGGATGGCAAGTATACCAGTGCCGCACCCCATGTCAAGCACCTTGAGCCCTTTGATGGTCTTCTCTTCGCGTTGCATAGCCTCCATCATGAGAGATGTGGTCTGGTGGTGTCCTGTGCCGAATGCCATCTTGGGGGTGATGGTGATGGTGTATTTGGTGCGTGGCAGACCTTTGTGGAAGTGGGCCTTCACTGTGCAGCGGCCGATTACTATTGGTTCAAAGGATGCCTCCCATACTGCGTTCCAGTTCTGTTCCTTGACGTAGTTAGTGGTGTAGCTGAGATCGAACAGGTCACGGTCAATTCCGCTGAGGATCAGTTTGAGATGGCGCTCAGAGAATTGGTTTACCGGGATGTATGCCTTGAGATATGGGTCCTCGTTGACATAGCTTTCGAAGCCGAGGTCAGCAATTTCTGCTACTACGATGTCGGAGAAGTCATCGCTATAGGGGGTGATTTTGATTTGAACTTCTATGTAATCCATATTGCTTGATGAAAATGGGCTGGAAAAGTGGCCATTTCCAGCCCAAAGTGTGTTAATCTGGTGTTTTGGGCTGGAAAGCGGATGATTTCGAGCCCGTTTTGTCTGCTAGTAAGATGTAGCGATACCGATGAAGTCCTCTGCTTTAAGTGCAGCACCACCGATAAGACCGCCGTCGATGTCAGGCTGAGCGAAAAGCTCAGGAGCATTTGAAGGTTTGCAGCTGCCACCATAAAGGATGGTGATCTCCTCTGCAAGTGCTGCGCCGAATTTGTCAGCAAGGGCTTTGCGGATGAATGCGTGGATCTCCTGTGCCTGCTCTGATGTAGCGGTTAGACCTGTGCCGATAGCCCAAACCGGTTCGTAAGCGATAACTACCTGAGCCATCTCTTCAGCAGTAAGGGTGAAAAGTACCTCTTCGATCTGTTTGCCAACAACCTCAAAGTGTTTGCCGGCAACTCTCTCGTCTTTAACCTCACCTACGCAGAAGATAGGTTTGAGACCAGCTGCAAGGGCAAGTTTTACTTTGGTGACAAGTGTCTCAGATGTCTCACCATAGTACTCTCTTCTCTCTGAGTGGCCAAGGATTACGTATGAGCAGCCAACTGATTTAAGCATTGCTACAGATACCTCACCTGTGTATGCCCCTTTCTCATGGTCAGCGCAGTTCTGAGCTGCAAGTGCGATAGAAGAACCTGCAAGTTTAGATGCTACTTCTGAAAGGTGTGTGAATGGGGGAGCTACGATAAGCTGTACATCTGAAGGTACAGTAGAAAGTTTTGAAAGGATGCCGTCAACGAGCTCTTTGCCTTCGTTGACAACTGTGTTCATTTTCCAGTTTCCTGCTACGATTTTAGTTCTCATATACTTTTATTATTTTTATAATACTTTCATTTGGGGCTGCAAAATTAGAAAAATTCAACTAAAATTTATACTTTTGCGGGCTAATTAGGAAAAAAGTAAAATAATATATAATCGACTATGAACATTACAGAACTTAAAAAGGATGACTTGATGATTCAAGTCCAAATGGATTTCACCAAAGAAGACTACGCAGACAAAAAGAAAAAACTTCTTAACAAGTACCGTAGAGAGGTGGACATCAAAGGTTTCAGAAAAGGTATGGCTCCTATGTCACTTGTAGAGAAGACTCACGGCCAGTCTGCTTTGGTAGAGTCTATCAACGAGCTTATCTCTGAGTCTCTTGACAACTATGTAAAAGAGAACAACCTTACCATTCTTGGTGAGCCACTTCCAAACGAGGAGGTAGAGTCTAAAAATGACTGGGCTGCTGGTGAGAACTTCACTTTCGTATTTGATATGGCACTTGCTCCAAACTACGAGCTTACCCTTACAGCTGAGGACGTGATCCCTCACTATACCATCACAGCTACTGCAAAATCTAAAGAGGAATACAAATCAAACATCCTTAAACAATACGGCAAACTCGAGAACTGCGAGACAGTTAAAGAGGAGGATTTCATCGTAGCTGACTTCGAGCAGGGTGAGACTAAAGTTGAGAAAACTTATGTAGCAATGAGAACCATCAAGGATGAGGCTTCAAAGGCTTTGTTCCTTGGTAAGAAAGCCGGTGACTCATTCGAGCTTAACGTAAACGAGGTATTCGTGAACGAGGCTGACCGTGCAGCTATGCTTAAAGTTAAGAAAGAGGAGCTTGCTTCTATGGATCCTATGTGGAAATTCACCATCGTAGAGGTTAAGAACTATGTTGACGCTGTTCCTGGTCAGGAGCTTTACGATATGCTTTTCGGTAAGGATACAGTTAAGACTGAAGAGGAGTTCGATGCCAAACTTGCTGAAAGAATGGCTGCAGAGTATGCAGAGGAGACTGACTACAGATTCATCCTTGACGCTCGCGAGTATATCATCAACAAAGCAAACATCGCCCTTCCTGAGGATTTCATGAAGAGATGGCTTTTCGCTGCTAACCAGGGTAAATTCACTATGGAGCAGATCGAGCAGGAGTTCCCTGCATTTGCTAAAGATTTCCGTTGGCAGACCATCACCCAGAGAATCATCAAAGAGCAGAATCTTGAGATCAAGAAAGAGGATATGCTTGAGCAGGCTAAGAAACTTGCAAAATACCAGTTCGCTTCTTACGGTATTCCAAACGTACCGGAGGAGTACCTAGTTAAACACGCTGAGAGCCTTATCGCTAACGAGAACGAGGGTCGCAGAATCTACGAGAAAGTGGAAGAGACCAAAGTTCTTGACTATGTTCGCAGCGTAGTGACTATCGAGAAGAAGAAAATCTCTCTTGACAAATTCCAGAAATTGCAGTAATTGTCTGTAACATTTGGAACTCAATTCCGTATATATCCATAGAACAATAAAACTTAGAGATTATGGCAACAGAATTTGAAAAGTACGCAAAAGGTCACCTTGGAATCAGCAGCACCTCCCTTGACAAATATTCAAAGGTGTATGCTGGCTATATAAATCCTACTATTATTGAGGAGAGGCAGCTCAATGTGGCCACTATGGATGTTTTCTCAAGATTGATGATGGACCGCATTATCTTCCTGGGTGTAGGGATTGATACCGATGTGGCAAACATTATCCAGGCCCAGCTCCTTTTCCTGGAGTCAACTGATCCTACCGCCGATATTCAGCTCTATTTGAACTCCCCTGGCGGAATGGTATATGCAGGGCTTGGTATCTACGATACAATGCAGCTTGTTTCACCAGATGTGGCTACTATCTGCACAGGTATGGCCGCTTCGATGGCTGCAGTCCTATTGACCGCAGGTGCAAAGGGGAAGAGAACTGCTCTTCCCCACTCCCGCGTTCTCATCCACCAGCCAATGGGTGGTGCAGAGGGACAGGCGTCCGACATTGAGATTGCGGCACGCGAAATAAAGAAACTCAAAGGGGAGTTGTACGATATTATCTCACATCACTCCGGCAAGTCGGTGAAGCAGATCGAAAAGGATGCTGACCGCGACTATTGGATGAGTGCCGAGGAGGCTGTCAAATATGGTATGATTGACTCAATTCTGAGCCGTACCAAATAATTAAGGCAATATATGAGCAAGAAGAAGGTGGAAAGGTGCAGCTTCTGTGGAAGGGGCAGCGACCAGGTGGATATGTTTATGGGTGCAGGTGATGCCACAATATGTGTGGATTGTGCCCTTACCGTGTCGCAGTATGTGCAGCAGGCTTTCGGTGAGGAAGTAGCTGTCAAATCGCCATCCAGAAAGGGTGGGGCAGAGGAGAATGAGACACTTCTGATGACCCCTAAGGAGATTACAGCATTTCTGGACCAGTATGTTATTGGTCAGGACGATGCGAAGAAGTTTCTCTCTGTGGCAGTTTACAATCACTATAAAAGGATAAATTCTCCAAAAAGCGATGAACTCGAACTTGAGAAATCCAATATCCTTCTCGTGGGTGCCACCGGTACCGGCAAGACCCTCCTTGCCAGAACCATTGCCAAGATGCTCAATGTCCCTTTTGCTATAGTGGACGCTACAGTGCTTACCGAGGCAGGTTATGTGGGTGAGGATGTGGAGACCATCCTTACCAGACTCCTTCAGGCATCTGACTACAATGTGGAGAAGGCTCAGAGAGGTATCGTATTTATCGATGAGATAGACAAGATTGCCCGCAAAAGCGACAACCCTTCTATCACTCGTGATGTCTCGGGTGAGGGTGTGCAGCAGGCGATGCTCAAGCTTCTCGAGGGTAGCATTGTCAATGTGCCTCCACAGGGTGGACGCAAGCACCCAGACCAGAAGATGATTGCGGTAGATACCAAGAACATCCTTTTCATTTGCGGAGGTGCGTTTGAGGGTATCGAGAGGAAAATTGCCCAGAGGCTCAATACATCTGTAGTGGGTTATGGCGCACAAAAGAAGAATGAGTCTATCGACAAGGAGAACCTTCTCCAGTATATCGCCCCTCAGGATCTCCGTTCATATGGTCTTATCCCTGAGATCATCGGCCGTCTCCCTGTGTTGACCTTCCTGAATCCTTTGGATAAAGAGGCATTGCTAAGAATTCTGACTGAACCTAAGAATGCCCTTATCAAACAGTATGTGAAGATGTTTGAGATGGATGGGGTAGAGTTGGTGGTGAAAAATGATGTACTTGACTTCATTGTCGAGACAGCTATCCAATACAAACTCGGAGCCCGTGGTCTCAGATCAATATGTGAGGCCATCCTCCTTGACTCTATGTATGAGATTCCTGGCAGTGGCAAGAAGAAGCTTACCATTGACCTCAAATATGCAAAGGAGAAAGTGGCTCAGTTTACAGGGAATCTCCTTGCTGAGAAATAATATACTTCAACTCTTTGAAGGCGAAGGATTTGATGGTGCCTGTCTCTGTTTCGATACGGAGGCAGGCGTTTTTTTCGATCCCCCGAATGTAGCCGCGGAAGGTCTCGCCGGTGGTGAGGTCCACATAGGGGTGGAGTTCATTGAGTCTGTATAGAACAGAGAGGTATCTCTCCTCCAGAAGTGCCGGGAAAGATTCAGGAACGGGTCCGTTCAAATCTGAAATCTTCTGAGTAAGCGGGAGGTACAGTGCCGCGATCTTCTGTAGAAGAAGTACAAGTTCCTTTCTGTCGTTCAGCGGTCCGACAGAGGGGGCACCCGATCGCTGCATCTCCAGCAATAGGGATGTCGGATTGGGCGCATCGCTCCGGAAAACAGTCTGGTTAAGATTGACACCGATGCCTGCAATACAGACTGACAATGTGGCACCCGAAAGGACATTCTCAATAAGGATTCCACAAATTTTTCTGTCCTCTACGTAGATGTCGTTGGGCCACTTTATTTTAGCTTCAATCCCCTTGGCGGCAAGGTAATCCACTACTCCGAGAGCAACCACCTGGGATAACTCAAACTGTCTGATAGATAGGAAGTTTTCTGGTTTGAACAGGATGGAGAATGTGAGGTTTTCACCCTTGGCGCTCTCCCATGAGTTACCCCTCTGTCCCCTCCCTGCAGTCTGGAATTCTGCAGCCCATACTGTGAAATCCGATGCCTCGTGTCTGCATCTGTGTGCCAGACTGTTTGTGGAATCTGTCTCCTTTAGCCAATTTACTGTCACATCTGTCATAAATGGTCAAAAATTTGCAGTATCTTTGTCGGACAAAAATAGAAATAATAAATGAAAGAAATTGACATTATTGCAGAAGCAATGCTCGACAAAAAGGCAAAAAATGTATGTGCCCTTGATTTACGCAAAATAGGTGCAGCCATTGCCGACCATTTCGTGATTTGTAATGCAGATTCGACTACAGCTGTAGCAGCTATTTCAGATAACATCGAAGATATGATGTGGGAAAAAGGTCAGAGAAAACTACGCAGAATGCAGGGCAAAGAGAACGGATTCTGGGTGATTCTTGACTACGATGATATTGTAGTGCACGTTTTCCTTACAGAGTACAGAAACTTCTACAGGCTCGAGGATCTCTGGGCCGACGCTATCCGTAAAGACTATAAAGACGAATATGACGACTAATCAGAATAACGACAGGAAACCACTTAATGACAAGAGGCCCCAACCAAAGAGGCCTCAGAACTCAAATAACAAAAAAGGTCCCAGGTTCAACTTTATGTGGATCTACTTTTTTGTTATTCTCGCCCTCGGTTTTGTGTTCAGGATGTACGGCTCTGCCGACCCTGTGAAGACTGAGTGGCTCACAGTGAAGGAGCAGATGATCCCAGGCGGTGATGTGGAGAAAATCACCTACATCACAAACCTCCAGAGGGCTGAAGTTTACATCCAGAAGGACAGTCTTTCCAAATATGTGAACAAATATTTCGGAGGGAGAGAGCCTTCTATGGGTCCACACTTCTTTTTCCTTGTATCTCCAAACTTCAATGCAGAGGAGAATTTCGAGGAGGCACGTTTGTCACTACCTGTAGACCAGAGGTTTGTCCTCACTACAGAGACCAGAGAGAACTATTTTGGAAAGATTCTCGAATGGTTCATCTTCCCTCTGCTGATTTTCGGAATCCTCTGGTTTATCATGTTCCGCCCCATGCAGAAAGGGATGGGCGGTGGCCAAGGTGGCGGTGGAGGTATTTTCAGCGTAGGGAAATCACAGGCCAAACTATACGAAAAAGAGAACAATGTAAAGGTTACATTCAAGGATGTAGCTGGTCTGGAGGAGGCAAAGGTGGAGGTTATGGAGATTGTTGACTTCCTCAAGAACCCTAAAAAATACACCGCTCTCGGCGGCAAGATTCCTAAGGGTGCACTCCTTGTAGGCCCTCCGGGTACAGGTAAGACGTCTATTGCAATGTCTATCGCAAAGGCGTTGAACAGAAAGTTCGTGAGAATTTCTCTCGGCGGCGTTCATGACGAAGCGGAGATCAGAGGTCACAGAAAGACCTATATCGGCTCGATGCCCGGCAG
>JAZUMG010000020.1:0-42480 GCA_045603545.1 Candidatus Coprenecus sp. | reverse complement strand
TGGTTGGCGGCTCCTCATCCACAGTTTTGGATTCTGCAATGGATTGTGGTTCGGCTACCGCCTCTCCCTCAATTACAGAGTCTGGAATACGATTTTTTGGATTGAAATCCTGCAATGTCAATTCAACACTCTTTTTAACTTTGGCATCTCTCGCTGCCGAGGACGATACGCTCGGACTCATCATTTCAGTCAAAGCGTTCTTTTCAATTGATTCAGTCTTTTTCATATTTGCAATTTTTGAGGTTATCACTCAGGTCTCAGTGCGCACATTGACCAATTGTCGTGAGCAAAGTAAGTGTGTATAGTTCGGCAAGTCAAACAATTGGATTTATTGAGGCAATTAAGTATTGTTCTGCTTTTTAGGCAGGTAAACGAATAGTGCGGACTGCTCAAATTTTCCAATATTGGGAGTGATGAGAAATTGCGGATAGAATCATAAATTGAGAGAATTAAGGGCTTAATTTCGATTGCGGATAGATGGCCTGACGAAACATCGGGAGTTGGTCTATCCGTAATCCTGTAGTGATTATAAACTAGGTATGTTGGTGTGATAACTATACTGAATATATGAGTGTAGACAGTGAGAATATAGGTTAAAGTGCCACAAACTACGCCAGATACTGCAACAGGCTTGATGAACCATTGAAGTATGACAACTTATCCATTACTTCGCACCAACAAAACTAAATAACAGCGAAAAGAAAAATGATTGAAATTATGAATACAAATGGATTTAGTGGGGCGATTTATCGCACCGAATATGCAATGATATGTCAGCCTATGACACGTATAGACACACCCATTGCAGTATGATTTTTACTGCTTTTATTTGCAGTGCGAACAACGAAAAATATGTGTAACTATAAATATTGACAACAATGAACATCATCAGTTTTGAAGAGAAAACCTTTGAGGGAATTGCTGCCAAGTTTGAGTACTTCGTGCAGCGAGTGGATAACATTTGTCGCCGACATGGTGAGAAGAAAATTGACGAGTGGATGGACAATCACGATGTATGCCGAAAGCTGCGTATCAGTCCGAGGACATTACAAACACTTCGTGATAACGGAACGCTTGCATTCAGCAAGATTGGAAACAAGACCTACTATCGTCCAGAAGATGTTGAATGCATTATTAGAATTGTAGAGGATAGACGCAAGGAAGCCAAATGGCGAGGCAGAACCCTTTAACCGAGTGAAATGAGTAAAATAACAACAAATAATACTAAAAGCGTATGAACAATGAGATTAGAGAAAAAGACCATGAGTGGGTAAAGATGTTCCACTCAAACATTGACAGACTATTGGTGTCTATTGAGAAACTGTTTGAAAGCCGTCAGCCGGGTGCGTTCAACGATGAACTGCTGACCGACAAGGAGGTCGCCCATATCTTGAAAGTGAGCCGAAGGACTTTGCAGGATTATCGTAATAACGGCATTTTGTCCTACATTCAGGTGGGCGGTAAAATCCTCTACCGCACCTCCGATGTGCAACGAACTATAATGAGTGGATTCAAGGAGGCGTATAGGCTACGGGATAGCGGATAATTGCCAAAAAAGAATAGAGGTTGTGTCATAAATAAAAACACAACCTCTAACTATGTGGGCAGGAAAGGAATCGAACCTTTTATGCGGATCTATTGACTTCGGTCTTTGCCAATTTCAGTACATTTATTTAGTTTGAGCCCTGCCCAGTCCGCATATTGCCCACCTTACTAAAAATTTACCTAATGTCATCATAGTATTCAGAGATTTATTGAGATTATACAAGCTAATCCATCCAAGTACCCACTGGTAAAAGGTAGGCAGAGGACATCCGAATAAATGAACTGAAACTAAACAAATTCCTACGTTCAATCTGTTTGTTAGTATGTCAAGGCGAATTTCAATCCGACTGCCTCCGAAATCATAATGAATGTAGATAGCTGCATATCGGTTTCTCCTTTTTCAAGCATAGCCACATACTCACGCTTCTTGCCAATCTTATCTGCAAGCTGCTGTTGGGTAATTCCTGCTGATTTGCGGGCGTTCTTCAACACCTCGGCATAGTACCAGGCACGAGACTTCGCATCGAACTCATCACGCAAAGCAGTACCTTTTGCTCCGTACTCATCGACAAACATATCCTCGGTAGTAGGAAGATGTTTAAGCTTGTTAATGTCAATCTTTGGTCTCATTGCTGTAAACTAATTAAAATTTGTTCTGCTTTTTGAATCTCCTTTTTATAGTCCTTTGTGGACTTCTTCATAAAACCATTCAAAAGAAGTATCTGCTCGGCTTCAATGAAATTCTCGTGATCAATGGTGAAGAGGATTACTCTATACTCATTACCTACAGATATGCGCAACTCATAGAAATCTGTATCTACAAGTTTCTTTACCAACTTGGTATTTACGACCTTTACATCTGCTAAAATGTTCATCGCATATTTGACCTTGTTCTGAACATTTGCAGGCAGCGAGTTGTAAAACTCATCGAATTCTGTACTTCTTATCATAGTTCTCATGTTGCAAATGTAATACATTTATTACATTTTACAAAGCAAATGCCAAAGAAGTTTGCGGAAGAGAGGAATATCTGACTTTCGTTAAAATAGGTTTACACTTTCTTCATAAAATTCTATTATAAGTGAATTATTGTAGATATATAGTCTATGTACAGACTATTATAATCCTATAAATATCTTTTGTATTCTAAAGTTGTATTAAATTTTCATAAATAATTTTACCTTTGTAAAAAATGATAGTATGGAAGAGGCAAAGAATAAAATACGCATTCGCAAGAGTATGTGTAATGGCAAAAGTTATGTAATAGAGGATGAGGATAGTAATAATAATCGTATCCTGGATCAAGGTTGGCAACCCGTTAAATATGAGCCTACAGGTACACTGAAATATGAAGATAATATAGGCGATTAGCCCACAAATTGCTAATTGGTTGAGAAATAAAGGGTGGATGTTCCCAGGCGGATCACGGAAAGAGCAGCACAATATTGCTGCTCTTTTTTTATGCACAAAACCGAAAGTTGACCAAATAAATTCATGGGCCGGTCCCCTACAGAAAGGGATCGGCCCACTACTTAACCTAAACTTAAACTATGAAAAACTTCGTAGTATTCTATTGCAATTTCTGTGCCATTTCTAGCATATTCTCAATTTAGCGAACTTCAGGAGCAGTGTTTTCTCCCCTCCCACTTCAAATTTCACTATAGCCTTCGTATTGGGAGCAGCCCCTTCTATAGAGAGTATGACTCCATAACCGAACCTTTCATGCTCCACTCTCTGCCCTACCTTCAGGGATGAGACCGGATCTGCTACGAAATTGGGGTCCTCCTCCCTTATTGGCCTGCTCATGGCCGGACGGGGGATCACCACCCTTTCCGGCTCCCTTTTGGTCTCCTCCCTTCTCCCTCCAAAAACGCGACCCGAAGGTGAACCTGCACCTCCCGATGGTCTCCTGACAAATGTTCTGTTACGCAATCCGGACATATTGCCCCAGGCATCATCGTCATCAAAACCAGCCCCTACTGCCACTTTACGTTCCTCATCTATTGCCCTATCAAGATATTGAGGGTCAATCTCTTTCAAGAACCTACTGGGTGGACTCGAGGTGTGTTGTCCCCACTTGAAACGGGAGCCGGCATAAGAGACTGCAAGCCCCTTTTCCGCTCTGGTCATAGCAACATAGAAAAGTCTCCTCTCCTCCTCGACATCTGCCTCCGAAACAGCACCTAGAGAGGGGAAAAGATTCTCTTCCATACCAATTATATATACATAAGGAAACTCAAGTCCTTTTGATGAGTGAACTGTCATCAGACTAATCCTGTTACCGTCATCCTTTTTGTCCTCTGCAATCTCAAGATCTGATATCAGGGCCACATTTTCCAGGTAAGAGCCCAGTGTTACCAGAACATTCTCCTCCCCGACCTCTTCTGCCGCAGCTTTCTGCTCCTCCACAAACTCATGCACACTATTGATAAGCTCCTCTATATTCTCCACCCTTGCCTGCGCCTCTATCGTATTCTCCTGCTTGTAGGAGGCTATAAGGCCCGAGGCATTCACTATTTCCACCGCAATTGAGTAAGCATCCTGGTTATCAACCTTGACCCTTGTTGTCTGTATCATATTTGCGAAGCCTCTCATCTTGTTCAGTGCAGCAGCCTTTAGGCCGAACTGTTCACATTTGTCTGAGAACAATGCACCCCAAAGGGATGTCCCCTCACCTTTTGCAGTGTCAGCAAGGTATTTGAGGGAGGTCTCACCTATCCCCCTCGCAGGGGTATTGATGGCACGGCGGAACGCCTCATCATCACCAGGATTTACCAGCAGTCTGAAGTATGCAAGGAGATCCTTCACCTCTGCCCTTTCGTAAAATGAGTGCCCGGCATAGATTTTATATGGAAGATTGCGCTTGCGCAACATCTCCTCGACGACACGCGACTGCGCATTTGTCCTGTAGAGGATTGCAAAACTGTCGTAGGAGACTTTATCTGTATATATGCGTTTGGCAATGGATGCCGCCACCAAAGATCCCTCCTCCTGCTCGGTAAAAGCCTTGATCACCTCTATCTTCTCACCTGCAGCACCCTGGGAAAAACAGGTTTTGGGGAGTCTGTTGCGGTTCTTCGCGATGACTGAGTTCGCCGCATCCACTATGGTTCTGGTCGACCGGTAATTCTGCTCCAGTTTGAACTCCTTCGAATCGGGGTAATCTTTCCTGAAATTAAGGATATTCTGAATTCTGGCACCACGGAAACCGTAGATGCTCTGGGAGTCGTCACCCACCACCGAGATATTGCGGTGCGAAGCCGAAAGTTTCTTGACTATGAGATATTGGGCATAATTTGTATCCTGATACTCATCCACCAGAATATACCTGAAACAATGTGCGAGTTCATCACACACATCGGGGTGATCCCTGAGCAATATATTCATATTGAGGAGAATATCATCAAAGTCCATCACACCTGACGCTTTGCATTTCTGCTCATATCTCTTGTATATCTCGCATATCTGCCCCATCTTGGACTGCATATCCACCTGAATGGCAGCGGCATTGTTCATATATGCACTGGCAGTGACAAGACTGTTCTTTGCCTTCGAAATTCTGGACTGCACCACAGATGGCTTATACACCTTTTCATCCAGTTGCATCTCCTTTATACAGACACGTATGGCACTTTTTGAATCTGAAGAGTCATACACTGTAAATGAGGAGGGATAACCTATCTTGTCAGCATATTGTCTTAGAAACCTTATAAAAATGGAGTGGAAAGTACCCATCCAGAGACGGACACTCTTGTCTTTCCCCACAAGTGCAGATATACGCTCTTTCATCTCCTTTGACGCCTTGTTTGTAAAGGTCAGGGCGAGGATGGAAGATGGCTGCACACCCCTCTCCAGAAGGTATGCTATCTTATATGTCAGAACCTTTGTTTTACCAGACCCGGCACCCGCTATTATCAATGACGGGCCATCTGTGCACTCCACTGCACTCCTCTGCGCACTATTGAGACTTTCGAAGTCAATTTTACTGTCTATTCCCATAATTGATGCAAATCTACTCTATTTTTGAGCATAATTCAACAATAATTGATACATTTGCAGATTACATTAAACATAGGTATAAATGGTAGATTATATCAAAATTAAGAAAGGTCTGAATGTGCCAATGGTTGGAACACCTCAGCCCGTAGTTAAAAAGAGTGTAATCTCCGAAGTTATAGCTTTAAAACCTACCGATTTCAAAAACTTGACACCTAAACTGCTCGTGAGGGAAGGTGATGCAGTCAAAGCCGGCACTCCGGTTTACTGCGACAAGTTCAATCCTGAAATCATCTTCGCTTCACCAGTAAGTGGTACTGTAAGCGAGATAGTCAGAGGTGAGAAGAGAAAACTTTTGGAGATTCGTATCAAAGCTGATGTACAAACAGAGTACATCAAGTATGACCTTCCAAAAGTTGAAGATCTCTCAGGTGAGAAGATCATTGAGGCTTTGAAGAAGAGTGGCCTTTGGGTATGTCTGAAACAACGCCCTTACGGCATCATCCCTAACCCATCTGTAGCGCCTAAAGCTATCTTTGTATCAGGATTCAGTTCTGTTCCTGCTGCACCAGATTATGATTATGCACTCAAAGATGAGTATGACAACATCCAGGTAGCTGTCAACGCCCTCAACAAACTCACAAAAGGTGGAGTACATATGGGCCTGAGCAGGGTAACTGCAAACAGCTCTCCTCTACACAAACTCAGAAACGTGCAGTTCCACGTGTTTGATGGTCCTCACCCTGCAGACAATGTAGGTGTACAGATCCATCACGTGTCACCTGTAAACAAAGGTGAAGTGGTATGGACAGTGGATCTTCCACTGCTTGCAGTTATCGGAAGATTCTTCTCAAAAGGGATCTATGACTTGAGCAGGACAGTAGCTGTTACAGGTCCACGTGCCACAGAGCCTTGCTATATCAAAGCTGTGGCAGGTATGTCAATGAAAGATATCGCTGAGTTTGTATCGGCTGAAGCTGATCCAAAACAGTCATATCAGGCAGGTTGCGGCGTACGCTACATCAGCGGCAATGTCCTTACAGGTACAAATGTAGGCGCTGAAGGGTTCCTCGGCTTCTTCGACCATCAGGTAACCCTTATTACAGAGGGCAACTACTACGAAGGTCTTGGTTGGGCCAAAATATTCAGACCCAAGAAGTTCAGTAGCTCGAGAACATATTTCTCATGGCTATGCCCCAAGAAAGAGTACAATATGGACTCCAACTTCAACGGCGGCGAGAGAGCTTTCGTAATGAACAAGGCATACAACGATGTTCTCCCTATGGATATCTACCCTGTTTACCTTCTGAAAGCCATTTTGGCCGAAGACATCGACAAGATGGAGCAGCTTGGCATCTATGAGGTAATCGAGGAGGACTTCGCTCTATGTGAATATATCTGTCCTTCAAAAATCGACATCCAGGCCATCATCGCCAAAGGTATCGACATTATGTTAAAAGAAATGGCTTAATAAGTGTATAATTATGAATATCAGAAAATTAGTAGACAATATTAAGCCAACCTTCGAGAAAGGTGGCAAACTTGGATTCCTGCACTCGACTTTTGATGCATTCGAATCATTTGCATTCGTTCCAAATACCGTAACCAAAAAGGGTAGCCACGTAAGGGACTGCGTCGATCTCAAGAGAATTATGATCGTAGTTGTAGTAGCCCTTCTTCCAGCTTTCTGTTTCGGTGTTTACAATATCGGTTACCAGCACAGTTTGGCAGTAGGCGCAGATATGGGCTTCTGGCAAATGGTGTGGTACGGTTTCCTTAAAATTCTTCCACTTTACCTTGTATCTTATATAGTAGGTCTTGGTATCGAATTCATCTCTGCTCAGATAAATGGCCACGAAGTGAATGAAGGTTACCTTGTTTCAGGTATGATCATTCCTCTCATTATGCCTGTGGATGTTCCTCTATGGACACTTGCACTCGCAGTGGCTTTTGCTGTTCTTATCGGCAAAGAGGTGTTCGGCGGTACAGGTATGAATATCTGGAACCCTGCACTTATTGCACGTGCATTCCTGTTCTTCTCTTACCCAAGCAAAATGTCCGGTGACGATGTATGGGTAGCTGCAGCAGGCAAAGGTGAAGGACTTGTTGACGGTTTCTCAGGTGCCACACCACTTGCACAGGCTTCAGCCGGAGAACTTGGCTACTCGTTTATGGATATGTTCATCGGTCTTATCCCAGGTTCTGTGGGTGAAACCTCTACCATTGCTATCCTTCTTGGAGCCATCATCCTTATCTGGACAGGTGTAGCAAGCTGGAAGATTATGGTTTCAGGTGTTATCGGTGCATTGGCAGTAGGCTTCCTTGGCAACGCTTTCGCTGCAGAGGGCTCTTACCTTGCAATGCCAGCATGGAATCACCTTGTAATGGGCGGTTTCGCATTCGGTATCGTATTTATGGCTACCGACCCTGTAACCTCTGCCCAGACCGAAACCGGTAAATGGATCTATGGTTTCTTGGTAGGTGCCTTGGCTATCGTAGTGCGTCTGTTCAACCCTGGTTATCCGGAGGGTATGATGCTCGCCATCCTGCTTATGAATACATTTGCTCCACTTATCGACTACTATGTAGTGAATGCCAACATCAACAGAAGACTTAAAAGAGCAACTAAATAATTGACGGATTATGAATACAAACAGTAATACATACACAGTAATTTACTCTGTGATTCTCGTTGTGGTAGTTGCCGTAGTTCTTGCATTTACTGCTATGACTCTCCAACCTGCACAGGAGACAAACGTGAAAGTGGAGACCATCAGCAAGATCCTTACATCTGTAGGTCTTTACGATGCAGAGTCAGGTATGACCAACGATCAGATTCTTAAAGCATACAGCGACAATATCAAAGAGGCTGTCCTTGTAAATGCAGAAGGCAATGTTGTCGGCAAAATGCAGACAGAAGCCAAGAATATCGAACTCAAAGGAAACAGTGATCTCAAACTTCAGTCTACCCTTATCAAGAAGGCAAGCGAAGGTGACGCTGCTGCAAAAGCAGAGATTGCTCTTCCTGTATATATCTTCAACATTGACGGACAGGATGTACCTGTAGTTCCTTGCTACGGAGCAGGTCTTTGGGGTCCTATCTGGGGCTATCTTGCTTTTGAAGGTGATATGAACACTATCGAAGGTGCAGTATTCGACCACAAAGGTGAGACTCCAGGTCTTGGTGCAGAGATTGCAACAAACTGGTTCCGCAACAACTTCACCGGCAAGAAAATCTATAATGCAGAGGGCGAATTCACCTCTGTAAAAGTAGTGAAAGGCGGTGCAGCTGAAGACGACATCAATGGTGTGGATGCTATCAGCGGAGGTACCATCACCTCACAGGCTCTTGAAAAAGCTATCAAAAGCTGGCTTGAAGCATATGTGCCATATTTTGAAACCCTTAAAGCAGTGGAGGAATAGACTATGAGCGATTTGAAAAACACATTCCTTTACCCTATATTTAAAGGTAACCCTATATCAGTACTGGTATTGGGTATCTGTTCGGCACTGGCTGTAACTGTTCAGCTCAAAGGTGCCTGTGTGATGGCTTTGTCTGTAATCGTAGTTACAGGTATGTCAAGCCTTATCGTGTCCCTACTTAGAAACACCATTCCTAACCGTATCCGTATCATCGTACAGCTCGTAGTGGTAGCCATGATGGTTATCCTGGTAGACCAGGTACTGAAAGCTTACGCATACAGCGTCAGCAAAACCCTTTCGGTATACATTGGTCTTATCATCACCAACTGTATCGTTATGGGCCGTATCGAAGCATTTGCACTTGGCAACAAACCACTTGCTTCATTGATTGACGGTCTTGGCAATGGCGCAGGTTATGGTCTTATCCTTATCATCGTAGCTTTCTTCCGTGAACTTTTCGGATCAGGCACTTTGTTCGGTTTCAGAATCATCCCTGAATCATTCTATGAACTTGGTTATATGAACAATGGTCTTATGATTCTTCCTCCGATGGCACTTATCCTTCTGGGTTGTATCATCTGGGTACAAAGAAGCATTCAGAAAGATCTACAAGAAAAATAACAACTAACTCAAATCTAATATGGAATACATAAGCTTATTCGTAAAGTCAATTTTTGTTGACAATATGATATTCGCCTACTTCTTGGGTATGTGCTCATACTTGGCGGTATCTAAAAACGTGAAGACAGCGACAGGTTTGGGTCTGGCTGTTATCTTCGTACTTCTCGTAACTCTACCTATCAACTATCTGCTTAATGAATTTGTCCTTAAGCCAGGTGCTCTCGCATGGGCAGGTATGCCTGATGTGGACTTGAGCTTCCTCAGCTTCATCATCTTCATCGCAGTTATCGCCGCTATCGTACAGATCGTGGAGATGGTAGTAGAGAAATTTGCCCCTGCCCTTTACTCTCAACTCGGTATCTTCCTCCCTCTTATCGCTGTGAACTGTGCTATCCTTGGTGCTTCACTCTTTATGCAGGAGAAAGATTTCATCAATGTGGGTGAGGCTACCGTTTATGCCCTTGGCTCAGGTATCGGCTGGTTCCTTGCTATCGTAGCTTTGGCTGCCATCAGAGAGAAACTTACCTACTCTCATATCCCTGCGCCTCTACGTGGTCTTGGTATCACCTTCATCACTGTGGGTCTGATGGGTATTGCATTTATGACATTTATGGGTATTCAACTATAATAAGGAGGATAAATTATGACAATGACAATTCTTTCATCAGTTGTAGTGTTCCTGATTATCGTCCTTCTATTGGTTGCACTACTTCTTTTTATCAAAGCAAAACTTACCCCTTCAGGTACAGTTAAAATCGACATCAACAACGGCTCAAAAGAGATCGAGGTTACCCCTGGAGGAAACCTTCTCAACACCTTGGCTGAGCAGAAAATTTTCCTCCCATCCGCTTGTGGTGGTAAAGGTAACTGCGGTCAGTGCAAATGCCGTGTAACCGAAGGTGGTGGTACTATCCTCCCTACAGAGGTCGGTTTCTTCAACAGAAAACAGATCATGGACAACTGGAGACTTGGTTGCCAGGTCAAGGTTAAAGAGGATATGAAGGTTATCGTTCCTGAATCTGCACTAAGTGTAAGAAAATGGGAATGCGAAGTGGTTTCAAACCACAATGTGGCTACCTTCATCAAAGAGTTCGTGGTTAAGCTTCCTGAAGGGGAACACCTTAACTTCCGTTCAGGTGGTTATATCCAGGTGGATGTACCAGCTTGTACCATCAACTACAGGGATATCGATGTAGATCCTGAATACAGAGAAGACTGGGAGAAAATGGGTGTATTTGACCTTCAGATGGTTAACCCTACCCCTACCCTCCGTGCTTACTCTATGGCTTGTTATCCTGCAGAGGGCGACATTATCAAACTTAATGTACGTATTGCGACCCCTCCTATCGACAGGGAGACACGCAAGTTCATGAACATCAACCCTGGTATCTGTTCATCATACATCTATTCACTCAAACCTGGTGACAAGGTTACTATCTCAGGTCCTTACGGTGAATTCTTCTTGCCAGACAACCTACCAGAAGAGCAGGAACTTATCTTCGTGGGTGGTGGTGCTGGTATGGCTCCTATGAGAAGCCACATCATGCACTTGTTCCACACTGAGAAGACAACCCGCAAGGTTAACTTCTTCTATGGTGCACGTAGCTTGAAAGAGGCATTCTATCTTGAAGACTACCACGCTATCGAAAGAGAGTTCCCTAACTTCAAGTTCCACTTGGCACTTGACAGACCCGATCCAGAGGCAGACAAGGCAGGTGTACCTTATGTAGCAGGCTTCGTTCACAATGTTATGTACGAGACATACCTTAAAGAACACGAGGCACCAGAAGATGCACTTTACTTGATGTGCGGTCCTCCTATGATGGTTTCTTCAGTAGTAAACCTACTTGACAGCTTAGGAGTGGCTCCTGAAAACATCCTTTACGATAACTTCGGAGCATAATTTTAAAGCTATAACGACAAACTCCCGACCTCTACTACTGAAGTCGGGAGTTTTTTTAGTTACTAAGATCGGGCAATATCCCTTAGTGATAACTGACAGAAAGGATATTACCTTCGTGATCTGTCTTCGAACACGTGATCTTTGTAATTTACGACAGTCTTGCGACCTGTGAATGTTTTGGAAAGGAGGGTAAGTTCCTGCTCATCTTTCTCAAATATATGTCCGCACTTCCTACACTTGTATTTGTTACGGTACTTGTCCTCCCTATACTTCATATCATATGTATCGTAGTAAACACCACCTGACTCCCTGATAACAGGGACCTTTTCATCCCATTGTCTGAAAACATCAGACTTGTCATCTGTCCTGGTGCCGCTCGAAGTATATTTGACACGATACTCTGTATGCCTCTTGACACCCATCTCCTTCTCCTGATGGACGAAATGTTTCTTTTCTGTCATCTCATACTCATGAATTTCACTACCCTTGAAGTTTGAATCGATCCTAATGACAGCTATTCTGCCACACTTAGGACAACGACGTTTTATCAGATATAGTGTAAGTAAAATACCAAGAATAATACTGCATAAAGGGAAGAACCATGCTATACCCCACCAATACCCCTCCATCATTATTATCAGCATCCACAGGTATGGTCCTACGACACTTACCCCAATCATCAGAATCCTCATTATGGTATTGTTGAGTAATCTGAATATGGGTGTATATGTCACCAAAAAGGCAAGCAGCAGGATAGGAATCATCCCTATGACAAATAGATACATAAGATTTCCCAACCACTTTATAGGAAAAGAGAGATAATACATCCACTTGCTTGAATGGAGAGGCTCATCCTTCATATACTGCGGTGAGGATATCAATTCCTGAACAAAAGGGATCTCTATCAACCAGTCAGCACCTGGAAGGATGCGAAGGGGGAGTGAATTTCTTCCTACCAAACGGACATATCTCACCTCTTTCGCTATCCCTTTTTTATATGTGACTACCGGCTGATATACCTTCCAGTCTGATGACATACGGAGAGCAAAGGGCATTGTAATATCTACACTGTCTGCTGTCCTGGGATTTTTGGGAACAAAGACTGCCCTACGGTACTTGCCGTCAAAATCTGAAAATGTTTTACCTATACACTTTTCTCTAAACTCCCATGCAGACATCTTGTATGTCCCCTTGTGCGGATCAAATCCATAAATGGGCTCTACCGGGAGAGGATAGGTCTGGATGACACCTCTACGACCATCCTTTGTCTCTGCAAGAAGTGTAATATTCCTCTCTTTTGTATGGTATGCTGTAATATTGACTTTGGTCCCCTTTTTCAGCACACTATGCACCTTACCAGATGGATCTGTAAAGAATGGAACATCCTTATCTAACGTAACCTCAACAAACTCAGGCACCTGTGCGCCACCATAAAACACATGCTGACATACGGTTACCAGACACAGCCCTATAAGAGCCGAGAAAAAGAGGATGGGTATAATTAGAAAGATGGACCAGGAACGTTTCTTGCTCATAACATATATAGTTTTTATTTACACAAATACACACAGGTTGCAAACCAATCCGGCAAATTGGAAGCACTGTGCAGTTATCTCCTTACCACCGGATGTCTGTCTTCGTAGCACCACATATTGAGAATGGTGAGTACAGGGGCCATACGGCTGGGAACTGAGAATGTTATGGTAGAAAATGGGGGAAGTGCCTTCTGTCCGCCACCATTTACCTCAAAAACGAAAGGAAATGATGACTTGTTTGTACAAGTATATGTATTCTTCTTGTCCCCCTGGAGACTCATCTCTACCTCAACACACGCATCAAACAGAGCCACAAGATACTCTTCAGTCGACATGAACTTATTGTCTGTATAGGCTATGGTTCTACCTTCCAGAAGAGCCTCTTTCACTGCCTCCTGGCTCTTCTCCTGTGCAAGGACAAGAGTCATAGGGCGGAACCTCACAAAACGTCCGTCCAGACCCTCTGTACCATATCCCACTGTGGCATAATCTTCACTGATTATTCCGTGCTCGTCACTGTTTGCAAACATCGGAAGATTTTTGTCTATACACCACGACACTACCCTCGGGTAATATTCCATATGGTTCACCACTTCAATACCATCTATCAGATCTGCATCAAAGAGCCTCTGCTGGAACTCTGTCACCAGACAGGTATCCACTGCCCAACCAGGGTGATTGAACAAAATGAAAGCATCCTGCTTGCGGGCATTCTGTATAGCTACAAAAGGATCATCATCAGGGATAAGGTTCGCATCCTCTATGAAAAGGGCATTGAAGTGACCTATAACACCTTGCTTGCGCGTAATCTCAGTACCACGTACAAGCATAAGACCGTACTTCTCTGCAGTGGGTTTCGCTATCTCGTATGGGGTGTTGAAATCACCTGATATATATTTCTTATGTGGCAAATACTCTATATGGTCTGTAATCGATATAACATCGAGGCCATCTTTCCACGCCTCTGTAACCCTATATGTCGGCCACACATCCCCATCCGAAAATACGGTATGGATATGGAAATCACATTTCAACACCTTATAACCTGCCACATCAGGGATAACCACCTCCTGCCTCACATCCCCTATGCTCTGTGGCATATAGATCTTGTTAACATTCTGGCCCATAGCCCAAGTACAGCACATAAGTGCCATCACAAATGACAATAAAACTCTTTTCATATCCATAGATTTTAGAAATTATACATTCCTTATCCTCCAACCCTGTGGCCAGAGATTGTTTGATCTGTTCCCTATATTCTTGACAAATCCGAGCGGCACCCCCTTATAGATAAGCAACAGATACCCCTTTGGAGCCGACGGAAAGGCAAGCGGGTCTTTTCTCAAAAATTTCAGCGCATCTTCAAGCGGCACCTCCACTTCTGGGAAACTCCCTCTACGGAGAGCTTCGCTCAATGCGATATCTGCCTCAGGGACCATAGTGCGCCCTTTTGCCCCCTCCATAACCGATGCAACAGCCACTCCAGCCGATACACATCTCAGATGGCTCTCTGCCCATATCATATCATCAGCCACCGGTGCAGGGTACCCCTTCACAAGATCCCCTTTGCGGTAGCATACAAAACCTGCCTCTACAAAATCCACCTTATCCTTAAATGGTTTGACCGCCGCTCCGCGCAATGGATCTTTGATCAATGCATGCTGCTCATCTCCACTCTTGCGTACAATACCGTAGAAAAAACCTTCACCATATTGCTCTCCTGGGAAGCATTGCTCCGAATGGAGCACCTCTGCTCCAAGTTCCGAGGCAATCCAATTGAGATTGTCCCCATTTTCCCAATGATTGAAGGTACAGGTGGAATAGAGCATTATACCTCCTCTGCGCAATGCCGGCCATATATCTGCCACAATCCTCCTTTGTCGTGCAGCACATTGGGCAACATGCTCAGGGGACCACTCCTGACGGGAGGCGGGATCCTTGCGGAACATCCCCTCACCGGAGCAGGGTGCATCCACCACAACCATATCAAAGAAACCTTCAAATGCCCCAAAATCTGCAGGATCATTATTGGAGACCACAACATTTGCAGCCCCCCATTTGGCAATATTCTCTGCAAGGACAGTGGCACGTGCCCTTATCACCTCGTTTGAGACCAACATTGCCCCTGGGCAATCTCTGAATATGGAGAGGAGATGTGTGGATTTGCCACCAGGGGAAGCACACAAATCCAGTATCCTCACCTTCCCGTCAGCAGAGCCCCCCTGCAATGATGCATAAATCTCCTTCTGGCTCTCTATGGCCATTGAGGAGGCCTCCTGCACATAGTAGCACCCCGCATGGAAAAGGGGGTCAAGGGTAAAGAGCGGTCTGCTCTTGAGAACACGACCAAACTCTGAACGCCCCTCCATCTTTGCAGAGGAGTCTACAGGGAGATCCAGAATCTCCTGTCGGTCACCCACTTTCATAGGATTCACCCTCACGGTGACAGGTGAAGCACCATTAAGCAATTCGGAGAGTCTCCCTGCTTGGGGCTCTCCGAACTCTATACATATATTCTCTAAAAATGATTCAGGAATTCTGATATCCATTGTACTCTTGTGGAATTTTACCGTTGAACGCCTGTTCAAGCTGATCAGTAACCTTATCTACCATCTCCTGCAACTTTCCGCCCACCATCATTTTTACCATAGTGGGAAGTTCCGCCTCCAGTTCCAGATTGAACAATGTGCTGTCCAGTCCCACAGGGGCGAAATGGAAATAGAATTTGAAAGGGAAAGGGAACTTCCCTGTCTCAGCAAAAGAGATCAACGAATAAGGTATCCTCTGGTCTACCCTTAGACCCATCTCCATACCCTGTACAGAGCCGACAATACTGTCTGACTCTATCTTCACCTTGTCTTTAAGATCAGCAGGGAGATTCTCTGCAAACCTCCTCAAATCGGAAAAGATGGTATACAGGACCACTGGAGGATGTTTGACCACCAGGTCTCTCCCCTTCACGTGAGTGGCACCCATACTGTCTTTATTTTCCCCAAGTATCAGGTGAATATCTCCACTCTCTCAACATCTCCAAATCTGATCCACTGATATATTTTGAAGCAACAGCTTCATCAAGAAGTGTATCATAATTTGAAAGGGTGTAAAGCTCTACATTGGCGTTCTCAAAGCCCTTTCTTGCTTTATCAAAGTTGTAAGAGAAGATAGCAATGGTACCCTCGATGATAGCACCGTTTTTCTGCAATGCGTCTACCGCTGCAAGGCTGCTGCCACCAGTAGATACAAGGTCCTCTATTACCACCACTTTGGCCCCTTGGGGAAGGATACCCTCCACCTGGTTCTGAAGACCATGATCTTTGGCAGATGAACGGACATAGATAAATGGTTTGTTCATCATCTCAGCTACGATAGCACCATATCCGATGGCACCTGTAGCAATACCTGCGATGATATCCACATCAGAGTAACGCTCCTCTATAATGGTTTTGAAATATTCACAAATCTCGCGTCTGATAGCGGGATAAGAGTAGATTTTCCTGTTGTCACAGTAGATTGGTGATTTCCAACCTGAAGCCCAAGTGAAAGGTTTTTCAGGGCTCAATTTCACAGCCTCAATCTCCAACAGATGCTTGGCTACATTTTTCTCTATAGTATTCATATAATGTCTTAATTAAAACACACAAATATAATAAAAAAATCATACTTTTGCCAATAGATAAAACATAGAGATGTATCAAATATTTTTTGACCAAAGATCGATTGTAATCTGCAGTAAAACTGAAGATTATTTTCAGGAGCGCGGCACTGTCACACTTAGCGGAGAGGAGTACTCTGACCTGTCCGATATCCCTGAAATGTTCGACACTTCGACACACATATCCAAACTCTATATCCCGTCTGACGATCCTGAAAAGACATTCAGGAAACTCGCATCCCATTTCACTCAGATAAACGCTGCCGGAGGTGTTGTAGAGAATCCCGACGGAGAGATTCTGTTCATATTCAGGAATGGTGTATGGGATCTCCCAAAAGGGAAACAGGAAGATGGGGAGGATATTGCGCTGACAGCCCTTCGCGAAGTGGAGGAAGAGTGCGGAATAAAGGATCTCAAACTGGGAGAGCTACTCTGCATCACATACCACACATACCACAGGGATAGTAAATTCTATCTCAAGCACACATATTGGTACAAAATGGAGAACCCTACCCAAGAGGAGCCCAATCCCCAGCTTGAAGAGGATATTACTTCGGCAGTATGGGTAAAGAGGGATAAGATCGGAGAGTGCATGAAAAACACATACCCCTCAATAGAGGAGGTAATCAGACAACTCCAGTTATCTTAAATCGTTTACGTAGACATCACCAAGGGAGTCGTAGTCAGGACGGTAGAAAGAGCCCCCTTTCAAGCTCCCTTCTGTCACTGACCTGATCTTGGCGGTATAGGTATCACCTTTCCGCGATTTGTAGGATATGCTGCGCAATTCAAACTCACTCTTGGTGACAATAACATCAACAGAAGTGTGATCTGCCTGCTTTGCCTTGGGCACAAGGTTCACAAGGTAACACTCCTGACCTTCATACATCACCACTTTTGGTCTGGCCGGATATTCGTAGGGTGCAACCCCTCTTCTAAGGATAGAGAAGGGATTCTCAGACATATTGACATCATTTGTGTTATGCCCTACGACAATCACCTCATCAGAACCTTTATCATAGATATATTTGGACTCACCATCACAATAGATATCCGAATACCCTGTCTTGACCAGGAAATTATCCCCCTCTGAAAAGAACTCACCATCAGTGGAGAACTGGAGAGTTCCATCTCCCCCTCTCACCTCAAACGAGTATGTGGCATACAAGGATTCGAATCCTGAGATCTTGCCTGTATATTGCTCTATTACATATTGGGTACTCTGCCCCAGCAAAGGGGCAGAGATGAGAATAGCCAGAAATATGTAATACAATCTCTTCATAAACCTATAGTCCCAGGGTAGAGAATATGGCATCGAGAGCCTCCGGACTTGTAACCCTCACTTGTCTGGGTTTACTTCCTTCAGATGGCCCTACTATTCCAGCCTCTTCAAGCTGGTCCATAATTCTGCCGGCTCTATTATAGCCGAGGTTCATCTTCCTCTGGATAAGCGAGGTGGATCCTTGCTGCTCTCGCACGATCAGCCTGGCCGCTTCCTTGAAGAGTTCATCCCTCTCATTGGCACTGTTTATCTTTATTGCAGGGGAGCTACCATCCTCTACCGGAACATATTCAGGCAATAAATATGCCATTCCATAACCGGCCTGAGAGCTGATATGTTCTGTAATCCTCTCCACCTCCGGTGTATCGATAAATGCACACTGGACACGGGTGGGTTCGCTACTGCCTGTCATAATGAGCATATCTCCGCGACCTATGAGCCTGTTCGCCCCAGTCTGGTCAAGGATAATCTTGGAATCTACGCTTGCCATCACTTTAAAGGCAATTCTCGCAGGGAAGTTGGCCTTGATCGAACCTGTAATGATATTTGCGGCAGGTCTCTGAGTTGCAATCACAAGGTGGATACCGATGGCACGAGCCAGCTGTGCAAGACGGGCGATTGGCTCCTCGACATCTCTGCCGGCTGTCATAAGGAGATCGGCAAACTCATCAATTATAACGACAATATAGGGCATATAGTCGTGCCCTCTGTGTGGATTGAGTCTTCGCGACAGGAATTTCTCATTGTACTCCTTCACATTCCTGACAGACGCATCTTTCAGAAGGTCATACCTCCTGTCCATCAGTTTGCAGAGTGATTTGAGGGTATATACCACCTTATCTGTCTCAGTTATGATGGCATCATCACTGTCTGGAAGTTTGGCCAGATAGTGGTCATTCAATGGTGAATAAAGGGAGAGTTCCACCTTCTTAGGGTCCACCATCACGAACTTGAGTTCAGCGGGGTGTTTCTTGTAAACAAGAGATGTAATGATAGCATTAAGACCCACAGATTTACCCTGTCCTGTGGCACCCGCTACCAGAAGGTGTGGCATCTTGGCCAGGTCAAAACTGAACACCTCATTTGAGATGGTACGGCCTATCACTACAGGGAGGTCATATTTGGTATTTCTGAACTTGGGATCCTCCAGAACAGATTTCATCGACACCACACTTGGCTTATCGTTTGCCACCTCGATTCCGATGGCATTTGTGCCGACAAGTGTAACCACACGCACACCCTTGGCCGCCAATGAGAGGGCGATATCCTCCTCCAGCCTCTTTATTTGTGAAACCCTCACGCCTGGTGCAGGGACCACTTCATAAAGTGTCACAGTAGGACCAATCCTGGCTGTAATTTTGGTAATGCTGATTTTATAGTCCTTGAGGGTATTGACAATCTTCTCCTTGTTTTTCTCCAATTCCTCTTTGGACACCTCATACCATTGGGACTGGTAATCCTCCAGAAGAGAAGTGGTAGGGAATTTGTACCTTGAGAGGGAGAGACGAGGGTCATATCTCTCTTTCCACTTATCATCTTCATTGTCAAATGAAACCTCCTGCCCAGGGATTACCTCCATAGGGGGGAGCACGTCTGTCAACACCTCAGGCTCTGGCGCAGGCTCTGGCTGGTTTACCGGCTGCGACACCACTTGCGGCTCTATCGCAGGCTCTGGCTCAAATCCTCCAACAGGTTCATCATCTGAATTGTATCCCGGCTCATCCACAGGTAGAATCTCTACATCCACCCCAGGATCATCACCACCATTGAGTATATCCACTGGGAGAACCACTGCGGGCTCTGCAGGTCCAGCAGGAGTCTCTGGCTCAACAGGGGCGTTCTCCTTTTTCTTTTTAGGTTTTGGCTCCTCCTTCGGGGCAACACGGTCCAAAAGGGCGATTATCTTGTCCACTATCTTATTGTTCACCAATACAGACCACAACAAAAGGAGGAAGAGGATGACACCACCTGCCCCGAAAACGCCGAGCATAGAACAAAGCCACTCATTTATATAGTGGCCATATGAGCCTCCCGCACCCTCACCGAAGAGTGAGATTTTACCAACAAGTGAAAATATATACGAAAACAGCATCGAGAAGACAATACTGCCCATCAGAGTGAGGCAAAAAAGCCTTACAAGATTTACACCTTTCTTTGAAAAACAAAAGAGTGCCACCCCGCCAAAAAATACCGGGATTACAAACGCACCAAGGCCAAACAATTTTGACACCAGAAAGTTTGACCACACAAAGCCGAGTTTTCCCCCTCCATTCTCAGCCTTTACTACATTGTCCATAAAATCTGCATTGTGCAGAAGGCTCTGGTCACTGTGCCAGGTAAAAAGATATGTAATAAGTGAGTAAAGGGTAAAAACAGTAAGCAGGGCGAATGCAGCTCCACAAACGAGTCTCAGCAGTTTCTTTTGTTCCTCTTTCATCATTTCTTCCAGCGTTTCTTTCCGTTTTTATTTTTGTGATTGTATTGGTTTCTTGGCTGTCCCTCCTTCTGTCCCATAATGCCGGGTCTGTTGAATACCTCCTTATCCGAAATGGAGTCGAGATGTATGTGACCAGGAACAGTCAACTTCCCTTTAGAGAGTATATTGATATCGTTGAAGATTGTCTCCTCTGAGACAGAATCCTTGTTCCATATCAGATATTGCTGTCTCATATAGACAGCCAGAGCCTTGATCATGGCATCCTTTGTCTGGTCATCCTCTTTAGAGGCAATAACCTCAATCATATTTTCGATATTCCTCCCATAGTGACGTGCATTGATGGGGGTACGGCAGACCTCCATAGGTTCCGGTTTGGATATTATGATATCCCTTGTCGGGATCTCGTATGGAGAATCAATATCAATATCGAAGTCTGCAATTATCTGCACATGGTCCCATAGTTTGTGTTTGAAATCCTCGATATCCCTCAACTGGGGATTGAGTGTACCCATAACACCCACTACTGCCTTTATCTGCTCATTTCTCTTCTCTTTGTCTGGAATGCTTTTGACATATTCCACCATCTTCTGGACATTGCGTCCATACTCAGGCATAAGAAGTTTCTTACGCTGAGTATTGTAATCCTTATCTTTTTCTTCCATAATCAATGACATTCGTGATGATCACAACTATCCCCTGAATCTTCCACCTTCCCTGCAAGGTAACTCTTCACCAGCTCCTCTACAGGGCCTGAGCATCCCCTTACTACCTGGATATTGTGGCTCTCCAAAACATTTTTGGCCCCCTGGCCCATATTTCCTGCAAGCATAACCTTCACACCCATCGCTTCCAGAACAGAGGCAATATTTGATTTGCATCCGCACCCTTGTGGTGAGGGGAGGGTCTCAATACCTGCAACAGTTTGTCCCACAACAGTAAATACTGTATAATAAGCACAATGGCCAAAGTGGTCATCCACCACGCCGTCACGAGTAGGGACGGCTATTTTTAAGTTAATCAGTTTCATTTTACAAATGTAGTAAATATTATCCTCAACATAAACAAAAAAAGCAGGCACTTTTCAGTACCTGCTATCTCTATTTTACCCACTGCATTCTGGCAGCAAAGGGGCAATTTTCAAAAATGTCCACCCGATAATAAGGGCAGCCCCAGTCTTCTATTTACGTTCGTCAGCGTACGATTTCTTCACAGCAGCCATAGCTTTGTTGAAGACAAGCTGGCTCTGGGCCAAATCCGGATTGAATGCCACAGGGCCTGTGATACATCCATTTTCGCAAGTCATCACCTCTACAAAGTGAGCATTTGCAGAACCCCTCTTGGCGTAGCTCTTAAGAAGGCCGATATTCTTCTTGTTCATATCTGCCACCTTCACGATCTGAAGGCCGTTTGCCCTCTCTCCCAGATAAGCTACCACTGCATCTGAAACACCGCCTGTGCGGGCGAAGCCATGAGCCTCTCTCATCGACTCATCTGTGATGATGTAAGGTTCGCATTCATCGATGTTGATACCCATTCCGATAAGGGTAGCATTGAACTCCTCAAAAGACATCACATAATCTACAAACTCCACATCCTTAGCCTCTTTTCTCTTACCAATACAAGGTCCAAGGAATACCACTTTTGCGTTTGGATCTGCCTTCTTCACCATCTCTGCAGTGTAGTACATAGGAGACTTGGTATGTGATACATATGGCATCATCTCAGGGATATGTTTCTTGACAAGCTCCACATACGAAGGGCAGCAAGATGTAGTCATGAATGACTGACCCTCCTTAACCTTCTCAAGAAGCTCCTCTGCCTCGTGTTCAGTGGTAACCATTGCACCTTTGGCAACCTCCACAACCTCGCTGAAACCTATCGCCTTCATGGCACCGTAAACTTTCTCAATAGGCTGTTTGTACTGTGCAAGGACTGCTGGAGCAGGGATAATCACTACCTTCTCACCCCTGCGGATAGAGTTGAGGATGTCGAAAATCTGTGAAATCTCGAAGATAGCACCGAAAGGACATGCCTTCATACATTTACCACAGTAGATGCATTTGTCCTCATCGATATGCTCATATCCGTTCTCATCTTTTGAGATGGCACCTACAGGGCAAGCCTCCTCACATGGGATAGGGATATATACGATAGCGTGATAAGGGCAAGTCTTGTGACATATACCACAGCTGATACATTTGTCGTGGTCAATCTTCGCCTGTCCATTAGAGTCAAAATAGACTGCATCCTTAGGACAGTTCATGTAGCAGTTACGTGCCACACAACCTTTACAAAGCGATGTGATTTCATATTTGATAGAGACACAAGATGAGCAGGCTTCATCGATAACACACATAATGTTATCTTTGATTTTTGTCCTCTCCATAGCCTCTTTGGCATACGCAGAGAGGGGTTTGAGTTCGTCTACTTCATCCCACATATCAAATCCCAGAAGGGGAAACGATTTGTATTTCCATACTGCCCTCTCTTTATGCACACAGCACCTTCCAAGAACCTTAGAATTTCTTGGGCTCAATTCGATAGGAAGATAATCGATTCTTTCTACAAGTTGGCCATCTTTCCATAGGCCCACAAGCTTGGCCAGAAGCTTGTAACGTACGATGTTTGTGTTTGTTGTAAATGCCACTGTTATATAAGTTTAAAATAGGGTGCAAAGATATGCTAAGGGTAAATATTTACCAAATTTTAGCCAAATAATCGTAGTGTTCCCCCTCTGCCACCAGTTCCACTCTGAAGCCGTATTGTTCTGCATAGTACGAGAGTGTCTGAAAATCAATATATAACCAGTCAAAAGACTCCCCTTTTACACTCTTATATTGCATCTGATAATCGAGCTCTCCGTAATAATCTCCGGCAAGATCTATCGCAAAACTGCCGTCCTCCTCTTCGTAAAGATAGCGGAGGTCACTCGAATCCATCAGGAGGGAGCCGCCAGGTTTGAGAAGTCCCCTGACCCTTTCAAAAAAACGCCCCATATTGTCGATTCTTCCGATAATCCCAGATCCGTTCATTAGCATCAGAATGGTATCATATTTCCCGGCAAAAGCGGGATCCCAAAAATCTGCCTGCACCGCATCCACACCCCTTTCACGCATCACCTGCACCGAGAGTGGCGATATATCCATTGCAAGGGCCTTTTTCCCCATTTGCCCGAGGGCAATGGAGTGACATCCTGCCCCAGCCCCCACATCCAAAATAGAGCCTTGCGCAAGCTCCAGAGCCACCTTCTCCAGATAAGGCATACTCTCGAAATCTCTGAAAAGCTCCTCCACAGGTATCTCATCCTCATCAAACTGCGAAGAGAAGACCCTCAATTTGGCAGCTTTGCCATTTTTATGGAAATCGTAGATTGCGGCACCCATTGGGTCCTTGGGAAAGCGGTATCCTTTTTTATCCATTGCTGTTCATTTTGAGATGCAAATTTATTATTTTTGCGAAAACGCAACGCAATATGAAACCAATCAGATCCATTTTCATCGGTTTAGCAATTCTGGCTACCGCCGCTTGCAGTCAAGCACCAGTACAAAATTCAGATTCACAGTACGACAACGCAGTGGTCGAAAACATTATGACCCGCCGCAGCATCCGCAAATACAAAGCAGAACCTGTGAGCAGGGAGCTCATTGGTAAAATTATGGAGTGCGGCATCAACGCCCCCAACGGACAGAACAAACAGTCCTGGGAGGTCCGCATAGTGGACGACCCTGCCGTTATGGACAAAATAAAGGATGCGATGGCAGCCGGGCACCCAAATATGGACCCGGAGATGGTAAAAGGGTGCTTCCGCGGTGCCCCCGTAATGCTGTTTATAGCACGCGACACTGGATACCAGTTTTCTCCATACGATTGCGGTCTTCTCTCTGAGAACATAATGCTCTCTGCATGGTCATACGGAGTGGGCTCCATCTGCTTGGGTATACCTGTCCGTTTCCTCACCGACAACGATGTATGCAAACCTATAGTTGAAGGGCTGGGATTCAGCGAAGGGTATGAATTCTGCCTGTGCATTGGCCTTGGATACCCTGACGAGACTCCGCAGGCAAGACCTCGCGATATGGGCAAAGTAAAATTCCTTGAAGAGATATAAAATATGAAACAATTTTTCTCTGCAGCTATTATGCTGCTTCTGACTGTTGCCACCCTATCGGCTCAGGATGGCATGAACTGCTTTGCAGTATTGGCAGGGAGAGAGGCCACAGTGGACGGCTCTGTCCTTCTGGCCCACAATGAGGATGATTCGGGTGAGCAGATGCTCAATATATACAATGTTCCCCGCAATGAGGCCACCGGGACCAACAAATACCTCTGGATAGAGTTCCCTGGAATGGCCGTCTCGGATGGCTATCTTAACGAATACGGAGTGGCTGTAGTCTCCGATGCCTGCAACTCCCGCGAGGATCGTGAGGACTTTACAGATGGCGGAGTACTGTATGAAGTCCGCACCCTGGCAGCACAGAAAGCCCGCTCGGCCCGCCACGCTGTGAAACTTATAGGGGCCCTGGTTCAAGAGAGGGGCTACCGCGGCAGTGGGAGGACCTACGTAGTGGCCGATCCGAATGAAGGGTGGGTATGCGCAGTGGTAAAAGGTCGTCACTGGGTGGCACAGAGAATCCCTGATGATATGGTAATGACTATCCCCAACTATTACTGCATCAACGAGGTAAACCTTGCAGACACAGCCAACTTCATGGGCTCTCCGGACATCATCTCATATGCTGTAGAGAGAGGTTGGTACAATCCCGAAACCGATGGCAAATTCATCTTCAAAAAGGTATATTCACGTCCTGATACATACAGTTATGACAGGAACTATATCCGACACATGTCTGCCATGAACTACCTCACCAAAAAGGACTATACCACAAACCCCGACACCTACCCTTTTGCTGTCAAGGCAAACAGAAAAGTGGGACTGGAGGATATGATGGAGATCCTGCGCAGCCACGGGGACAACGTGGAGCAGAAAGTGGTCACCAAACACGACAATGACCACCCTGTATGCATCTGCACTGATGTCACCGTCAATGCCACAATATTCCAGCTCCGCAACTACCTCCCTGTAGAGATCGGGGCACTAATGTGGGTAACAGGCGCAAGCCCCTGTGTCGAGGCATTCATCCCCTGGTACTCAGGGATGACAGAATCCCCTGCAGGATTCCAAAGGTTTGCATCAGCCGACGAGGCTCTGGAAAAACACTTCAGCGATTCAAAACAGATGAAAGAGAACTACCCTGATGGTATAGCCTGGAAATTTGTAGATCGCTGGCACTGGATACTGGAGGACTACTATGGCAGATCCGAGGGAGTCCAAAAGGTAAACAAAAAATTCCAGAAAAAGCTTTTTAAGGGGCAGGCCGGATTTGAGGAGTCAATCAGAGAGATGAAAGGGGTAGAGCTCCAGAAGGCCCTCAATGAATATACCGGTGATATTTATAAAGAATATTTTCATTTATTCGAACAATAGAGATACCTTTGTCCCCCCTTTCAAGGAAAACAATCAATTCAAATTAACCAAATAATGAAAAACATCCTTAAAATTTCTGCTGTGCTATTGGCATTGGCAATGGCATTCTCAAGCTGTACAAAGGTACAGAGTTCAATGAGTATTGATGATATCCCTTACAAGGCTACTGTAAAAGGTTGTCTTGTTTACGACATGGGACAAGCTTACTCAAACGGAAAATATATCCAGCAAATCAACCCTGCTGCCGGCGTGAAGGTTACAGTAAGGGTAGAGAACAGTCAGCTCGATCCAAAAGGTCAGGCTCAGGGTTACACTGTATATGCTGACACCACCGACGCCAACGGTATCTATGAGATCGAGGTTCCTTCTACATCAAACGGTGTGGAGGTAAAAGTTAAACCTGAAACATTCACAGGCAAATATTACGAAGTGGAGAATATCCAGAACGGTACACCTGTAATGAAAGAGACTGAGGTTTACTATGAAGTGAACGAGAAGACAATCTCTATCATCCCTGGTGATTTGGCAGTATGCGATGGTGTTTACACATGCAACGAGAGATCTGCATTTGAAAAATATGATTACAATGTACGTCTTCAGGTAATGGTTGGCAAGAACAACTACTCTAAAAAATATGACAAGGAGAAAGCAAAATATGTTATTACCAGAGAGTATGTAGCTGCGAACAATGTAGATTTGACCATTGATGTAAACTACAGCTCTGGAGTGAAGACATTTATGGCCACAACCAACAACGGCTATGCAACCTTCACCATCCCTTCAAAAGAGAGAGTATGGGACGCATCTGTACGTGTAGAGGCCAGAACATTTGGAGTATCTGAATTCACCTATATGGCAGAAGAGTATGACGACAAAGTTGGCAAATATGTTGTCAATCAATACACTATCGAAGGAGGTACATTCGAGCAGTTCAGTCCAAGTGCAAATTCTTACAGGACCATCACCCTATATGGAGCTGATGAAGTGTTTGTTGCCAATCAGAAAGTAGCAATGGTATTTGAGCCATACGTAAATATCGAAGACTTCGGATACAATTCATACGAATGGAATTACATCTCATTCTAAAACAGAGTCCATATGAAAAGATTAACAACAATTATAGCACTTCTTCTTTGCTCAGCTGTCATTATGTATGGTCAGGAGGGCAAAAAGAAAACCTATATCCCTGAGAGTGGGGATATAGCTTTCGGAGTGGACTTGAGCCCTGTATTCAGGTATGTGGGAAATATGTTCAACAACTCCACCGACAACTCCCTTGACGAATTGTCAGGAACACCTGTCCATCACGATATGGTAGGGATTTCTACCATCACACCTGATGCTTCACTTATGGTCAAATATATGCTCAGCAAAGATTTTGGTCTCCGCGCAAATATCGGCCTTATCAGCAGAACAAATCTTTTGCACAAATATGTACAGGATGACAAGCTGGCTATGCTTGACCCTTTCAATGAGACAAAGCTTATTGATGACTGCACCACCAGCAGAACCGGGACAAGCCTTATGCTTGGGGCCGAGTACCGCAAAGGGAGAAACAGGGTTCAGGGTGTCTTCAATTTTGGGGTCATTGCAGGGTTCCAGAACAACAAGACAACTTACAAATATGCAAATGCAGTGACATCTGTCAACCAGAAACCATCTGCAGGATGGAACACAACCCCAACATACGGCAACGGTTACAGACTTCTTGAGTCTAATAGCCAGATGAACATTTTCGCAGGTCTTACTGCAGGAATGGGTGTTGAGTGCTTCGTAGCCCCTAAAGTGGCACTCGGAGCCGAGATCAACTTCAATGCATACTATGTAATAGGTGGTCAGGCATATGAGATTTCAGAAGGTTTCAACACATCAACACAGCAGGTGGAGGTGAGAACAGACCTTGTATCACCAGGTAATGACGGTATCCACGTAGGTATCGAAAACCTTGGAGGTTCACTCTATATGGCTTTCTACTTCTAAAAACCGACCTACTGCAAATTAAAAAAGTGCTGCATCGCCTGCAGCACTTTTTTTATACTATCTACTCACTCCATCCTCCGCCGAGGGCGTGATAGAGTGTTATCACACTCCGTATCTCCTCAAATCGGTCCGAAACCTCGGCCAACTCTGCAGAGAGGAGATTCTTCTGCGCCGTGAGTACCTCCAGATAGTTTGCATTTCCGTACCTCATCAACTGCTGTGTATTCCATACTGTCGCCTGAAGGGTAACAATCTGCTTCTTGTCAAGTTCCACCCTTTTTTTGGCACTCTGCCAGTTTGCAAGGGAATTGTTCACCTCCACACCGGCATCGAGAAGTGCCTGTGTAAACCTGAGTGAAGCCTCCTCATATTGTGCCTGCGCAATGACCTTGTTGGCCTTGAGCCTGCCCCTGTTGAAAATTGGCTGGGTCAGTGAGCCGAGCATATTTGCAATGATGCTCCCCGGATCCAGCACTATGCTCCCCGAACCTGTGGTCCACCCTATCGCACCGCTAAGGGTCAATTTGGGGTAGAAGGCCGCCTTTGCAATATTTATCTCATAATACGCCTTTGCCAACTCAAGCTCAGCCTGACGGACATCAGGTCGCCTTTCAAGAAGTTCTGCAGGGACACCTGTTGAAAGGGTTGCAGGGATATTCACCTTATCAATGGTGGTTCTCCCTATCGCTTTGGGAGAGACCCCCAACAAAGCACACATTGTATTCTCTGTAGAGACAATATTTTTCTCAAGTGTGAGGACATTTGCCTCCACACTGAGCTTGTTTGCCTTGGCCTGAAGGACTGCTGCCTCATTGGTCTTTCCTGCACGCTTCATTGCCTCAAGGGTCCTTATATTCTCCTCCCAGGTCTTGAGGGTGCGGTAACTGATCTGGAGCTGTTCATCGAGCATCACCAATGTATAGTAACTTGTCGCTATAGTGGCCACCAGCTGCGTATGGACAGCCTGCTCATAAGCCTTGCTCTGCTCCAGGGCCACCTGTGCCTTCCTCTTGGCATTGCGGAGAGAACCGAATATATCCGCCTCCCAACTTGCATCCACAGAAGCCTTGAATGTACCTGGATATACCCCTCCTGAGGCTCCAAATGCGGCACTGGGAAGCATCGCTCCACGTGCTGCAGAGAGTGAGGCCTCGGCCTCCTGCACCTTCAGACGGGCAACATTAAGGTCAGTATTGTACTTAAGTCCTGTATTTATCCAGTTCTGGAGCAATGTATCGGCAAACACCTCCCTCCATGAGAGTGTGGCCGCTGAAACAGAATCTGATGGACCTGCGGTATAAAGGCTGTCCACCACAGGGACCTCTCCCCTCTCGTACTCCTTGTAAAGACTGCAGCTGTTGAGAGTCAGCAATACAAGCAGCAACATAAGCCCTCTCTCCATTTTCCCTCTGTTGGGCATAACCTTCTCCTCAATATGTTGGAATATGATGAAAAGTGGTGGTACCATAACCAACAGGGCAATGGTACCGATAAGCATACCTCCCACTGTACCCACACCGATGGAGATATTGCCATTGGCACCCACTCCACGGGAGAACATAAGGGGCAACATACCAAAAATCATAGTAAGTGATGTCATAAGGATAGGTCTCAATCTCGCCTTTGCAGCATACATTGCAGACTGGGTAATACTCATCCCCTCTTTTCTCTTCTGGGATGCGAACTCTGTGATAAGGATAGCTGTTTTGGCCAACAGACCGATAAGCATCAAAAGACCGATCTGCAGGTAGATATTGTTCTCCAGACCAAACATCCTGGCAAAAAGGAAACTTCCTGCAAGACCGAAAGGTATGGACAATATGATGACTATAGGGATAAATATGCTCTCATAAAGGGCACACAGGATAAGGTAGATAAAGACAACGCATATCACCAGGATAATAGCCACCGAGTTGCCGGTAGCGGCCTCTTCACGCGACATACCGCTGAACTCATAGCCATATCCCTCAGGGATAACCTGCTCAGCCACCTCCCTCACGGCCTGGATAGCCTGACCAGAGCTGTAACCGGGAGCGGCATTACCGTTGACATTGATCGCTGTAAAGAGATTGAAACGCGATATCGATTGTGGACCGTATATACGGGTCAGTTTCAGATACTGGTTGATGGGGGACATCTCTCCATGGGAGTTCCTCACAAACATGTTCTGAAGGGATTCAGTATCGAGACGGTATTCCGGTGCAGCCTGATACATGACACGGTAGAGTTTCGAGAACCTGTTCATATTGGATGCGTACTTACCACCTACATATCCTGCGAGGACATCAAGAACATCTCCCGGAGAGATTCCGTTCCTTTTGCACTGGGCAGCATCCACCTCAACGAGGTACATAGGGTATTTGGTATCGAAAGAGGTCTTGGCACGGCTCACCTCAGGGCGTTTGTTAAGCTCAATAATGAAATTATTGGTTATCTTCTGCAAATCCTCCAGCTTTCCACCCTTCTGGTCCTGCACATAGAGGTCAAAGCCGCTGCTTGCTCCATAACCGGGGATCATACCTCTGGTATAAACCATAATATCGGCAGATGTGATATCGGCTGTCCTCCTGTAGATCTCCTCCACTATCGACTCCACATCTTCACCCTCCCCTTTACGGAGATCCCAATCGTGCAGTCTTATGACGAAGTTACCTGTGGATGAGCCCTGACCGAACATCATACCGAAACCTGTAGTTCTGGAATAGGCCTTTATCTGTGGGATGGTACTTATCCTCTTGTCTATCTCTTCAAGGACCTTGTCTGTCTCCACAATATTGGTACCTGGAGGGGTCCTCACATCGACATTGATGGAGCCCATGTCCTCTTTGGGGACAAGACCTGTCTTGGTGGTGCTCATCATATAGTAGAGTCCTGTCGATGCTATGACAAGAAGGATGAATGTGAGCCATCTTCTCTTGAACATAAACAGGACTATATGCTTGTATTTTGCCACCATAGAGGTAAAACCGGCATCGAATGCCTTGTGGAACCTTGAGGAGAAACTTGCCTTCTGCCCATCAACCACCTCGTCGTGCGGTGTCATTATCAGGGCACACAACGCCGGCGAAAGGGTGAGTGAGTTCAGCAATGAAATACCCACAGCTACAGCCATTGTGAGACCGAACTGGGTATAGAATGTACCGGTAGTTCCACCCATAAAGCTCACAGGGATAAACACCGCCATAAACACAAATGTAGTGGCGACAAGCGCTGTGGATATGCCACCCATAGCATCTACAGTCGCCCTGTATGCAGACTTATACCCCTCGTCAAACTTGGCCTGAACAGCCTCCACAACCACAATGGAGTCATCCACCACAGTACCGATAACAAGCACCAGAGCAAAGAGGGTGATCATATTGAGGCTGAAACCTGCTCCGTAAAGGAATGCAAAAGTACCCACAAGTGAGACTATGATGGATATCGTGGGTATGACGGTAGAACGGGCACTCTGAAGGAAAACGAACACCACAAGAACTACCAGAAGTATAGCCTCAAAAAGGGTCTTTACCACATTTCTGATGGATGCATCGAGAAAGTCCTTGGTACTCATAAGGTCCACTATCTCGAGACCTTTGGGAAGGTCCTTCCTGATCTCCTCCACCACCTTGTCCACATTCTTGATGATCTCATTGGCATTTGAACCTGAAGTCTGTGATATACTTATAGTAGTACCGGGATGGCCATTTACCATACCTATGTAATCGTAGCTTCTCTCTCCAAGTTCAATGGTCGCCACATCCTTCAGGCAGAGGATGGTTCCGTCACTCTCCGCCCTTATCACCATATTTTCATAATCCTGCACCTCTTCATAGCGGCCCCTGTACTTGAGGACATACCTGAAAGTATTGTCGGACTCTGTACCCAAAGTGCCTGTAGGGGCCTCCAGGTTCTGCTCTGACAACACTGCCGATATGTCTGTTGGCATAAGTCCATATTTGGCCATCTTACCGGGATCCAGCCATATACGGAGGGAGTAGTCACCACCACGGACATCCACCTCACCCACACCTGCGACACGCGACAAGCGGGGTTCGATATTGATTTTAAGATAGTTTACGATAAATTTCCTATCAAACGAGTTGTCTGGACTATAGACTGCCAGCTGCTTGATACGGCTGGTCTGTCTCTTCCTCACAGTCACACCGCTTCTGGTCACCTCAGCTGGGAGAAGACTCTGTGCCGACGCCATCCTGTTCTGCACATTTACCATCGCCATATCCCCGTCAGTGCCCTGACGGAAATATATCTGAATATTTGCCGAACCGCTGTTTGTGGCAGAAGATACCATATACATCATATCCTCCACACCATTGACAGCCTCTTCAAGTGGAACCAGCACACTCCTCTGGACTGTCTCGGCATTTGCACCGGCATAAGAGGCAGAAACGCTCACAGTGGGTGGAGCAATCTCAGGGAACTGCTCCACCGGAAGCTGTGTAAGCCCTATAAGTCCCACAAGGAGGATAACCACCGATATCACGCCTGCAAATATCGGACGGTCGATAAAGGTCTTTACATTCATTACTTGCCCCCCTCCATCACTTTCATTGTATCATTTGCTTCCACTTTTGAGGCACTTTTGCTCTTGATAGGGGTGCCCTCCTTCAACAGACCTGCACCGGCTGCGACGATTATATCGCCCACCTTCAGACCACTCTCCACGATATACTCGACACCATTGTTATGTGGAGCCACATGGATCTCAGCAGATGAAGCCTTGCCATCCACCACCTTATAGACAAAAATCCTGTCCTGAAGTTCAAAAGTGGCAGTTTGTGGAATAACTATACAATTGGAAACAGTGGTAGGTATCACTATGGTACCGCTACCGCCATTTCTGAGGAGTTTGTTCCTGTTGTTGAAGACAGCCCTTATGCTCACTGCACCGGTACTCTCGCTGATGGTACCGCTTATCGCATTGATCTTACCTGTGTGCATATATCTGTCTCCATTGCTCATTATCAAATCTACCTCCGGCATCTGGCTGATAGCATTGTTAAGGGAACCGTATTGCATTATCATATCAAGCATCTGATTCTCAGCCATCGAGAAATATGCATACACCTTGCTCACGTCAGATACTGTAACAAGGGGCTGGGAGATATTGCTGTTGACAAGTGCACCTACACGGTAAGGTATCATACTTGCCACGCCGTTAACCGGTGAGCGCACCTCTGTATATGAGAGGTTATTGCTTGCATTCTCCACCTCTGCCTGGCAAAGGGCAAGTCTTGCCTGAGCCTCTGTAAGGTTATTGCGGGCAGTCATCAGATCAAACTCCGACACCACATCCTGCTCATAGAGTTTCTGATTGCTCTCAAGGACAAGCTGAGCTGTGGATAAAGCTGCCTCTGCACTTTTTACATTGGCTGCCGCAATCTGATATGCCGCCTTATAGGGGGTCTGGTCAATAATGAAAAGCACCTGATCCTTTGAAACGCTCTCACCCTCTTCGATGAGGATATCTACAATCATACCGCTGACCTGGGGCCTCACCTCCACGGTCTGGACACCACTGATGGTGGCGGAATAGCCAGTAGTCAGAGTTCTGTTACTGAGTGACACCTCAAGTGTCTCATAAAGTGTCTCACCGGTACTTGAGGAATTTTTTTCACCATCCTGACAAGATGAAAGAATCATAGTGGCGAATAAAAGAAAAATGGAAGTTATCCGTCTCATAGCAAATAAATAAATGGTCACAAAATTGGCCGCAAAAATCGCTCAAAAATATCAAAGCAACAAGAAAAATAATTATCAAAATGGATTATTATTTCAAAGTTTATTTTAACTTTGTTCCCAACTAAAGCGATTATAAGTTCCCGCAAGGACTTGTGACCGCTTTTTAATGTAGAACGAAAACAATTTTTTTATGGTATTTACTGTTTATTAGTGTTAGATGAAAAAACTATTTCCCTTTTATTTGGTTGTCTTTATGACAATTAGCTCGGCTATCTTCGCGCAGGAGGCAGAGGATACAACAGCAATTGATTATTTTCCTGAAATTTCACTGGATACCCGATTCGGGTTCAATCAATCAATAACAGATAAAAGCGGTCGCTTCTATAGCGATGGTATATATCTAAATATAGACGGTAACATATCCCCCCATTTTTCTTATACTTCCAATATAAAGTTCCTCTCCCCTGAGTACGGGAGCAGCATTTGCTGGCTCTTGCTCACATACGAGAGGGAGTGGTTCTCCCTATCAGCAGGTAAAGATGCGATCTACGTCGGCGGATTTGAATATGACGCCCTGGAGATAGACACATATTTCGACATGAGCTCCCTCTTCTACAACTCATTTGACTGTTGGCAATGGGGAGCATCTGCGGCATTCTACCCTGCAGAGGGGCACTCAATCCTTTTGCAGGCAGCAAATTCTCCATTGACATACGACCCCAACCACTTTGCCTACGCACTTGCATGGAGGTCGGAACACGAATGGTACGAATCGTACTGGAGTGTAAACCTGTGGCAATATGACAAAGGTGCTTTTGTAAAGGCACTGAACCTTGGAAACAAATTCCACATAGGGGACTTCTCTCTGGTTCTTGACTATATGACCCGCTCATATGACCTCAACACACTTTTCACAGAAGATTTCACAGCACTGGCAATGCCTTCATATGAAGGGTGCTCGTGGTGCAGACCTTTTGTAAAGGTGGGATTTGAGAGGGCATCCGAAATTCTTGAATACGATTTTGTGGGAGACAACCTCTTCTACGGTGTGGGTGCAGAATTTTTCCCCATCCGCGACTACAGGGATCTGAGGCTGTTTGCCACCTGGACACACAACACTGAATATACACAGAGCCACCAGATAAACATAGGTGCCACCTGGAGAATGGACTTGACAAAAGCTTTAAGAAAATGACAAATAACGAGAACGACTACATCATTGAGTTTAACCACATCTCAAAACACTTCGGAGACAAGTGTGTACTGGACGATGTGAGCATTTCCGTAAAACGCGGAGAGTTTGTAACCATCCTGGGACCTTCCGGATGCGGAAAGACGACACTCTTGAGGCTTTTGGCCGGATTCGGCAATGCCGACCAAGGTGAGATAAAAATCAATGGGGAAGACATCACCAATACCCCACCCCACAAACGCCCTGTGAATACAGTATTCCAGCGTTACGCCCTCTTCCCCTACCTCAATGTCTACGACAACATCGCTTTCGGCCTGAAACTGCAGAAAGTTCAGGAGGATGAGATAGATATGCGTGTACGCAAAGCCCTCAAGATGGTGGGTATGATCGACTATGAGTGGAGGGACATCAACTCCCTCTCCGGTGGTCAGCAGCAGAGGGTAGCCATAGCAAGAGCCATCGTCAACAGGCCTCAGGTGCTTCTTCTCGACGAGCCACTTGCAGCCCTTGACCTCAAGATGCGCAAGGATATGCAGATGGAGCTCAAGGAGATGCACAAGACTCTGGGTATCACATTCATATATGTAACACACGACCAGGAGGAGGCCCTCACTCTCAGTGACACCATCGTGGTGATGAGTGAAGGTACTGTCCAGCAGATCGGCACCCCTATGGATATATATAATGAGCCTAAAAACTCATTCGTTGCCGACTTTATCGGGGAGAGCAACATCCTCAATGGTGTTATGATAAAGGACAAACTTGTCTCTTTCCTCGGACACGAGTTCGAGTGCGTCGATTCGGGCTTCGGCGAGAACGCCCCTGTGGATGTGGTTATCCGTCCGGAGGATGTATATATCCTTAACAATACCACATCGGCCATGTTTACCGGCACTGTACAGTCCTGCATCTTCAAGGGTGTCCATTACGAGATAGTGGTACTTACCGAGAATGGATATGAAATACTCATCCAGGACTACAATGCTTTTGAAGTGGGAAGCGAAGTGGGTATGATCATCAAGCCTGTAGATATCCATGTGATGGAGAAAGAGCGTACCACCAACACATTTGTAGGCAAAATGATCGACAAGACCCACGTGGAGATCCTTGACACCTCATTCCTATGTGATGAGATAGAGGGTATCGAAGGTGGAGAGAAAGTTAAAGTGGAGGTAGCCTTCGACAAGATAGACCTTATGGACAATGAAGAGGACGGCAATCTTCTCGGAGATGTCCGCTTTATCCTATACAAGGGTAATCACTATCACCTGACAGTCCGCACAGAGACAGGAGAGAACATATATGTAGATACAAATGACGTATGGGACAACAGGGACCTTGTAAGTGTACGAATCCTCCCTGAGGACCTTAAAATCACCTTGCTATGAAATGGTTAGCCAAAATATTCACCAAAAGGAGCAACTGGTCGATACCATACTTTCTTTTCATGCTGGTATTCGTGGTGCTTCCGCTGGTGCTGATATTCATCTATGCCTTCCAGAACAATGACGGTGAGTTCTCATTCACAAACTTCATCAAATTCTTCTCGAGCCCGGAGGATGCAAACACATTTGTATACTCCATAGGCATAGCCATCATCACCACCCTCTTCTGCCTACTGCTCGGCTATCCCGCAGCATATATTCTGAGCAACAAATCACTCTGCCGCTCGCAAGTGATGGTGCTGCTCTTCATTTTGCCGATGTGGATCAATATTCTGGTCCGCACACTTGCCACAGTGGCACTCTTTGATTTCATACGCGTCCCGCTTGGTCAGGGGGCACTCATCTTCGGAATGGTATACAACTTCCTTCCGTTCATGATTTACCCTATATACAACACAATGGCAAAAATGGACCACAGCTACATAGAGGCTGCACAGGATCTTGGGGCAAACCCCGTTACAGTGTTCAGGAAAGTGGTGATTCCCCTCTCGATGCCCGGTGTGATGAGCGGTATTATGATGGTATTTATGCCTACCATCTCCACTTTCGCCATCGCCGAGCTCCTGACTATGAACACCATCAAACTCTTCGGTACCACTATCCAGGAGAACATAAACAACGGTATGTGGAACTATGGTGCAGTCCTGTCACTCATTATGCTTGTATTTATTCTTGCTATGGAGGTATTCTCTGACAAAAAAGAGGTGGCTTCCGCTAACGATGGAGGGCTCATATAATGAAAATAAAAAAATTGATCGCCCAGTCGTATTTGTGGATATTGCTGATAATGCTCTATTCACCTATCCTGATTATCGCCATATTCTCATTTACAGAGGCTAAAGTATTGGGTAACTGGACCGGATTCTCCACCAAACTTTACACCTCCCTTTTCACATCGGGATCGCACCACTCCCTGATGAGCGCCATTCAGAACACCCTCATCATAGCTGTGCTGGCAGCCATCTTCTCCACCATCCTCGGGACCATAGCTGCCATAGGCATCCATAATCTCCGCGGAAGGAGGAAAGCGATGATGAACACCCTGAACAATATACCTATGCTCAACCCCGACATCATCACTGGTATATCACTCTTCCTCCTCTTCGTGAGTCTGGGGATCACTCAGGGCTTCACCACTGTGATCCTGGCACACATCACATTCTGTACCCCCTATGTGGTATTGTGCGTGATGCCACGCCTCCTGCAGATGAACCCTAACATATACGAAGCTGCCCTCGACCTGGGGGCCACCCCTGCACAAGCGATGAGGAAGGTAATTCTCCCCGAACTCAAATCGGGTATGATCAGCGGCTTCATTATGGCATTTACCCTGTCGATCGATGACTTCGCAGTCACCCTCTTCACCAAGGGTACCGAAGGGCTGGAGACCCTCTCCACATATATCTATGCAGATGCCCGCAAAGGTGGTCTTACCCCCGAATTGAGACCACTGTCCACCATCATATTTGTGACAGTGCTGATACTGCTTATTGTTATAAATGTACGCTCGGAGCGTAACAGAAAGAGAGTTGAGAATCTATGATAAAGTGTATTTTCAAACTTATTGCGTCAGCCATCATAGGGATTTCCCTTATCAGCGGGTGCAGCAGTGCTGACCAGCAGCGCCAGTCGATCCTTAAAGTATATAACTGGGCAGACTATATCGACGAAGAGCTTATCTCAGAATTTGAAGAGTGGTACCTCGAGCAGACGGGAGAAGAGGTCAAAGTGGTGTACCAGCTTTTCGACGTGAATGAGATTATGCTTGCCAAAATAGAGCGGGGAAAAGAGGACTTTGATGTGGTATGCCCGTCTGACTACATCATCGAGAGGATGCTGAGCAAGGACCTTCTCCTCCCCATCAATAAAGAGTTCGGGCAGACACCGAATTATATGCACCACGTATCACCCTATATCTACCACCTGTTTGAGAAGATGGAGGCTCACGGCAACGATGCCAATGACTACGCAGTGGGTTATATGTGGGGAACCAACGGATTCCTATATAACACCAGATATGTGGAGCGTGAAGAGGTGGATACCTGGTCAGCCCTATGGAACCCGAAATTTGACAAAAAACTCCTCATCAAAGATGCATTCAGGGATGTATACTCCCCACTTCTCATCTACGCCAATCAGGACAGACTACGCAGCGGAGAGATCCATCTTGACTCACTTATGTACGACAACAGCGACGAATCCATCGCAGAAGTAGAGGGGCTTCTTATGCAGGCCAAGCCCTATGTGGCAGGATGGGAAGCCGACTTCGGCAAAGAGTTTATGACCAAAGAGGTGGCCTGGCTCAACCTGTCGTGGAGCGGCGATGCGGCGTGGGCCATAGAGGAGGCAGCCGCAGTGGGGGTGGAACTTGACTACCACGTCCCCTCCGAAGGGTCGATCGTATGGTTTGACGGATGGGTAATCCCCAAATATGCAAAGAATCCCAAAGCTGCATCATACTTCATAAACTTTATGTGCAAGCCCGAAAATGCTATCCGCAATATGGAGGAGGTCGGATATGTAAGTGTCATCAGCACACCGGAGGTGCTCGAATGGGCACAGGACTATGCCGTAGAGGGGGGATATGAAGATACCATCGACATCAGCTACTTCTTCGGAGAAGAGGCCACAAATGTAGTGGCAAACCCTATACTATACCCGGATATCAACACCATAGAGAGATGCGGAATGATGCACGACGGTGGCGACAGGACTGAAGTTCTGATGGCTATGTGGTCCCGCGTAAAAGGGAACAAATTCAACAGCTGGATGCTGATTATAATCTTTATTGCCTTCGGAGGTCTGTTTGTAGCAGGTATCATCAAACGTGTCCGCCACTCCCGCCGCCAGATGAGATTCAGAAGAAGATAACATTATGCAACAATACGATTTCAATCAGATCACCGACCGCCGCGGATCGGGAGCCCTCAAGTGCGATGCACTTGACAAATTTTTCGGCAGAGACGACCTCATCCCTATGTGGGTCGCAGATATGGATTTCCAGACACCCGATTTCATAATTGAGGCTATCCGCAAGAGGCTGGATCACCCGGTATTCGGCTACACAGCAGAGCCAAAAGATTACTGGAGCACCATACAGAAATGGATCTTCGACCACCACCAGTGGGAGGTAAAGACCGAGTGGCTAACCTACATCCCCGGCATCGTCAAAGGGATCGGTATGGCGATCAATGCACTTGTCGCCCCTGATGAGAAGATCATCATCCAGCCCCCGGTGTACCACCCGTTCAGACTGGTACCCAGAGGTAACAACAGGGAGATTGTCTTCAACCCTCTCAAAGAGAACCCCGATGGTGGCTACTCGATGGACTTCGACCAACTGGAAAAGGTGTGTGACGACAAATGCAGAATGCTCATCCTCTCAAACCCTCATAACCCTGCAGGGCTGGTATGGGACAGGGAGACATTGCGCCGGCTGGCACATATCTGCCACTCCCGCGGAATCATCGTGATAGCGGATGAGATCCATTGCGATATGGCACTATACGGACATAAGCACATCCCGTTTGCATCGGTGTCCGAAGAGGCGGCAGCCTGCAGCATCACCTTCGCATCACCATCTAAAACTTTCAATATAGCGGGGATCGTCAGCTCCTGGGCAGTAGTCCCTAATGACCAGCTGCGAGAGAAGTTCTATGGCTGGCTCGGTGCCAACGAATTCAACGATCCCCCGATCTTCTCCACCATTGCCACTATGGCAGCACTCAAACAAGGGGAAGAGTGGCGCCGCCAAATGCTCAAATATGTGCAGGGCAATATTGACTTCCTGATAGAATATTGCGCCACCAACATCCCTCAGATCAAGCCACTGCGTCCTCAGGCATCGTTCCTGGTATGGCTCGACTGCCGTGGACTGGGTCTTGGTCACGAAGAGCTGGTGGACCTGTTCGTAAACAAAGCAAGACTCGCCCTGAATGACGGGGAGATGTTCAGCCCGGGGGGAGAAGGACATATGAGATTCAATGTCGGGGCACCCCGCAGTGTCGTCAAAGAGGCAATAGAAAGAGTCAAAGAGGCAATAGGCAAATAACTGCAAATAGTAACTTTGCACACTATTAACGACTAAAACCTGTTTTATGATGAAAAGAATTTATTGCGCACTTCTGCTTGTAGTTATGAGTGCATCTGCCGCTATGGCACAGGACGTTATCGGAAAATGGAAACTGGAAGATGGCAGCGCTATCGTAGAGGTATACCAGGATGGTGATGTATTCAACGGCCGCATCGTATGGCTCGAGAAACCCACCGAAGCAGACGGATCTCCTGCTGTAGACAACAATAACCCCGACAAAGCACTCCGCAGCCGTCAGCTTATCGGTCTGAATATGCTTCACGGACTTAAAGCTGCAGATGGAGAGTACTCGGGTGGCAAAATCTACGATCCGGGCAACGGCAAGACCTACAACTGCTCGATGAAAGTGGAAGGGAACACCCTGAAAGTCCGCGGATCCCTCGACAAAAAAGGTCTCCTTGGCCGTACCATGGACTGGTTCAGAGTGGAGTAACTCGGCTACAGATATACATACAGAAAAGGCGGGAGTCCCGCCTTTTTTTACCTATGCCTGATACTGTCAATGTCACCCTTTCTGATTGTAATCTGCATTCAAATGGTTCATAGCGTGCATAAACTTATGAATATAGATAAAGGGACCCACGATAATCAAGGAGCCAAGAATATTCCATAGCCAAAAATCAGATGCACCGAAGTCATAGGTAATGCTACGCCTTTTCAACTCATTCCCTATACGGGCCGATATTTTGTGATACCATATCAGAGGGACAATACCCAAAGTCAGCCACGAGAAAATAAAATAGATCAGACAATAGTGCATAGTATGCTGCCCGTCATATTTTGAGGCCACAGTGTTGATCTCTGTTGAAATCTTAGAATAAACCACCAAGGGGTAGATACCAAGGGTTACAATACCCAAAAGTATCATCTTGACAAGACCACGGCTTGTGGGCAACTGCAAAGCAGGAGGGGTGTTTTGAATTATTTCCATAATCAAGATTAAGTTATTAAGCGTTATTAAAAGTTTTAAGCTTGACAAATTTAATAAAATAACACTGAAAATCAAAGAGAAGCCACACCCATCACCCTTGGCCGCATCGCCAGACAGAGACAATGTGGCCACCGAATTTCACGACCCCCATACACATACACACTATAGCTGACAGCTGTAACGGAAAACTCTTAAAAAACATCACAGTGGTGCCCAAAAACGAGGCAAAAGCCCCTTTCCGACCCGAGCTGTAACAAATAAAGGTCAAAATACCGCACAGCTGAAAAAACGCCGGAGCAAAACGACCTGCCCTCCCCAGTGGAGAGGTTGGAGGGGGTAAAAAGAAAAAGCCTCAGAGATTTTCTGAGGCTTGTGGGCTATGGTGCCACCAGGAAATGAATTTCATTTCTAAATGGCTCTATATCTTTGCATTAAAGAATTGCAACAAACGTAATCTCCCGCAATTGCTCCACCTAAATTCTGCACCATTTTGCAGTGTCTCGCAGAGTCGAGTTCCTACATTGTTGCAAAGGTAGTGAAATAATTTGAAACAGAAATAGGTACACTAAATTTTGTTCCACCTCAGTTCGGAATCCCTACTAGTAGGTGTAAAACAATGCAAAATATTATTTCCTTGGTATATCTTTTAATTTGATTTTACCACTTTTGATAGATGCTCCATCTGCATTCAAACGCCAACTTATTTCAATATCTTGATTAAGATTTGCATTTGGTTGCAAGACAATGCCTTTGTGTACACCTGTCATACCAGGAAGTATCGGCACAATACGAGGAAAACCATACTTTATATTTGTTGGAGTGCTACCTTCAAGAATATCACAATACAAGTTTTCACGACGCATAGTAACAAAACCGTCTTTCACTTCTGCGATATCAAACTCTTGTCCTGCAGCAACGATATTTCCGGGTAATTTTACAAAATAGTGAACATGTTCTGCTACAATTGTTCCAACATTTCTAGGAATACAATTTAGAACCAATATTGCTCTTTGCACTATTTGCGGCTGAGCAGGCATGGGTGAACCATATAGAGGATTATATGTTGGTTGTATCCAATATAATTCCTGTTTTGTTATTTGTCGAAATTCAAAGTCTAAAGTTATATCAGGATGGATGTTACGATTCATAATATCTCGAATCTCGTAATCCTCCATTGAATTAATCGTAGTTGAATAACGCTTGTGATATTGCTTTGTCTTTAAATTCTGATGGGCTGTATGACTTTGTGGAATATCTACAATATATATAACTTCATTT
>JAZUMG010000019.1:0-117141 GCA_045603545.1 Candidatus Coprenecus sp. | reverse complement strand
ATAACGGTGTGGACCAACCTCTTCCCATTCCGAACAGAGAAGTTAAACGCACTTGTGCCGATGGTACTGCCCTAACCCGGGTGGGAGAGTAGGTAGCCGCCGCCCTTTAGAAGCCTTCAAGTTGAAAAACCTGGAGGCTTTTTTTTGCATAGTACCCAGGATGTCCCAGCAAAATCATCCCTCAGTTCCCACATGCCCTTGACTTGACGCAGGAGAATCCCTGGCAGGAGTGTGCGTCGCGTTATGATTTCTGCATTTTCGGCTGTTTTCTCGGCGCGACGCAGAAGAATCCCTGGCAGGAGTGTGCGTCGCTTCACAATCTTTGAGTGATGAGTGTGTGAGTAGGAAAATGTTTGTATCTTTGAGGCAAATTAAAAGTTTTACGACAGATGAATACTAAATTGAAACTTATCCTGATGAACTTCCTGCAGTTTGCTGTGTGGGGAGCTTATCTTACTTCACAGGGACGCTATCTTGGCTCTATCGGTATGGGTGAAAAGATCGGTCTTTTCTATTCTATTCAAGGTATTGTCTCTATTTTTATGCCTGCCCTTTTGGGTATCGTGGCTGACAAGTGGGTACCTGCACAGAAGACCCTCGGTTTTGCACACCTTATCGCCGGTGCATTTATGTTTGCTGCAGGTTACTATGGCCACATCGCCGGTGCTGATGCCCAGTTCTCAGTACTGTTTACCCTTTACACTATCAGTGTAGCATTCTTTATGCCTACCATTGCCCTATCTTACTCAGTGGCTTACAACGCACTTGAGAAGGGCGGTCTCGATCCTGTAAAGGCTTTCCCACCTATCAGAGTTTGGGGTACAGTAGGTTTTATCTGCACTATGTGGTTTGTGGATCTTATGGGCTTCCAGGCCAATTCATTCCAGTATATCTCTTCAGGTGTACTCGGACTTGTTCTTGGTCTTTATTGCTTCACTTTGCCTAACTGTCCTATCGTCAAGACCAATGAGAAGAAATCTCTCGCAGATGCCATGGGCCTCTCTGCATTCAAGCTTTTCAAAGAGAAGAGGATGGCTATCTTCTTTATCTTCTCTCTATTCCTGGGTGTGGCTCTTCAGATCACTAACGGCTTTGCAAACCCATTCCTGGGAGACTTCGGTAACCTTGAGGAATATGCAGGCACTTTCGGTGTAGAACACTCAAATATGCTTATTTCCCTAAGCCAGATATCAGAGACACTATGTATCCTCCTTATCCCATTCTGCCTGAAGAAATGGGGTATCAAAAAGGTGATGCTTATGGCTATGCTTGCTTGGGTATTCCGTTTCGGTCTGTTTGCTACAGGTAACCCCGGTTCGGGAGTATGGATGTTTATCCTCTCTATGATAGTGTATGGTGTGGCATTTGACTTCTTCAATATCTCAGGTTCACTCTTCGTGAACGAGGCTACTGACAAGTCTATCCGTTCAAGTGCACAGGGTCTGTTTATGATGATGACCAACGGTATCGGTGCAGCACTTGGCTCTCTTGGCGCACAGAAAGTGATCAATATGCTGGTAAATGTCCACAAAGTGGAAGGTGCTACAGATTGGCATGCAGTGATGACCGGATGGTCACATTCGTGGTATGTATTTGCAGCTTACTCGCTGGTGATTATGATTTTCTTCGCCATCCTTTTCAAATACAAACACACTCCTGAGAAATAGGCTATTCGAAGTCAGCTTCAAATACAATAGGATAGTGATCCGAGATGTATGGGACTCCATAATCTCGGGTCACTGTTTTATATGACAGTGGGGTGAGATTTCTGTAGAATATGTGGTCAATGATGGTGGGTGTCTCCCTGCGACCCCAGGCGTTGTAGGTGGTGGTGGAGTCGGTGACAGGGGCTGTCTCACGTGAGTATGCGAGGGCTTCCCTGATGGGGGCTACCGCCACGTCATCTATCTCAGCGTTGAAATCTCCGGTAAGGATTATGATGGCTCCCTGTGGTGCCATTTCCCCGATTCTCTCCATTATGAGGCGTCCGGAATTGGCACGTGCCTCTTTCCCTTTGTGGTCAAAGTGGGTATTGACGAAGAGGATCTCCCTCCCTCCAAGCCCCTTCTGTTTCAGAAGTGCCCAGGTGGCCACCCTGTGGCAGGCGGCGTCCCAGCCGCGTGATGGCTCTTCAGGGGTCTGGCTGAGCCAGAATGTACCTTTGTCCAGGAGTTTGTATTTGTCATTGCGGTAGAAGAGGGCACAGGACTCTGCCTCCCCTTTTTCGACGCCACCCTCCCTGTCGACACCATATTTGGTGTATTCAGGGAGTGACTCGTCGATATATTTTGCCTGATGGTAAAGGGCCTCCTGAAGTCCGAAGAAATCGGGCTGTTCATCCTGGAGCATTTTGACTGCAGCCTCGCGGCGGAATCTCCAGTTGTTCTCCCCATCAAAGGTGTCATCGATGCACACCCTGACATTGAAGGAGATTACTTTGAGCGGATCATCTGATGCACAGCCGGCGAGCAATACCATTGCTACAGCCAGGAGAAAACCTCTTCCCATATCGAACTATACGTGGATCAGTTCGTAATCCCTGCTGCCAAGGCCGATCTCCTCGCCATATTCGAGGCCACTCTGCCAGTTGGTGTCGGGGTGGACAAGGTAGAATTTGTCCTCACCGCAGAGGTGTTCGTGAGGGTGCTCATCGTGGAGTTTGCTCCCCGGGATGGCAGGTGCATTGATGACCATATCTGCACAGGCCTGATCGAGGGCGATTGGGTCAAATGATGCGGCGATACCCAAGTCTGGAACAATGGCTGCGTCGTTGTGGCACCAGCAGTCGCACTCAGGTGATACATTGACTATGAAGCTGATGTGGAAGTGTGGCTTCCCGGCAAGGACTGCCTTCGAGTACTCTGCGATCTTGTAGTTGAGCTCCTGCGAAGTGTTGTAATCCTTGAGAACTGCACCGTCGAACTGGCAGAGGGCCACACACTGGCCGCAACCTACACATTTTGAGTAGTCGATGACTGCCTTGCGCTCTGCATTGAGGGTTATTGCCCCGTGGGCGCAATTCTTAACGCAGACATTGCATCCGCGGCATTTGTCCACATTGATCACAGGTTTGGACTCTGAGTGGAGCTCGAGTTTGCCGCCGCGGCTGGCAGAACCCATGCCTATATTTTTGATGGCACCGCCGAAACCTGTCTGCTCGTGCCCTTTGAAGTGGTTCATAGAGATGAAGATATCTGCATCTGCGATGGCTGAACCGATCTTAGGGGCAGGGCAATACTTCCCACCGATGGGGATTTCGCGGTATTCTGTACCCTTGAGGCCGTCGGCGATGATGACATTGGCTCCGGCGGAGATGGGGTTGTATCCGTTTTTCATAGCGCAGTCAAGGTGATCTACGGCATTTGAGCGGCTACCCGAATAGAGGGTATTGCTGTCTGTTAGGAAAGGCTTGCCACCCAGGCTGCGGATAAACTCTACCAGACGGGCTGCATAATTGGGGCGAAGGTATGCTATATTGCCGGCTTCACCGAAGTGGATTTTTATGGCTACAAATTTGTCTTTGAAGTCTATGCTCTCAATGCCGGCAGCTTTGGCTACATTCTCCATCTTCCTTACAAGTGGAGTCTTGGGGGTAGTACGGAGATTTGTGAAATATACCTTAGATTTTTCCATATGATTAGAGTTTTGTTCTAACAAAGATAGATAATTTTTAATACCTTTGCGCAGCAAAATTTATGAATATGAAACCAACATTAGTAGTATTGGCAGCCGGAATGGGTTCACGTTACGGCTCACTTAAACAAATGGACGGTGTAGGTCCTAATAATGAAGCAATTATTGACTATTCTATCTACGATGCTATCCAGGCAGGTTTTGGCAAGGTGGTATTCGTGATCCGTCACCTTTTTGAAAAAGAGTTCCGTGAGATTTTTACAGCTGAGCGTTTCGGCAACCAGATCGAGGTAGAATTCGTATTCCAGGAGCTTGTAAACCTTCCAGAGGGTTTCACTGTTCCAGAGGGTAGAGAGAAACCTTGGGGTACAAACCACGCTGTGATGATGGCAGCACCTGTAGTGGACACTCCATTTGGTGTTATCAACTCAGACGACTTCTACGGTCGTGAGGGTTATCAGGTACTTGCTGACTACCTTCGCAGTGTAGATGGCCAGAAAGGCAAATATTGCATGGTAGGTTACAACTTGGCAAACACCCTTTCAGAGTTCGGTAGCGTGTCACGTGGCGAGTGCAAAGTGGACGAGAACGGTAACCTGGCTTCTATGGTGGAGAGACTTGGTATCCAGCGTCAGGCTGACGGTAAAGTTACCTATAAAGATGAGAACGGCGAGCACGAGATCAATGAGAATGCTCCAGTATCCATGAACCTATTCGGCTTCACACCTGACTACTTCGCTGAGTCAGAGGCTATGTTCAAGGACTTCCTTTCTAACCCTGCAAACATGGCTAACCTTAAAGCTGAGTACTACATCCCTATGGCAGTTAACGCACTTATCAACAACGGTAAAGCTACCATGAAAGTGCTTTCAAGCGATGCCAAATGGTTTGGTGTTACTTACAAAGAGGACAGACCTGATGTAGTGGCAAGAATCCAGAAACTTATCGCAGACGGTGTATACCCTGCAAAACTTTGGAAATAATCACACACGATAAATCCCGACAGAATCCTCGCCCCACAAAGGCGGGGATTTTTTTATGCTACGCTGGTCTTTCCCGCGTCAACTTTCGGCGTTTTCTTGTCGCTTTATTTTGGTGTAGGACTCTATGTCTCTGCCAATTCTCGCAAGGGAACTTGGGGAACTGGCGCAATTAAGTTTATTAGTGAACAATTAAGAAGGGAGTTGCCTGGATTACGAGGATTTTCGGAGGAAAGCATTAAAAAAATGCGTACATTTTCTGAGTTCTGGAGCCAATATATAAATCGCTCGCCGATGGCGACCGAAATTAACCGAGAAGAGTTTCTTGGCATGAGTTTCTCTCATCATATGGAAATCTTGCATAAGACAAAGGATATTGACGAGGTTTTGCTTTGTATTCATGAAGCAGTAACTCATCAGTGGGATAAATACACTTTGAGAAATATCTTAAAAGCAGGTATTCCTAAGCCGGACAGCTCTGCACCGAACAACTTTATGCAGACAATGCCATCTACCAGGCAAGCGATGAAGGCTATAAGAATGTTTAAGGATGAATATCTGCTTGATTATATTAATGTCGAAGACATTGATGCTCAAGAAAAAGATGTTGATGAAAGGTTGGTTGAACAACGCATAATTCATAACATCAAGCGATTTATTATGACGCTTGGTAGAGATTTTACATTTGTCGGCAATCAATATCATTTGGAGATATATGGCGAGGAGATGTGGAGCGACTTGTTGTTCTTCAACAGAGAACTCAATGCTTTGGTTGCTATAGAATTGAAGATCGGTAAATTTAAGCCAATCTATTTAGGGCAATTACAGGCATATCTTCAGGTACTTGATGACAAAGTTCGTAAACCACACGAAAATCCCTCAATAGGTATAGTTCTTTGCAAGAGTGCAAATCAAGCATATGCAGAATACGCTGTACGTGATTACAATAAACCGATGGGAGTAGCAACGTACAGAACAATATCCGATATGCCCAAAGAAATGCAGCGCGCACTACCCGATATCGAAGAATTGAAGAAGCTGATGAGCGACGATGAGGATATCGTGTGGAATTAGTTGAGTCATTAGGCTCTGGTATCCCCCGTATCTTGCGAGCATACGGTGAAGATTGCTTTGAGTTTACAGATAACTTTATCCGTATTATTTTGCCTATAAGTACTCATGACCATGCAAGTGACCATGTAAATGACCATGCAAGTGACCATGCAAGCGTACAAGTCGAAAAACTTGTTACTGCACTGACTGGAGAGATGGGACGTTCGGAATTACAGGAACTATTGTCTATTAAGAATAGAGATTATTTTAGAACGGACTATTTGAATTCTGCTATTAGTAATGGTTATATAGAACTTACTATTCCGGACAAGCCTAATAGTCAAAATCAGAAATACCGCCTTACAGCAAAAGGATTGGCATTAAAAGAGTCTTTAAAGAAAAAGCAATAGAAATACTCACGCAGCAAATACAGGCTTTGGAGAATAAGGTTCTGAAGGCCTAAGCACTACTATACCGGCTCTCGCCGGACTAGCGCTCCCGGCCTTGCCGTATTTGCTGCGCAAATACACGGCTGTAAACGGTAACCAGAAGTGCAGTGATTTCGGTAACAGCGACTTCTCTGAGATGTATCTGAGTGGGATGTTGCCGTATTCAGAGTTATATATTGGGACAATATCAGCGCCTCGGATGCAGGATACCGGACATGACGCATCTTCTGTAGGCTCGTCGTTGCCCCAGTCACCTGAGATATATGTTTCAATGATGTCGCTGAGTCTCATTATTCATCCTCCATTTGTTTTTCTATTTCCTCAATCTGCGGCAGGGCAGACGCCACATCTTCAAACAGTTTTTCTGTTTCGTATTGTGCTATGCCAAGCGGTTGTGTTATACCTCGTAAGGCGAAACGAGCTTTCTTGTCGCTCTTTGTCCGGCATAGCAACAATCCTATAGTAGGTTTATCCTCAGGTGCCTTTACATATTCATCTACAGCAGATATGTAGAAATTCAGTTTGCTGACGAATTCTGGAATAAACTCCACGGCTTTCAGCTCAATCACCACATAGCAGTGCAGCTGGAGATGATACATCAGGATGTCGATATAATAATCTTCTCCGTCAACGGTCAGATGGTATTGTCTTCCGATGTAGGCGAATCCTCTACCCATTTCAAGAAGAAAGTCTGTGATCCTTTCTGCAAGTTTTTTCTCTATGTCACGTTCGTGCTGTAGTGCAGCGGTTCCTATGAAACTGAAGTTATATGGGTCTTTGAATGCATATTGGGCAAGGTCTGATTCATACGCAGGCAGAGTAAGAGGGAAATTTGTTATTGCATTGCCTTTGGCCTTTATGTAATTATTTGCCACTTGCAAAAGCATAACGTCGCGGCTCCAGCCATTTGATGCTGTTTCCATGATATAGAAGGCTCTTTCTGCTTCGTTTCGTACTTTAGAGAGGAGCGATATGTGGTGGTACCAAGATATTTGTGAGAGTGGTATTTGCACAAATCCGTTTTCATCACAAGGTAATTCGGCAAGTGCCGCTTTCCGAATTGGCAACTGTTCTAATTTGGCAAGTGCCACTTGCCAAATAGGGAATGAAGTATATTCTTTAGCAAACCTTTTCATATTGCGCAGGTTTCGCTCGGAATACCCTTTGTCATCAGGGAAACGCTCGGTAAGGTCTTTAGATAGTTGAGCAATAACTTTAGCTCCCCAACCTTGTTCTTCCTGTTTAGCAATGATGTCTTTGCCTATTCTCCAATATAAGTCAAGCATTTCTGTGTTTACAGAAAGTATTGCTCTTACTTTGGCACGTTCAATCATTGAAATGATTTCCTTCTTCCAGTTGCTATATCCTTCAGGAAGGTGCTCCTGTATAGTTGTTATATCGCTATTCATAGACCGGGCATTTAGTAGAGCAAAGATACTGATTTTTATCAATTTTACCTTAGGCAAGATATTTCCTGTGGGCCATCTTTACGTTTGCCTGGTTTACCATAGCGTAATGGAGGGTTGTGTCGATTTTGACGTGGCCCAGAAGTCTTTGGACTTGTTCTATGGGCATTCCTTTGTCACACGGCCTCCGCGGGTCGTCTGATGACGCCTTTTGCCCCGGTGGAGGGAGTGAGCGAAGCGAACGCCTGAAGAACCTTAACTCCAAGCCGGGATGGAAAATATTTGCATTTGTTATATAAGTGTTATACATTTGTGATATAAACTATATGAAAATGGACGCAACTATACCAAGAACGCAAACAGCCTTCAGACTTAGTAATGAGTTGCTGAGGAGATTGAAAGTGGAGGCGAAGAAACAGAACAGAAGTTTGAACAACTTTGTAGAGAGTGTATTGATGGATGCAGTCTATCGTAATCCGAATAAAGAGACATTAGCCGCAAAGAATGAGGCGAGAGATAACAGAAATCTGGAGACAATCAATCTGGAGAATTTGGAGGGGTTTATTGATTCATTGTAGCGAAGTGTTATGAAGGAACTGAAGATTACGACTCAATTCAAAAAGGATCTGAAGAAATATAAAAACCAGCATCATAAGATTGCTAAACTAAAGGAGGTTTTAAGCGTTCTGCAATGTGGGGGAAGTCTGCCTTCCCAATATAATGCACACAGATTATTAGGTAATTATAAAGGATGTATAGAGTGTCATATAGAAAATGATACTCTTCTTATGCTACACTTATCTCAAGGCGGAGAGTGATGCCCAGGGCGTCAGCTATTCTGATGAATGATGAGAGCTGAAGGTCTGTTTCACCTTTCTCGATGCGGTTTATATATGTTCGCTCTCTCCCTACCTTCTCAGCAAGCTCTTTCTGAGTCATACCGAGCGCCTTGCGCCTGTCACGCAAAATCTCACCATAATACCAGGCTCTGGCCTTGGCATCAAACTCATCCCTTTCGGGTGATCCTATCTTGCCAGCCTCCCTTTCCAGTACATCAGAGGCCTTAACAAAGCCCTCCTTATTACTGAAATCAGTGTTGCGGAGTCTATTAATCTCTTCAGGGGTTAATCTTAATCTTGTATTTGTTTTGTTCATAGTGATCGTCTTAAAATGTTAACAGCTTTAACTACTTCGGTATTATAATCCTTAGTACTCTTTTTTATAAATCCGTTAAGGAAAATAATAGTAGTGGCAAGATTTATATTGTCATTATCTACCGCAAAAAGTATGATCCTTATTTCATTGTCCACAGATATCCTTAATTCATAGAAGTCAGTGTTAGTCAGCTTCTTTACAAACTTTGTCGGAATAGGTGTTATACTTTCTAAAATAGACGTTGCATAAAGTAATTTTTCTTTTGTTCGCACAGGTGACGTCTCTACAAACTCCAAATATTCCTGTGAGTAAATCAATTCCCTTTTCATCTTTCGCTACAATTACTATGCAAAAGTAACTAATTGGTTACATTTGTGCAAATGTGTTTTCATATTTGCTGGTAATTTGTGCGAAAGTGCTTCTGGTATGTGATGTGTTAGTCTTTTGGTTAGAACGCCTGAATAACCTTATCTCCAAGCCGGGATGAATAGCCAGAGCTGCGAAATCCTCCTATGGGTTAATTAGATATTAGATGGCATATGTATTGCAATATGACGTCATTTGTGTATCTTTGTAAAAATGACATAACTATGAGACAGATAGCAACTACCATTAGAATGGATGCAGACTTGAAGGCAGAGTTTGATAAATTATGCGATGAATTTGGCATGAGTGCCAATACAGCCTTCAATATATATGTAAAGACAGTTATACGTCAGAGAAGGATCCCTTTCACTATAGAGGCTGACCCTATTGATGATGTGATGGAGAGAGGTAGAAAGGCATTCTATGAAATGCGAAAAATGGCAGCAGAAAATGGGACAGCTGGAATGAGCCTGGATGAGATTAATGAGGAGATAAGATTGGCAAGAAGGGGAGAGTAAGAGACCTTTAAGGAATAAGCAATAGAATAATTCACGCAGCAGATGTCGGCCTTAGAGACTAAGGTTCTGGGTGTAAGCTGCGGCGGTCTCCCTTTGGGGCGATGTCATTCTTTGTCTTGTGGATCTTGATCTTCGAAGTCTAAAGTTGGCTGCTGAGAATCTAGATACTGCTTCATGTTCATGGAACTGACAACTTTCTTGCCAGTCTGTGCTTCGAAGGCTTCTTTTGCGACTTTGGCTACTGAACCGCCACGTACTGCTACTCGTGCGTGTTCGCTCATTGTCTGAGGGTGTTCTTCTTTAGTTATGTTTGAGGTGGTCAGTTCTGCAAGCATATTCATGACCAGCTCTTCGTTGGTCATGTTGTCGCGGAGGTTTTCCTGGTGTAAGCCCTTGAGATGTTTGTATTCTCGAGCAGTGAGACCTGCCCATGCTTGGTAGATGATGTCGGTGAGGGTAGCATATCCTACTCCTTCCTGGACATTGTGGGCTTTCCACTGGTCTGTGAGGTCTTTGCGAATCTCGATGCTTTTGAGACGCTGGTTTATCCAGTTGTCGGAGTAGCCCAGGCGTTTGTAGTCCATGAGTGACTGCTGGATGCCGAGCTCAGGGTCCTGCATCTGATGGATTCGTTCTGCACCGACCTGAGCCAACCAGCGTTTGAATGGTTCGGCTTTCTTGGATGGGATTGATTGAATTATGCGAAATATGCCTTCAAGATTAGCGCAGTTTGTTGCGTGCTTCTTTCCGTCAGTTGATATGAATTGGTGGGGGGTACAAATTGTACCCCACACGGAATTCAACTCTGGGTCACGTTGTCTGAGCCTCTTTATATATTGTTTTACATCTGTGCTATCAGTAAGCACACTGATGATATCTGAAACACAGAAATACCATTTTTCCTGCACCTCATCCCAGACAGTTCTAATCTGTCTCTCTTCAAAAATCTTTAGTTCCTGCATTGTCATAGCATCCAATTATTAAATTTCTTCAAAAGTAGCGAATATTTTGTGATTTTGCCACTGCACTTGTTACGGAATCGTTCTGAATCAAAGTCGCTGCGGCAATTCTCGTTCTTACCATTTCCTTTTGCCACCTGTCATTTCGTCTAAAACCATTACTATCAGTGCTATAAAAACTATTAATCCAAACATGGCTGTATATTTTATATCTGTTTTGTCCTGCAAAAATATCTCTCGAGATTGACAACTTTTGACAAAAAAAAGACGCCTGAGTACTCAAGCATCTTTTTTTATGGATAAGTCCCCCGAACAGAGTCGGGGATGACTATGCGTTACGATAGTTTGTGGATAGCAAGACCGCTCTGGAGTTTTGGCTCAAACCAGGTAGTTTTAGGAGGCATGATGTTGCCTGTGTCTGCGATGTCGATAAGCTGCTTCATAGAAACAGGATATAGAGCAAATGCAGCCACCATCTCACCTGAATCAACACGTTTCTTAAGCTCGCCAAGACCGCGGATACCACCTACGAAATCAATTCTCTTGGAAGTTCTGAGGTCTTTGATGTCAAGAAGCTTGTCGAAAACAAGGTTAGAGCAAACAGTCACATCAAGAACACCGATAGGATCTGAATCGTCGTAAGTGCCCTCTTTAGCTTGAAGAGAATACCACTCGCCACCGATGTACATAGAGAAATTGTGAAGACCTGAAGGGGTGTAGATATCAGCACCTTTCTTCTCTACGATGAAATCTTCGCCAAGTTTCTCGATGAACTCAGCCTCGCTCATACCGTTGAGGTCTTTAACCACGCGGTTGTAGTCGATAATCTTAAGGTGGCTCTCAGGGAATACTACAGCCATAAAGTAGTTGTACTCCTCATCGCCGGTGTGGTTAGGATTGTTGTTCTTTTTCTCCTCACCTACACGTGCAGCCGCAGCTGTTCTGTGGTGACCGTCGGCAACATAGAAAGCAGGGATAGTGGCGAAGATTTCTGTGATTCTGGCGATGTCTTCTTCGTTGTCGATAACCCAGAACTTGTGGCCGAAACCATCTACAGGGGCGATATAATCGTACTCAGTCTCTTTGGTAGCGATAGTGCGCTCCACGATAGCATTGATCTCTGCGTTGTCAGGATATGCGAAGAATACAGGCTCAAGGTTGGCGTTCTGATTTCTTACGTGAATCATACGGTCATCCTCTTTGTCTTTGCGGGTAAGCTCGTGTTTTTTGATCTTGCCTGTCATATAATCTTCTACATTTGCACACACTACAAGACCGTATTGGGTGCGGCCGTCCATAGTCTGGGCATATACGTAGTAGTTCTCTTTAGGATCCTGTACCAACCATCCTCTCTCCTGCCATAGCTTGAAGTTCTCTACAGCCTTGTCGTAAGCTGCCTGGCCGTGCTCATCAGCGATAGGATCGAAATCTATCTCAGGTTTGATGATGTGAAGAAGTGATTTCTCACCGGCTTCAGCCTTAGCCTCCACAGAGTTGAGAACGTCATAAGGGCGTGATGCCACTTCGTGGCCAATAGCTTTAGGTGGGCGAACCGCTGCGAAAGGTTTAACTTTTACCATAACTTTCTAGTATTATTTGTTTAGTTGGAATTTGGTGTTGCCTGTAGCGAAATAGTCGCAAATCTGGTTAGCGGCAGCAAGACCTGCATTGACATTGGCCTCAGCTGTCTCTGCACCCATCTTCTTAGGTGTACCGTAAACACGTTTGCCGAACTCCTCTGCGATAGCAGCGTGATTTGCTGTAGCCACGTCGGTGATGTATTTGAGGTCCTCTCTCTCTCTAAGAACTTTGATAAGCTCCTCTTCGTTGATAACCTCTTTGCGGGCAGTATTTACAAGGCAACCACCTTTAGGCATTCTTGAAAGAAGGTTGTAGCCGATAGAGTTTTTGGTCTGCTCGGTGGCAGGAATGTGTAGAGAAACGAAGTGAGAGTTCTCGTAAAGATCCTCAAGGGTCTTGGCAACGATAACACCTTCTGCCTCCATGGCCTCAGCTGGAACAAATGGGTCAAATGCCATGATTTTCATACCGAAACCTCTGGCGTGGCTGGCAACAAGTCTACCTACGTTGCCGTATGCCTGGATACCAAGAGTTTTCCCTTTAAGCTCTGAACCGGTGCCGGCTGTAAGCTGGTTTCTGCTCATGTAGATCATGAAGCAAAGTGCCAACTCTGCCACTGCGTTTGAGTTCTGGCCAGGGGTGTTCATAGCTACGATACCTCTTTCGGTGCAAGCAGGAAGGTCAAGGTTGTCAAAACCTGCACCTGCACGAACTACGATTTTGAGGTTTGGAGCTGCAGCGATTACCTCGCGGGTAACTTTGTCTGAACGTACGATAAGAGCGTCAACGTCAGCTACTGCCTCCAAAAGCTGTGAAACTTCTGTATATTTTTCAAGGGCTGCGAAAGTGTGTCCAGCCTCTTCTACGATGCGACGGATGCCGTCAACAGCGACCTTTGAGAAAGGTTTTTCTGTAGCAACTAGTACTTTCATTTCTTCCGATTATTTGTGTAGTTGTTCAAATTCCTGCATGCAAGCAACAAGTGCTTCAACTGCCTCTTTTGGACAAGCGTTGTAGATAGAAGCACGGAAACCACCTACTGAGCGGTGACCTTTGATACCTACCATACCTTTTGATTTGGCAAATGCCATGAACTCATCCTGAAGAGCCTCATGACCAGGAGCCATTACGAAGCAAACGTTCATTAGAGAGCGGTCCTCTTTAGCTGCAGTACCTACGAATAGAGGGTTACGGTCGATCTCGTTGTAAAGAAGCTCTGCTTTCTCTTTGTTGATTTTGTACATAGCCTCTACGCCACCTTGCTCTTTGACCCATTTAAGTGTCTCGTGCATAACGAAGATAGGAAGTACTGGAGGGGTGTTGAACATAGAGCGGTTCTTAACCTCTTCGGTGTAGTGTGTGCGGTAGTCAACCATAGTCTGGAGAGGACGCTCAACTTTGCCAAGAAGGTCTTTGCGAACGATAACGAAAGTAACACCTGCAGGGCCTACGTTTTTCTGTGCACCACCGTAGATCATGCCGTATTTCTTAACGTCAACAGGGCGGCTCATGATGTCAGATGACATATCTGCTACAAGGGTAACAGGTGAGTCGATATCCTCGTGGATCTCTGTACCGTAGATGGTGTTGTTGGTAGTGATGTGGAAGTAGTCAACATCGGTAGGGATGGTGTAGCCCTTAGGGATGTATGAGTAAGTTTTGTCCTCTGAAGAGGCAACTACCTCTACTTCGCCATAGAATTTGGCCTCTTTAACAGCTTTTTTAGCCCAAACACCTGTCTGAAGGTAAGCAGCTTTGGTCTTAAGAAGGTTTGCAGGAACCTCGAAGAACTGGGTAGATGCACCACCACCAAGGAAGATAACTGCATACTCCTCAGGGATGTTGAGGAGCTCTCTCCATAGCTGCTCAGTCTCAGCCATGATTCTCTCCCAACCTGGAGTACGGTGAGAAATCTCAAGAAGGCCGATGCCTGTGTTGTCAAAATTCTGGATAGCCTCGATAGTAGACTCGACAGCTTGTCTTGGAAGTACGCAAGGACCTGCGTTGAAGTTGTATGCTTTCATTGTATCTGTTTTATTAATTTTTTAATTTTTAATGGTTTGCAAAATCCAAAGATAGGACTTTTATTATAATTTGAAATATAAAGTTTATTTTTCTCTGATTATCTTCAAATTTTCCGAACTTGTGTTCTTCTCACAGTAGTGGCAGTGGAGTTTCAGAACGCCATTTTCGTATGTGGTCTCAAACTTGGTGGTGATAGGCTGATGGTTGGTAACGCACTTAGGATTAGCACATCTGACTATTCCTACAATCTGCTCTGGAACTTTAAGCACTTTTTTCTCCACCACCTCAAAATCTTTTATGATGTTGATCTTGGCATCGGGTGCTACAAGGGCCACTTTGTTGATCTCGGTCTCCTCGAAAAATCTGTCAGCGATCTTGATGATAGCCTTTTTTCCAAGAAGCTTGCTGTCGAGATTCATTCCGAAAGTTACCTGATTGGGGCAGTCCTTGAGGCCGAGGATGGTGATTACCTCAAATAGTTTGTTGGCTGGTACGTGGTCCAGGACGGTGCCGTTCTTGATGGCACTTACTTTCAATTCTTTTCCGCCAGTTTCCATATATGTGTATATTTTTATTCCCTTTTAATTATTTGTAACCCAATAGGTAAGCGATGATGGCCATCCTTACGTACACACCGTTTTCAGCTTGCTTGAAGTAGTATGCGTGTGGAGTGTCGTCCACATCCTGTGCGATCTCTGTAACCCTGGGAAGTGGATGGAGGATCTTCATGTTCTTCTTGGCACCGGTGAGCATGGATGCTGTGAGGTTGTAGGTGTTTTTCACCTTTTCGTACTCCATAGGATCGGTAAATCTCTCCTGCTGAACACGGGTCATGTATAGGATGTCGCAGTCGTTTATATTTCCGTCCAGGTCGCGAGTCTCGCTATATGGGATACCTTTGGCATCGAGGAAGTCTTTGTACTCCTGTGGCATCATCAGCTCATCGGGAGCTGTGAAGGTGAAGTGGGGGTTGAAGTGGGACATAGCCTGAAGAAGCGAGTGGACTGTACGGCCATATTTAAGGTCGCCCACCATATTGATCCTGATGTCTGTGAGTTTCCCTTGGGTCTCACGGATGGTGTAGAGGTCAAGCATAGTCTGGGTGGGGTGCTGGTTAGCACCGTCTCCTGCGTTGATTACTGGGACAGAGGCCACTTCAGAGGCGTAGCGTGCCGCACCTTCAAGTGGGTGTCTCATAACGATGAGGTCTACATAGTTGGATACCATCTTGATGGTGTCCTTCAGGGTCTCACCCTTGCTGACGCTGGTGTTGCCTGCATCGGAGAAGCCGATGACGCGGGCGCCAAGTCTGTTGGATGCGGTCTCAAAGCTGAGACGGGTCCTGGTCGATGGTTCGAAGAAGAGGGTGGCGATAACTTTGTCGTGAAGAAAGTTCTGAACTTTGTTCTGCTCAAACTCTCTGGCCACGTCCAAGATGTGAAGCATCTCCTCTTTGGTGAAATCGTGGATGGAAATTAGACTTTTAGGCATTTTCTTCTATTGTATTGATTGTTTGTTCGATTTTGGTGACCTGTGCGTGGTCCGACATTGCCTCCACAAATCTCCCTTCATCCCTCAGACGCACTCTGGTCTCTATAAGGCACATATTGTCAAACTCCTGGCGGTGTGGGTATAGCCCGAACTCCTTCAGCACTTTCATTATGTCGTTCATCCTCTCGTACGGGAACGAAATGGAGTATTCATTGGTGGCAATCTTTTCGCATATCTGGCTGTTGGCAATGGCATCTGCCGATGCTGTCTTGTAGGCCCTTATGAGCCCCGGAACCCCGAGTTTGATCCCGCCGAAATAGCGGACTACCACGATAAGGATGTCACTCAGCTCATTTGACAGTATCTGCCCCAGGATAGGACGCCCTGCAGATGATGATGGCTCGCCGTCATCATTGGCTCTCCATACGGAGTAGTCGTAGCGTAGCCTGTATGCGTAGCAATGGTGGCGTGCATCAAAATATTCTTTCTTGATTTTCAATAGGATATCTTTGATCTCCGCTTCGCTCCCAACAGGGTATGCGAATGCCAGAAACTTACTCCCCTTGTCCTTGAATATCCCTTCCGAGGGGGCTGAAATGCTCTTATAAGAATCCTGAATCTGTGCTCCCATTTCAGAATACAAATATAGGTTTTTTAGGGGGTTTTTGAAAAAAATATAGTATCTTTGGTAACAGAAAAAATCAAAAGGAAAAACTACTGGGTATGATATACAAATACAGGGCGACACTGCCCAAACACAAGTCCTTTCTAAGGGAGTACGATATTAAGTCGGAGACAAGCCTTTACAAGCTTCACGACTTTCTTCAGAACGATTTGGGATTCTCACCGGATCAGATGGTTCTTTTCAGAGGGCTTGATGAGGATGGTGTGGTTATGCACCAGTACGGTCTCTTCGACCTGGGTGACGGTTCTATGGACAATGTCTCACTGGAGAAGACCCTGCAGAGGGGAGAGGTGTCACTCCAATATGTGTACAATCTTCAGCAAAATCTCCATATTGTCCTCACTTTCGTCTCTGAGGCAGAGTATCTCCCCAAGGAGTCCTATCCGAGACTGCTTGTAGAGAAGGGCCCTAACCCTGATCAGTTCTCTGCTGTATATGAGGACTTTGCAAGCTTTTCTGATGAGCCTTCGGGTGATGATGAGGAGTTTTTCGATGACCAGGAGGGTGGAGATTCTGACGAATACTAGCATCTGATATATGGAAAAGGTGTTGACGGTGATAGTGGGGCCTACCGCTGTCGGGAAGACCGATTACAGCATAGGGTTGGCCAAAGAGTACGGCTCGCCTATCATCTCGTGTGATTCACGCCAGATTTTCAGGGAGATGAAGATAGGGACTGCACCCCCATCTCCAGAGCAATTGGAGGCGGTGAAGCACTATTTCATATTCTCCCATTCCGTTTCCCAATATTATACTGCCGGCAAATATGAGCTTGAGGCCCTCGAGGTGATAAACGAGCTCTTCAAGACGCACGACCGTCTGGTGGTGGTGGGGGGCTCGGGGCTCTATGTGGATGCCCTCTGCTATGGACTGGATGATTTTCCCCCTGCAGATATCGAGCTGCGCAACCAGTTGATGGAGAGGCTTGACAAGGAGGGGATAGAGTCCCTCAGGATGGAGCTTAAGCAACTGGATCCGGAGTCCTACCATTCGATGGACATTGCCAACAGGCAGAGGGTGGTGAGGGCACTTGAGGTGTGTCTGATGACAGGTAGGAAATTTTCATCTTTCAAGACCAATAAGGCCAAGGAGCGCCCTTTCAAAATAAACAGGATTGTCCTCTCGATGCCGCGCGAGGAGCTTTATGACAGGATCAACAGAAGGGTGGATATGATGTTTGATGCAGGGTTGGTGGCAGAGGTGGAGAGCCTGCAGCAATATCGTCATATGCCCGCCTTGCAGACTGTGGGTTATAAGGAGATTTTCGATTATTTCGACGGGAAGCATTCGCTAGAAACTGCACGCGAGTTGATAAAACGCAATTCGCGCAGGTATGCCAAGAAGCAGATTTCCTATTTTAAAAGATAGATGCCCGAACTGAGTCGGGCATCTTCTGTGTCAGTTCGCCAGTTCGGACATGAACTTGATACGGACGAGTCGGACCTCCTCTTCTGAGTAGTCGCGTCCAAGCTCCTTCATCGCCTCGATTACAGAGTCTGATGAAGCGTCGTAGCGGAAGTATTCGTATATGTCATCGATCTTGTCTTCGTCGATGTTCTGGCGGAGATAGTAGTCGATGTTGATCTTGGTCCCGGCATTGACGATGGCCTCAAGCTCGGCAATGAGTTCGGACAACTCCATATTCTTGGCATCCGCAATGTCGTCAAGTGGTATCTTGCGGTCGATGTTCTGGATTATGTATACTTTGTTTGCCGACTTGTTGACAACAGATTTAACCACGAAATCGGTAGGTCTGTCAATCTCATTCTCCTCGACATATTTTTCTATGAGGGCGAGGAATTCTTTGCCGTATTTTTTCGCTTTCCCTTCGCCTACCCCCTGGCAATTCTTCAGTTCGTCCACTGTGATGGGGTAGTGGAGTGACATGTCTTCGAGTGAAGGGTCTGTAAATATGACGAATGGGGGGAGCTTGAGCCTCTTGGAGAGTGAGTGGCGCACATCCTTGAGCATGGCGAAGAGGACGGGGTCGGCACCACCGGCGGCCTGTTTGTTGTTGCCGATAATAACATCTTCATCCTCATCTTCGTCATCACCATCGGTGAACTCCCTGTCTTCTGTCATCATAACCTGGTATGGTGCCTGGAAGAACTCTTCCCCTTTTGGGGTGACGAAGATCAGACCGTATTGCTCTATATCCTTGTCCAGGAAGTGGAGGATAAGCCCCTGGCGGATGATGGCCATCCAGTAGCGGGGACCTTTGTCTTTCCCTATCCCGAACAGTTCGTGATTGTGGTGTTCGTATGATTTGATGATGGAGTTGGAAACGCCTCCAAGGATATTGGCAAGGTGTTCTGCCTTGAACCTCTCCCTCATCGAGTTGATGAGCTCGATGACGAGCATCAGGTCCTCCTGGCCGTCGAAGAGCTTTTTGGGGTGCAGACAGTTGTCGCAGCATCCGCAGTTCTCTTCATCATATCCCTCTCCGAAGTAGTTGAGGATGATTTTGCGCCTGCACCTGTTGGACTCTGCGTAGGATACGGTCTCCAGAAGGAGCTGCTTTCCGATCTCCTGCTCTGCAAGGGGTTTGCCCTGCATGAACTTTTCGAGTTTCTGGATATCCTTGTAGCTGTAGAATGCTATGCATTGCCCCTCTTTTCCGTCGCGTCCGGCCCTGCCTGTCTCCTGGTAGTACCCTTCAAGCGATTTGGGGATGTCGTAGTGGATGACAAACCTCACGTCCGGTTTGTCGATACCCATTCCGAAAGCGATGGTGGCAACTATCACATCCACCTCCTCCATCAGGAATGCGTCCTGGTTCTTGGCCCTGGTGGCTGCGTCCATACCTGCGTGGTATGGTCTGGCCTTGATGCCGTTGACATTGAGGAATTCGGCGATATCTTCCACCTTCTTCCTGCTGTGGCAGTATATGATACCCGATTTGCCCCTGTTGTTCTTGATGAACTTTATTATTTCCCTTTTTACATTTGTCTTGTCCCTTATCTCATAATAAAGATTCTTCCTGTTGAATGAATCCTTGAATACTTTGGCGTCTGACATGGAGAGGTTTTTCTGGATGTCGGACTGCACCTTGGGGGTGGCTGTCGCCGTAAGGGCTATGATGGGGGCTACGCCTATCTCTTCCACGATGCTCCTTATCTTCCTGTATTCAGGTCTGAAATCGTGTCCCCACTCAGAAATACAGTGGGCCTCGTCGATGGCGTAGAATGATATTTTTATCTGTTTGAGGAGCTGGATATTCTCCTCTTTTGTCAGAGATTCGGGTGCAACATAGAGAAGTTTGGTGGCACCGGAAAGGAGATCCTCCTTCACCTCCTGGATTTGGGTCTTGTTGAGTGAGGAGTTCAGGAAATGTGCGACCCCCTCTTTGTTTTTGTTGGCAACAAATCCTCTGATGGCATCGACCTGGTTCTTCATCAGGGCGATCAAAGGGGAAATGACGATGGCTGTACCGTCCATTACCAGGGCGGGGAGTTGGTAGCACAGAGATTTTCCACCTCCGGTAGGCATAAGTACAAATGTGTCGTTTCCTCCAATAAGGTGCCTAATTATCTCTTCTTGTTCACCTTTAAAAGAGTCAAAACCAAAAAACTCTTTCAACTTATTTAGCAAATCAGCTGAAGTTATCTCCATAATTTATTACCTTTGTGCCCTCTAAATTACCAAAAAAAATTAACAAACGGTAAAATTTATTTTTTTTATATGGCAACAAATTGCAGAAACCTGGGAGAAATTGCGTTGGAAGTGATTGCAAAAGAAGCAGAAGCGATACAAAATCTGTCGTCTGTAATAGATGAAAATTTTTCTCGGGTGGTGAATCTCATAAAGTGTATAAAGGGGCGTGTGGTGATAACAGGAGTAGGAAAAAGCGGTATCATAGCCAGCAAGATTGTGGCGACAATGAACTCTACCGGTACCAAGGCCCAGTTTCTCCACGCAGCAGATGCTATGCACGGTGATCTGGGTATGGTGAGCAGCGATGATGTGGTGATTGTGATATCAAAAAGCGGTGATACAGCAGAGATCAAGAACCTGGTCCCTTATGTAAGGAATATAGGTGCCCCAATCGTGGCAATGGTATCCAATCTTGATTCGTATCTGGCTACCAATGCCGACTATGTCCTGTATGCTCCTGTCAAGAGTGAGGCCTGCCTCTGCAATCTTGCCCCTACTGTAAGCACTACTGTCCATCTCGTGCTTGGTGATGCTCTGGCTGTGGCTCTCGAGCAGGAGAAGATGTTTACATCCGAGGATTTTGCAAGGGTGCACCCTGGCGGCACTCTTGGCTCCGTATCAAGAAACAAACAATCTTTGTAGAAATATAAGCAAGTAAGAATTATGACAGAAAATATCGATTTGAACACCTCTCCAAAACATTCGAAGGTCAGAGGTATGCTGCAGTCTTTTTTGGAGAGCCAAACCTCTGGTGGCCTGGTGTTGCTGATTTGCACCATCATCGCCTTGGTGGTGGCAAATGTCCCTTCATTGGCCCATTTGCAGGAGATATGGCATGTCAAGGCAGGTTTCACCATGGGTGAATTCAAGCTTGAAATGTCAGTTCTGCACTGGATCAACGATGCGTTGATGGCGGTTTTCTTCTTTGTGGTGGGTCTGGAGATCAAGAGGGAGATGCTTGTCGGTGAGCTCTCTTCTGTAAAGAAGGCGACTCTTCCCATTTTCGCGGCTTTGGGCGGTATGCTGGTTCCCGCTGCCATCTATGCCATCTTCAATCACGGTACACCTACTGCAAATGGTTGGGGTATTCCGATGGCGACAGATATAGCTTTCGCTGTGGGTGTGATTTCCATCCTGGGCAAGAGGTGCCCCTCTGCACTGAAAATATTCCTGTTGGCGTTGGCCATCGTGGATGACTTGGGTGCCATAATTGTGCTGGCTCTCTTCTATCCGAGCCACGAACTGAGCATCCTTTATATGGTGCTGTCCCTTGTGGTGTTCCTTATCCTCCTTATGTTCAATAAGATGAAGGTGAATTCCCCTTATGTGTATATGATTTTCGGTCTCATATTGTGGTATTTTGTCTTCAGGTCAGGAATACACGCTACTATCGCAGGTGTGCTGCTTGCCATTACTATCCCATCGAAGACCACTATCAATGAGGTGAGATTCTTCGTGAAAGTGAAACATCTTATGGACAAGTTCAAGGAGAACAGCAACGGTGAAGTGGAGGTTCTGGCAAATCCCAAACAGATGGAGGTTATCCACGATATCAACGAGGAGGTGGATGCCATCAACCCCCTTATGCATAGGTTTGAATCTGCTCTCCATCCTATCTCGCATTTCCTTATCATCCCTCTTTTTGCACTCGCAAATGCAGGGGTGACACTCGATGGTAGTATTCTTGCAATGTCCCCTATGCCGGCAGTAGTACCGGGAGTGTTCTTTGGCCTTTTGTTGGGAAAACCTCTGGGTATCACCCTGTTCAGTTTTATCTCAGTGAAGACCAGACTGGCCGAACTTCCTGCAGGTATCCTTTGGAAACAGGTGTTTGCTATGGGTATGGTGGCAGGTATAGGCTTTACAATGTCCATATTTGTGGACAATCTGGCCTTTACAGATCCTGTCCATCTTAACATCGGAAAGGCTGCTATCCTCGTGACCTCGTTTGCTTCGGCAGTTTGCGGTCTGTTGGCTATCCTGCTGACCACTTCCAAGGTCCCAAGTACAAAACAGAAGAAAAGAAAAATATAAAAATATCAGAAAACGATTATGAAAGCAATTAGACTATTCGTGGCAATGTGCCTTATGGGAACACTGGTGTTCTCTTCTTGTAAATTCAATGCAGGTGACCGTATCCCCGGTACCACCAGCGCTAAAGTTGACTCGGTAAGTTATGCTCTTGGTGCATATTTCGGAGGTATGATCAAAAGCTCTGACTTCGGTGAGCTCAACAAATGTGAGATGAAAAAAGGTCTCAACGATATGATGAAGGGTGGGGAGATGGTTATCCCTGAGGAGGAGATCATGCAGGTTATCCAGACACACCTGATGAAGAGGATGAATGCCATCGCTGAGATGAATGCTGTCGAGGGTGAGTCATTCCTTGCTAAAAATGGTGAGAAAGAGGGTGTTGTGACCCTTGAGTCAGGTCTTCAGTATAAAGTTATCGAAGAGGGTGCAGGTGTATCACCTGTGGCTGCCGATACTGTGGAGGTTCACTATACCGGCAAACTTTTGGACGGTACAGTATTTGACTCATCTGTAGAGAGGGGCGAGCCTGCCAAATTCCCACTTTCTGGTGTTATCAAGGGTTGGTCAGAGGGTCTTACCTATGCTAAAGAGGGTGGCAAGATTGAGCTTTACATCCCTTCAAATCTTGGTTATGGCCCACGCGGTTATGGCAATATCCCTGCAAACTCAACCCTTATTTTTGAGGTGGAACTTCTTAAAGTTTTCCCTGCAGAGGAGAAATAGTGAAGATATCCGAACAGGTCGGGCATGACGGTTGTTACGGCTTGGACGATGCTCAGGAGGTGATCATAGATGGTCACCTCTTTCTTTATATATTTTATATATAAATAATAAAAATTTTTACCTTTGTGAGTTAAACTGCGTGAACTATGAACAGAAAAATCGTAATTACGTGCACCATCCTGGCTGTTTTTCTTCTCGGAGGGATAGGCTTCGGTTTCTATAAGCTCTTTTTCTCTTCTGATCAGAAAGATGCACAGATGGCAGATATGAGAGGGGACGCGATAAAGGCTGTCCCTGCAGATGCGGTGATGGTTTACGATTTTGCCTCTTTTGATGATATTAAGGAGGTGTGTGCAGATGGTTCAGGTTTTGCAGATTTTGTCAATGGGGAGAGCCAGCTTGTCAAGTTTGTGAAGCTCTGCTCTCAGGTGAAGAGTGATGACGGGGCCATCCTTTCGCTTCATTACTCTGCCAAAAACACAGTGTCATTCCTGTTTGTGCTCTCTGTCGAGAACTCTGAGGACAGGGAGGAGCTGAAGGATCTGTTGGCAGATTTCTGCTCAGGGGTTATCAACAAGAAGTACAGCGGTGTTACCATCAGCAAGGCAGTAATCCCTGGCATAAGTTATTCGTTCTATAACAATTATCTTATTGCCAGTACTTCCCATGTGACAGTGGAGTCTTCTATCAGGCATCTGGAGAGCAAAACCTCCATTCTGGACAATCCTCTCTACAGCAGTATGGCCAAATCTGCCGGTGGAAGGGTGATACTCCACATAAATCATCAGAATATAGGAAAGCTCTTCTCCGGAGCGGTTAATTACGGATATCTTGGAAGGGCGACATTCTTCTCTTCATTTGCATCCTGGAGCTCCTACACCATAGATCCGATGGGGTCGGCATTTTATTGTGACGGCAGATTGTTGAATACCGCCGGGGTGGGCAATTTCTCCAATATCTTCTCGTTGCAGAAGAGCCGCAGTACTGATGTCTTTGATATTCTGCCCCATAATACGGAGTATGTGATCACAATGCCGCTATATAGTCCCGAGGCATATCTGGAGTCGTATGTTTCATACCTTGAGGCAGTAAAGAAGATGAAGGATTACTCATTTCTCAACAATATCCTTCCCGAGAGGATAGGCGAGACAGTGTCAACAAAAGAATGGTTCCTTGATCTGGGTGTGGAGGAGCTTGCAGTGGCCTCTGTTCCTGATGAGAAGGGTGGGGAGAGGGTTGTCCTTATGAAGGTGGATGATCCATCGGGGATGAAGCTCTGCAAAGGTTATCTCCAAACATTGCTGGGCCGTCTGTTTACCCCTACAAATGAGGAGTCCTTTTCGGTAATTGACAAATGGATCGTGGTCGGTAGCAAGAGGATGGTGGAGAAGATGGCTGCCCAGGTGGAGAATGAACTTTTCTTCTCTTTGGAGATGTATCTGTCCCAGACCCCTGCAGCTTCCATATGCAAGGATCAGGTCTCTGCTCTGGGGGTAGTGAATCTCTCCAGATGTACAGATTCATTGGGCAGATATTTCAAGGAGGAGTATAGCAGACCTATGGTGAAAGGTGTGGGGGAAAACAATTTCAACCTCTTGACTTTCAAACTGGTCAATGACGGGAAGGGGGTTGCCCCTTATGTCAAATGGTATTTTGAGGATCTGGCGGTGCTTCCCCAGCCACCTGTGGCGGAGATATCGGCATCTTCCAGTGCCGTGTATGATGATACTGTGCTGGAAGTTCCCCAGGGACCGTTCCCTGTGAAGAACTTCATCAACGGAAAGAAGAATTATCTGCAGCAGATGGATGATGACAAGTTGAGGCTGCTGGATGAAAACAAAAGGGGGGTATGGACAGTGCCGTTTGAGGGGAGATTGTGCGGATTTGTGGAGCAGGTGGACCACTACAGGAACAATAAGTTGCAGATGCTTTTCTGCTCAGGCAACAGATTGTGTATGCTGGACAGGCTCGGCAGGTGGGTCAAGTCATACCCGCTGCAGCTTCCAAAGAGGGTGGCGCTGGGTCCCAAGGTTTACGATTTTGACGGGAACAGGAATTACACACTGATGGTGCTCCATACAGACAATACGCTTGGGATGTACGATTTGGGCGGGAAGGCTGTCAGTTCGTGGAACCCATTGGCAATATCGGAGAAAATAGTATCGTTGCCTGAGATGCTGGAGATGGGAGGAGAGAGATATTGGGTTGTCAGGACAGGTTACCAGACAATAATATGCAACAGTGGTGGTGCCCCTGTTGCCGACTTTACAAAGAAGAGAAAATTGACATCAGATACCAAGGTCGAGAAGAGATCAGACAGGGAGGTGGTGGTAACTGCCGTGGACGGGAGAGATATGGTCCTGAATTTGCAGACCGGGGTAATGAAGAAACTGTAAAACTGAAATTATGATCATTACATTCCTGTTGATTTGTTTTTCCATTTTATTCTTGGTCTCATCACTGGTGAGGATACTTTTGTCAGTGGTCTTCAGACGTGCACAGAAAAGGGAGGAGAATAGGTATCAGCAAGGTTATAGTGCTGGAGAGCATCAGACCCACAAGAAGGAGGGTGAGGTATATGTCTCATCACCTGCTCCGGAGAGTCAGGATAAAGTGGTGGAGAAGGATATGGGTGAGTATGTGGATTTCGAAACTGTAAAAGAGGATAAGTAGGATGGGTACATTCAAAAGGTTATTGGCTTATGCAAAGCCGTACAGGAGGTTCTGGCCGGGATATCTTGTCCTGTCCATCTTCTCTGTGATATTCGGAGTGGTGAACTATGCCCTCATAGATCCACTTCTTACTGTCCTTTTTGATTCGGATACTGTGGCGACAAGTGCCGCACTTCCGGAATTCTCTCTGACTGTTGACTATTTCTATGGGGTGTTTGAATACTATCTGGTGAAAATCATAGGTGACAGGAGTGTTCTGGCAGGTTTGCTGTTTGTATGTTTTATACTTATAGCAGCATCCTTCCTCTCCAATCTGACAAGATTCTGGTCGCAGAAGATACTTGTCAATATGAAGACCCATATTATGAAAGGTATCAGAAGGGACCTCTTCAATGTCATTACCAAGCTCCACATAGGGTATTTCCACGACCAAAGGAAGGGGGATATCCTCTCAAGTGTCTCAAATGATGTCAATGAGGTGCAGAACTCTGTGGCTGCGAGTTTCCATATCATATTCAGGGAGCCGTTGCTCATTGTGGGTTTTATGGCGGGACTTTTCTATATGTCCCCTAAGCTGACACTGGTGACACTGCTGACACTCCCTATATCGGCATTGGTGATAGGTGGAGTCTCACGTAAGCTGAAGAGGGGGGCTGTGCAGACCCAGTCTCTTCTCGGGAGGATAATAAGCCAGTTTGAGGAGGCGATATCAGGTGCACGCATCATCAAGGCTTTCAATGCCCAGAAGTATGTCAGGGACAATTTTGAGAAGACAAATGAGGAGCATAAGGAGATCAGCCGCTCTATTTTTACCAGACAGGAGCTTGCTTCTCCGTTATCTGAGTTTTTGGGCATATCTGTGGCGGTGGGTGTCCTCTTCTTCGGGGGCTGGCTCCAGATGAGGGGTGAACTTGGGATGACTTTGCCCGAATTTGTGGTCTATATTGCTTTCTACTGGAGGGTGCTTGAGCCTTCGAAGGCTATAGCGAATGCCTATGCAAATGTGCAGAGGGGGCTGGTGTCGGGCAACAGGATATTTGCCATCCTGGATGTGACATCGGAGATAAAAAACAGGGAGAATCCATTGCCTTTGACCTCTTTTGAAGAGGGGATTGAGTTTGAAAATGTCTCTTTCCAATATACAAGCGAGCCTGTGCTCAAGAACATAAACCTGTCGATTCCTAAGGGGAAGATGGTGGCACTTGTGGGCCCTTCCGGGGCAGGAAAGTCTACACTTGCAGACCTTATACCCAGATTTTATGATGTGACAAGCGGCTCCATCAGGATTGATGGCAAGGATATAAGGGAGTATAACCAGAAGGATCTCATCTCTCTGATGGGGATTGTGACTCAGGAGGCTATACTTTTCAATGATACAGTGTACAATAATATTACCTTTGGTATGGAAAATGTAACCAGAGAGGATGTGGAGAATGCTGCAAGGATTGCAAATGCAGAGGAATTTATCCTTGGTCTGGAGAATGGTTATGATACCAACATAGGTGACAGGGGGGCCAAACTCTCCGGTGGACAAAGGCAGAGACTGGCCATCGCCAGGGCGGTGCTGAAGAATCCGCCTATCCTCATTCTGGATGAGGCTACCTCTGCACTCGATACTGAAAGCGAAAGGCTTGTGCAGGATGCATTGACCAAATTGATGCAGAACAGGACATCGGTGGTCATTGCCCACAGGCTTTCAACCATACAGCATGCAGACGAGATAGTGGTTCTGCAGGATGGTAAGATCGTGGAACAGGGATCTCACCACCAATTGTTAAACCATAAAGGGCTCTATTCGCACCTGTGCGAACTTCAGTCCTTTTAAGAAATGAAAAGAATTATGGCAAACACTTCTTTAAACAAGATGATTGAAAAGAGTATGAAGATGAACTGGGACCGCCCGGCTTTATCCGATTACAAAGGTGTCACTCTCCATTATAGGGATGTAGCCAGAAGAATAGAGAAGATTCACCTTATTTTTGAGACTTGTGGCATTCAGAAGGGTGACAAGGTGGCTTTGTGTTCGAAGAACCAGGCCAACTGGGGTGTGGCATTTTTGGCCTGCACCACATATGGTGCTGTCCCGGTGCCTATTCTGCACGAGTTCAAATCGAGCAACATATCGCACCTTGTCAACCACTCGGAGGCGAGGATCCTCTTTGTGGGTGATGTTATTTGGGAGGGTCTTACCCAGTCTGATATGCCGGCACTTGAGGCGGTTATCCTGCTGACAGATTTTTCTCTTGTCTATTCTGCCAATGACAATATAGACGATGTATGTGAGCACCTTAACGAGCATTTCGGCAAGAAATATCCCAAGAGTTTTGGCCCTGATGATATCTCTTACTACGAAGATTCTCCAGAGGAGCTTGCCCTTATCAATTATACTTCAGGTACATCGGGCTTCTCAAAGGGTGTTATGCTCCCTTACCGGTCACTTCTTTCAAACGTCCTCTTTGCATATGATGCGGAGCCACAGATGAACAATAAGTCTCAAGTGGTGTCGATGTTGCCACTGGCACATATGTATGGACTTATGTTTGAGTTCCTTTTCGAGATGACAGCGGGTGCACACGTCCATTTCCTTACCAGACTCCCGACCCCTAAGGTGATTATGGAGGCGTTCCAGCAGGTAAAACCCAATGTGATTATCGCAGTGCCGATGATTATTGAGAAGATATACAAGAAGAAACTTGAGCCTGTCGTGGAGAAGGGGAGTGTGAAGATGCTTCTTAAGCTGCCTGTGATAGACCAGGTCATATACAATAAGATCAACACTACGCTTGATGAGACATTCGGTGGACAGTTCGAGGAGATTATCCTGGGTGGTGCAGCTTTCAACCGTGAGGCAGAGGCATTTTTCAAGAAGGTGGGCTTCAGGTACACTGTGGGTTACGGTATGACAGAGTGCGGACCTATCATCACCTATGCGCACTGGGATAAGGCAAAACTCTACTCTTGTGGTCAGGTGGCCCCAAGGATGCAGGTGAAGGTAGATTCTTCGGATCCGGTAAATATCCCCGGTGAGGTGATGGTGAAGGGTGACAATGTCTTCCTTGGCTACTACAAGAACCAGGAGGCTACAGATGAGTGTTTCACCGAGGACGGATGGTTCAAGACAGGTGACCTGGGTGTATTCGACGAGGAGGGATTCCTTTATATCAAGGGTAGGAGCAAAACCATGATTCTGGGCCCTTCAGGTCAGAATATCTATCCTGAGGAGATAGAGAGCGAATTGAACAATATGCCATATGTGGGAGAGTCTCTTGTTATTGAAGATGGTGACAAGCTCATTGCACTCATCTATCCTGACCAGGATCTGAGGGACAAGGAGGGGCTGACCAAAGACCAGCTCCTTGAAAAACTCAACGAAGAACTCAAGGAGGTAAACAAGATCCTCCCCAACTATTGCAAGATTGCAGCGATTGAACTCTCTCCGGAGGAGTTTGAAAAGACACCGAAGAGGAGTATCAAGAGATATTTGTACCAGAGAAAGAAATAATTTGATATGGTAAGTGAAAAACAGAAACAGTTTGACTTGAGTTATCTCAAGATGGCCCAGGTGTGGTCAGAAAATTCATATTGTGTCAGGAGAAAGGTGGGTGCCCTTATCGTCAAGGACAAGATGATTATCTCTGACGGGTATAACGGCACACCTGCCGGGTTTGAGAATGTGTGTGAGAACGAACTTGGGCAGACCAAGAGTTATGTCCTTCACGCTGAGGCCAATGCCATTACCAAAGTGGCTAAGTCCAATAACAGCAGCGAGGGGGCCACTCTTTATGTGACCGATGCCCCCTGTATGGAGTGTTCGAAACTCATCATCCAGGCCGGTATAAGAAGGGTGGTATACAATAAGGATTACAGGAATACAGAGGGGCTGGAGCTTTTGGAGAGGGCAGGTATAGAGATTTGCAAGTATTAAGATGGACAAATTGAAGATACTCAAATATGTGCTGTGGGGCATTATCCTTGTTATGCTGGGCAGTATCATTACCAAATGTGCAGACCGCAGAAGGGGGCACTTTCTGGCAACAGACCAGCACAATTGGGATAAGGTTTCGCTTGTGTTGCAGCAGATAGAGAGGAATTATGTCGATGAGATTGACTATGATGCCATATCTGAAAAGATTATCCCGGAGATACTCAAGGAGCTGGATCCCCACTCGGTCTATCTTCCCCCGGAGGAGTTGAAGGAGGCTGATGAGGATTTGCAGGGCAATTTTGACGGCATTGGCATCACATTCAATGTCCCTGCCGACACCGCAGTCGTGATAAGTGTCATTACCGGAGGACCATCCGAGAAGGCAGGGCTTATCCCTGGTGATAGGATTGTCTCCATCGACGGGAAGGTGGTGGCAGGTGTCAAATTTCCTCAGGACTCGATGATAAGGCTCCTCAGGGGTGCCTCGGGTACAAAGGTGAATGTGGAGATCAGAAGGGACGGCGAGAGGGTCGATTTCGAGATAATCAGGGGGAAGATTCCTGTGAAGAGTGTCGATGTGGCCTATATGATGGATGACACCACAGGGTATATCAAGCTGTCAAAATTCTCCAGAAGCAGTTATGTGGAGTTTCTCAAGGCTATGATAAAGTTGAGGGGAGAGGGGATAAGGAAACTTGTGTTTGACCTCAGGGACAATCCGGGCGGTTATATGGACCAAGCCCTGTATCTGGCAAATGAGTTTCTGGGAAAAGGCGATCTGATCGTCTATATGCAGGGACTTCACCGTGCAAGGCAGAATTTTACTGCAGACGGCAACGGACTGAGCCAGGATATTGAACTGGTAGTCCTCATCAATGAGAACTCTGCCTCTTCAAGTGAGATTTTTGCCGGTGCAGTGCAGGATAACGACAGAGGTACCATAGTGGGGAGGAGATCCTATGGAAAAGGTCTTGTGCAGGAGCCTATCTATTTCTCCGACAAGTCGGGAATAAGGCTGACTGTGGCAAAATATTATACACCTACCGGGAGAAACATCCAGAAGCCTTATGAGAAGGGGGAGTATATGGATGATATCGTGGAGAGGTATATGCACGGGGAGATGATGGATGAAGACAGCATCCCCAAGAACGATTCCCTCAAGTTTGTCACTCCGGGGGGCAAAGTGGTGTATGGCGGAGGTGGTATTATCCCCGATATATTTGTACCTGTCGATACTGTAGGTGTGACAGACTTCCTGGTGAGGATAAACAGGCAGTCTTCACAGGTGAAATACAGTATAGAGGTGGCAGACAGATACAGAAAAGAGTTACAGAAGGTCACTTCACTTGATGAGTTGAATCACCTTCTTGACAGTATGGATCTTGAGTCAGGGTTCAGAAAGTATCTCAAAAGGACAGGGGTCCCTATCAATGAGGCCCAGTGGAAGATCTCGGAGGATATTTTCATGACTCAGATACGGGCTATGGTGGGGAGGTACTCGAAGCTCGAGGACGAGGCGTTCTATCCGATCATAGCGGATATAGACAATGTAATACAGAGGATAAAATAGAATAAACATAATTAAAGCATATAATGAAACTTTCTCAATTTAATTTTAATCTGACCTTGGATCAGATTGCCAAGTATCCTGCAAATTTCAGGGATGAGTCCCGTCTTCTGGTGCTACATAAAGATACCGGTGAGATTGAGCACAAAATCTTCAAGGATATCATCAACTATTGTGATGAGGGTGATATTTTCGTGTTCAATGACACCAAGGTGTTCCCTGCAAGGCTGAAAGGCAACAAGGAGAAGACAGGTGCAGATATCGAAGTTTTCCTTTTGAGGGAACTCAACAGGGAGCAGCGTCTCTGGGATGTGCTTGTGGATCCTGCAAGAAAAATAAGGATCGGCAATAAACTCTATTTTGGTGAGAACGACTCGTTGGTGGCTGAGGTTATAGACAATACCACATCGCGAGGCAGAACTTTGAGATTCCTTTATGACGGTTCGTACGAGGAGTTCAAGACTACCCTTTATGAGATGGGTGAGATACCTGTTCCAAAATGGATCAGGCCTCATGCTGAGGAGATAGACACAGAGCGTTTCCAGACCATCTTTGCGTCCAAGGAGGGTGCAGTGGCTTCGCCGGCAGCAGGTCTCCACTTCAGCAGGGAGCTCTTCAAGAGAATGGAGATCAAAGGTGTGGACTGGACCAACATTACCCTCCATATGGGTTTGGGCCACTTCCGTACAGTCGATGTGGAGGACCTTTCCAAGCACAAAATGGATTCTGAGCAGGTTATGATTTCTGAGGAGTCTGCGAAGATGATCAATAGTGCCAAGGCCAAAGGCAAAAGGGTTTTTGCTGTTGGCATTACAGTGGCAAGGGCTGTTGAGACCCCTGTCACCACAAGACACGAGGTGAGCCCATTTGACGGATGGACCAACAAATTCATCTTCCCCCCTTACCAGTTCGTGATCCCTACAGCACTTGTTACCAATTTCCACTTGCCATCATCTACAATGCTGATGTCTGCTGCCGCTTTCGGTGGTTATGAAAATGTGATGAAGGCATATAAGGAGGCCCTTGCTGAGGGTTACAAGTTCGGAACCTATGGTGATGCAATGCTTATCATATAAAAACTGAATTTTAAAATTCCATAGGTCACTTTTTGTGATTTATGTCCCAATATCCGTCGTATTCCAATCTACTTTTGTAGAATATGGAATACGACGAATTGGTTTATGCCTGTGCCATAAACAGGATTTTCAACTACTCTTGCGACAAGGCGAGGGTGCTGGTCTCGAGGTTTCCCCTCCCGAGTGCCATTTTCAATCTCAACAGGAGGGAACTTGCCGGTATATTCGGGGAGAACAGCCATTTTGTAAACGATATCCTCAATCCCATCTTTCTGGAGCTGGGGCAGAAAGATGTGGAGTGGGCCAATGCCCACGGGGTGAGATTGTATTATATTGAGGACAGTGACTATCCGAGAAGGCTCAGGGAGTGCCCGGATGCACCTGTAATCCTTTATTTCAAAGGGAATTGTGATCTGAACCACAGGAGGATGATCTCTTTTGTGGGGAGCAGGAGGGCTACACCCTACGGCAAAAGGATGTGCTCCGCTCTGGTGGAGTCCCTCGCTGAGCTGGATGACCCCCCAATCATTGTGAGCGGACTGGCATACGGGATCGATATAGAGGCACACCAGACGGCACTCAGGTGCGGTTTGCAGACTGTTGGTGTCATGGCTACCGGGCTTGATGCCATATATCCTGCATATCACAGGAAGGCTGCTGTGCAGATGGTTTCGCAAGGGGGGCTTGTTACAGATTTCTCCATAAAAACCCCACCTGTGCCACTCAATTTTGTAAGGAGGAACAGGATTATCGCAGGTCTTTGTGATGCCACAGTGCTGGTGGAGTCGCGTGTGGAGGGGGGAGGTGTCATCACTTCCAAGATGGCCTCGTCCTATGACCGGGAGGTCTTTGCCCTCCCCGGCAGGGCAGATGATGACCTCTCGCAGGGGTGCAATCTCCTTATAAAGGAGTCCTGCGCTGAGATGATTACAGGCAGGGACTCCCTCCGGAGTTCATTGGGTTGGAAAAATCTTTCAAAGGATAGGCATATGATGGCAAAATTTCTTACCTTTGAGAGTGATAATGCCGTAAAGAGGGATATAGTGGCCCACCTGTACAAAGAGTCATTGGCCACTGTGGATGATTTGATGGAGAGGACTGGTGCCGGCAGAAAGGATATAATGATGAACCTTACCGAACTGGAACTGGAGGGGAGGATCTCCTCAGACCTGTTGGGCAGATTTTTACTGGTGAAATGACGATAGATACACATACCCATCTGTACGATGCAGATTTCAGGGCAGATTTTGACGAAGTGGTCCTCCGTGCCAGGGGTGCCGGTGTCTGCAAATGTATAATGCCGGCCATAGATATCTCCACTTTTGATGACATGTGTGCAGCTGAGCGTGCCCTGGAGGGGTTCGCGTATGCAGCCATTGGCCTTCATCCCACCTCTGTAAAGGAGAATTGGAGGGAGGAACTCGATTTTGTGAAGGGTGAATTTGCCAGGAGAGATTATTGTGCAGTGGGTGAAATAGGGCTGGATGGGTACTGGAGCCGGGATTTCATTGAGGAGCAGAAAACTGTATTTTATGAGCAGGTGGTGATGGCTGCATCCAGGGATATCCCTATTATTGTCCATTTGAGGGAGGCTACAGATGATATGTATGAGGTCCTTGATAAAATAAAGGGTGCGGGGGTGAGGCCCAGAGGTGTATTCCACGCATTCTCCGGCAGTTTTGAGACCTACGAGAGGATAAACCGATATGGTGATTTCCTTGTGGGGATTGGTGGGGTGGTCACATACAAGAAGGCCGGTGTGGCCTCTGTGGTGGAGAGGCTGCCACTGGAGAGGATTGTGCTGGAGACGGATTCCCCCTGGTTGAGCCCTGTCCCGTACAGAGGGAAGAGAAATGAGCCCTCTTACCTGAAGGAGATAGTGGCGAAGATTGCTGCCCTAAAGGGGTGTGAACCCCCCCTGGTGGAGGAGGTTACTACTGCAAATGCTATGAAAATGTTCAATATCGGATAAATATGGATAGATCGATTCTTTTGATTTACACCGGTGGTACCATCGGAATGAAAATTGACCCACAGAGTCAGGCCCTGGCACCATTTGATTTCTCCCATATTCTGGAGGAGGTACCTGAACTGAAAAAATTCGGATACAGGCTCGATTCCTGTTCATTTGATCCTGTGATAGACTCATCGGATGCCAATATCCCTTTCTGGCAGGAGATAGCGAAGATTATAGAGGAGAACTACAGCAAGTATAACGGATTTGTGGTGCTGCACGGGACAGACACTATGTCATATACCGCCTCCATGCTGAGCTTTATGCTTGAGAATCTGGGCAAGCCGGTAATATTTACAGGTAGCCAGCTCCCTATAGGTATGCTGAGGACAGACGGAAAAGAGAATCTTATATCATCCATAGAGATAGCGGCGGCAAAAGATGAAGAGGACAGGGCTATGGTCCCTGAGGTGTGTGTCTATTTTGAAAGCCAGCTCTACAGAGGGAACAGGACCACCAAATACAATGCGGAGAATTTCCGTGCTTTCAGATCTGCCAATTTCCCTGTGCTCGCCGATGTGGGTATCCATATAAAGTTCCATCAGGAGCTGATAAGGTATCCGAAATGGGGCAAGGAGTTCAAAGTGCACTATAATCTTGACCGTAATGTGGCCATTGTCAAGGTGGTGCCGGGGATGAATACCGGTTTGCTGACTGTGCTGACCGGGGTTGAGGGGCTGAGGGGTGTCATCCTTGAGACTTTCGGCTCGGGCAATGCCCCTACCAGCAAAGAGTTTATAGACGCAGTCAAAGTGCTGGTGGATGCGGGGCTCGTTGTGGTTAATGTTACCCAGTGTCATGCAGGAAGGGTGGATATGGATGCGTATGCTACAGGTGTCGCACTGAAACATATTGGGGTAGTAAGCGGAGAGGACTCCACCATAGAGGCTGCATTGACAAAGCTCTATTTTCTAATGGGAAAATACAGCGACAACAAAGATGTAAAAGAGTCAATGGAGAAAAATATTAGGGGAGAAATTTCAAAATTGTAGTGGTATTTAGAAAAATAATTTCTAACTTTGGCCATATTTTCTGTGTGTACTGCTCGTTGGGATAGGGGGAATTTAGATGAAAAAATTGACTTTATTTTTGTAAATAAATATAAATCAACTATTTAATAATTTGTTTAATAACTAATCATTCAAAACTTTTATGAAAAAAATTTTCATGTTTTTGGCAGTTGCAGGTCTTATGACTTTCTCTGCTATGGCTCAGACTGAAGAAGTTGTTGCTGATTCAGTTGCTACTGAAGTTGCTACTGAAGAAGTTGCTGCTCCTGCTGAGGAAGTTGCTCCTGTACAAGAAGTTGCTCTTCACCAAGCTCTTAAAACCAAATTCATCGAAGGTGGTGCTGGCTTCATGGCTACAGTACTTGCATGTTTGATCTTCGGTTTGGCAATCTGTATTGAAAGAATTATCTACCTTAACATGGCAACTACCAACAATGAAAAGCTTATCGCTGCTGTTGAAGCTGCCCTTAATGAAGGTGGTGTAGAGGCTGCTAAAGAAGTTTGCCGCAATACAAGAGGTCCAGTTGCTTCAATTTTCTATCAAGGTCTTCTTCGCGTTGATCAGGGTGCTGAGGCTGTTGAGAAAACTATCGTTTCTTACGGTTCAGTTCAGATGGGTCAGCTAGAGTCTAACCTTGGTTGGATCGCTCTTTTCATCGCTATCGCTCCTATGCTTGGTTTCATGGGTACAGTTATCGGTATGATTCAGGCATTTGACGAGATCCAGATCGCTGGTGATATCTCTCCGACCCTTGTAGCAGGTGGTATGAAAGTCGCTTTGATTACAACTGTAGGTGGTCTTATCGTTGCGATTATTCTTCAAGTTATTTACAACTATCTAGTATCTAAGATTGACTCTATCGTAAACTCTATGGAAGATGCTTCAATCTCTCTAGTAGACCTAGTAGTTAAATACCTAAATAAATAATCAAACTGACTTGAATTTATAATTATGTCAAAATTTGCAAAAATATTAGAATACGTCCTACTAGCTGTCGGTGTAGTGATCATAGCTTTGTTCTATGTTCAGAACGGCTCAGGTCAGTTTGCTTTGTCAAACTTGGCTGATGTTCTTAGCTCTACTACACTTGTTGACGGTCTTTTGTGGTGGGTATATGCTCTAATAGTACTTGCAATTGCCCTTATCCTTGTACTTGCTTGTGTTGCCACTTTCGGTAACAAGAAGTCTCTTAAGAGTACAGGTTTGGTGTTGCTTCTTGCAGTAGTACTAGTGGTAGCATCTTATTTCTTGGCTTCAGGCAACCCTGTAGCCGTTAATGTGGCTGAGCAGCCAACAGAGGCTACATTTAAGTTGACCGACACTATTCTTATTCTTACTTACATCCTGTTTGTGGGCGTTCTCGCTTCACTTCTTGGTGGTATTGTAATGAATGCAATTAAGAAACGTTAATTATACGAACAGATATGGCATCTAAGAAAACACCCGAAATTAACGGCGGATCTATGGCGGATATCTCATTCCTTATGTTGATATTCTTCCTTATGGTTTCTACAATGGACTCTGAGCAAGGTCTTTCAAGACGTCTTCCTCCTATGCCTGACAAAAATGCAAAGGTTGAGGATATCAAAGTCAATCGTCGTAACATCCTGGAAGTAAAGATCAACTCAAGGGACGCAGTATTTGCCGGTTCTGAATATATTTCTGATGTTAGCCAGCTGGATCAAATCGTTATTGACTTTTTAACTAACCCTACTAACAACGAAAAACTCTCTGCTAAAAAGGAGAAAGAGATCGAAGGTTTCGGTACTTATCCTGTATCAGAAGGTGTTATCTCTCTTCAAAATGACCGTAGTACCCACTACGATATCTATTTGGAGGTTCAGAATGCCTTGGTTAGAGCTATCAACACTATCCGTGATGATTTCGCAACAAGACATTTTGGAAAGAAATATGCAGCTCTTGATGAGGATCAGCAGAAGATAGTTAGAACAGCTATTCCTCAGAATATCTCTGAGGCAGAGCCTAAAGACGTTAGTAAGAAAAAATAAGGAGGATTTTCAGAATGGCTAAATTTGTAAGAAAAGGAAAAGACGGCGGTATGCCAGCTATCTCTACAGCATCTCTACCTGATATCGTGTTCATGATTCTTATGTTCTTCATGGTATCTGTAAGTATGCGTAAGACAGATAGAATGGTACAAGTTAAACTTCCTGAAGCATCAGAAACTGCTAAGCTAGAAAGAAAAGAGCTTGCTTCATATATCTACATCGGTGCTCCTACCAAACAGTATCAGAATCAGTTCGGTACTGATACACGTATCCAGCTAAACGACTCTTATAAAACTGTCAACGATATCCGTGACTTCGTGGCAGCTGAGCGTGAGGCCAGAAGTGAGGTGGACAGAGAGCTTATGACTATCTCTCTTAACGTTGACGAAGGTACCCTTATGGGTATTGTGACTGACGTTAAACAGGAGCTTAGACGTTGTTCAGCATTGAAGATTATGTATGCAGCAAGACCTGCTGGTAAATAATTACTAATATGTATATAAAGAGTGGGCGGTATCTCTAAGAGAAATCGCCCATTTTTTTAAGATTTTAATGTTATGAGAATAAAACTTCTTTCACTTTTAATTGCGATATTTTCTATCGTTTCTTTCTCTTCCTGTGATTGTTGTAAAGAGAAGGAGGCAAAATATGTTTTCTATTTCATAGGTGACGGTATGGGTTTTTCCCAAGTAGTTGCTGCTGAGTATTATTCTGCATATCTGGAGGATGGTCGTATAGGTAACAATTCTATCTCATTTACCAAATTCCCTGTTCTTGGGATGGCCTCTTCTTATTCGGCATCAAACATTATCACCTGCTCCTCAGCTGCCGGTACAGCTCTATCTACCGGGTACAAGACAAATAACGGATTTCTGGGGGTGTCCCCTGATTCGACAGATCTGGAGAGTATCGCATATAAAATTCACGACGAAGGTTTCAAGGTGGGTGTAATGTCAACTGTTTCACTTGACCACGCTACACCAGGTGCGTTTTATGCAAACTCTGTAAAGAGGAGTGATTATTATTCTATCGCTGTACAGGTGGCAGATTCAGATTTTGAGTTCTTTGGTGGTGGCGGTTTCATCGATCCGAAGGGGAAGAAGGGCGACCAGAGATCTGCCTATGAGATCATAGGTGATCAGGGTTATGTCATTGCAGCCGGTATGGATGATTTTCACGCCAAGAAGGGGAGTGCTGAAAAGATGCTCCTTCTTCAGGATGGGGGTGTAGAGAGTCACGAGCTCCCATATGCTATCGATAGAGGTGAGAATGATATGACACTCTCGGATCTTGTAACTTCGGCTATTGAATTTCTTGAGGGGGAAGATGGTTTCTTTATGATGGCAGAGGCTGGACGTATCGATTGGGCAGCACACTCCAACGATGCCAAGACTGCCATCCTGGAGACTCTTGATCTGGCTGAGGCTGTAGAGGTGGCATATCAGTTCTATCTTAAGCACCCTGACCAGACCTTGATAGTGGTTACAGCTGACCACGAAACAGGAGGAATGGCCCTTGCATATAAAGGCGGTTACCATATGTACTTTGACAAACTTGATGTGCAGAAGACATCAAAAGACAATACTGTAAGTGCTACAAGCTATGAAGCCGGTACTGGCAATGCCAAAGAGGATATTAACAATCTCAATAAAGAGGCCCGTTTTGGCTGGACCAGCAGTTCCCACTCTGCAGCAAATGTCCCTGTTTTTGCCATTGGTGTGGGTAGCGAGAAGTTTGCAGGCAAGATGGACAATACCGATATTCCCAAGAAAATCTGCTCAGCAATGGGCGTAGAGTTTTAGTTGATATGAAAAAACTGTTTGCCATTGTATCGCTGATTGCGATAGCAATATCCCTTGATGCACAGAATGTGCCTCAGCCCAAAAGGGAGTTCAGGGGTGCCTGGCTCCATATTGTGGGAAATACCCAGATCAGAACCATGAGCGAGGCTCAGGTGAAGGAGATGTTCATCCAGACACTTGACTCTTTGGAGCAGGCTGGCTGCAATGCCGTAATCTTCCAGGTGAGGCCGCAGGCTGATGCTTTTTATCCATCGCATCTGGAGCCCTGGAGTCGCTTTTTGACAGGTGTCCAGGGGCAGGCACCAGATCCTCTATGGGATCCGCTCCAGTTTATGATTGAGGAGTCTCACAAGAGGGGGATGGAGCTCCACGCCTGGTGCAACCCTTATCGTGTGACATCCAATGACCAGGAGGAACTGGCACCGGATCACCTCTTTTTCTCCAATCCGGATATCTTCAAAAGGTATGGCAAACAGCTCTATTTTGATCCGGGTGAGCCTGCTTCAAGGGAGCATACTGTAAGTGTCATTGCAGACATTGTACGCAGGTATGATGTGGATGCCATCCACTTTGATGACTATTTCTACCCTTATCCTGTGAAATATGAGGAGTTCCACGATGATGCATCTTTTGTAAAATATGCCAAGGAACAGGGCTTCGAGTATTGGCAGAAGGGTGACTGGAGAAGGAACAATGTGGCTATCCTTATGAAGGAACTCAATGATACCATCAAGAGTATCAAACCTTGGGTGAGATTCGGTATCAGCCCATTCGGCATACACAGAAATCTAAGTGAGACACCTGACAGCTCAGGCAGTGCAACAAACGGCCTTTCGAACTATGAGGCTCTCTTTGCTGATGTCCCTGACTGGGGTGTGAAAGGGTATATTGACTATATTGTCCCTCAGCTCTATTGGAGGATAAATTTTGCCCCAGCCTGCTATGAGATCCTTATCAACTGGTGGAATGACGGCAATTTTACAGATCACCTCTATATAGGTCAGAACATCGCTGTCCTGGATACACAGTTGGAGAGGAAGATGGAATTGGTGAGGGAGCTTCCGAATGTGGCTGGAAATGTATGGTGGCCGGGGTGGTCCATCAAAAGGAATACCCACAATATACACGACAGCCTCTCTACCGTATATCAGTCGAGACCTGCCCTTATCCCTGCCTATACAAGACTTGATGACAGGGCTCCACAGGGGGTCAAGACTCTCAAGAAGAAATCCACATCTGTAAGATGGACCGTAGAGCCGACAGATGATCCTATGCAGCAGCCTGTTTTCTATGCAGTCTATCTGTTCCCCAAAGGGGTGATGGCTGATACCTCAAAGGGGGAGTATCTTGTGAAAATTACAAACCAGATGTCTTACGATTTTGGGGAGGATTTCAAAAAGTATAAAGGATATACAGTGGCTGTTACAGCTATTGACAGATGTTGGAACGAAAGTCAAAGTTTTTCACTAACTTTGTAGGATGTTTTAAAATTGGAAAAAATGGGAAAAAGACACATTAGAATCGCAGAGCTCCTTAATGAGGCTCCAGGTCAGTCAGTCGTGGCTAAAGGCTGGGTGAGAACAAAAAGAGGAAACAAGAATATCGCTTTTATTGCTCTTAATGACGGTTCTACAATAAATAATATTCAGGTAGTTTGTGAAGTGGCCAACTTCCCTGAGGAGTTGATGAAGTCGATCACTACAGGTGCTTGTCTTGCAGTGACAGGTGACTTGGTAGAGTCAATGGGCAGTGGCCAGAAAGTGGAGATCCAGGCCAAGGATATCGTGGTTTACGGTACTGCAGATTCTGAGACCTATCCTCTTCAGAAGAAGGGTCACAGTATGGAGTTCCTTCGCGAGATAGGTCACCTCAGACCACGTACCAATACTTTCGGTGCTGTACTGAGAATCCGTCACGCTATGGCTTATGCTATCCACAAATTCTTCAATGACAAAGGTTTCGTATATCTTCATACACCACTCATCACAGCTTCTGATGCAGAGGGTGCTGGTGCAATGTTCCAGGTAACCACCATGGACCTTGAGAACCTTCCACGTACTGAAGAGGGTAAGATCGACTATAAAGAGGATTTCTTCGGCAAGAGGACCAGCTTGACAGTGAGTGGTCAGCTTGAGGGTGAGCTTGGTGCTATGGCACTTGGCAATATCTATACCTTCGGTCCTACATTCAGGGCAGAGAACTCAAATACTCCACGCCACTTGGCAGAGTTCTGGATGATTGAGCCTGAGATGGCATTCTATGAGATCGAGGACAATATGGACCTTGCAGAGGAGTTCATCAAGTATCTTGTGCAGTATGCTTTGGATAACTGTATGGATGATTTGACATTCCTTAACAATATGATTGACAAGGAGCTTATCTCACGTCTCCAGAGTGTAGTGGGTACAGAGTTCGTAAGACTCACCTATACTGAGGGTGTGAAGATTCTTCAGGAGTCGGGTGCGAAGTTTGACTACCCTGTGGCTTGGGGTATCGACCTTCAGAGCGAGCACGAGAGATATCTTGTGGAGAAACACTTCGGCAAACCTGTTATCCTAACCGACTATCCTAAGGATATCAAGGCATTCTATATGAAACAGAATGAGGATGGCAAGACCGTGAGGGCTATGGACGTTCTCTTCCCTAAGATCGGCGAGATTATCGGCGGTTCGCAGAGAGAGGAGTCATTTGAGAAGCTTACCGGCAGGATCAAAGAGCTCAATATGGATGATACCAACCTATGGTGGTATGTGGATACCCGCAGATTCGGTACAGCACCTCACAGTGGTTTCGGCCTCGGTTTTGAGAGACTTCTTCTATTTGTGACAGGTATGTCAAATATCCGTGATGTGATTCCATTCCCAAGAACACCTAAAACAGCAGAATTTTAGAATATGTTAATTATCGGTATTGCCGGCGGTACAGGTTCCGGAAAAACAACAGTTGTAAAGAAGATTGCAGAGGCTTTCCCTGGTGGAGAGTTGGCGGTAATTCCCCAGGACTCCTACTACCACGATAGTGGACACCTCCCAATGGAGGAGAGGCAGAAGCTCAATTTTGACCACCCGGATGCGATCGATTTTGATCTTCTGGTGGAGCAATTGCAGCAGCTTAGAGAGGGTAAGACCATCCAGCAGCCTATTTACTCTTACATTACCTGTACCCGTTCTGCTACCGAAACTGTAACTGTTCATCCTGCAGACATCATAATTATCGAGGGTATCCTCATCTTCACTTGTGAGAAGTTGAGGAAACTCCTTGATATTCTTGTTTTCGTCGATGCAGATGCCGATGAGAGACTTTTGAGGGTTATCGCCCGGGACATCATAGAGCGTGGAAAGAGTGTTGAGGACACTATGGAGCGATATGTGATGACACTCAAACCTATGCATCTGCAGTTCATTGAGCCTACCAAGCGTTTCGCAGATATAATCATACCTCAGGGTGGGCACAATCAAGTGGCAATAGACATTCTGACCGCTACCATTGAAAAAGCGCTTCAACATAAAAATAGATAACGAGGAGAAGGCTGGACTTTATCTCACTGTAATATTCCACCTTGTCCTCATTATCATCATTCTGGCTTACTCCATCCACAGGACAGTGAGCCAGGAGACCTCTTTTGTCCTGGACTTCACCCAACAGGAGGAGCTTGAAAGGCAGAGGGAGATTCAGGCTTTCAAGGAGAGTGTCAGTGCCGAACTCGATGAACTTATAGCGCAGTCACGCCAGAGCGCTCCACGCAATGTGGCTGTGGATGCATCACGCAGTGGCGAAAGATTGCGTGATGACAGGAGTGCAAACCCTTCTGAGGTTTATGACGAGGCACGCCGTCTTCAGGAGAAACTGGATGCTTCCCGCAGGGAGGCTCAGCAGGCACTGGACAGTGAGGATGATGTTGACCTTGGCAGCAAAAAGGAGGAATCTGCCTCCAAAGAGACATATGTGGGACCCTCTGTCCTCTCTTATCGCCTGGATGGCCGCAAAGGACAATCACTTCCGATTCCTGCATACAAATGTGTGGGTGGGGGAGATGTGACAGTGGCTATTATAGTTAACAGAAAGGGGTACGTGACAGCTGTGAAGGTGGTCGAAGCGACCTCTTCGCCGGATGTTTGTCTTCAGGATTATGCAATGAAGGCGGCCAAACGTTCCCGCTTTACCGCCTCCTCTACTGCTCCCGAGCGCCAGGCCGGGGAGATAGTCTACAGGTTTATTGCCCAATAGGGAGGATTAGAATTGCCAATCCTTCTCATTGAACTCCTTTAAGGTCATAGGTGTCATAAAGAAGCCGTGAATCTGGTTGTTTGTCCATTTTAATTCTTCTTGGAAATATGTGAACAATTCATTCTCCTCTTCTGCAGGAATTCCATTTATAAAGGTCTCTATTTTGAGGAATTTGTTCAGGAACTTATCGATAGCTTCCCTTTCTTGTTTGGTAAAAGTATTCTCCTTGAGGTCAATCGCGTATTTGTATTTGTAGAGCTCGTATTTGGTCTCAGGGGATATTTGTCCGAGGATGCTTCTTTGGGCAGCATAGTCCATTTTTACAAACTCACTGCGGGTAAGATTATCATTGATTTTAATCTCGTTCTTCGATGTAAATGTACATGATCCCAGTATTAGGGATAATGTTAAGGTTATGATAATTTTTTTCATAATATTATATTTTTAAATAGTTAGTAGAAAATTATGGTTATAAGCTAAATTTACATTTACCTGTACATGTGTTATTGTTAAAAAGACCGCAACCTTGGGTAGCACTGCAATTTTGCTCAAAACAAATTTCAGAAGCGCTGCATTCAAATCTGTAAGGCATGCAATTGCAGTCAGATGTTCCGTCATCAATACTGCCTTTAGTAACAGCTTGATTTAATTCACTAAACAATAAAGCATCATTATATTCATCTTCTGTAAGCCAAGTATAAAAATAAAAGAAAACTTTCCTATCCTCCCAATTATATTCTTCTTGTAGAATGTGTATCCTATTTTCTGCATATTCTGTCAATTCTAAAGATTTATCCGGATTATTAAAATGTTCAGGTTTGATAAAGTATATGATATCACTATAGATTGCAAGCTCTTCTGGTTTTAGAAGTTGTTTGGATTTTATTATTTCAAGTTTATTTCTCCATAGTTCCATTCTTTTCTCACCTGATAATCCAACAATTATGGCTCGTTGCTCAGGGATAGTAAGTAATAGTAATTCATCTCTACTTGCAGTTTCGTAGTAAGCGATATTATCTAAAGCCCACTTGTTGATAGATGGGTCGCAACTCAATATGTCCTGTTTTGTACAAGCAGAAATTATGAGCATTAGAATGAATATGACAGATAATCTTTTCATATGTTGTTATTTTATGATTTCTCCGTTTATGAATAGTATTTCTCTTTCTTTATATGTATTGGTGATTAATGAAACAGACTTACTGAATGTACCCAAAAGTTCATTATCCTTAGCCGTGTATGTGAGATTAATTATGGCGGAATCTTTAGGGTTTGTTATCTTTGGGTATGTTAACTTTATACAATCACAATTAGATATATCATCAATAATTATTAATGGCGTATTGCTGTCATTTGTAACAGGAATTTCTACTTCATAGGTCTCACCTCTTTTTATTTTAGGTAACTTAATGTTTGTATTACACTTGAGTACAGGACTTGATGAATTGGAAACTTCTCTTGAAATATCAAGTTCTATATATGAGTATATCTGAGGTACTTCATAAAAAGACTTTAACATATTCATATATAGCTCTGATGAGGTAAGATTTTGAGCTTTTTTATGCAGTTTATATCCTAAATAATTCAGGTAATAGTCAGAGTATATATTTGATAAAGAGTCTATTAATGCACAACTTTTAGATAATCTATTATCAGGTAGTATTTCTAATGGATGGATATCCATTAAAGATGTCAAGTAATTGGATGAATCTCTGGAAAGCAGTTTGTTATAGCTATCTTTTGTTACTAATGAAAATATGGTTAATACTTGTTTATAGTTGGTTAGTGAATCTTGGTAGTATTGAATGTCGCCATTTGGTGATAGAAATACAAGTGCATTAAGGTCTTCTATCTGTAAAATGTATTTAAGGTATGCATTAGCTTTGTTTGATATATTGCACTTATAGTAGTTGAAATTGCTTTGTTTCTTGAGAAACCGTTCAATCTTATTTAATGATTTTGAATTATTGTACTCTCTAATAGTGCATAAAATAACTGAGGGATGGTTATGATCAATACATTCTTTCCTAATATCGCTAAAATTCTTCATCACTACTTCTTTTTTATTGCAGCTAGTGATAAATAAAATAATGATAAATATGAATAAAATTCTTATCACACCTTTATATGATTGATATTCTGCAATATAGTTATTAAATTTTATAAATCAAAAGTTTATTGCCCAATAGGGAGGATTTTTATATTTTTGTGGAATAAACTATATTAAAATATAATACTATGTTAGGAATAGCAGCTGACCACGCAGGTTATGAATTGAAGAATACCCTTATCGAGTATCTCAACGGACTTGGTTATGAAGTTAAGGATTTCGGCACACACTCTGCCGAGAGTATGGACTACCCGGATGTAGCACATCCACTTGCAGAAGAGGTCGAATCTGGCAAACTTGAAAAAGGTATCGCCATCTGTGGCTCAGGCAACGGTATCAGCATGACCCTCAACAAACACCAGGGTATCCGTGCAGCCCTCTGCTGGAACACAGAACTCGCAGCCCTTGCCCGTCAGCACAACGATGCCAATATCCTTTCACTCCCTGCACGCTTCATCGACACCGACACAGCAAAGGCTATAGTGAAAGCATACCTTGAAAGCGATTTCGAAGGGGGAAGACATCAGCGTAGAGTAGAAAAAATCGCTTGCAAATAATGGCTGCACCAGAAATCAATCCTATCATAATAAAAAAGGGTGAACTCACCACCCTTGTACCAAATATGGAGAATTATCCGGAGGGGATACTTATCCCCTTCGATAAGCCTCTTGAGTGGACCTCTGCCGATGTGGTCCGCAAACTCAAATTCAAATTCCAGTACTTCTTCAAGAACAAGAAACTTAAAGTGGGACACGCCGGGACACTTGATCCTCTCGCCACCGGTATGCTCATCATCAGTCTGGGAAAAGCTACCAAAATATCGGAAAAACTTCAGGCAGAGAAGAAAGAGTACATAGCCGATGTGACATTCGGTGCCACTACCCCCAGCTACGACCTTGAGAAGGAGATAGATGCCACCTACCCTTATGAACATATCACATCAGAAAAAATAGAGGAGGCACTCAAGGGATTTATCGGCACACAGGAGCAGGTACCACCCATCTTTTCTGCCAAATATGTGGATGGAGTCCGTGCATACGAGATGGCTCGTGAAGGTGTCGAGGTGGAGCTCAAATCTGCCACCATCACCATCTACAACATCGAACTTCTGGAATACAATGCCCCTACAGCCCGTATCAGAATAGAGTGCTCAAAGGGGACCTATATCCGTTCTTTTGCACGCGATCTCGGTCTAGCTCTTCAGAGCGGTGCACACCTGACAGCCCTTCGCAGAACCCAATCAGGCAGTTTCCATGTAGATAACGCTATCACAATGGACGAATTTATCGCGTTTTATACGGAGAACAAGTTTTAATCGCCCTTGATCATAAATTTGCCGACGCAGTGGATAGGGGTGCTACACCCATAGTGATGCGAATGACTTTGCGGAGTGCGTTAAGCGAATGAGCGGCGAATCGCCGTGTGGCGCAGCCAATGACGGACTTTGTCTGATGACGTTAGGCGTGCGTAGCACGACTATAAGGAAGAGTTGTCCGGCAAGGCGATGTGAGCGAAATCCGTAGCATGGAGCAACTCGTCATGAGCGACTATGGGTGTAGTAGAGCATAACTGTATGTCGGACGAAGTCTGATGACAGATTCATAGTCGGGGCAGTCTTGATATATGAGTGAGCCGGGTATGACGATGGAAAAGGTTACCTCAGAACTGAGACGGGTGTGACGGGAAGAAGGATTCTCATCTGGGACTGAGTGGGACAATTACCGAAGCAGTGGATAGGGGTGCTTTTCGCTGCGTCGTGTCGTTTTTTTGAGGGTATAGGGCTCTTTTTGCTGTATGACGCAGTGAATATGGTGCGTTTTCAATGTTTCGTGATTCTTTTAGATGGGGGTGAGGTATGGTGTGAAGTTTCTTTTGTATCTTAGCAGTGCAATCCTTTTCGTGGGCAGATAGTTGTTGGGTCGGCGGGGATGGATGGTTTCGGATGATAAATGTTGTGTTATGAAGAGGATGTTTCATCTCTGTATCTCATCGCCTGATGAGATTATGTTCAGGTGTCAGGAGGATTATCTCAGGGCTTTCAATTATTTCGCTTTAGCGTCTTACAGTACAGATACACTGCTTCTATGTGACTCCATTATGTCCAATCATATACACTCCTGTGTCATTTCTTCCCGGCTGCATGAGATGGCTTCAGAGTTCAAGTACTCCTATACCAGGTACTTTAATAGCAGGTATATGAGGAAGGGTAGTTTGGGGGAGAAGATACCATTCATTCTGAAAGTGGAGGGGGCTCGTCATATTCTTGCTGCCTTGAGTTACACTCTGCGAAATCCCTTTCATCACGGAGTAGCCAGTACCCCTTTCGGCTATGAACACTCTTCGGCAAACATATTTTTTCAGAAGGAGTTGGGGAAGGTGCCGATGTATTGTGATTCGGAACCTAAATCCAAATACGGTCTTCTCCCCAGCAGAGCCAATTGTCCGTCACACTTCAGACTTGATTCAAGGGGGATGTTTACCCGCGAGAGTGTGCTGGAGGTATCACAAGTAGAGTTGATGTACGGTTCGGCAAGAAACTATCTGTTTTATATGAACAGACTTTCCGGAGAGAAATGGGAGAATGAACAAAAGGAGGATAAGGACACTTCGATGGAGGTGGTGAAGCTGGAGACTATAGAGAAATGTTCTGCTGTGCAGGATTGCAGTGCTATGTTGATGAACGAGAAGAAGCGTTATGACAGTCAGAAAATCCGCGATATAGAACTTTGTGAGGAGATAGATAATGTACTGGTCCCAAGGTGTGGCAGAAGGAGTGTCTATACCCTTACGCAGTCAGAAAAAGATAATATCGCAAATTACCTCTATTCAAGACGTGTTTCTGAGTCACAGATAAGACGGTGCTTATGTTATGCTTATAGCAGATGATATGTGACGCAGTGGATAGGGGTGCTTTTCGCTGCGTCGTGTCGGTTTTTTGGGGGGATAGGGCTCTTTTTGCTGTATGACGCAGTGGATTATGCCCTTTGGAGGTGCGTCGCTGACAGGAGATGGGGAAGTGTATGTAAAAGAGGTGTGTCGTAGAGGACTGATACAGTGAAGGTCCGGGGGCAGAGAAAGGGATTACGGAAAAAGAGACCCCCGAACGGAGTCGGGGGTGACGTATGGTAAGATATCCGAACGGAGTCGGGGTGACGTGTCTGGAATTATAGTGTGGCGAGTGCGCGGTCGATGCGGGCTGCGAATTCTTCGCGGCCGATGAGCCATATGATATCTGCTACGCCAGGACCATTATTTATACCCACAAGTGAGAGACGGAGTGAGTTCATCACTTTGCCCATAGGCCATCCGTTGTTCACGATCAGTGAGTGGAGACCCTCTTCAAGTGACTCTTTTGTGTATGGTTCCAATGACATTACATAATCTTTGGCCTGGGCTACCATCTGTGGTACTTCATCTTTCCAGAATTTGGCCACTACTGTCTGGTCGTACTCTGTTGGAGCCTGGAAGAAGTAGTGGGTAAGTCCCCAGAAGTCAGTGATGAAGTGTGCCCTGTTCTTCATAAGTTCACACACTTTTGCCACATATTCGGGTTCTGCATCAATGCCTCTGTCTGCCAGTTCTTTTCCGAATTCTGCTGCAAGGGCCTCGCCGCTCATCATGCGGAGATACTCGGCGTTGAACCATTTAGCTTTTTCGGGGTTGAATTTGGCACCCGATTTCACTACTCTCTCGAGCGAGAATACATCTACAAGCTCTTCAAGTCTGAAGATCTCCTGCTCTGTGCCTGGGTTCCAACCCAATAGTGCGAGGATGTTTACAAATGCTTCAGGAAGGTAGCCGTCTTCGCGGTATCCGCGTGAGATTTCACCCTCAGGTGATACCCATTTGAGGGGGAATACTGGGAATCCGAGGCGGTCACCGTCGCGTTTGCTGAGTTTTCCTTTTCCGTCTGGTTTGAGGAGGAGAGAAAGGTGTGCAAAGCGTGGTTGGGTATCCTGCCAGCCGAATGCTTCGTAAAGCATATAATGGAGTGGAAGTGATGGTAGCCACTCTTCTCCTCTGATAACCTCTGTCACCTCCATAAGGTGGTCATCCACGATATTGGCGAGGTGATATGTAGGGAGCTGGTCGGCAGATTTCCAAAGCACTTTATCGTCAAGTGTGTTGGTGTTTACTTCGATATGTCCACGGATGAGGTCGTCCATCTTCACGATCCTGTTTTCGGGCATTTTGAAGCGGATGGTCCAACCGGTCTCTGTCTCTATCTTCTTTTTCCACTCCTCTTCAGGAAGTGTCAGGGAGTTGCGAAGCTGACCACGGGTCTCCCAGTTGTATGTGAAGGTCTCTTTTGCAGCCTCTTTCTGTTTGCGGAGTTCGGCAAGCTCTTCTGCTGTGTCAAAAGCGTAGTATGCGTAGCCGTTCTCAATAAGTTGCTCAGCATATTTGCGGTAGATGCTTCTGCGCTGTGACTGTCTGTAGGGTGCGTGAGGGTGCTTCTCAGATGGAACTTCAGGGATAGTGCCATCCTCGTTTACACCTTCGTCAGGGAATATGCCGCACCATCTCAGTGATTCGATGATGTATTGCTCTGCTCCAGGGACAAATCTCTGGGAGTCTGTATCCTCGATTCGGAGGATGAAGTCACCGCCTCTCTGTTTGGCAAAAAGGTAGTTGTATAGTGCAGTTCTGACACCACCCATGTGTAGTGGGCCTGTCGGGCTGGGGGCAAATCTTACCCTTGTCTTTCTTTCACTCATATTGTAAATTGTTTTTTAATTTTCTTCTTCCAGTTTTCTCAACTCTTCCTCTTTCCTGAGCCTTCTGGCATATGCAGTCTCGTTCTCCATATCGATTATGTTGACCCCTGGCTTGTATATGGTGGTTGTAGCCATATTGAATGGGGAGAGTTTGATGGCAAGCTCATTGTTGTTTGGCTCCGGATTCTGTTTTACAGTGATCTCGTTCTCATCAAGATCAACCTCTTCACCCATGTCGCGCTCTTTCTGGAACATCGGGGGTGGGGTGAGGTTTACAAGGATTCCGGTAGCGACAATGGTTACGCTGATGGCTCCGGCTTCCATATTGTCATCGAAGGCTATACCACGTTTGAAGTTGAATGGGTTGCCTGTGTACTCGGTGACATATTTGATGATCTGCTCCATCTCAGATGCCCTGAGTGCTTCCACTTTGCTGGATGTGATGTTGATAAGTACGTTCTTTGCAGATCTGAGACTGTAGTCCTTGATAAGAGGTGAGGTAAATGCCCTCTCCACAGCATTGCGGGCCCTATTGGCACCTTTTGCCATTCCTGAGCCCATGATGGCGTATCCGCTGTCCTTCATTACCATCTTCACATCGGCAAAGTCGACATTGATGTATCCATGGCCTGTGATTATCTCAGCTATGCCTTTTACTGCAGTTTTGAGGACTGAGTCAGCTTTGGGAAGTGCTTCAAGGATGGAGAGGTCTCCGTATATGTCGTATATTTTCTGATTGTCGATGATAAGCAGCGAGTCCACATTCTTGGAGAGCTCCATAATACCCTCGTACGCCCTTCTGAGGAATTCTGTACCTTCATCCCTGAATGGTTGTGTTACGACGCCGATGGTCAGGATCCCCATATCTTTGGCAATTTTGGCAATTACAGGTGATGCACCTGTACCGGTTCCTCCACCCATACCGGCGGTGATGAAGAGCATTTTGGTGCCGTCGCTCAGTCTCTCTTTGATCTCCTCAGATTTGTCTATGGCTTTGGTACGGGCAACATCCGGCCTGCATCCTGCCCCAAGACCCTCTCCGAGGGAGAATTTGTCGAGTACAGGCGAGTCTATGAGTGACTGGCTGTCTGTGTTGCATACCATAAAGTCAACATCATTGATACCGTCGCGATACATTTGTGATACTGCGTTGCAGCCACCTCCGCCGACACCTATGACTTTAATGATGGTTTCTTTTGTCTGCCAACCATCAGGAGCAATGTTTAGAATCATCTCGTCTCCCATAATATACCTCCCTATGCTTCGTTATCAATATTTGGATTGTTGAATATGTCACCTATCTCACCGATGGTCCCTTTAAGGAAATCGCCAAATCCCCTCTTTTTCCCACCTTTACCTTGTGAGGGTGATTTGCTGTTGTCCCCCTTTGTCAATGGGATGGTCTGCTTACCGCCGAAGAGATCTTCCTGTATTGCCTCATTGTCTGATGGTGCATCTGAGTCATCGGTCAAATCTTCCTGGTACTCCTCTGCTTCCATATCTTCAAACCCTTTGAGGATAAGGCCGACTGCAGTGGAGCAGCTGGGCTTGAAGACATCCTCTACTGAGGTGTTCATGATGGCATATGAGTCAGGTTGGGCAAGTCTTACATCTATACCAAGGATGTGCTTGGCCAATATCTGGATATGGTTTATGTATGAAGAACCACCTGTGATAAAGAGTCCTGCGCGGAGTTTGTCCTTGAATCCTGACTGCTCTATCTCGTATGCCACAGTCGCAAGTATTTCGCTGACTCTCGCCTCTATTACAGATGACAACAGTTTGAACGATATCTGTTTGGCTGTGAGGCCATCCCTTCCGGGGATGTTGATGACTTTGGTCTCCTGGGCATATTCACTCAGACAAGAGCCGTGCTGCTTCTTCAGGATCTCAGCGTCTCTGAATGATACTCCGCACACCTGTCTGATATCCTCTGTGATGGAGTTGCCACCAAATGGTATGACAGCTGTGTGCCTTATGATGTTGTCCTCAATAATGAGAAGATCAGATGTGCCACCACCTATATCGAGCATAGCAACACCTATCTCCATGTCGTTATCGGACAATACAGCCCTTGCAGATGCAATGGGCTCCAGGAACATCTTCTTTATTTTGAGTTTTTTTCTGTTGATCACCTCTCTGCACGATTTCACTGCACTTATCCTCCCGACAAACAGTTTGAAGAAGGCCTCTATCTCTTTGCCGAGCATACCTGTAGCATCGGTCTGGTGGAGGTATTCGTCCACGTTGTACGATTGGGGGATAACATGAAGGACAGCCTCCTTCTTGTCCACTTCATATTCGTACATCTCCTGGGTCCACGCATTGACCTCCTTCTCTGTAATGATGTCTGAGGGGAACATCCTTACCTTCTTTATGGATGCAGATGTACATCTGATGGCTTGTCCGGCAATACCCACATAGACCTCATCCAATTCGAAATCTTCCCCTTCAATCTGATTCTTTACGTCTTCGATAGTGGGCGTAAGGGCGTCAAGCACCTTCTGGATGACTATTACTTCCCCCCTCCTGATGCCTGTTGAGGGAAATTCGCTGTAGGCGATAATCTTGATGCCACCGGCAGATTTTTCCCCCACGATGGTGGCCACTTTTGTGGTCCCTAAATCTATAGCAGCTACATAGTTACTCATATATCTAATTCTTGTTTTTTTCTTTTTTCAGTGTGCAGACCACTTGATCGGCGTATTTAAGGTTTATTACAGAGTATTTGTTCCAGCCGTGTATCGGAACCACGTTTCTGTAGAAGGCCTCAAGTTTCCTGAATTTATAGTCAGTCCTGTCAAATCCTCCAAACAGAACTGTCTGGTCTCCAACCCTCATGTAGAGGGCAATGTCTCCATCCGGCAAGATGTGTATCTGCTGTATCTGGGAGCTCCAGAATTCATCCCCCCTTATGTATTCTCCAAAATTGAGCATATCCGCAAGCCACTTCTCACCCTCTTTATCCACATATCCCCTCTGCCCGGCCTTCAGCTTGAATGGTATATCCCCTGTGACGACAGGGACGTATGAGGTGAAGGTGTTGACCAGTGGGAATATGTAGAAGGTCTCATCCACATAGTATCCACCCTCAGCACTCTGGATCCTCAATAGTGGTCTTCTCTGCGTAATATCAACGTGGAGTATCCCATCCCTGTCAAGTGATACATCACTGAGTTTGATGGCACTTCTTCTGTTGAGGAGCTGCTCGATATCGTATAGGTTGATCCCCGACAGATTTTTCCCGATTACGGCCAATTCTGATTCGGAGATAATCTCCCTGACCTCCTCTTTGGAGACAAATCTGTTGGCAGTGCTGTCAAGGATGGTGACCTTCACATCTGTGCACACGTCGTCCTCCTTCCCCTTCCCTTTAAGCATGGAGGCGAAGAAGAAGTAGGCACCGAGTATGGCTGCCACCAAAATCCAACCTATATATGTAAGTATCTTTCTCAGCACTGTCCGACCCTCTTTTTCAGCAGTTCTGTAATTGGTTCTGTAAATGTACTGATATCTCCTGCACCCAGAGTGATGAGAATGTCAATATCCCTCGATTCCAACTCTTTGAGCAGATTCTCCTTGGATACTGTCTTCTTGTTCTCTGTGGTGACCAGGTCCAATATCATCTCGCTATTTACCCCCTCTATAGGGAGCTCCCTGGCGGGGTAGATAGGGAGGAGTATAAGTTCATCCAGTGCACTCAGGCTCTGTGCAAACTCCTGGTAGAAGTCTCTGGTTCTGGTGTAGAGGTGCGGCTGGAAAATAGCGCAAAGCCTCCTTCCAGGGAATATGTCCCTTATCGAGCTGATGGCTGCTGAGATCTCTTTGGGGTGGTGCGCATAGTCATCGATATAGGAACATTTTGGGGTGTTGATGTGGATGTCGAATCTCCTCTCAACCCCTTCGTAGGTGGCAAGGCCCCTCTTTACATCCTCAGGTGAGGTGCCGTGCAGAAGTGCGACAGCAGCTGCAGCAATGCCGTTTTCCACATTTACCCATCCAGGGATACCAACGGTGCACTCCTCGATGGGGCCCATAGGGGAGTTGAGGGTGAAGTGGAAGTATCCGCACTCGTCCAGCCTTATGTCTGAGGCATAGAAGTCAGCCTCTTCGTTGTAGCTGTAGGTGTAGATGTTAGCTTTGGTGTCAAATGTTATCTCTACCCCTTTTTTCACTACCAGTGCCCCCTTTACTTGAGAGGCAAATTCGCGGAATGCCCCTTTCACGTGGTCGTGGTCAGAGTAGATGTCCAGATGGTCCGCATCACACGAGGTGATGGCTGCTATATCGGGGAAGAGCTGGAGGAATGATCTGTCAAACTCATCCGCTTCTGCTACGAGGACCTGGTTTTTGGAGAGGAGAAGATTTGTGTGGTAGTTTTTGGATATTCCGCCGAGGAATGCATTGCACCCCTCTCCCGAGTGGGTAAGGATGTGTGCCAGCAGGGTACTGGTGGTGGTTTTGCCGTGGGTGCCCGATATGGCGAGACATTTCTGCTGTGCAGCAATCTCTCCAAGTGCACGGGACCTTTTTACCACTTTGTACCCTTTTTCAAAAACAAGCACAAGTTCTTTCATATCTGCCGGGATAGCCGGAGTGTAGATTACAAGGGTCTCTTCTATATCGGCAGGGACAAGATCTGGTCTCTCCTGGTAGTGTATCTCTATCCCTTCAGATTCGAGTGCAGCGGTGAGTTTGCTGGGGGTGCGGTCGTATCCCGACACGCAGTAGCCTGCGTGTTTGAAGTAACGGGCGATTGCACTCATCCCGATACCGCCTATCCCTATGAAATATACATTCTTCATCTATCTGGCAAGTTTTAGTACCTCGTCGGCAATGTCGCTTGATGCGTTTGGCTTGGCCAATGCGAGGATGTTTTTCTCCAATTCCTTTATTTTTTCTTTGTCAAAGACAATCCTTTCCACCTCGTCCATAAGTTTCTCCTGAGCCTCCGAGTCTTTGATCAGGATGGCTGCCCCTTTGTTTACAAGTGCCATAGCATTGTGGGTCTGGTGATCTTCTGCCACCACTGGTGATGGGACGAAGATAGGGGCCTTGCCTGCTGCGCAAAGTTCAGAGATGGTCCCTGCACCAGCGCGTGATACGATAAGGTCGCACGCTGCGTATGCAAGGTCCATCCTGCTTATGAAGTCGCAGTTGAGGATGTTGCCCCAACGGCGTGTGTTTTCTCCCGATTCTGCCCCCTCAAGTCCACTGAAGAATGACTCTATTCCTGCTGCATACCCTTTTCCACTCTGCCAGATGATCTGGTATTTTGCGTTATTCCCATTCTGGGCAATCCATTTTTTCATTGTCTCATTGAGTGTGCGGCAACCGAGGCTTCCCCCCACTACAAGTACTGTAGGGAGTTCGGGGTTGAGGCCAAAGAATCTGTATGCCTCCTCTTTCTGGGCTGCTGTGGCTGGGGCGATCTCCTTGCGGATAGGGTTTCCTGTGAGGATGATTCTATCTGCCGGGAAGAACCTCTCCATCCCTTCGTATGCTGTGCAGATGGTCCTTGCCCTTTTTGAGAGGATCTTGTTGGTAAGCCCTGCGTATGAGTTCTGCTCCTGGAGCAATGTAGGTATCCCTTTGCGGGAGGCACACCACAGAAGTGGAGCGCTGGCATATCCCCCTACACCTACAGCCACATCCGGCTTGAACTCTTTAATGATTCTGGCAGCCATTCTGATGCTTTTGAACACCTTGAACGGGAGGGCCAGGTTTGAAAGGGACAATGACCTTTGCAGACCTGCTACAGGGAGACCTTTGATAGGGTATCCCGCTGCAGGAACCCTCTCCATCTCCATTTTGCCGATGGCACCCACGAAGAGGATCTCTATACCTGGATCCTTCTCCTTAAGTGCGTTTGCAATGGATATTGCCGGGAAGATGTGACCTCCTGTCCCACCTCCGCTTATGATGATACGCTTACTCATTTTTTACACTCTCCTTATCTTCATATTTTATCTCTATGGTCCTGTTGACCGAGAGGATGATGCCAAATGCACAACTCATAATCACGTATGAGGTACCTCCCAGGCTGACAAGTGGGAGGGTCTGTCCGGTTACGGGGAATATCCCTACGTTTACCAGGATGTGGATGAAGGCCTGAAGTGTTATCAGGAACCCCAACCCCAGAACCATTATGGTGGTGTCTGTCCTGCTGCACGATCGGGCGATGGCAATGCACCGGGAGAAAAACCACAGATAGAGAAGTATTACGGCCATACCGCCCATCAGCCCCATCTCCTCTACAATCAGTGCAAATATAAAGTCAGAGTAGGGGTGGGGCAAAGTGTCCTTTCTCAGGCTGTTGCCTGGCCCCCTTCCAAAGAATCCTCCAAGCTGTATGGCCTCTTTGGCCTGATCGCTCTGTAAATTCTTGTCTTTGTGATTTTTCAGTTCTTCGGCTGTCATAGCGGAGAGATCCTCCTTTACAAAGAATCTCTCAATCCTCGCTGTGAAAGTCTCGATTCTGTTGAATTTGCCGGTCAGTTTGTTTATCGCGAAGATGATGGTGAAGGCTACTGCGGCAATTCCTATTGTGTACCATATGTATCTCCATTTTATCCCGGCACAGACAAGTATGGCAAATGCTGTGAGACATATAATCAATGTGGCTGACACACTTCCGTAGAGGCTTAAGACGCAGGTTATCCCCAATGGGGCAAGTATCCATATGGCGTATGCCTTGAAGGTTTTGATACTCTTGGCTTCAAGGATGCGGGCCAGATAGAGGACTACTGCAATTTTTGCAAGTTCGGATGGCTGGAACGTTATTTTCCATATTTTAATCCATCTGATACCCTCATTGACCTCTTCCCCCCCCAAAATCACATATAACAGACAGCCTACAGCTATAGCGAATATCGGCAAGGAGAGGAGTCTGTATCCCTTTAACGGAAATATGTAGCAGACAAGGAGGGATGCGAAACCGATTATTACAAAGAGAGACTGTTTGAGAAGGTATGCGGATGTGGTAGTGTCGTTCTTATAGGCCAACGCACTTGACGATGAGTAGACAGCGACAATGGAGATCATGGCAAGCAGCAATACTACAAGCCAGATTATAGGGTCTCCGTGAAGCTTTCTGAATCTCTTTGCCATATATTATAGTTCTCTTACTGCATTTTTGAATTGTCTGCCACGGTCTTCGTAGCTTATGAAAAGGTCGAAACTTGCACAGCAGGGTGACAGTAGCACTATGTCACCTGGCTCGGCAAGGGCGTATGCTTTCTCTACAGCCTCTTTGGCTGAAGAGGTGTCCACTATGGTGGAAACTTTGTCATCAAAGCACTCGTGGAGTTTTCTGTTGTCCACCCCCATACATACAAGAGCCTTTACCTTGTCTTTCACGAGGTCATAAAGGGGTTCGTAGTCATTCCCTTTGTCCTTTCCGCCAGCAATCCACACCACGGGGCGCTCCATGCTCTCAAGTGCATACCAGGTAGAGTTGACATTTGTGGCCTTCGAGTCATTGATGAACAGGATATCCCTAAGTGAGAGGACCTTCTCCAGTCTGTGCTCGACAGCCTTGAAGGTGGTGAGACTTTCCCTTATAATCTCATTGGTGATATTCATTATCTTACCGGTAATGGCTGCTGCCAATGAGTTGTAAACATTGTGTTTGCCTGAGAGAGAGAGTTCTGCCAGAGGCATGGTGTATGTGCTGTCATCACATTTTACCACCATCATGTCATTCTCCACGTAACCACCCTGTTCCACTTTGTGGTTCTGGGTGAAAGGGAACATTTTGGCTTTGGTCACCACTTTGCTGAGGTGGCCCACTGTGATGTCATCATCTTCGCAGAATATGAAACAGTCATCCTGGGACATATTCTGGGTAATTCTGAATTTTGCCTTGACATAGTTCTCCATCTTGTGGTCATATCTGTCAAGATGGTCAGGGGTGATATTTAGCAGAATGGCGATATCGGCCCTGAAATCGTACATGCCGTCGAGCTGGAAACTGCTCAATTCAAGTACGTAGATGTCGTAATCGCAGGTAGCCACCTGATATGCGTAGCTTGCACCTATGTTGCCACCCAAGCCTACGTTGAGCCCTGCATTTTTCAGCAGGTAGTAGATGATGGATGTAGTGGTGGTCTTGCCGTTGGAGCCTGTGATGCATATCTTTTTGGCACGGTCATATCTCCCGCCGAACTCTATCTCGGAGATGACAGGGATCCCCTGGTTGAGGATAGACTGTATCACTGGGATAGTGTCGGGTATTCCCGGACTTTTGATAACCTCGTCAGCATTAAGGATTTTCTCCATAGTGTGACCCCCCTCTTCAAAAGGGATATCGTATTTTGCCAATGTCGCTTTCTCCTTTTCACCTATGGTGCTGTTGTCCGATAGGAAGGTGTCGTGACCTTTGACTTTTGCGAGGACAGCTGCGCCAATGCCGCTCTCTCCTCCTCCAAGTACCACTATTCTGCTCATCTTTATATTGTTATCTAATTTTCAATGTTACTATTGTAATTACTGCGAGCATTATGGCTACAAGCCAGAATCTCATAACTATCTTTGCTTCAGGTATAGCTTTTACAGGTTTTTGAATCAAAGCCGGTATCCCCTCTTTCTGGTAGTGGTGGTGCAAGGGGGACATCTTGAAAATTCTCCTTCCTGCCCCGTATTTCTTTTTGGTGTATTTGAAATATGCCCTCTGCATTATCACTGATATGCTCTCTACAAAGAAGATTCCGCATAGGATAGGGATAAGGAGCTCCTTTCTTATCACGATGGCTGCTACTGCAATGATACCTCCGAGTGCCAGACTTCCGGTGTCACCCATAAATATCTGGGCTGGGAATGAGTTGTACCAGAGGAAGCCGAGAAGGGCTCCTATGAGGGCGGCCATAAATACCACTACCTCACCTGTGTTTGGCAGGTACATTATATTGAGGTAATCAGAGTAAATTATGTTGCCGGAGAGGTATGCGAGGATACCGAGTGTAGCCCCTACTATGGCAGATACCCCTGTGGCCAGACCATCCATGCCGTCTGTGAGGTTGGTTCCGTTGGATACTGCAGTTATCACAAAAATGATTACAATCACATATATTATCCATCCCAGGATATCTTTTACCCTTCCGTTGCCGGGTGCAAGCCATTTGTAATCGAATTCGTTTTCTTTTACAAATGGGATGGTGGTTTTGGTACTCTTGTGGTCAGGGCTGTATGCCATACCTGTGCTCTCCTCAATTTGTGCTATCTCCTCTTTTGAAGGGACACCTTTTTCGTGTACAACCACCTGGTCGCTGAAGCACAGTACAAGGCCGACGATAAGGCCAAGTGATACCTGGCCGAAGATTTTGTATTTGCCTGGCATCCCCTCCTTGTTCTTCTTGAAAACCTTGATGTAGTCATCCATAAATCCTATGATGCCGAGCCAGATAGTGGTGATTATCAGTAGGATGACGTAGATGTTTGTCAGGTCGCAGAACAGCAGGGTAGGGACCAGTATCGCTATCAGGATAATTATGCCTCCCATTGTGGGTGTACCCTTCTTGGCAAGCTGTCCCTCAAGGCCAAGGTCGCGGATCTCCTCCCCAATCTGCCTTTTCTGCAGAATGCGGATGATGCGCTTGCCGATGAAGATAGTGGTAATAATGGCTATCATACTGGCAATAAGAGCCCTGAAGGTGATGTACTGGACAAGTCCGTCACCAGGGAAGGATGATATTGTCTTCAGATATTCAAAAAGATGGTATAGCATAGTCTCCTTTTTTTCTATTGTTCCTGTTCATTAAAAAATTCCCTTATTACCTCTTTGTCATCAAAGTGGTGTTTTATCCCTTTGATGACCTGGTAATCCTCGTGCCCTTTTCCGGCTACAAGTACTATTGAACCCACATTTGCAGTCATAAGTGCTGTGCGGATCCCCTCTTTGCGGTCTGTGATGCAGAGGGTCCTGGCCCTCCCGGCAGTAGTAAGTCCCCCTTTTATCTCCCTGATAATGGCGTCTGGGTCCTCAGATCTGGGATTGTCAGAGGTGATTACAATCCTGTCGGCATATTTTTCTGCAATCTCCCCCATCTCGGGGCGTTTTGTGGCGTCTCTGTCACCTCCGCAGCCGAATACGCATACCAGAGGGTTGCCGGCCGCTATATCCTTGAGTGTCTTGAGGACATTTTCAAGTGCATCGGGGGTGTGGGCATAATCTACCACTGCGGTGATATCCCTTGGCCCCTTTATATATTCGAGTCTTCCCGATACGGAGCTCAGACCGCTGATGTGTGTCAGAACCTCCCCCTTTTGGGCCCCCAACAGAACTGCTGCACCATATACAGCTATCAGGTTGTGTGCATTGTGTGTCCCGATGAATCTGGTCCATACATCCTGTCCATCCATGTTCAGGAGAGACCCCTCAATGCTCTTCTCCATAATCTTTACCTTGAAATCTGCTGCGTCTCGGAGTGAGTATGTACGGATGTCTGCTTTTGTATTCTGAACCATCACTTTCCCATTTTTGTCATCGATGTTGACAAGGGCAAAGGCATCTTTAGGAAGTGTGTCGAAGAGTTTCTTCTTGCATCTGAGATACTCTGCGAATGTGTGGTGGTAGTCAAGATGGTCGTGGGTCAGGTTTGTGAATATGGCTCCACGGAATTTGAGTCCGGCGACCCTCTCCTGATCAAGGGCGTGGGAGCTCACCTCCATAAAGCAGTATTCGCACCCTCTGTCAGCCATCTGTGCAAGGAGTGAATTGATGGATATGGGGTCGGAAGTGGTGTTTACAGTGGGGTAAACATCATTCTCTATATAGTTCGCTATTGTGGAGAGGAGACCGCATCCGTAGCCAAGCGATGTGAAAAGCTGGTAGAGGAGGGTGGCGATGGTGGTCTTGCCGTTTGTGCCTGTTACACCCACAAGGTTGATTTTGCTGCTCGGATGTCCGTAGAAATTGTCAGCGATAATCGCAGCAGCCATTCTGGAGTTCTCTACCTTTATCGCTGTGATATTGCTGGCGGAGAGCTCCACGTCATATTCGGAGTCATCATAGACAACAGCGCAGGCGCCTGATCCGATAGCTTTGGATATATATTTGTGACCATCATTGTCTATACCCCTGATAGCTATGAACAGGCTCCCTTCAGAAACCTTCCTGGAGTCGATGCAAATGGAGGTGATCAGGGCCTCCTTTTCGTTGAGGATACCTGTTACCTTTACGTTCTCTATGATTTGTCCTAAATTCATAATCCTATCTTGTCTCTTTTAATGTCAATTTGACCGGCGCCCCGAATTTTACAGTGTCTCCGGGTTGGGGGGTCATTTCACCGACCCGTCCTCTCCCTTCGAAGGTGACGTTGTACCCCTCGTTCTCCAGGATGTAGAGGGCATCCTTAAGTCCGAGGCCCCTTACATCAGGGACTACACCGGATTCTATCTTCATCCTCTTGGCCTCTATCCTGTTGTCCTTGTTTGTTATGGTTATCCACCCCTCTTTTGGAATGTTCCCTGTCTCCCCCTTGAGTGGTAGGGCTTTGAGAGAGGTATTTACCTCTGAAGCGAGTCCACCTGCGATGGCAGGGTGGTCCTGGGGCCTTACCCCTTTTGCCTTGACAGGTGCCTCCCATTCCGGATGGGTGGTGTATATATGGTCCGATATCTGTTTGAAGATAGGGGTAGCCCATGTACCTCCGTAGAAGTTCTGTCTGGTTTTTGCAGAGTAGAGGACCACTATGCAGGAGTATTTGGGCTTGTCTGATGGGAAGAATCCTGCAAATGATGCTTGGTGTCTTCTGTATCCGTTTGCGTCCACATATCTGCCGTTTGTGGCAATCTGCGCTGTTCCGGTCTTGCCGGAGAACTCATATCTCGGATCGTTGTATCTCGATGCAGTTCCCTTCTCCACTACATGTCTTAGGGCCTTTTTTACCTGGGTTACTGTATTCTTTGAGCATATTGCTCCGCTTATTACCTGGGGTTTGAATCCCTCTTTTACCACACCGTCCTGCTCGTAGCTCTCAATGAAATAGGGCTTCATCATCTTGCCGTCGTTTGCAATGGCGTTGTAGAATGTGAGTGTATGGAGAGGTGTGATAAGCATACCGTAGCCTATCGCCATCATAGGGAGAGATACTTTGGACCACATCCTGGTGTCGTTAGGGGTGTATATGGTAGAGTATCCTTCACCCTCGAGTTCGAGATTGAACTTCTCTCCAATCTTCATATTTGTAATCCTGGATACAAATGTCATCTCATCCTCTATACTCTGGCCATAGTGCTCCACTGCCAGTTTGGCGAAGCACACATTGGACGATTTGCCGAAGGCCTCCTCCACTGTCATTTTCCCATATCCCCCTGTTCTGGTGTCGGAGAATCTCACTTTGTTGTAGAACCACTCTCCGTTTCCACCGTTGGTAGGGGTGTTGAGGGTTACATATCCATCCTCAATAAGCGATACGAGTGTGGCGAGTTTGAGGGTTGAACCCGGTTCTGTCGCTTCACCGATGGCATAGTTGTAGCTCTCGTCAAACTTGCCGTTCTCCTCCTTTTTCATATTTACGATGGCCCTCACGGCACCTGTAGATACCTCCATAACCACAGCGGTGCCACCTTCAAGCAGGTCGCTTTTGGCAAGCTGTTCCCTCATCGCCTTCTCGGCGGCTTCCTGTATATCTATATCGATGGTAGTGCGGATATCGTATCCGTCCTGAGCATGGATGACCTCTTCGCCTGCCACCCTGATGTATTGTCCCCCAAGCTGACGGATCATATATTGTTTGCCAGGGGTGCCCTCAAGCTTGTAGTTGAGGCTCTTCTCGATTCCAGCCCCCTGGCCCTTGACATTGATATGCCCTATGGTGCGGGATGCGAGGCTTCCGAAGGGGCGCTCCCTGTTGTTCTTTGGTTCGAGGAGGAGTCCACCCATGAATCTGCCGTACTTGAGGATAGGGAACTCTTTGACCTCCTTCATCTCCAGGTATGTGATTCTTCTGTTTCCTACAGCTATGTGCTTGTCTTTGCTCTTTCTCGCTTTGTTGAGTTGCTTTTTGTATTCGTTGGCAGATTTGTTTTTGAAAAGTTTTGCCAATGAAGATGCCAGACCGTCGATCTCGTTGTCCCAGATGGTGTCGGGGGCAGCAGTGCAGTCCATACACAGACTGTATGACTGGGTGGAGATGGCCAGTGGCCTTCCATCTGTGGCGAGAATGCTCCCCCTCTTGGCTTCCAATTTTACAGACTTGTAAAGGTCGTCGGGTGATACTGCATCCTTGTCAAGATATTGGACCTGGACAATACGGAAGACCACCACGAGGGCAATGATCAGTGCCAAGTAGTGAATTCTCATAAATTTTGAGACGATCTTCTGTATTTTATCCTTGTCTGTCATCTACTCTTGAGATATTATTACCGGTGGGTATTGTGGGGGTGTCAATCTGGAGTTATTCTCTTTTAGTTTTTGTTCCACTGCCCCCCTTTTGCTCAGCTGGAGGAATAGTGTGGTCTTGTTTGAGTATTCGTCCCTGAGGTCTTTCAGGATCTCTTCGTTCTTTACTTCTGTCAACATTGTCTCCCTTATCTCGAAGCGGAATGTGACATAGAGCAAGACCAATACAAAAACATACAGGACAAATTTCCAGTGTTTAATGAGGCCACCGCCTCTCACCAAAATCTGTCCTCCGAGTATGTTTCCTATGAGGGATCCTCTAGCCATCAGTTTTCTCTCCTATCCTTAGTTTTGCACTCCTTGCTCGGGTGTTTTGTGCTATCTCCATATCTGAGGGGAGTATCGGCTTTTTATTGACACTCTTTATTGTGGAGAGTCTTCTGCCGTAAATGTCCTTCTCCTCATTGCCGTCAATCGAGCCTGTCTTTATAAAGTTTTTCACCATCCTGTCCTCGAGGGAGTGGTAGGTGATTATTGATAATCTTCCTCCAGGGTTCAGAGATTTCTCGGCACCTTTGAGGAAATACTGGAGGCTCTCCATCTCCCCATTGACCTCTATTCTCAAGGCCTGGTATATCTTGGCCAGGAACTTGTGCTCAGCTACCGGTGGAAGAACTTTTTTTATGGCCTCTGCAAGTTCTCCTGTGGTGGTGATGGGGGCATTGCGTCTGGCGTTGCAGATGAGGTTTGCTACCTTTCTGCTGTTGTCCACCTCTCCGTAAAGTTTGAGAATTTTTGCAATCTCTTCCTCTTCGTAGCTGTTGATTATCTCCTTTGCGTCCCTTTTTGCCTGTGTGTTCATCCTCATATCCAGTGGAGCATCAAACCTGAAAGAGAATCCCCTTTCTGAGGTATCGAACTGGTGTGATGATACACCCAGGTCTGCAAGTATTCCGTCCACACCTCCGAAGCCGTAGTACTGGACGAAGTGGTGAACATAGCGGAAATTGTTGTGGACCACTATTACCCTATCGTCCTGCGGAGCATTTGCCAATGCGTCACTGTCTCTGTCAAAGACCATCAGTCTCCCTTCGGGACCCAGGTGGGACAATATCTCCCTTGTGTGACCTCCACCTCCGAGGGTGGCATCCACGTACACTCCGGACTTTTTGATGTCGAGCCCGGATACACTCTCGTGCAGTAAAACCGGTGTGTGATAGGTAGACATTATCCTAAAATCTTTTGTGCCAATGTTGAAATATCACTATCCGCCATCTTGATGGATTCGAACAACTCTTTGGCCCAAAGCTCTATTTTATGGTCATTTCCGAAGAAGATGACCTCCTTGTCTACATTGATCCTATCCAATAGATATTTGGGGATGGTAATCCTTCCGAGTTTTCCATCTGGTTCGATGAGGGCCCTGTTGTCCATATAGGCTCTCCAAAATCTGCTGTGCTCCGGATTGAAGAAGTTCAGTCTTGATTTTATCTCTTCGGATTGGCGCTCCCACTCTGTGTAGGTGTAGATCGAAAGGCACGATGAAAAGAGGTCCTGCTTCACTACAAAACGGAGCTCTTCGTCACCCATAAGTGACTTGAAGGCAGAGGGAAAGACCAGTCTCCCCTTGTCGTCAACCTTCGCTTTGTATTCACCTATGAATTTTACCATAATTTCACTTGCCTTTTTACCTATTTAGTGATTGCAAATATAGGTATTAATTTTCCATTTCTTTCCAAATCTTTACAAAGTTTTCCACAATTTATTATCAAATTGTCAAAAAAATGGATTACTTTCGTGACTGAATAAATTGCCCTTAACGATATGCAGATTTTTACAGATGAATTCAAGGAGCATGTACGCTCTATATTTTTGAATAAAAACCTATTGAAATGGTCAGCAATAGTCGCTTGTGTGGCTGTGGCGGTGACATTGTTCTTTATACTTGTGCCGCTCGATGTGGAGAGGGAGAAGGGGACACCAGAGACATTGAAAGGGGGAGAGGTGTCCGATACCACCATCTATGAGTACGGTATCCCTATTGCCCTGTACGATGTGGAGGAGCACAAGGTGAGGAAAGGTGAATTCTTCTCGACTATTCTGGACAAGAATGGCGTTTCTGCCAAGGTGGTCTATGATTTGACACAGAAATGCAAGGGGGTATTTGATGTGAGGCAGATCAGAGTGGGGAATGAGTATCACACTTATACAAGCAAGGACTCTCTTGGTCGCCTGGATTATCTTGTATATGAGAGGGACGGGCACTCTTTTGTAGTTTTCGGTTTGAAGGATTCCCTCACTGTGAACATTCACGAGAAGGAGATAGAGACAACACTCCATTACGCAGAGGTAACCATCAATACATCCCTCTGGGTGGACCTGCAGAAGGCGGGTGTAACACCACTGCTCGCTTTGAGCCTGTCTGATATCTATGCGTGGAGCATTGACTTTTTCGGTCTGCAGAAGGGTGATTCATTCAAGGCACTGTATGAAGTCATGAGCTACAAGGGGGATGTTCTGGATATCGGCAATGTGAAATATGCAGAGTTTACCCACGCAGGAAAGAGTTATGAGTCCTATCATTATGTTCTTGATGGTCAAGGCAATGAATACTGGAATGAGAAGGGTGAGAGCATGCGTAAAGCCTTCCTTAAGGCTCCTCTCAATTACAAAAGGATAAGCTCCGGATTTACATACCACAGACGTCATCCCATCACCCGTAAAGTCCAACCCCATACAGGTATTGACTATGCTGCACCTATGGGTACCCCAGTGGTGAGTATCGGTGATGGTGTAGTGGTGGAGAAAGGGTATAAAGGGGCTGGCGGACATACAGTCAAGATCAAGCACAACTCGGTATATACATCGGCTTACCTCCACCTTTCGAAATATGGGAAGGGCATAGCTGTCGGCACACGTGTCAAGCAGGGACAGGTTATCGGCTATGTGGGAAGTACCGGACGTTCAACAGGCCCTCACCTCGATTTTCGTGTCTGGAAAAACGGTACACCTATCAATCCGCTTACTATGAAGATGCCACCTGCAGTACCTGTTCCAAAGGGGAAGATGGGCGATTTCGAGGCAGCCAAAGAGGATGCACGCCGTGCTGTAATCCATTTTACCGCCATGGAGTTTTTCAACAAGTCGGTGAAGGTGCTGGTCGAGGAGTAATTACAGTTTGTAGATGACATTGATGCCATCGCGGATGGGGAGGATGGTGTTTTCGACGCGGGGGTCAGAGGCGACCATCCTGTTGAAAGCTATGATGGACTGGGTCTGGGCATCCTTTGGGGGGTTGTCAAGGAGGACTTTTCCACTCCACAGGACATTGTCTGCCAGTATGTACCCGCCTGGACGAATCTTGTCGAAGACCAGGTCGTAGTATTCAATGTATTCCCTTTTGTTGGCATCGATATAGACGATGTCGTACATTTTGTCAAGGGTCGGTATTATCTTTTTGGCGTCTCCGATATGGAGGTGTGCTATATCTTCCTGTTCTGGCACATCTATGAGTCCGGCCCTTCTGAATCCACCTCTGATAATGTCTTCCAGTTCGTCATATACCTCTATGGTATCTATGCTGCCACCATCCTGGAGCCCTCTTGAGAGGCATATGGTGGAGTAGCCTGTGAATGCTCCCAGTTCGAGGATGTGCAAAGGTTTGACCATTAGTGAGAATGCCTGAAGCAGGCAACCCTGGTCGCCATTTGAGAGCATACGTGCCTGTTTGGTGCAGAGGTGTGTCTGCCTCTCCACCCATTCAAGTGCGTTGTTCAAAGCCTTTGCATCCATACCGGTTTACATATATGTGAGTTTACAAATCTTTTCCGGGGCGAAGATATCTGCTGCCACCTCCATGACATCGGAGGCTGTAACCTCCTCTATCATTTGTCTCATTCTGGCTGTTCCGATTACCTCTCTGAATACCAGGAGACTTTTCCCCATAGAGAGGCATTGCGCTTCGCTGTTGTCAGATGAGATGGCGAGCTGTCCGAGGAGTTGCTTCTTGGCAGCTTTAAGTGCCCTGTCACTCATAGGGGCAACTCTGAATTTTTCAAGTTCTCCCTCTATGAGCCTTACACATTTTTCATAGTTCTGTCTGTCACATCCGAAGTAGATGGTGACAATTCCGGTGTCAGAGTACTGGCCGTAGGCAGCATCAACATTGTAGACAAGTCCGTTCTTCTCGCGCAGAATGGTGTTGAGTCGCGAGTTGGCTGCCGGACCTCCGAGGATGTTGACAAGGAGGATGAGGGCCATCCTTTTTTTCTCATAGTAGGGGTATGCCTGTGCTCCGATGATACAGTGTGTCTGGTGTCCTTTGCGGTTGACCACTTTGTTGAATGTTTTGACCTGTGGCATCCGTGGTGGGATGGTGAGCCCTTCGGGCAATTTGCTATCACCCTCCATAGCTGAAGGGGCATATTTTTTCAGTGCTTTCAGCAGCAGTTCCCGTACTTTCCCCTCCGGGGCGTCGGCCACAACAGTAAATGCCATATTGTCGAGTGTAAAGTGGGTTCTGGTGTGCTCGTAGAGCTCTTTCACGCCGATTTTTTTGAGCGTTTTGGTCTTGCCCAGGACGGGCATCGAGAGATTGGTCCCTTCGAAGAGGAGCTCCTCGAAATCGTCGAAAATCTGGTCGGCAGGGGAGTCCTTGTAGGTGATGATCTCATCGAGGACCACCGCTTTCTCCTTTTCGAGCTCCTTCTCCTGGAATTTGGGGCAGAAGGCGAGCTCCACGAGCAGCCCTATTGCCCTGGCTATATCCTCTTTGAGTACTGTGGAGTGGATTACAATCTCCTCTTTGGTGGTGAAGGCGTTGAGTTCTCCACCAAGTTTCTCTATGTATGAATTGATGCAGGAGGCAGATTTGTATTCTGTCCCCTTGAATATCATATGCTCTGTGAGATGGGCGATTCCTCCGAACCTCTGGTCCTCGCGGCGTGTGCCGGAGCGGATTGAGAGTGCGCAGTATGCTACAGGTGAACTGCTCTTTTTGAAAAGGAACTGTAGCCCTTTGAAATCAAACTCTTTCATCCCGATTAAAATGCGTAGGGTGCAGCAATTTTCTTGTAGTCCTCTTTCTGCAGGCCTGCACCCTGTTTTGCAGACATTCTGTGTTTTCTGTACAAGTAGAGTTCCCAGGTGTCTGCGCTGATGAGCATCTTGAAGCAGAATGAACCCCTCTGGTTTATGCTTGGTGCCACCACAGCTGATACAAGGGTGTTGGGTCTCCTTTCATCTATTGCCTTCTCTATCTCCTCCTTGGTGACAATTCTGGCTTTACCTTTGAAATCTTCGTCAAGCATCTCCTGTGTCACTTCGAAACCGAAGTCATCTTCTGCAAAAAGTATCTCCTTGTCATTGGCTCCGTTCATGCCGTCAGAGTATGCGCTGAGGCCGATGTAGGCAGAGAGTTTTTTTCTCTGCACTTTGAGGATGTGGGCCTGGATGATGTTAATGAACGGGGCGGTATATGTGAATTCATCCCCTGAGTCATCATTGAGCGGCTTGTAGGGGAGGGAGAGGACCTCATACATGTTGTTGAGCCCTTCAGCGCTGTTTTCTGACCCCTTTACCAGGGTGAGGAACTCCATGGCAGGCTCCTTCTCTTTACTGAACTGTCCGTCCACTTTCATAAGGAAGAAAAAGTTGGTGTCCCTTTTTATATTTTCGAACTCTTCCATATTGCAGAACTCATATGGTGAGAGGTGCCAATGCTCCTTTACTGCATCCATAAGGACTATATCCTCAAGGGAGTTGTTCCCCTGGATTACGACATATGTGGTTTTGGCAGAAAAATTCTTCAAATCGTCTTTTCTGTTGAAAAGGTTGAGATTCTGTCCGAAAACAGAATTTGCCCCGATGAACAATATAAGAGCGGCTATAATCTTTCTCATAATTATCTGTTTTTAGTGGTGCAAAAATAGTAATTTATATGGATTATTTGTACTTTTGTCAGATATGGAACAATTCATAGTATCAGCCAGAAAATACCGTCCCAACTCGTTTGAGTCACTCATAGGACAGGAGAATATAGCCACTACACTGAAGAACTCGATTCTACGTGGCCAGTTGGCCCACGCTTATCTGTTCTGCGGTCCCAGGGGTGTCGGCAAGACCACCTCTGCCAGAATTTTTGCCAAGTCCATCAATTGTCTCAATCCGTCCGAGGATATGGAGCCATGTGGCCAATGTGAGTCATGTCTCTCATTTTCGGAGGGGCGATCGTACTGCATACACGAATTGGATGCTGCCTCCAACAACTCTGTGGATGATATAAGGAATCTTACCGAGATGGTACGTATCCCTCCCCAGATAGGGAAGTACAGCGTATATATAATCGATGAGGTCCATATGCTTTCGGCAGCCGCTTTCAATGCTTTCCTCAAGACATTGGAAGAGCCGCCTGCATATGCAATCTTCATCCTTGCCACCACAGAAAAGCATAAGATTCTCCCTACCATCCTCTCAAGATGCCAGACCTATGATTTCAACAGGATCTCCATCCCTGATATGGTGAGGAATCTCTCCGATATTGCACAGAAAGAGGGGGTAAAGATAGAGGAGGATGCGCTCCATATATTGGCCCAGAAGGCAGATGGGGCGATGCGTGATGCTCTGACACTTTTTGACCAGACTGTCGCATTTTGCGGAAAGGATATAAAATATGAGCAGGTAATATCAAATCTCAACATCCTTGACTATGAGTACTATTTCAGGATGATTGACCATTTTTTGGCGGCAGACTACACTTCTGCTCTCCTGATTTTTGATGAGATACTCTCCAAGGGGTTCAATGCCCTCCATTTCATATCCGGACTCAGCTCTCACCTGAGAGATCTTATTGTGTGCAGGAAAGAGGCCTCCGAGTCTCTCCTCCAGCTCCCGGGATCGCTTGTCAGAAGATATAAAGAGCAATCGGCAAAATGCTCTGTCCCATTCCTTTATGAAGCGTTGAGCATTACTACAGGTTGTGAGGCTGCCTACAGACAGAGCGGCAATCAGAGGCTTCTGATAGAGTTTACGCTGATGAAACTCTCATTCCTGGTACAGGGTGTTCCCAATGTGCCGGCAATGTCCCATGCACCGGAGGCTCACCAGACAACGCAATCTGCGCAGCAGCCTGTTCCCCAGCAACCACAACCTGCACCACAACCTGCGCCACAGCAGCCGCAACCGGTTCAACAGCCTGCGCCAAGTCAGCCTGTTACCACACCTGAACCGGCCCCAGCGCAAGTTCAGACTCCAAGCCTAGTTCCGGCAGAAAAACCTGCTCCGGCACCGAAGGCTCCACTGCGGACAGGTTCCCTCTCTTTGAGGGATATGCTGATGAAGGCAGAACAAAGGGCCAGTGGAGTTGAAGTGACTGCAGAGGAGGAGAGTGGTGAGAGACCATTCACAATGGATGAATTTATGGTGGCATGGAGGGAGTTGATAGAGGAGGAGAGGGCTGCCAAGAGAACTTCCCTGGCAATAACACTGGAACAATACACTCCGGTTCTCCTTGAAGACGGGATAACTGTGGAGTTCTATGTGAGCAATGATGCGCAGAAGGGGTGGATAGAGGAGAAAAGGCTCCTTAAGATGATCTCCCAAATGAGGGGAAAAGTGCAGAACAAGAGACTTAATCTTCAGGTGGCGGTGGCTGTCACTTCTGGAGAAGATGATGGTGCTCCAAAGTTATATACCAACAGGGATAAAGGTGAATACCTTTTGAGAGAGCACGAATCTGTGCGGGAGTTGGCACAGAAACTTGAACTTGATATAAAGTAGGAAAATGAGACTGTACAGCGAAAATCTAGTAAAGAAATATGGCGCCCGGACTGTTGTCAAGGGGGTCTCTATCGAGGTGCATCAGGGGGAGATTGTTGGTTTGCTGGGGCCGAATGGGGCAGGCAAGACTACAAGTTTCTATATGATTACCGGACTTATCAAACCCAACGAGGGGAGGATATATCTGGAGCACGAGGATGGCTCTGTAGAAGAGATAACCAAACTTCCTATGTATCAGAGGGCACAGAAAGGTCTTGGCTATCTGGCCCAGGAGGCATCTGTGTTCAGAAAACTCAGTGTCGAGGACAATATTATGTCTGTGATGGAGATGGCTAATCTTACAAAACAGCAAAGGCAGGAGCGTCTGGAGTCTTTGATAGATGAGTTCCGTCTCCATAAGGTGCGCAAAAGTCTTGGTATCCAATTATCTGGTGGTGAGAGGCGCAGATGTGAGATTGCAAGGGCTCTTGCCATTGATCCCAAGTTTATCCTGTTGGATGAGCCTTTTGCAGGTGTAGACCCTATTGCAGTGGAGGATATCCAGCATATTATCGCCAAACTCAAATACAAGAATATCGGTGTAATCATCACCGACCACAATGTTCACGAGACATTGGCCATTACCGACAGGGCATATCTTCTGTATGAAGGTACAATTCTTGAAAGCGGTACGGCAGAGATGTTGGCCAACAACCCTGAAGTTCGACGCAAGTATCTTGGACAGAACTTCGAGCTCCGCAAGGCAGTCCTGAGGGAGAAAAAGGATGAAGAATAAAAATACCCCCGACATCAAAATGCCGGGGGTATTTGTTTATAGGGATTCTGCAAACTAAAGAACTTCAAGTTCCATATCGTAGTTCCAGCGGCCAAAGTAGAGGTTTCCACCTCTCCACTCGACTTCACCTCTCTGGAAGTCGACGGTCTCGCTTCTTGGATATGTCTTGGCAGGGTATAGAGGCTGAGAGTAGTCGGTGTTTACGATAAATCTCCATGCATCCATACCGTGTGTGTAGTAGTAGAAGTAGTCGCTGTCGAGTTTTGACTTGTCTGCACTGGTGATGACGCGACCGCGTGGTGCGTTGTGCTCAAGTTCCTCTTTTAGAATCACTCTGCCGAAAGATGGGTCAACACCTACCCAGCCGATACCTTCGTAGTACACGCGTACCCAGTCGTGGAGGTTGATCTCCATAGGGTGGAGCATCCAGCCGCTCTCCCATTGTGCAGGGATACCGGCACATCTGGCCATAGTGATGAATAGAAGACCTACCTGTCCGCAGTCGCCGTGGTCGTTGTCGATAACATACTCAGGGATGTTTTCCAGTGTAGAGTACTCTCTGGCACTTGCCCAAGGGAAATGGTCGCAAATCCAGTCAAAGATCTTTACAGATTTTAGGTAAGGATTCTCAACCCCTTTTGTAAGAGAGTCTGTAATCGATTTGATTCTGTCGCTGAATACGATGTGAGGTGCCCTCTCTGCAGTGAATTTCTTGTAAAGTTCGCTCTCAGTGTCGTAAGGTTTTACATCTTCAGGTTCAAAATCGTTGAATTTGTGGTATGCAGTGTATGACATCTCATACCAGAACTCTGTACGTTTGCCTGCCTCAGCCACCTTCTCCATATAGATGCTTCTGTGAGCATGGCCTTCCGGAGCGATGATGTAGTCAGGCTGTGAGGTGGCAAGAAGCTTGACGTTCTTGTACATGTCCTCATTCTGTAGATAAGGCATCCATACCCTTACTACTTCACCTGCTGGTACCTCATCTGGTTTGACAGAGATAGAGTAGCGGATTTTGAGTTTTTCAGGCTCTACAAGAGCTTTGCCGCTTTTGCGTGCGCTCTTGAGAACTTTGGTTACTGACTCATCCACAAAAGTGTCAAGTGGATCTGGAGAATATGGGTGGGTCTGGTTGTAAAGTGCTTCAGCCTCTTCGTCAATTCTGAAGACATTGCGGGCAGAGTTTCTGAAATATCTCTTCTCTCCGTCAATGGTCATCCCTTCAAGGATTTTTTTCTCCTCCCAGCGTGCCATATCCTCGCGGGTCACTTCAGGGTAGTATTTCTGAAGTTGTGCAAATACAGTGGAGTCGTCTCTGCTGAAATCCTGGCGGATACGATCCATAACTTCGATCTGGAAGTTGAGGTCCCAAATTTGGGCAGGGGTCAATTCTTCTGTAGCGATTTTCATCTTGATAAGTTTCTCTGCCTGTGTGAACTCGCCGGCTTTGATAACTTTCGCGATATTGGCATCGCTGAGGTCTGCTTTAGACAAAGAATGTCCACAACCGGATACGATTATGGACATTGCAATTATGATAAATATGTTTCTCATGTGATAGAGATTAGATAACTATCTAACACGTTCACCGTATGAACGATCCTCAGTGTTTACTCTGATTCTGTCACCCTGGTTGATGAATAGGGGAACCATAATCTCTGCACCAGTTTCGAGTGTACAAGCTTTCATGGCGTTGGTAGAGGCTGTATCACCTTTAACAGCAGGTTCAGTGTAGGTAACCTCCATCTCTACATATTTTGGAAGCTCGCAAGTGAGGCATCTCTCCTCATCAGCAAGGAACATCATCTCTACTGCCTGACCCTCTTTCATAAGGTCTGCATTGTCAACAAGATCCTCCTGAAGTGAAATCTGTTCGAATGTTTCGCTGTGCATGAAGTTGTAACCCATATCATCCTTATAAAGGTACTGGTAAGGTCTTCTCTCTACGTTGATAAGTTCGATTTTCTCACCTGCAGTGAAGGTTCTGTCAAGGATTTTACCATTCTCAAGGTTGCGGAGTTTGGTTTTTACGAATGCAGGACCTTTACCTGGTTTAACGTGCTGGAACCAGATGATAGATACTGGTTTGCCATCATATTTGAAATAAAGTCCGTTTTTGAAATCAGCTGTTGTTGCCATAAAATATTGATTATTGTTTATTTAATTTCGATTTGGGCGCAAAGATATATAAAAAATGGAGAACACTATAAATTCTTGAGATAATTTGCCACCTCTTCGAGCTGCCATTTGGGGGTCGATGTGGCACCGCAGATTCCTACAAAGTCATCTGGGCCAAACCATTGAGGGTTTATTTCATTGTGGTGTTCCACGGAGTATGTGCGGGGGTTTACGCTGGCGCAGAGCTGGGAGAGGATTTTTCCGTTAGAACTCTCCTTTCCACAAACGAAGATGATGGCGGTGTGTCCCTTGGCAAACTCTATGAGATTTGGGTGTCGGGATGATACCTGGCGGCAGATGGTGTTGAAAATGGAGAGTTGGGAATCGTTGCCGCAGGCTTCAAGGACAGCGGTGCGGAGGAGTTCACCAAGTTGCTGGAACTGCTGCGGATCCTTGGTAGTTTGGGAGAAGAGGGCAATGGGCTTGGTGAGGTCTATTCTCCTATCACTGATGGCACTGTGCAGTTGCTCTACTTTCTCCAGAACGAGGGCGTTGCCTTGGACCTGACCGATGAGTCCGTTGACTTCGGCGTGACCGTTCTTGCCGAATATTATTATCTGCCCACCTTTGGGAGAGATCTCCTGGTATGTAGCTGCAATCCTCTTTTGAAGCTGCAGAACCACCGGGCAGGTGCAGTCTATAATCTCAATATTGTTCCCTTTGGCGATATTGTATACTGCTGGTGGCTCACCGTGTGCGCGGAAGAGTACCACGGTGTCCTGAAGATTTTTAAGGTCTTCATAGCCGATGGTGGAGAGCCCTTTGTGGCGGAGACGGTCCATTTCTGTCTCGTTGTGAACTATGGCTCCAAGTGAATAGAGTGCTCCGTTTTGGGAGAGGACCTGCTCGGCCTGTTCAATGGCGCGACGGACACCATTGCAACACCCAGAATGTTCGTCAATTTCTACTCTCATCTTTTTTCCAAAAGTGTAATAATCCAATCCATCTGCTCATCGAGTGTCATATGGCTGTTGTCCAGAAGGACTGCATCGGGAGCTTGTGTAAGTGGAGCTGTCTCGCGGTGAGTGTCTATGTAGTCACGCTCCAGGAGATTTTTAAGGACATCTTCCATATTGGGATTTTCCCCCTTAGCTACCATCTCGTTGTATCTTCTCTGAGCCCTGATTTCGGGATTGGCTGTCATGAAGATCTTGAGTTCTGCATTTGGAAATACTGCAGTACCTATATCGCGGCCATCCATTACCACCCCTTTTTTCTCACCATATCTCTTGAGCATGGAGTCAACAAAGTTTCGCACTGCAGGTATAGCAGCGATGTGGCTGACTTTGTTTGCGATCTCCAGTCCACGAATCTCCTTCTCTACATTCTCACCATTGAGATATGTTTCGCTTTTGCCATTCTCCCCTGTAGGCCGGAATTCGATAGCGGTGTCACAGAGACTTTTCTGCAACTTCTCGTAGTCGATGTTGTTCTGGTGGTCGATAATGCCATTTTTGATGGCACATAGGGTCATCGCTCTGTAAAGGGCGCCGGTATCAATGTAGATATAACCCAACTTCGCCGCCACAAGCTTGGCGAAAGTACTCTTGCCGGTCGAAGAGTAGCCATCAATAGCTATGATAATTTTTTGTGTATCCATTTGGATACAAAGGTATAAAAATGAAACCAATCTTCAATATATGGCTTATATTTTGCAGAGTGTATGTGGATTGGTTTTTCTGTCTTATCTTTGTAGTATAAATTTGACTATATGAAAATACTTGTTGTTGATGATGAGAGGAGTATCAGGAATACCCTCAAGGAGATTCTGGAATTTGAAGGTCACGAGATAACCCTGGCGTCGGATGGTGCAGAGGGGGTGGAGAAGGCTCAGGCTTCGCAGTTTGATGCCATTTTCTGTGATATCAAGATGCCCAATATGGATGGGAAAGAACTGCTGGACAAGCTTGTGCAGGGGGGATGTGAATCCACTATCATCATGATGTCGGGACACGGGGACATCGATACTGCTGTAGACTGTATCAAGAAGGGTGCGTACGACTTCATACAGAAACCTTTGGATCTGAACAGAATCCTCATCACACTCAAGAACGCCACAGACAAGACAGAGCTTGTGAAAGAGACCAAGACTCTGAAGAGAAAGATCTCCAAAGTTCAGGAGATAGTGGGAGAATCAGCGGCTATCATCAGGGTGAAGGAGATGATAAAGAGGGTAGCTCCGGCAGATGCCAGAGTGTTGATTACAGGATCGAACGGTACTGGTAAGGAGTTGGTGGCCAGATGGCTCCATGAACTGAGCAACAGAGTTTCGGCCCCATTTGTAGAGGTAAACTGTGCTGCAATCCCAAGTGAACTTATCGAGAGCGAGCTTTTCGGTCACGAGAAAGGTGCATTTACCTCTGCCATCAAGCAGCACAAAGGGAAATTTGAGCAGGCAAATGGTGGCACCCTGTTTCTGGATGAGATTGGTGATATGAGCCTTGCAGCCCAGGCAAAGGTCCTGAGGGTGCTGCAGGAACGTAAGCTGAGCAGGGTAGGCAGTGACAAGGATATAGAGGTGGATGTAAGGGTTGTGGCAGCTACCAACAAGAACCTGAAAGAGGAGATTGCCAAAGGGACATTCCGTGAAGACCTATACCATAGACTCAGCGTCATAATAATTCATCTCCCCTCTTTGGCGGAGAGAAAGGAGGATATTCCCCTTCTTGTAGATCACTTCATCAAACAAATTTGCAGTGAAAACGGCAAACCTGTGATGAAGATTGAGAAGGATGCTGTAGAGGAGTTGATGCAGTATGGATGGAGCGGAAATATCCGTGAGCTTAGAAATGTGGTGGAGAGGCTTCTCATCCTGTCGAATGGTGTAATCACCAGAGATGATGTCATCACTTACGCTATCCCTTCTGATAGATAGGAAGGGTGAACGAGAAATTGGCACCTCCAAGCTCTGACCTGCAGTAGGAGATCTCTCCATTGCTTTGATCTATAATGCTTTTACAGATGGCCAGGCCCAATCCTGTACCGCTGCTTTTGGTGGTAAAGTTGGGCTTGAACAGTTTATACAGGTTCTCCTCCTTTACCCCTTCGCCATTGTCCTCTATAGACACGGTGTATGATTTGCCGGTGGCGGCAAGGGATACCCTTATGGATCCTCCGTCGAGCGCTTCCAGTGCTTGGATGGCATTGCTTATCAGGTTGACAAGTACCCTGGTTATCTGATCTTTTTTCGCAAGGACTTCTGCCTGCTCAATTGTGGTTACAAACTTAAAACTGATGTTGTCCCTGTTGTCAAAGAACAGGAGCTGGTCCTGAATGAGTCCCCTCAAATCGAACACCCTGCTGTCTTCATTGTAGAATTTGGCAAAACTTGAGAATTCAGATGCTGTTTGTGAGAGGATGCTGATCTGTTCCAGCAATGAGTTGGATGCTGCATAGAATTTCTCATCCCAGTTGGGGACGTTCTGCTGTTTGAGCCTTACCAGGTGCTGGATACTCAGCTGCATAGGGGTGAGGGGATTCTTGATCTCGTGGGCGATATGCCTTGCCATCTCTTTCCAGGCCTGTTCGCGCTCACTCTCAGCAAATCTCCTGGTGCTCTCTACGATGTCATCCACCATATTGTTGTATGCGTTGACAAGTGCCCCCAATTCATCATCACCCGAGTATTGGATATGCTCACCCTTCTGCGAGATGTCAAGCTCCTGCATCTTCTTGCTGATCATCAGTACCGGCTTGGCAATGGAGTTGGAGAGGAATCTGCTCACCAGTATTGCCGCCAGAATAAGTATCATAAAGAGGTTGATAATGGTGGCTATAATGGGGGTAGCATCATCCTTCATCTCGGAAATGTCCATAAAGTATGGGATGTTGAGTATCCCTATGAACTTGCCGTTGATGTTGAAAATGGGTGCATAGAGGGAGAAGTACTGGAGGTTTGCTATGTTTTCACGCTCGATCACCTGCTTTTCATTGTTTATTACCAATGCCTTGAATGCTTTGTCGTTCATCCTGGTACTGACAAGGTACTGGTTGAAGACCTCATTTTTGGTGGTGCTTATCAGTTTTCCCTTGGTGCTGAATATGTTTATGTCCACCTGAGTGTTGAGGGCAAGGTTTGCAATCTCCTCCGTGATATCCGGTGCAAGAAACTCCTCGTTGCTTGTGGTGTATTTGCAAAGTTCTGACAATGATGTTTGTATGGAGGTAAGTTTGTCCTCCATGATGGATCTGTTGTTCTCGTCAAATACCCTTACAATGAAAAGGATACTGCCACTACCCATAAGTGCGATGGCCACTACAAGGGATGTGGTGATCAGGTATGTAATTTTGTTCCTGAAGGAGTTCTTATGTCTGTGCTTGGTGGTCTTGGCCTTGTCGTGCCTGAAGCGGAACAGCGTGAGTATGATGGCCGAGTAGAAGATGAAAAGGTATGAGAAGGTGACCAGATATGCTATGGCAGATCTGGTGTGCCTTGATACTATTACAAAGCTTTCGGGTGATGTCTTGTTGACGAAGTGGACATAACCGTTTTTGCGGTTGTATGAGTATCTCTCCTTGTAATCTGTCTCATTGACCAGCGGATAATTGTACTTGCCGTCATAGGCCAGAAGCTTGTTTTCATAGTACTTGGCATATGAATAGATGCTCGGGAGATTTTTCCTGCTCAGGATTCTTGAGTCCAGCATGACGTTGGGATACCCCATCGACTCATTTACCTTCTTGGAGTCAATCTCGATGTACATATTGTAGAGATTGTTGTTCCTGTAGTAGGGGAATTGGCCGAAATAGTTTATGAAGCTGTTGTTGTTGTTCAGATAGTAGAATCTGGAGAGTGGACCGAGTGATATGCCGTATTTTTCCACAATCTCTGTCCTGAAGAATGTGAAGCAGTCTACAGGCTCTGAATTTATGTCTGTCTGCAGGAGGTCATTGGGTCGGCATACGGTGATCCTTATGTCATATTTGTTTATGATTCCCCAGAAATAGAGGTCACGGAGCCTGTTTTTTATCAGTTCTCCACCATTTGGAAGTGTGACCAGAAACTGTATCAGGGGGTCCTGCATTATGAATGTCTCTATCGAGCGGAGGTGCAATTCCAAATCCAGATCCCTGTCTATGGCAAGTTTGTTGGAGATGGCTCTGTTTCTCTCAAACTCCCTGTTAAAACCGAAGTTGGCTACACTGGTGACTGTGTAGAGGGATATTATGAATATGTAAAATAGTGTCCCTTTGGTGGAGAGTAGATTTATCTTCTCTTTCAGATTGTATGTCAATACGATGAACTGGAGCGACAGCAGCAATGCGATGAAGAGCAGTGCATATATGAAGAAAGAGAGTAGGGAGTAAATTGTTATCCCCTCAATATTGTACAGCTCCAGGTCAATGCTGGAGTTGAGGATGAGGGACTTGAGGGTAAAATGTATGTACAGGAATATCAATATCGGGGCCAGTGTGACTATGGCAGTCTTGACCCTTTTCATCACCGGTGAGGAGTGCCTGATGTTCTTTATGATGGAGAATCTCATCATGAAGAAGGCAAGGATATCAAGGAACAGGAATATGTGGTTGATTATAACCGCTCCCAAAGAGTTGAAGAAAGCTCCGTCAGCGTAGAGAGACGGTGAGAAGAACTCTATGTCGTAAAATGTGGTTTTGGAGAGTGAAAATGCAAGTACTCTCAACAGCAGGAGTGATGAGAATGTTATGATAAGGGACTTTTTGCTCCTTTTCCTGTAGTGGTATGTGAAGAGTGCCAGACCTGCGAACAGGAGTGATACCCACCGCAAGAGTGTATAGGGGGAGTTGACCGATATGGTCACATTGCTGATTATTGAGAACAGGGGTGTCCCGTCCTTGGTTCTGATAACATTGGAGTCATCCACTCCGATCGGAACTATCGTGTACTGGTCGTTTAACAGAAGTTTTTCATTTACAGTGTTTTGTAGGATAGAGTTTTCTGATACATATTCGGTGTTTATAAGGATTCCTGCAAGGATACTTACCTCCCCCTGTCTGTATTTTTTGACCACATACCAGGAGTTTCCGAGGTTGATATATTGGGCATCATCCTTCAGGTATGCCAGAGGGGTGTTGAAGGGGTTCCTGTTTGTCAGGTCGTGGAAGAAGTATCCGGGGCCTGCTGTCTCGATGGCGTCGTTGTGTATGGGAAAGAGGTTTATCCACGATTGGAGGGAGTCTGATACATATTTGTAGAGCACCATATCTTCCGGGAAGCCATAAATGCTTACCCATTGGCCCGGTTCTGCTTTAAATGCGCGATCCACATATTCATCCATCAGACCAATCCTGGCATTGATCCTCCTCTCCACATCCACAGCCTCTTTGGATGGAGTTTCCAGGTGGTTCTGGATAAATGACAGGAGCAGCGACAGGATCGCCAGTATCCATAGTATTATTGAACCCTTTCTGCTATTCATTGTGGTATGGTTCCCCTTTCATTATGGTAAATGCACGATATAGCTGTTCGATAAAGAACAACCTTATGATCTGATGTGAGAAGGTCATAGAGGAGAGGGAGAGTTTGCCGTTGGCCCTTTCGTAGATGGTTTTGGAAAATCCGTATGCCCCGCCTACAATGAAAATGAGGGATCTGGTGCCGGAAACGATCTCTTTCTCAAGCTCTTTTGACCATTCGATGGAGGTGAAATTCTTACCCCTCTCATCCAGCAGGACCACCTTGTCTGTATTTTTTACATATTTGAGTATCAGTTCCGCCTCCTTCTCCTTGATCTGTTCTTTGGAGAGGGATGATGTGTTCTTCAGTTCCGGAATCTCTATGTATTCGAAGGTGGTGTAGTGTCTGATCCTTTTTATGAAGATATCGCACCCCTCCTTTACAAAGGGGAATGTGGTCTTGCCTACTGTGAGAAAAGTTATCTTCATAATTGATAGTTTGTACACAAATATACGTGTAATAAATCAATTATAGAAACTTTTGTATGGTCTGATTTTTGCATATGTTTCGGGCATGAGCAATGTTTCCATAAAACCACTGTTATTGGCATCGTTTTTGGTGGTGCTGCCCCTTTTCGCATCGGGTCAGCAGACTCAGAGCGATGTATTTGTCCCAATCGCAAAATATCTTGAACACGGTAATGCAAAGAATCTCTCTGCCTGGTTTTCAGAGAATATAGAACTGGTGATGTTCGGTCAGCGGAGCAATTGCAGCAGGAGTCAGGCCAGGCAGATAATGAAGAGGTTTTTTGAAGATTATACACCCCATTCATTTGACATTGTACACAAAAGCGGGGTATATCCTATGACTTATGCCATAGGAAAACTTGAAGGTGGCGGAAACAAATTCAGGGTAACTATATTTGTAAAAACGACGGAGAGAGGGAATTATATCCAGCAACTCTCCATCGATAAAGAATAGTTCACTACTCCAATTCTCTATTTTTGCCTCATATATATCTGGATGGGGCAACCAGTAAAATCGAAATAACTCCTCAGCTTGTTCTCCAGGAACCTCTTGTAGGGATCCTTGATATATTGTGGTAGGTTACAGAAGAATGCAAATGATGGGCTCTGTGTAGGGAGCTGTGTGATGAATTTGATTTTGATGTACTTCCCTTTGGTTGCAGGTGGAGGGTAGTTCTCAATCTCAGGAAGCATAGCTTCGTTCAGTTTGGATGTAGGTATCTTCTGTGAGAAGTTTTCATATACTTTCGCAGTGGCATCAAGAACATCCAGAATCCTCTGCTTGTTTATCACAGAGGTGAAGATGATAGGAAGGTCGTTGAATGGTGAGAGCCTCTCTTTGATTACCTGGGTGTACTCTTTCATAGTGTTGCTGCTCTTCTCTACAGTGTCCCATTTGTTCACTACTACTACGCACCCTTTCTTGTTTCTGTTTATGAGGTTGAAGATGGCAAGATCCTGCGCCTCAATGCCACTCTGGGCATCGATCATAAGGATGCAGATGTCAGAGTGCTCAATGGCTCTGATGGAGCGCATTACAGAGTAGAATTCAAGATCCTCTTTAACCTTTGTCTTCTTTCTCAGACCTGCTGTGTCCACAAGGATGAACTCGTGGCCAAACTTGTTGTAGTACGATTCTACCGAGTCTCTGGTGGTGCCGGCAATAGGTGTTACTATATTTCTGTCCTCACCAAGAAGGGCGTTGGTCAGTGATGATTTACCTACGTTTGGCTTACCTACGATAGCTACTCTTGGGATACCTGCGTGGGTGTCCTCCACTTTTTCATCTTTAGGGAGGATGCGTACTATCTCATCAAGGAGGTCACCTGTGCCGCTGCCATTGGAAGATGAAATGCTCCATATCTCACCAAGACCCAGCGAGTAGAACTCATATGCATCATACTGTTTGGCTGCGGAGTCCACTTTGTTTACAGCCAGGATTACAGGCTTTTTGGATTGTCTCAGTATCTCGGCAATCTCCGAGTCGTAATCTGTAATGCCTGTTCCCACCTCTACCATAAACAGGACGGCATCTGCCTCCTGAATGGCGATGGTTACCTGTTTTCTGATCTCCCCTTCAAAGATGTCGTCAGAGTTGGATGTGTAACCACCTGTATCCACTACAGAGAATTCGTGTCCGCACCATTCGCAACGACCGTAGTGTCTGTCTCTGGTAACACCGGCAGTCTCATCTACAATCGCTTGTCTCATCCCCACAAGTCTGTTGAACAGGGTAGATTTGCCCACATTGGGGCGTCCAACTATGGCTAATAAACTCATTTGTTTTCCTCCTTTTCTTTCATTAATGTTTTGGCTGCACATATCTCGTTGCAGCTTACGCAAAAATCTTCATCGCAGCCCCCGGATTTCCTGTTTTTCTTGCGCCAGATTCTGAACTCCTCCTCTTTGGCACAGATGATACCCCTTTTTCTCATCTCTTTGTTGTGGGATATCTCTGTGTCGGGGAAATCCTTCCCCCTGAATATGATGTTGAAGCACATCAGGAAGATGGCTATTCCTACAAATATGAGTGCTGCTATAATGATCTTCATATGTTGCTTATACCCATTTTTCAGGGTAGTGTATAGGTTTGTCGCTAACTTTGATTACAGGGGCCATCTGGTGCACTTTGAAGGCACTCCTCGCCTTAAGTGTCAGAATCCTGTCTATCAGAGCCTCATCCACACCCTCTTCCAGCAGCTCCTCTTTGCTCTTTCCCTCTTCAATCAGAGCATGCAAAACCGGATCAAGCAATGCATACTCCGGGAGGGAGTCGGTGTCTTTCTGATCGTGGCGGAGTTCGGCAGACGGTGCCTTGGTGATGGTGGAGATGGGGATAATGGTCCTCTCGCGGTTTATATAACGGGCGAGGTCGTAGACCTGAATCTTATAGATGTCCGCAATCACCATAACGGCGCCGGCCAGGTCGCCATAAAGGGTGCCGTAACCCATAGCCAATTCACTTTTGTTGGATGTGTTGAGAGCCAGGGCTCCGTGCCTGTTGGAGTAGGCCATCACTATCATCCCCCTTATTCTTGCCTGGATGTTCTCTTGGGTGTTGTCCCAGGAGTTGTCCCCGTCAAAGATTGGTGTCAGGTCTTTTATGACTCTGTTGTACATCTTCTCAATAGGGATAACCAGGTGTTTCATGTCCAGGTTGTTTGCGAGGTCAACAGCATCTGTTAGGGAGTGCAGTGTGGAGAATTGTGATGGCATCAGGATGCCACATACATTCTCTTTGCCGAGTGCCTCCACGGCAAGTGCTGCCACCACCGCAGAGTCTATCCCCCCTGAGAGGCCTAAAACTGCCTTCTTCTGCCCTGATTTGGCAAAAAATTCTCTGAGGGATGAGACCAGTGTGGCGTGAATCTCTTCTATGGAATATTCAAAAGTCTTCATTGTGGTCTAGAAGATGAAGCTTGGGCTGATAGGTTGGTAGTTATATACTTTATTTATGATATCAGCAAAGATATCTGCTACTGAAAGCACTTTGATCTTGGAGATATCCTGATCTGGACCAGGTCTGAGTGGAATGGTGTCCGATACCACTACCTCAGTGAGTGCAGATTTTGCGATTTTCTCATATGCCTGGCCTGAGAATACAGGGTGTGTAGCCAGTGCGCGTACACTCAAAGCACCTTTCTCCATAAGCATGTCAGCAGCTTTGGCAATGGTGCCGGCGGTGTCGATCATATCATCCACGATGATGATGTTTCTCCCTTCAACTTCTCCGATGGCGGTCATGGATCCTACCACATTTGCCCTCTCTCTTGATTTGTGGCATACGATTAGTGGACAACCAAGTACGCGTGAGTATGCATTGGCCCTTTTGGCTCCACCCATATCAGGGGCGGCGATTGAGAGATTTTCAAGGTTGAGGCTTCTCATATAGGGCAAGAACAATGAGCTTGCATATACGTGGTCAACAGGGAAGTCGAAGAAGCCCTGGATTTGGTCTGCGTGAAGGTCAGCAGTCATAACTCTGTCGCAACCTGCGGCGTGCAGAAGGTTAGCTACCAATTTTGCTCCGATAGATACCCTTGGACGGTCTTTTCTGACTTGTCTTGCCCAACCGAAGTATGGCATTACTGCGATAACTTTGTATGCAGAGGCCCTTTTGGCTGCGTCAATCATAAGAAGCAGTTCGAAGAGGTTGTCAATAGGTGGGAAGGTGGATTGTACGATAAATACTGTCGCACCACGTACAGATTCGTCAAATGCAGGCTGGAATTCTCCGTCGCTGAAATCTGTTACGATAGATTTGCCAAGTTCCAAGTTCAGTGATCTTGCTATTTTTTCTGCAAGGTACCTTGATCCTCTACAAGAGAAAATTTTGATAGTATGAGTGTGATCCATGGTTATAATAATTTAGAGTAGTGTCGAAATGTAATCCAGTATCTCCTCTTTCCCAAGTCCGGTCTCCGCAGATGATACAAATACCGGAGGGAGCTCTTCCCAGTATTCCAGAAGGGCCTTTTTGTTCTTCTCAATCTGTGATGCACGGGCATTCACGCCGAGTTTGTCCCCTTTGGTGAATATGATGGCAAACGGGATGCCCAGTTCGCCGAGTTTCATCATAAACTCCAGGTCTATCTTCTGTATGTCGTGACGGGAGTCAAGCAGGACGAAAAGAGTCACAAGCTCTTCCGACTTGCAGATATAGTGGGTGATGATGTCGGACAACTGGTCTGTCTTCTTTTTGGATATTTTGGCGTAGCCGTAACCCGGAAGGTCGACAAGGTACCACTGGTCATTGATGTAGAAGTGGTTGACCAGTCTTGTCTTTCCTGGGGTGGCTGATGTGTGGGCCAGTTTTTTCTGCTCGCAGAGCATATTGATCAATGAGGATTTGCCCACATTGGATCTGCCGATAAAAGCAAATTCCGGAGCCCTCAATTTGGGTCTCTGGTCGAGTTTCTGGCTGCTGCCGGCGAATGTTGCCTTAGTTATCCTCATTGCAGTTGTTTTGGATGCAAAAATAGAAAAAATTTCTTACATTTGTAGATATGAATGAAGGGATAACTCTATATGATTTGCAGAAGCGTGTAAAAGGGTGTCTGGAGAGTGGGTTCCCCCATTCCTATTGGGTTAAGGGTGAGATAAGTGCAGTGAAGACCAATTATTCCGGCCATTGCTACATAGATCTTATCGACAAGGACGATTCCGGCGCAGATGTGCGTGCAAAGGGGCATGCGATAGTGTGGAGCTCCTCCTGGAAAGTCCTCAGACCATATTTTGTAGGGGCTACCGGGCGTGAACTGTCAGTGGGGATGAATGTCCTGGTCAAGGCGCAGGTGCAGTATTCCGAATTGTATGGCCTGAGTCTGATAGTTTACGACATAGATCCCTCCTTTACCGTAGGGGAGGCTGAGCTCCGTCGCCGTGAGGTGATAAACAGATTGCGTGAAGAGGGGATGTTCGATATGAATTCCACCCTTGAGTTACCGGCTCTCCCGAGGAGTTTTGCTGTGATTTCATCGGAAACAGCTGCCGGTTACAGGGATTTTATGAAACATCTTCACGAGAACAGCTTTGGTTTCAAATTCCATACAAAGCTCTATTCCGCTCCGATGCAGGGGGGTGCTGCCCCCGCCGGGATAGTGGAGGCGCTGGATGGCGTCATGGAGGATGTGGAGGGTGGTACAGAGTCTTTTGATGCCGTGCTGATATTGCGTGGAGGCGGTTCTGCTGTGGATCTTTCCTGTTTTGACGATTATGATCTGTGTGCTAATGTGGCACAGTTCCCTCTGCCTGTTATGGTGGCGGTAGGTCACGACCAGGATTATCACATTTGCGATATGGTGGCCAGTACCAGTGTGAAGACCCCCACTGCACTGGCAGATTATATACTTGATATTTTTGCCCAGGAGGAGGCTATGCTCTCCTCATTGTCATCAAGGCTTGCAATGGCATTGAACAATAAATTTTCTGTGGAGAACAGCCGTCTGCAGGTGCTGCACCGTAGCCTTGTGCACAAGCTGGAGCACTTTTTTGTTGTCAGGGCCAATACCCTTGATCTTTTGGAGCAGAGGGTGAACAGAGGTGATCCGGCAACCCTTTTGCAAGGGGGATATTGTGTTGCTGAGGTTGGCGGAGAAAGGGTTGTCTCTGTACGTCAGGTGCAGTGCGGATCAAAGCTCAATCTCCTCCTCAAGGATGGGTGTCTTGAGTGCAGAGTAGAGCATATGGAGTGTAAAAGTTAATGGAACTATGGAAGATATAGAGAAAAATTACGAGGAGCTCGTAGCGGAGCTGGAGAGGCTGGTAGCTGAGATTGAGAATCCCTCAAAAGGGTTGGGGGAGGTCTCGAAGGATGTCAGCAGAGCAATGGAGCTTCTGGCTTTGTGCAGGAAGAAATTGCGCGAGAGCGAAGAGGATATAAGAACAAGTTTAGTCGAGGAACAGTAGATGAACCGGGTGAATAAGGTTATAAGGGTGACTCTGGCCATATTGCTTCTCCTGTGTGCGGGTGAGGCGAAGGGGCAGATTGTCGTCCCCAATGACTCTTTGCCGCCGGATCTCTATGACTATCTGGTCAATTCTTCCAGTAAGCACTTCCATGATCCTTCTATCCCCCGTTTCCTTATCAAGGACAGGTCGTACAATTTTATTTTGGGTATAGGTGGGTATGTGCAGGCTCTGGCTCTGTATGATATGGGTGGAATGGAGGATATTGCATTTGTCACAAGTGCTATACCCGACGGCACCATATCGAAGGACAACCCGTTCAGAAATACCGATGTGATGAACTTTGATCTGGGGATGTCCAGACTGTATCTGAAACTTATAGGTGTCACCCCCAAGGGGTACATAAGTGCCTATGTGGAGACAGATTTCCATAATTCAGAGAATCATCTGAGATTAAGGCAGGCATATCTCCAGTTTATGGGACTTACAGTGGGGCAGACCTGGTCGACATTCAGAGGGGCAGAGTCACCTACCACACTGGATGTGCAGGGACCTCCCAGCATGTCCGACAGGAGGATGCCGCTGGTGGCATATACTGTCAAGTTGAGCAAAAAGGAGGATCTGAAGCTGACCCTGGCACTTGAGTTGCCCAGTTCTACCACCATAACTGTCCCGGATCTCAATGGTGGATATGTGGTCAAGAGTGTGTATCAGGATGTTCCCGATGTCCCCTTGTCCCTCCATTGGAACAGGGATAGATTCTATCTTTTCGCTGCTGCAAACATCAGGTCCATGAAATATCCTGTCTCTGGAGATGAATACAGGAAGGCTTTCTCTTACGCAGCGCACTCGAGTGCGAGGTGGACATTCCTCAAACTCTCACGCTCCACACACAATTTTTATCTCCAGGGCATTTATGCATACGGTATGGTGGATTGTATCCAGGATCTGGACGGGTTGGGGATGAATATAGCAGTGTCTCCATCTTTGGATGCACTGGATATAAACAAGGGGTGGGGTGTCAGTGCTGCATACCAGTACCAGTGGGGGATGAATCAGGTTAATGCCATATATTCACGTGTTCAGGTAAATGGTGATATCATCTCCGGCGAGGGTGGGCTGTACAGGTGCGGGCAATACTTCGCTGTCAACTATTTGAGAAATATACTGAAACATGGAATAGTGGGGGCTGAAGCCATCTGTGGCCAGAAGGGGCTGCAGTCGGGAGTTGTACTTAATGATTTGAGATTTAATATACTATTGCGATATGATTTTTGATTCAGATTCTTATTTGATGCCCTTCAAGAGGGTTATTACCGACAGATATCAGAAGCTGATTAATAAAAGGCAGGACCTTACAGGCAAGGATGGCTCCATCTCATCCTCTGCCAACAACCACCTTTATTATATGCTTCATAAGGAGGGGAAAGAGTGGGTTATGAGGGAGTGGGCTCCCAATGCCACTGCCATTTATATGGTAGGTGAGCACAGCTCCTGGGAGAAGGACGGAAGGTATGCTTTCAGAAGGATTGATGGGGGAAATTGGGAGTTGAGGATACCGGAGAAGGAACTCAAGCATGGGATGCTGTACAAATATATCATGGAGTGGCCGGGCGGTTCAGGAGAGCGGCTTCCGGCATATGCTGTGAGGTGTGTGCAGGATGAGCAAACCAAAAGTTTTTCTGCGCAGGTATGGAATCCGGACAAGAAGTACAGATGGAAAAAGAAATATTCCAGGACGTTCAAGAATCCCCTTATTTATGAAGTGCATATCGGTATGGGGGTAGAGGAGGAGAAAGTCGGTACCTTCAATGAGTTCAGGGAGAATGTCCTTCCGTACATTGCGGAGCTTGGGTACAATACAATACAGATCATGGCCCTCCAGGAGCACCCTTATTACGGCTCTTTTGGTTATCAGGTAGCCAATTTCTTTGCTGTCAGTTCCCGTTTCGGAACGCCTGATGAGTTCAAACAGCTGGTGGATGAGGCCCACGGTTACGGTATCGCAGTAATTATGGACGTGGTCCATTCGCATGCAGTGTCAAATGAGGTGGAGGGGTTGAGCAGGTTTGACGGTAGCGAGGATCTCTATTTCCATCCTGGGGAGAGGGGCAAGCATCCGGCCTGGGATTCGAGATGTTTTGACTATGGTAAGGATGCGGTGATCCATTTTCTGCTGTCTAACCTGAAATTCTGGATGGAGGAGTATCATCTGGACGGTTTCCGTTTTGACGGGGTGACAAGCATGCTTTACTATGATCATGGATTGGGGAGAGATTTCTGCTCATATGATGCATATTATGACGGTGGCCAGGATGTGGATGCCCTCGTATATCTCGGTCTGGCCAATATTCTGGTAAAGGAGCTCAGGAGTGATGCATTTACCATTGCCGAAGAGATGAGCGGTATGCCCGGGCTGGCTGCCCCTATCTCACAGTGTGGCTGGGGGTTTGATTACAGAATGAGTATGGGTGTCCCTGACAATTGGATCAAATGGATAAAGGATGTGCGTGAGGAGGACTGGAGTATGGGTGGCATGTACTATGAGCTCACCAACAAGAGGAAGGATGAGAAGACCATCAGTTATGTGGAGTGTCATGACCAGGCGATGGTAGGAGACAAGACCGTCATCTTCAGACTTATAGACAAGGAGATGTATTTCAGTATGGATAAGGCTTCCAAAAATCCTATAGTCGAGAGGGGGATAGCGCTGCACAAGATGATAAGGCTTGTAACGGTGGCTACTGCCGGGGACGGTTATCTTACATTTATGGGCAATGAGTTCGGACATCCGGAGTGGATCGATTTCCCAAGAGAGGGGAATAACTGGTCCCATAAGCATGCCAGGAGGCAGTGGAGCCTTAAGGATGACCCGGAACTCAGGTTCAAGGCGCTGGTAGATTTTGACAGGGATATGATCCATCTTATAAAGGGTGGAAATGTCCTCAGACAATCCCCTATGCAATTATATGTTTCAGATTCACAAAAAGTTTTGATTTTTGCGAGAGGAAGATTTATCTTTGCGCTCAATTTTAATTCGGTACACTCCTTCTCAGATTTTGAATTCTGCGCCCCATCCGGAGAGTATCGCGTAGCATTAAGTTCGGATGCTGAAGCCTATGACGGGTTCGGCAGGATAGATGAGAGTGTTCACCACTATACCTTAAGGAAGGATGGAGGTGACAAACTTTCTTTGTATCTTCCGAGCAGAAGTGCTATGGTATTGGAGAAAATTAGATAATATCGATATATCAAATGTCTTATTTAAAATTTAATCAAGAGGAACTAGTTAATCTAGAGTACTCGTTGCCAAGAGAGGTGGTACTGGCCAATGGAACAGGTGGCTACTGCAATACCACTATCGTAGGTTGCAACACCAGAAAGTACCACGGATTGTTTGTAATGCCCATCGAGGAGTTCGGTGGAGTAAACCACATTCTTCTTTCATCAGTTGATGAGACACTGATTCAACATGATAAAGAGTTTAACCTTGGAATCAGAAGCTACGGTAAAATTTATGAGCCAAGAGGCCATAAATATATTGTGGACTTCCAGTTTGACAAGGAGTGCACAATAGAATACAGGGTTGGTGGCATGATCTTCAGAAAATCGATGATTTTCGTTAAAGGCAAAGAGCAGCTGCTTATCAAATATACCCTGGTTCAAGCCCATTCAGAGACATATCTCCGTCTGAAACCTTTTATGGCTTTCAGGGAGGTCCATACACTTACACAGCAGAACCCTGAAGCATCTGCAAACTACGGAATCGTAGACAATGGTGCAAGCTTCAAAATGTATGAAGGGTTCCCTACACTCCACCTTCAGTTGAGCAAGGAGAACGATTATTTCCATAATCCTGACTGGTATAAGGATGTAGTATACAGCGATGAGCAGAGACGCGGATTCGAATACAAGGAGGATTTGTTTGTTCCTGGTGTATTTGAGATGCCTATCGCAGCAGGTGAGTCTATCATCCTTTCAGTTTCAACTTCTGAAATCTCCACTAAAGGTCTGAAGAGACAGTATGACAAAGAGGTGAAGAATGCTCCAAGCAGATCAGACTACGACTCTTGTCTGAGAATAGCTGCCAAGGACTTCATCGTGAAGACCCCTAAGGGTACAGAGATTTTGTCCGGCTACTCTTGGGAGAGCAAGGGTCTCAGGGAGACACTTATCTCGCTTCCTGGCCTCACATTGTTCGATGATGGGGATGTGGCAACATTTGATAAGATTCTCAAGACTGCTGTAAAAATATATTCAAACCAGCTTTACAATGGTTCACGCCAGGTAGAGGCTGCACTGTGGATGTTCTGGGTAGCACAGCAATATGCTGCATTTACAGGTGATGCCCAGGGTGCTTGGGACAAATTCAAAGCTATCCTCAAGAAGATTGCAGACAGCTTTATCGAGGGTGGCAGAATGGGTGTAAGTCTGAACAAGGATAACGGTATGCTATGGACCAAGATGAACGGTGTGGCATTGAGCTGGATGAACGCATACGGCTCAAACAGCCTCCCTATTGCAGAGCGTGGCGGTTATCAGGTAGAGACCAATGCCCTTTGGTACAATGCACTTTGCTATCTTGTCGAGAATGAGACCAAATATGGCAAAGGCGGTAAGGCTGTTTATGCCTGGATGGATGTAAAGGAGAAGATAGAGAGGAATTTCTACAATATGTTCTGGGTAGAGGAGAGGGCACATCTTGCTGACTATGTGGATGAAATGGGCCAGAACAAATTTACAAGGCCAAACCAGTTGTTTGCCTGCGCCCTTGAATACTCTCCAATCAATGATGAGGTCAAGGCAAATATATTGAGAAGTATCCAGAGGGAGCTTCTCACCTCAAGAGGATTGAGAACCCTTTCACCAAAGAACCCTCTTTATAAAGGTGTATATGAAGGTAACCAGGATCAGAGGGACCATGCACACCATCAGGGTTGTACCCGTCCTTGGATGATCGGTTTCTATATCGAGGCATCGTTGAAACTGTTTGGCGGTGCTGCGCTTTCAAAAGCTGAGGAACTTGTGGATGCATATGCTGATGATATGACTGTTCACGGTATCGGTTCCATCGCTGAGCTTTACAATGGTGACCCTGAATATGTGCCTCACGGAGCTATCTGCCACACAGGCGCTGTGTCAGAGGTGTTGAGGGCAAAATATTTAATTGCTAAATTTAAAAACGACTAGGTTATGAGAGTACTTATGTTTGGTTGGGAGTTTCCTCCCCATATTGCAGGTGGTCTCGGAACAGCTTGCTACGGTATTGTCAAGGGTTTGGCAAACAACGGAGTGGAGACATTGTTCGTAATGCCTTCAGCTTCAGGTGATGAAGACCAGACCTACACCAGAATTCTTAATGCAAGCGACGTCGAAGTTAGCGATGTTGTAAAGAATCCGAAGGAGTTTCTGGAGAGAGTCCAGTTCCTTCGCGTAGGGACAAATATGGTCCCTTATATGGACCCTGTGAAGTTCACAGAGATGTCATCAAAGGACCAGAAATCCCAGATTGAAGATTTTAAGGTAAATTTCAAACAGAAATATAAATTCTCCGGCAAGTATGGCACAAACCTTATGGAAGAGATTTCAAGGTATGCTATGGTGGGTGGTGAGATAGCTGCCCAGCACCAGGATGAGTTCGATGTAATCCACGCTCACGACTGGCTTACCTATATGGCCGGTATTGCTGCCAAGAGAATTTCAGGCAAACCTCTTGTTATCCACGTTCACGCCACTGAGTTTGACAGAACAGGTGAAAATGTGAATACACAGGTATTTGCCATCGAACAGATGGGTATGAGGGAGGCAGACAGAGTTATCACTGTAAGTAACCTTACCCGCAATATTGTAGTCAATAAATATGGCATCAATCCTGACAAAGTGTTTACAGTGCACAACGCTGTGGACTTTGCAGACAGGAAACAGATGGTTGTGGAGAGGAGTGTAGATGAGAAAGTGATCACATTCCTTGGCCGTATCACCTTCCAGAAAGGTCCGGAGTATTTCATCGAAGCGGCATATAAGGTGCTTAAGAAATGCCCTGATGCCCGTTTCGTAATGGCAGGTAGCGGTGACCTTCTCAACCGCAGTATCAGGCAGGTGGCCAAACTCGGAATCTCTGACAGATTCCACTTTACCGGATTCCTCAGGGGTGCTGACGTACAGAAGATGTTTGCATACTCAGATGTGTATGTGATGCCTTCTGTATCAGAGCCTTTCGGTATTTCTCCACTTGAGGCGATGATTACCGGTGTCCCTACCATCATCTCAAAACAGTCGGGTGTGGCTGAAGTTCTGAAGTACTCCATCAAGGTGGACTTCTGGGATGTGGATGCATTGGCAGACGCTATGTATGGCCTGCTGAGATATCCTGCATTGGCACATACAGCTGCCGAGAAGGGCTATGATGAGGTGAATGCCCTCAAATGGGATCACGCAGCAGCCAAGATGAAACATATTTATGAATCAACATTGAAATAAAAATTACAACATATGAAACCTTCAATTTGTTTGTACTTCCAGGTACACCAGCCTGATCGTCTAAGACAATACAGATTCTTCGACATCGGAAAAGATTCACACTATTTCGACGATTTCTCAAACAGAACAATCGTAAGGAGAGTGGCAGAGAAATGCTATCTCCCTATGAATGCCATTATGCTTGAGAATATCAACAAGCTCGGCAAATCTTTCAAGATTGCTTATTCAATCTCAGGTTCTGCCATCGAGCAGTTTGAGAAATATGCTCCAGAGGTATTGGACAGCTTCAAGGCCCTTGCAGCTACAGGTTGTGTCGAGTTCCTTGCTGAGACTTATACCCATACACTTGCATCTTTGGTATCAAAAGATGAGTTCAAGAAACAGGTGGAACTTCACAGCAAACTTGTGGAGAAACACTTCGGCAAGAAACCAAAATGCTTCAGAAACACTGAGCTTATCTACTCTGATGAGATAGGTGAGATGGTGGCTAAAATGGGCTTCAAAGGTATCCTTACAGAGGGTGCAAAACATATTCTTGGTTGGAAATCACCAAACTATGTCTATTCAAATGCCAACAATCCAAAGATGAAAGTCCTTTTGAGAAACTTCACTTTGAGTGATGATATCGCATTCAGATTCTCAAACCAGGGTTGGAGCGAGTGGCCATTGGATACCGACAAATTTGCCTCTTGGGTAGCTGATCAGGCATCTAAGGATGAGATTATCAACCTCTTCATGGACTATGAGACATTCGGTGAGCACCAGAGTGCAGCCAGCGGCATATTTGACTTTATGAGGGCACTTCCAGAGGCTCTTCTGGACAAAGCAAATGTAGAGTTCGTGACCCCTTCAGAGGCTATCAAGAAACACGACGCAGTATCTCCTATCAATGTTCCATTCTCAATCTCTTGGGCAGACGAGGAGAGAGATACTTCTGCGTGGTTGGGCAATGAGCTTCAAAATGAGGCTTTCAGCAAGTTGTATGATTTGAGCGACCGTGTTCTGGCACTTCAGGATGACAAAATTACCAAGGATTATATGAAGCTTCAGGAGAGTGACCACTTCTACTATATGTGCACCAAGTTCTTCTCTGATGGAGCAGTACACACATATTTCAATCCTTATGATACTCCATATGAGGCATTCATCAACTATATGAATGTTTTGAGTGATTTGATTATCCGCATTGAGAGAAAGCTAAGACTGGGATAAACGGATAATTTAATCTTTTTATGGGACAAAAGAATTTGATCAGCCCCGACTATTTGTTCGAGGTGAGTTGGGAGGTATGCAATAAGGTGGGGGGAATCCATACCGTAATTGCTACCAAATCCATAGGTATGGCAGAGGGTGTCAATGAAGAGCAGATCTTCATTGGACCCGATGTCTGGATGGATACAACCCAGAACCCCGAATTTACTGAAGATCCGCTTCTTTTCAGAACGTGGAGAGTCTCTGCTGCCCAGGAGGGTATCAGGGTGAGGGTCGGAAGATGGAATGTCAAGGGGAGACCAATAGCGTTTTTAGTAGATTTTACCCAATACATCACCAACAAGAATGAGATTCTTAAAGAGTTCTGGGAGAAATATGGCCTGGATTCATTGAGTGGTGGCTGGGATTATGTAGAATCGGCTCTATTCGGTTATGCTGCGGGTAGAGTTATAGAGAGCTTTATAAACTTCAACCTTCTTCCAAGCCAGAAAGTTCTGGCACAGTTCCACGAGTGGATGACAGGTGCTGGTGTATTGTACCTCAAGCAGACACCGCTCCCTGTGGCAACTGTATTTACTACCCATGCCACCACATTGGGACGCAGCCTGGCATACAACAATATCAAGCTCTATGATGTGATTGATGTGGTCAATGGTGACGAGAAGGCGAGAGAGCTTAATGTGGCTGCAAAGCACTCATTGGAGAAGTGTGCAGCACACAATGCGGATGTATTTACCACTGTGAGCGACCTTACAGCGAAGGAGTGTTCCCGCTTCCTGAGCAAGGATGTGGATCTGGTGACACCAAACGGTTTCGAGGATACCATTGTCCCTGAGGCTAAGGAGTTTGTGAAATACCAGAAAGAGGGTAGGGCCAAACTTATAGAGGTGGCTCAGGCTATGACTGGTGAGACTTTCACCAATCCTCTCCTTGTAGGTATCGGTGGCAGGTATGAATATAAGAACAAAGGTATTGACATATTTGTAGATTCACTTGCAAAAGTGGAGTCATCCTCATACGAAGGGAGAACTGTTTTGGGCTTTGTACTGGTTCCGGCTGGAATCAACGGATATGACAAGGAACTGGTGGCCAAACTCAATGGAAAAGAGGGTGATTACACCACTCATACATCTCATAACCTTCAGTATCCTGAAAATGATCCCGTGCTGTGCAGAATGGGGGCCCTTGGCCTAAATAACCGCACAAACAGGAAAGTGAAACTCCTCTTTATCCCTTCATATCTGAACGGCAATGATGGAGTTTTCAACCTCCCTTACTACCAGCTTCTCAGCGGACTTGATCTGTCAGTATTCCCATCATATTATGAGCCTTGGGGATATACTCCGCTTGAGTCTCTGGCATTTAAGGTGCCAACTGTGACCACAACGCTTGCAGGTTTTGGCTTGTGGGTAAATGAGTACTACACCAAGGAGCATCCCGGGATTTCGGTTCTTGAGAGAAATGAGTCCAACTATGATGAGGTGGTAGAGGGTGTAAGTGCCAAGATTCTTGAGATGGCAACCCTTGATGAAAAGGGGGAGAAGAGCTATAGGTCCAATGCAAAATCTGTATCTGAGATAGCATTGTGGAAAAACAACCTGAAATTTTACAGGGAGGCATACTCTCTGGCAATAGAAAGAGTTATAGAAAGAAAAGGGAAATTCCCTGAAAAAATTAATAATAAAAGTATGACGTATAAGAAAATTGAAGTTGGAAATCCTTCCTGGAACAGAGTTTTGGTGACAAGGAACATTCCTGAGAGATTGAAGTATCTTGATATCATCTCTAAGAACCTTTGGTGGTGCTGGAATCAGGAAGCGATGGATTTGTTTAAAAGTATTGACAAGGAGTTGTGGATTGCACTTGGTCGTAACCCTATAGCGTTGCTTGACCATTTGTCATATGAGCAGTACAAACAATTGGAGAAGAATGAGAAATTTGTACGCCAATTGGATAGGGTTGCAGAGTCTTTCAATGAATATATGGAGATGAAGAACCACCGTGAAGGTGCCTCTATAGCATATTTCTGTATGGAGTATGGTCTGGATGCCTCACTTAAGATCTACTCAGGTGGTCTTGGTATCCTCGCTGGTGACTACCTCAAGGAGTCAAGTGACCTTAATGTGAATATGACAGGTATCGGTCTCCTTTACAGATATGGTTATTTCAACCAGAAACTTTCAGGTTATGGTGACCAGATTGCGGACTATGAGCCACAGGACTTTATGAAAATTCCTGCTGTTCCTGTCAGAGACGCTGAGGATAAATGGGTTACCATCTCTGTAGCTTTCCCGGGCAGAAATATCTATGCACGACTTTGGAGAGTGGATGTAGGTAGAACAGAACTTTATCTTCTGGATACAGACTATGAGGCAAACCTTCCTGAGGACCGTCAGGTGACTTATCACTTGTATGGTGGAGACTGGGAGAACCGTCTAAAACAGGAGCTTCTCCTGGGTGTCGGCGGTATAAGGGCACTCAGAGCATTGGGTATCAAAGCTGATGTTTACCACTGCAATGAGGGGCACGCGGCATTCACAGGTCTGGAGAGACTACGTGAGTATATCAATGAGGATCACCTCTCTTACGATGAGGCATTGGAGGTGGTAAGATCATCTTCTCTCTTTACTACCCACACCCCTGTACCTGCAGGACACGATGCATTCCAGGAGGATCTTTTGAGAAAATATATCTCACACTATCCTGAGAGACTTAAAATTGACTGGACAGCATTGATGGCTTTGGGTAAGAATAACCCTTATGACCAGAATGAGAAATTCTCTATGAGCAACCTTGCATGCAACATCTCACAGGAGGTGAATGGTGTGAGCTGGCTGCACGGTAAGGTGAGCCAGGATATCCTCGCAAGCATGTGGCCAGGTTACCTTCCTGAGGAGAACCACGTGGGTTATGTGACAAATGGTGTACACTATCCTACCTGGACAGCTCCACAGTGGAAAGAGGTTCACGCAAGGGTATTCGGTGATGACTTCAAGACCCACAAATATGACAAGGAGTGCTTCAATGGTATCTATGATGTAAAGGATTCAGAGGTTTGGAGCATCCGTCAGGAACTACGTCAGAGACTTATCAAGGCAGTGAAGAAACAGCTCTCTAACCCTACTGTTTCAAGCCACTACTCACCACAACATATTGTGGAGATAAAGAATACACTCAGAGACGATATACTTACCATCGGTTTCGCACGCCGTTTCGCTACATACAAGAGGGCACACCTGCTCTTCAAGGACCTTGACAGACTCTCAGCTATTGTAAATAACCCTAAGAGACCTGTCCAGTTCCTGTTTGCCGGTAAAGCACACCCTGCAGATAAGGCTGGTAGCGATTTGATCAAGAAGATTGTGGATATCTCAAAGATGCCTCAGTTCATCGGCAAGATCGTATTCGTACCTAACTACGACATCAACATTGCAAAATATCTTGTTCAAGGTGTGGACGTATGGATGAATAACCCTACAAGACCTCTTGAGGCTTCAGGTACATCAGGAGAGAAAGCTGCAATGAACGGTGTTATGCACTTCTCTGTACTTGACGGATGGTGGGTAGAGGGTTACAAAGAGGGTGCCGGTTGGGCACTTCCTCAGGAGAGAACCTACGACAACCAGAATTTCCAGGATGAGCTTGATGCTGCTACAATCTACAATATCATAGAGAATGAGATTGCACCTACATACTATGATGTGAATCCTATGACAGGTCTTCCTGTGGACTGGATCAAGATTATCAAGAACTGTGTGGCTCAGGTGGCATGCAACTTCACTACCAACAGAATGTTCAACGACTATATTGACAAATACTACAATCCTCTATACGAGAGGAGTTCAAGACTCATCGCTTCAGATTATCAGGAGGCAAGGGAGATTGCTCTTTGGAAGAGGAAAATGCGTAAAGGATGGGAGCAGCTTGAGATTCGCGAGACCGACTTTATGAGTGATGCAAAGGAGCAGTTGCTTCTTGGTAAAGAGGTCAACTCCTGCATTAAAGTATTTGTAGGTGATATGGATCCTAAGGATATCGGTATCGAACTTGTATATGCTAAGCAGAATGCAAAGGGAAGATATGTGAAAGAGGGTCAGTTCTCATTTGAATTAGACAGCTTTGAGGACGGAGTAGCTACCTATAAAGCAAACATTCTCCCTACATCTACCGGTGCTTACCAGATTGCGGGCAGAATCTTTGCCAAGAGCGAAAAACTTCCTCACCGTCAGGATTTTGAACTTGTAAGATGGTTGTAGCGGCTACAGGTTTCTTTGATGGGGTGCATTACGGGCATCGCGCTGTACTCGACAGTCTCAAAAGGATTGCTGCCGAGAGACAGATGGGGTGTGCTGTGATCACTTTCTGGCCCCATCCTAGAACCGTGTTGCAGCAGGATGCACATTCACTAAGACTTTTGAATACCCTCGAAGAGAAGAGGGAAAGGATACTCTCATTGGGAATTGACGACTTTCATGTCGTCAATTTCTCCCGAGAGTTCAGCAAACTCTCCACTCGTGAGTTTATGGAGGAGTACCTTATCAAAATGTACAATGTCTCCACATTGGTCATAGGTTATGACCACAGACTGGGGAACTCCTCTTTGCAGACTCAGGACCAGATGAGGGATATTGCTGCCTCTTTGGGGATAGAGACCATCAGAGTGGATGAATTTCATTGTGGTGACAAAATGGTAAGCTCCACCAAAATAAGGGGGGCGCTCCAATGTGGTGATGTGAGTGGTGCATCAGATCTGCTTGGATACAAATACCGTTTGCATGGGGTAGTTGTCTCAGGGAAGCAGTTGGGGAGGACCATAGGTTTCCCTACTGCAAATATGGAGCTCTACGAACCATTGAAACTTGTCCCCGGGAATGGTGTCTATCTGGTGGATGTAAATGTACTGGGTAAAAAGTTCAAAGGGATATGTAACATCGGTAACAGACCGACAGTAGGGGAGAATCAGAGCAGGACTATAGAGACCCATATTCTCGATTTTGATGAGGATATATATGGTTTGGAGATGAGCATTGAGTTTGTCTCAAAAATCAGGGATGAGAGGAAATTCGCATCGCTGGATGAGTTGAAGAATCAGATAACCAAAGACAAAGAGTCGGTAAAACAATATTAGAATCTATGGGTGACTCTTGGATAACTATTGTGGCAATGGCGGCTTTCTTCATTTTGCCGATAATTTTTGGCAATAAGAGGAAGAAGGATGACGCTGCCAGAAAAGCCCACGATGAACTTGAGGAGTTTTTGTCCGGACTTGGTATGGATGAGTTGCCGGAAGAGGACTCTGTCGGAGAATCTGAGGAGATATTCAGAGAGGTTTACAAGGCCCCTGAGATGAAAGTGAGGGTGGACCCTGTAAAAGAATCTGAGAAAAAAGTGAAAGAGGCAGAGGTGGAAAACAGTGTGAAAATGGGGAGCGGGATGTCAAAAGAGGAAAAAAGGAAGCTTATCATCTATTCAGAGGTGATGAGCCCAAAATATAAAGAGTATTAACAGAAATAAAGATAAACTAAATATTATGTCTGAAATTCATTATGTTACGGCTGAAGGGTTGGATAAACTGAAAGCTGAATTGGCCCAATTGATTGCACAGAGACCTGTTATATCAAAACAGATTGCAGAGGCAAGAGATAAGGGTGACCTCTCTGAGAATGCTGAGTATGACGCAGCAAAAGAGGCACAAGGTCTGTTGGAATTGAAAATTTCAAAACTCGAAAATACTATTGCCAATGCAAGGGTGATAGATGAATCACGCATCAATACTGAACAGATACAGATGCTCAACAAAGTGAAGCTGAAAAACCTTGTAAACAATACTGTGGTAGAGTATACCCTAGTAGGTGAAAGTGAAGCCAATTTCAGAGAGGGTAAACTTGCCGCAGCAACTCCTATCGGAAAGGCCCTTATAGGGAGAAAGAAAGGTGATGTGGTAGAGGTGGTAGTACCTTCGGGTGTGTTGAAATTTGAAGTGTTGGACATCTCAATCTAATAACTTATGGCATCAATCTTTACCAGAATAGTGAATGGGGAGATCCCATCCTATAAAGTGGCGGAGAGTGACAAGTTCTATGCCTTCCTGGATATAAGTCCATTGGCGCAGGGACATACGCTCATTATCCCCAAGAAAGAGATAGATTATATCTTTGATATTGAAGACCAAGAGTATAAGGAACTGTTCCTTTTTGCAAAAAGGGTAGCAGCTGCTATAAAAAAATCTATCCCTTGCAAAAGGGTAGGTGTTGCTGTACTTGGGATGGAGGTGCCTCATGCACATATCCATCTGGTACCTATGCAGAGTGAGGGGGATATGGACTTCAGAAAAGAGAAACTCTCCCTTACACCAGAGACATTTAAAGAAATAGCAGAAAAAATATCATCATCATTTGAATAAGCAATGAAAAGAGTAGTATATACATTGATCGCAGTGTTGGCTTTGGCTTCATGTGCACCCAAAAACTCAGCAAAAGTGGTTTTCAATATCCCTGATGCAGCCGACAGTACTGAGGTAATTGTTACAAAACTAGCCATAAACAGAGTTTATACAGTGGATACCCTTTATGTAAAGGGGCAGAAGTTCTCATTTGAGACCACTTGTACACCTGGCGCACCTGACTTCTATTACTTCTATGCAGGTGACAATAAGTTCACTTCACTGGTACTTCAGGCAGGTGATAAATTGACTGTTTCAGCTACATTGAAAGATGGTGTCTCTTCAGTTGAGGGTTCGGAAGAGGCTTCGAGATATGCTGAAGTGGAGAAGACCAATACCCAGGTTCTTAAAGAGGTACAAGCGTTGGCCGATGCCCTTGTAAGTGCCCAGACCGCAAATGACCAGAAAGGGGTTCAGGAGGCAACAAGGGAGTTGGGCAAACTCTTTATCAAACATAAACAGAACGCCACAAGGTATCTTTACGACAACCCAAAATCGATTACAGTAATCCCTGTAATGTATCAGAGACTCTCTCCTGAACTTCCACTCTTCGGAGATGTAAACGATGTGTTTATCTTCAAGACTGTATATGAGTCCCTAAGTGTAGCATATCCACAATCTCCGTATGTCACCTCACTTGCAGATGATATCAAACAGAGGGAGAGATATATCGGTTTTGGAAATAAAGTGAACGATATTCAAGAGCTGAGCTATCCCGATATCAGCCTTTATGACCAGAATGCAAAAGTTCGTAACCTTTCAGAGTTGGATGGAAATGTCATCATACTCTCTTTCTGGTCTACATTGGAGCCTACCCACAAAGTTTTCAATGCTGAACTTAAACAGATCTACGACAAGTACAAAAATAAAGGACTTGCCATATATCAGGTGTGTGCAGATATGGACAAGACTGCTTGGGCAACACAGATAAAGGATCAAGGTATCGAGTGGGTAAGTGTATGTGACCCTGGCAATGTTTCAAGGACACTGGATTTGTACAATATCAAGAAAATTCCTGCATTGTTCATCATTGACAAGAATGGCGATATCGTAGAGAAAGATCTTTTTGATCCTGCCAAACTTGAGAAAGCAGTGGCAAGACTTGTCAGATAAGTGATTTTTTGCTGACTCCGGCTACGAAGTCCTTAAGATAGAAGGGTTCAAAGTACGCAATGTCTTTGAACTCTTTTTTATTCCACATATCGAGGGTGGGGGTGAGCATATATTTGGCATCAGGTCTGCACTCAACGATAGTGGCTTTTTCGAGCTTTGATTCATTCAGACAGCTGCGGAATTTCCCTGCACCATCACCGACGAAGATGACCTGGTCATACTCTTGGAACAGCACCTCAAAGCTGTTTTCATCGAGAATTTCTGCTTTTATTTCTGAGATTCTCTCTCCATTGGCATTGTATTGTGCACAATATACCTCCATTCTCCTCGCATCCAGCATAGGGACAATGACCGCATTGCTGCAAGTGGCCTTCTCTAACCCCATTTGGGCAAGTACATCGAGGGTAGGGACTCCGAGCAATGGGATTCCGGCTCCGTAGCATATTCCTTTGGCAGAAGATACCCCTACTCGCAGACCTGTGTAAGAACCGGGACCTTCACTTACAGAGACAGCACAACACTGGTCCAGAGTGGTATCTGTTTTCTGGAGAAGAGCTTCAATCATAGGGACAAGACGTTTGGCGTGAGCCTTGAACTCCTGAATGAAATCTGATGCAATTATTCTGTCACCTTCAGCCAGTGCTACAGAGCAGGCATCAGTGCTGGTCTCTATCAATAAAAATTTTTCCATTGTCGGTCAGTCTCTTGTTGATGGCCTCATAAGGGGAGACAACCACCTCTTCATCGGGTGATACCCCACTTACTACCTCAATTTTGTTTATATCTTGCAAGCCGGTGGATATGTGGCGTTCATTTACGGTTTCACCATCATTTCCGACTACAAATATACAACCATTTGCATTTATACATCCAAGTGGGATAGTAATAATCCCCTCTTTTTTTTCCGTTTCTACAGAAGCTGTTGCAGACATCCCGGGTCTGAGTTCCATTATGGGGTCCAGTATCAGTATTTTTACCTCAAATGACGATATTTGTCTGGATGTGTAGCCAGTGTTTGATGCTGAGTTTGAAACTTTCGTCACTATACCTTTGAAATCTCTCCATTTGATGGCATCCACCTCTATGACTGCTGTGTCGCCCATCTCCACATTTACTATGTCGTTTTCATTCACCTCTACCACTGCTTCCATTTGTGAAAAATCAGATATCCTCAGCATCTCCGTACCGGCCATCTGGAAAGTACCCACGACCCTCTCACCCTTCTCCACAGAGAGTCTTGATATTGTTCCGCTCATGGGGGCATATATGGAGGTCTTAGACAGATTCTCTTCTGCCTCCTTAACTGAGGCGATGGCACTCTGAACATTGAACTCTGCCGTTTCAAGTGCGCTTTTAGCTATTGAGAGTTGTAACTGGGACTCTTCATACTCACTCTGGGATATAGCCTTCTCATTGAAAAGTCCTCTGCTCCTCTCAAAAGAGAGCTCCTCTTTGTGCAGGATAGCCTGTTGCTGGCGGTATTGGGCTTTAGAGGCATTGAGCACACCTTGGGCTTGTTCCAGGACAGATATGTATGTGTCCTGTTTTATTTTAATCAGAAGTTCCCCTTTGGTGACATAGTCACCTTCCTGACAAAATATCTCTATTATCTCTCCAGAGATGTCCGGTGCGATCTTTATCTCGGTTACAGGACGGATTTTTCCGTTGGCCGGAACATTTACAGAGATTGAACCGATTTCAGGTTTTGTGACAGAGACCTCCACGACTTCATCCCCTGAAAGTAGTGCAGAGAGGAGAATCACCACTGCCGCTGCTATCCAGAACCACTTTTTGCTCCACCTTTTTTTACTCTGTCTCACCTTGGTAATAATCAATTATTTTCAGCTGGAATAAATATTTGTATTTGGCCTGTATCGACTCCGAACGTGCTTTGAGCAACTGGTTTCTGGTGTAATTGTAATCAAAAGGGGTGAGCAGGCCGAGGTCAAACTCCTTTTGTGCATATTTGAATGACTCTTCCATCGCCGATACCTGATCCAGTGATGCTGTATATTGTTCGTAGCAGGCGCGGGCTTGAAGGGTGGCCATGTCGATTTCCCGGTAAAGATTAAGGTACCTTTTTTCCAGCTCCAGTTCTCTGTGTTTTATATTCAGATTGGTGTTCCTTATCTCAGTAAGCAAGGTACCTCTGTTGAAGATGGGAAGGGTGATGTGAAATCCTAATGTGCTCATCCTATTGGGAATATCAATACTCATGTTGAAGGACAGGAGTGGCATGGCACCGCCGTAAAGAATCTTTGCAGAGTATTTTTCCCTGAGGATATCAAGTTTGGCTATTGTTATGTATGGCAGTTCTGTTGCCTTGGTGAAAATCTCCTCTACATTCAGAGCCGGCACCTCTGCATCTGTCACCATATAGTGGTCCGGTACAATAAACAAATCTTCAGAGTAGGGAAAATTGATCAATTGTTTGAGATGTAAGAGCCGATATGAAAGTGTACTGCGGTACTCAACCAATTTGGCCCACTCCGAAGATTTCTGAGACCCTATTTCAAGCAGTGAGGAGTGTGTTATCCTCCCACCCCTGAACAGTGCTTCCGATTTTATATATTGCTCCCGAATCCCTTTGTAGCTCTCTTCCCCCATCGTTACCATCTCCTGTGCGATAAGAAGATCCAGAAATGCCTGTGTAATGGAGATTTTTAACTCGTATTTGGCTTGTCTGATCTCCTGCCCATACATTTCCAAGGATGTGCTTTTAAGGTTGATGTTGTTTATTTTAGCCATCCCATTGAATATTCCCAGGGAGATATCCAGATATGAGGTGAGGTGTGGTTGTGGGTGGATAGACCACCCTGTCTGATGCTGAATCTCCGGAAGCAGTTCCATATAGGATCCGATGTGGGAGATTTCTCCCTGTTTATATTGGAGCTTAGTTGATTCAACATCGAGACTGTTCTGCAGACCATACTCTATGCACATTTCCAGAGTCCATCCCTTTTGTCCGGACAGGGTGTACGAGCATAGAAGAAGGATGATACACAGGGATATGGGGGCAATATTCTTCATATGAACTATTGGGCAGGTGCTTTCTGGGCATCCTTGAATGCAGACCTTATCTTGTCTATGAGTTTGGCGACGATACCAAATCCCATCCCTATAAGTTCTACAAGGCCTGCAAGTTCTTCTGATCTTCCGCCGTAGACAGTGTAAAGTTCATCTTCTGTCACTAATGTCAAATATCTGTTTTCCATACAATCTCCTCCAGTTAAAACAGGTTCCAACCATTTTCATAACCCTTTTTGAAGTCGTCATAGTATTCGTGGGCGAAGTTGAAAAACGAACCAATCAACTTCAGAAGGCGTTTGATGTCACCTAACCCTATGCCACCTTTGATAGCTTCTGCCTCCAGGGAGTCAATTTCGACCCATTGGCCTCTCAATAAACTTTTCTCTTCCATAATCTTCTCTATGTTAGGTCGCCGCAACATAAAGGTGTGCGGCTGTTCACCTGTGTGTGATCACATTTATCTAAATTTACTATATAGTCGCTATATTCCAGGAACTTACGGTCGTGGGTGATATTGATGACGGTGATTCCGTTGTCGGCAAGTTTTCTGCACAGAGTGTATATCCTTTTCGCTGATACCTCATCAAGATGGGAGGTGACTTCATCCATAACGAGCACTTTGGGGTCCCTGTAGAGAGCCCTGGCTACAGATATCTTGATTCTCTCTCCACCTGACAGGAATTTCCCTTTTTCCCCTATCTGCGTAAGCATACCCCTGGGAAGGGAATCAATAAAATCAATCATCCCGACCAACTCGCATATCTCCATCACTTTGCTGATATCCGGCATCTCTTCCCCAACAACAATATTTTCCAGAACATTTCCGTCAAACAGACTCTCCTGTTGTGGGATGATTGATATATATTTTCTCCACTCATTGATGTGGAACAGGTTTATATTCAGGTTGCCTACATTTATATGGCCGTTTTCGGGTGTGTAGTTTCTCATCAGCAGGGCTGCCAGGGTGCTTTTCCCGCTACCATTTTTACCGGTAATGGTGGTGATTTTCCCTTTCTCAGCTGAAAATGTGAGATTGTTGAATAGCATCCTCTTTCCGGGGTATTTGTAGGATATCCCCTTGAAATGTATCTCAGGTTCGAGGTCCTTTGGAATAGGGATACACTTCTCCTCTGTGTTTTCACCCTCCATATCGAGTATTTCAAATACCCTCTGGGAGGCAATCCTGGCCTCGTTGAGATCGTTTGTCCCTTCAATCAGGATAGTTACCGGGGAGGTGAAGAAGCCGGAGATGGAGTAGAATGATACCAGTTCCCCCGTGGTAAGTTCTGCAGCAAATACTGAACTTGCACCAAGTATTATCAAAGCAAACGTCAACAGATGTGTAACTGTATCGGTAAGGGTGGAGAACTGGGCATTGTGCCTCCCCCCTTTGTAGAGGTTCTGCCCCAGAAGGGTATATTTTTCCTCTATCTTTCTGTAGAAAAACCGTTCGGCAGAGTAGTTCTTTATCGTATCTATGGCAGATATGGCCTCAATGGCAGATGAGTCAAAAGCTGCTGCTGCTTCAATTATCTCTCTATTGTCCCGTTTGCTTTTTCTGTATGCAAGGCAATATAAAAAGGCATATACAGGGATAAACGAGAGGCTCAGAAGTGCCAGCTTCCAATAGAATGAGAAGAGGATGGCAAATGAGATGACAAGTGCTATGGCTGCGATGAAATGCATCGCCATCTTCCCCGATATAAATGCCCTTATTTTATATATGTCCCCAATTCTGGAGTGGATCTCCCCTGTGCTCCTCCCCCTGTGGAATGGAATAGGGAGGTGGAAGATCTGTTTTATGTACTCCATAATGAGGGTTCCGTCCATCTTTATGCCACCTCTGATTATAAGTTCGCTCCTTATGTACCCGATAAATAGGGAGAGGAGGATGATTGCGGTGACTATGAGAGTGCTTGTCATTAGAGCAGCGGTATCCTTTTGTGGAATCGCCTTGTCGATGACAAACTGGAGATAGAGAGGGAGGCTCAGCCCCAGTATGACATATATTGCAGAGCCGGCGATGGATGGGATGATCTCATCTTTATGTAGAGAGAGGAGTCTGTACAACCTTCTCCAGACTGGTGTTGTTCTGTCTCCACGAGTGAATTCAGGGGTGGGTCTGAGGGTGATAAGGTAGCCTGTCCACAGATTTATGAACTCATCCTCAGTGATTTTGTGTATCTCCCCATCGGATGGGTCCATTATGTGGAGATGGGTGGAGGTTATTTTGTAGAGGACTACAAAATGGAGCCACCCTTGACTGTTTCTGAAATGAAGAATAGAGGGGGAAGGGATTCCCGACAGGTTTTTAAGTGTATAGCAAGGTGAAGAAGATTTATAGGCGTGGCCTTCCAGATTGAGAGAGCCAGCAGCCTCAAGAATCCCTTTTATGTTTGTCCCCTCTATATTTGTTCCGCATTTGTGCCGTATGGTGGTAATGGGGATTCTCAGACCATAGTAGTTGGATATGGAAGCCAGGCAGGCTGCTGCGCAGTCCTGTTTGTCCAATTGACGTATTTTGATTGCTCTCCCCATCATAATGTTATAAGTATCAAAATTATGAAGAGCAGGATGGCAGAGGGGAGGGATATAAGGTAAATGCTACGTAATAGGGGATTGGATGGTGGAAGCATCCCCTGTACCGAATTCTGTATCTCTCGCCTCATTTTCTCCATGGCCCGATCTTTTTTCTGACGGCAAACTTAGGGGTGAGGCAACAAATGATGCGACGTTTTTTACAATACTTTCAAAGTTTGTAAAAAATGTCTTCTGATGCTGGATTATAGAAATCGGGAATGGCTCCGTCAGATGGAGAACAAATTTCTAAAATATGGGAAAATCCACTCTGAGAACTCCTTCAGTGGCATATAGAATAGGGATTCTTCGATTTTCTCCTGGGGAATGATGGTGAACCAGGTTTCGTTGACATAGCTGATCAGTGAGATGACAACACCGATAATCAAAGCTGTGCCGGCAAAGGCGAGCAGTATGCCGAGAAGTTTGTTGAGCCATCCGAGCATCACCAGAGAGAAGAGTTTTTCTATCGCTTTTGAGAGAATGGCAGCCAAAAGGATGACTGCTATTATTATTGCTGCAAATGATATTATTTTGACTACAGCTTCAGAGGCATTGATCCATTGGGATATATATGTGGACAGGAGTGCCGAAAAACGGGAACCGAGTACTATGCCCAGAACAATTCCTCCAATCCCTGCAATCTGTCCCACAAATCCGTTTTTGATCCCTTTATAAAGTGCATATGCAAAAGGGACAAGGATGACAATATCTATAATGCTCATAGTTCTAATCTCAAATTTTCTCAAATATAATTATCTTTTCGTATCTTCGCAAGTTAAAATTTATAACCATATGAAGTTCGCAGAGTATAAAGGATTGGATCTAGTCGATGTAAATCGTGCAGTACTAGATAAATGGAAGAAAAACAATATCTTCGGCAAGTCACTTGAGGCAAGAAAAGGGTGCCCTAAATTTGTGTTTTTTGAAGGTCCCCCTTCGGCAAACGGTATGCCTGGTATCCACCACGTGATGGCGCGCAGTATCAAGGATGTATTTTGCAGGTACAAGAGCCAGACCGGTTATCTTGTGGAGAGAAAGGCAGGTTGGGATACCCATGGTTTGCCAGTGGAGCTTGGCGTGGAGAAAATGCTCGGCATAACTAAAGATGATATAGGTAAAACCATCACAGTGGAAGAGTACAATGACACTTGCCGCAAGGAGGTGATGAAATATACTCAGGAGTGGATGGCCCTTACTGAGCAGATCGGTTATTGGGTAGATATGGATGATCCGTACATTACCTATGACAACAGATACATTGAGACCCTTTGGTATCTCCTTAAGAAGATTTACGACAAAGGTCTCCTTTACAAGGGCTATACTATCCAGCCATATTCTCCGGCTGCAGGTACAGGTTTGAGTACTCACGAGCTTAACCAGCCAGGTTGTTACCGTGATGTGAAAGATACCACCTGTGTCGCACAGTTCGAGGTGGTGAGGGATGAGAAATCAGAGGTGCTCTTCTCAAGAGCAGGCGAACTCCCTGTTTATTTCTTGGCCTGGACCACTACCCCTTGGACCCTCCCATCAAATACTGCATTGTGCGTAGGTCCAAAAATCAAATATCTTACAGTAAAATCATTTAATCCATATACCGGCATCCCAGCACTTTATGTGGTGGCTGAGCCTCTTTTGAATGCGCACTTCAGCCCTAAAGCTGCAGAGGTGGCAATGGCAGATTACAAACAGGGTGACAAACTTGTCCCTTGGGAGGTGGTAGGTGAGCCAATGCTTGGTCCTGAACTTTGCGGGATGTCTTACAAGCAGCTTATCCCTTGGGTAAAACCTGAGGCAGGTGCTTTCAAAGTGATCCCTGGTGATTATGTTACCACTGAGGATGGTACAGGTATCGTGCACATTGCACCTACATTCGGTGCTGATGATAATAAAGTGGCAAAAGCTGCTGGTGTTCCACCATTGGTAGTTGTGGATGCACAGGGTGTACGCCAAGCACAGGTGGACAAGGCGGGAAGAATGTACCGCATTGAGGATATGGATCCCGCTTTTGTAAAATCAAATGTGGATGAAGAGCTTTATGGTCCATTCTCAGGGAGATATGTGAAGAATGCGTATGATAGCGAGGCTACCGAAGATACCCCTACACTTGATGTGGATATCTGCGTGATGCTTAAGCAGGAGAACAAGGCGTTCAAGATCGAGAAACATGTCCACAACTATCCACACTGCTGGAGAACTGACAAACCTATCCTTTATTACCCTCTCGATTCGTGGTTCATCAGAACTACCGCTGTTCAGCAAAGAATGGTAGAACTGAATAAGACTATCCAGTGGAAACCGGAGTCTACAGGCACCGGCCGTTTCGGCAAATGGCTTGAGAATCTTCAGGATTGGAACCTGTCACGAAGCAGATATTGGGGTACCCCTCTACCTATCTGGAGAAGTGAGGATGGTAGCGAGGAGAAATGCATCGGATCAGTAGCAGAGCTTTATGCAGAGCTTGAAAAATCTGTAGCAGCAGGATTTATGGCCAATAACCCTCTTAAAGAGAAGGGTTATAACCCTGCAGATATGACAAAAGAGAATTACGACAAGATTGACCTTCACAGACCATATGTTGACAACTACTTCCTGGTTTCAGATTCGGGCAAGAAGATGGTGAGAGAGACTGACCTTATCGACGTATGGTTCGACTCAGGTGCCATGCCTTATGCACAGGAGGGTCTTGCGAAACTTGGTGATCCCGCTTTTGGTCAGACAGCAGACTTTATCGCTGAGGGTGTGGACCAGACACGCGGATGGTTCTTCACACTCCACGCTATCAATACTATGGTAAGCGACAAGTGCGCATATAAGACAGTAGTGTCAAATGGTCTTGTACTTGACAAGAACGGAAACAAGATGTCCAAGAGACTTGGCAATGCTGTGGATCCTTTCAAAGCCCTTGACCAATATGGTGCAGACTCATTGAGATGGTATATGCTTACCAATGCACAGCCTTGGGATAACCTCAAATTTGACGAGGCCGGTGTGGATGAGATGCGCAGGAAATTCTTCGGAACACTTTACAATACATATTCATTCTTCGCACTTTATGCCAATGTGGATGGCTTTGATGCAAAGGCGGCTGAGGTTCCTGTGGAGAATAGGCCAGAGATCGACAGATGGATCATTTCACTCATGAACAGCTTGATCAAGGATGTGAAAGAGTGTTATGAGAACTACGATGTGACCACTGCTGGCCGTATGATCCAGGACTTTGTATGTGACCACTTGAGCAACTGGTATGTAAGGTTGAACCGCAAGAGATTCTGGGGCGGTGAGATGAACGAGGATAAGCTTGCGGCTTACCAGACACTTTACTCTGCTCTTGAGACAGTGGCATTGCTCGCTGCACCTATCGCTCCATTCTATATGGACAGACTGTTTGCAGATTTGAATGCAGTATCGGGACGTCATACTGAGGAGTCTGTTCACTTCGTGATGATGCCTTCACACGAAGAGAAATATATCGACAAGGATCTTGAGGAGAGGATGGAACTTGCACAGAGGAGCTCATCTATGGTGCTTGCCCTTCGCAGGAAGGTCAATATCAAAGTGCGTCAGCCACTTGCCAAGATGATTATCCCTGTACTTGATCCTAAGATCGAGGAGCAGTTTGAGAAGATCAAATCCCTTGTTTTGGGTGAGGTGAATGTGAAAGAGGTGGAGTTTATCAAGGATACTACCGGTCTTATCACCAAGAAGATCAAACCTGTATTCAAGGTACTCGGCAAAAAGTATGGCAAGCAGATGAAGGAGATTGCCGCAGCATTCGGCGAACTGTCGCAGGAGATTATCAGCGCCATTGAGGCAGCAGGCATTGCCGGGCAGGCATATACACTCTCATTGCCTTCAGGTGATGTGGTTCTTGAGGCTGCTGACTATGAAATCACATCTGAGGATATGCCAGGATGGTTGGTTTCTACCGAGGGCAGATTGACTTTAGCCTTGGATGTTACCATCACCGATGAGCTTAGAAAAGAGGGTACTGCCCGCGAACTCATCAACAGGATCCAGAACCTCAGAAAAGAGTGTGACTTCGAAGTGACCGATAAAATTGAGGTTAAAATTGAAGCCAGAGAAGAAGTGGCAGACTCTTTGCAGATGTTCAGAGAGTATGTTTGTGCTCAGACATTGGCACTCTCAATAGAGTTAGTTGAGGGATTGGCAGATGGTAAGGGTGTTGAATGGAATGAAGGCACAATCAATATTGACCTTAAAAAGATTAAATAAATAACCAGTTAATATGTATTATTGAAAGAAACTTCGTATATTTACATATTAAACTATAAAACTTACATATCATGGCAACTAGTAACAACAGCGATCAAGTTCTTGAAAAAGTTCGCTACAGCGACGAAGAGCTTCAGGAGTTTAAAGAACTGATTCTTCAGAAACTCGAAAAGGCTAAAGATGACTATGCCCACCTTAAAGCTGCTGTAACTCACAGTGCCAGCAACGACACTGAGGATACATCACCTACATTTAAAGTATTGGAAGAGGGTGCATCAGCATTGTCAAAAGAGGAGAGTGGACAATTGGCTCAGAGACAGGCAAAATTTATCCAATCACTCGAAGCTGCTCTTATCCGTATTGAGAATAAGACCTACGGCATCTGTAGAGAGACAGGGAAGCTTATCCCTAAAGAGAGACTCAGACTGGTCCCTCACGCCACTCTTTCAGTAGAGGCTAAGATGGGGATGAATAAATAATGGATAGGGGATGGCACTCAGCAGAGGTCACAAATTAACGATTATAGCGGCAATATTATTGGTTATTGACCAGGTATCAAAAATCCTGGTCAAGACCAATATGACTATAGGGGAATCAATCTCTGTACTTGGGGATTGGTTCCAAATTCTTTTTATAGAGAACCCCGGAATGGCATTCGGGATGGAATTCGGAGGGAGTATAGGCAAATACATCCTTACCATCCTCAGAATTGTCCTCGTAGTGGTGATGTTCATCTATCTGAGAAAACTGCTCAAGAGGGATGAACAGGTACCTATGGGTGTGTGCGTGGGTATAATGATGGTGATGGTGGGTGCCCTTGGGAATATAATCGATTGTATGTTTTATGGTATCCTCTTCGGAGAATCCACTATGATGCAGATTGGAGGATTTCTTCCTGAGGGTGGAGGCTATGCCCCATTTTTCTTGGGTAAAGTGGTGGATATGCTCTACTTCCCTTTGATCGATACCACCTGGCCCGACTGGGTTCCATGGGTAGGTGGAGAGAGTTTGGTCTTCTTCAGACCTATCTTCAACTTCGCGGATTCGTGTATCACAGTAGGGGCTTTTTACCTGCTTATATTCCATTACAAGTTCTTTTCTGAAAAATAGTAAAATATTTTTTTGCAGAATAGAGATTTATTTCTACTTTTGCAGTCCCAAAAGGGAATTGGAGAGATGGCAGAGTGGTCGAATGCGGCGGTCTTGAAAACCGTTGACCTGAAAGGGTTCGGGGGTTCGAATCCCTCTCTCTCCGCAAGACCAAGGAATCGCGAGATGAAAATCTCGCGATTTTTTTGTGTGCACACTTCACTGTGAGCTTGCTCACAAGTGAAAGTGCAGCACAAAAAAAGGAGGCTTAGCCTCCGATTCCTTGATCTTAAGCAAGCCCGCTGCAAGCGCATAGGGAATGCCGCAGGCCCAATCCCTAATATCCTTGCTCGAGCGATGTGATAAACAGAAAATGCTATGGATGCCGCAGGCATCTGAGCTGTATGTGAGAATTGTTCCAATCGACTATAAAACATGCCATCTGCATAGCATCCGGCTCTGACCGGACCCCGCGGGAGCGTAAGGGAATGCCGCAGGCCCAATCCCGAAGGGAATGCCAGCGTTCTCGGCCTTGACGTTAGAAGTGGCTGAACCAGGATAGATAACCGGTTATACACCCGAACGGGTCGGGTGTGATGGGAGCATCCCAACCTGATGCTTAGGTTAGGGAGCTGTCGCACTTAAGCAAGTGTTCACCGCCCTTCCTTTTGCATAGTGGGGAATAAGACCATAGTGTTCGTTCCATACTATGTCTGTTTCTGGGTGATTTGTAGAGTTATGGGGTGTAGTAGGGAATAGAAGTAGGCTTTTCATTTCCTGGTAGTGTTTTGATGATGTCGTCGCGAAGGGATTAGACACAAAATCTGCACTATAGAGCAGAAAATGTGCTTAGTCCCACCTTAAAAGCTGGGACTGGACGTGCCTCTCCCTTCCAGAACGTCATCTTGAGGGGGGAACGCGCTTAGTCCCTTCGCTACATCCGAAAAGAAGGGAATTAACATTGCGAAAATTCGGGGAAACAAAGTTATTGATTACAGCTTTGACAGGACCACACGGGAGTATGAGGGAATACAGGCGGCCCAATCCCGGAGGGAATGCCAGCGGCTCAATCCCGAATATCTGTCCTTCAGTAAATTTGTTATAGGGAGTTATTTGAAAAGTTTGTTAAAGATTTTGTCCACAATCTCACCTACCAGGTAACCCAAAAAGAAAGAAATAAAGCTCGATATAATTATAAAAATGACATCAGCTTCTACGATACAGCACATAATTATGCTACATATTACGCCAAAGCAACCTCCAAAAATTTTCATATCGATGATTTTAATGATTTAACAATATATCTTGATACCTGTCCTGAGAGGGCATAACGGAGACGGTTATAAAGAGCCCCGACATACTTGTTGCAGATGGGCTCGTAGTATGATTTCTTGCGCTGGAGGTAGTACACAGACGTGACTATCTTTTGTGCAGCGAGAAGCTGCTCACCTTGCACCATCAATAAATCATTCAATGCATGTATGTGATTCATTGTCAACATCTGACACAAAGATAATGATTTGGCGTCATAAAAAAAAGGATACGCAGCGCGTACACTTTTGAGGATTGTTCAGACGGCGTCTGAATTATTGGCCAGTCTGTTGCTGCCTACTTTTTGCATCCGGTACATTCACTCATGATGCCTTTTCTGTTACCTAAGATTTCACATATTGTGTACTCAGGCTTCTTCTGTCTATCCACACTTCAGTGATGGTGAAATTCAGTGGCCACACCTATGCTGTCCAGAATGGGCTCTATGCGCACATGCGGTGGCTTCTACGCACGCTTAGCCTGCAGTAGCCACACCAATTCCTCCCTGGCAGCATTCTAGGGCCGGTCGGTGTGGCTTGTGAATTTCATTAACGAAGATGAATCTGCTATTTCGTTACCTATAAAATGGGGCTTTCAAAAAATACTTGAGACATACCTCCGACGGGATGATTTACTGGTTTCTGATCTTGTTGCCAAGGATGAAGCCGAAAATTCCGGTCAGCAGGATACCTATGGTGGTCTGAATCACATTAAGCATATCCACAAGGGGGGATACTCCGCGAATTGTCTCTGAGTCCATTCCGGCCATGTTTTTCAGACTGATAGCAAGGGCCTGGGTGTATTCAAGTATGTTTACGTTTTCAGCAAACACCCAAGCAAAAAAGAAAACAGTAAGGATGTAGGTAACTATCATCTTGAACATACTTTCACCATATCCGAAGAATATGTCTGAAATTACATTTGTAAAGATGTGCCAAAGATTGGTGAGCTTGGTGACGGGTTTTATGGACTTATTGAAGAGTTCGCCAATCATACGTCTGCGCTCCATTTTCTTGCCTTGGACGTAAGCCCAGTTGCCATCTCCAAAATAGCCTTTGCCGGCCCATAGCGCATTGAAATTCTTATAGATGGTTTCTGCGTCTTTCCATCTGGCTTCCACTGCAGCGTCCGGACTCCAGTCGGACTTCATATTTACATCATTGGTCCTTTCACCTGTGCCGTATGTGTGCCAGTCCACAAGGAATTTCCTGTAATCTTCCTTGTTCTGTTGTAAAATCCTGTTGTCCTTTAGATTTTCCTTACGGATGATTGCGCATTCTCCAAGGTAGGTTTTGTTGAGGCTGCAGTTAGAGAATGAGGAGCCGCTGAATATAACGACACCATCAATGAAGGCACGGTAAAAATCGGAGAATTCGATTTCTGCATCCTCGAATGTTCCGTGCTGTATTTCGGCATATCTGAAGTCGCTCCAAGAGATTTTTGCGTTGCGGAAACGGCAATGTACAAGTTCGCAACCTTTGAAACTTGTCCTCTCAATCCTGCAGCCTGTAAAATCTATTTTTTCGAGTCTTTGCCCAGAAAAATCGACACCTATAATCTCTTTTGATTCAATTAGTTCAAGTAATTCTGTCCTTTCCATTTCCTATAATTGTACTCCTTGTTGCGAATGTACATAAAAAAAGTTAAATTTGACATCTAAATTTATCAGTATGAAAAAGCTCGTTTCCCTGATCGCAATATTTCTGTCGATGAGCGTTCTTCTTTCTGCACAGACGCCTGTATATCTTACCAAGGCTTATAAGCCGGTAGAGAGTGAATTCTATGATGCCTATTCATCTCTGGAAATTCAGGGAGGAGATACCTGGAACAATTGCTTCGTCCTGCGTGAAATAAATAGTTATAGTGGCCGTGCAGTATTCAAATTGGGCGGTAAGTATGAAACTATCTCTTTCATAATGGGTCCGGATAAAGGTCATGGAAAATATGACCCTAATATCGTACAGATTCATGCTGATGGTAAGAGAATCTTTGAGCATGTGGTACGCGATTCAGATCTTGCAGAGCATTTCACATTGAACATCAGTGGAGTTGATAAACTGGAGTTCAGTCTGTTAAGACCAGAGGTTGAGGTCGCCTTCTGTGAGGTTGCTCTTTGGACTAAGGGACAGACACCCCATGACCTTCGCGGAAAACATGATCCTGAGGTAAAGTCAAGGATGCTTTTCAGGGATATTGCCCCTTATCGTATAAACTATTCCTCGGTTTATACGGATGCTGACAACGCGCGTCATACATTGGTGGGCCCTAACAAAACATACAAATCCATAAAGATCGGCAATAAGGAGTATGATTACGGACTGTGGCTGGGAATGTCCATGCGCCTATCCGGCAGCGGAGAGAGTGAGACTGACTTTAACCTCAGGGGGCAATATGAAACGTTGCGTTTTGTAGTGGGACCTCTGGCGACCGATGCTGGCAATGACACTTCGACAGGATGGGTCAGCGTATTGGGTGATGGTAAAATCCTGTATGAATATGAAATCAATGAGGAAAGTATAGCCCAGCAGGTGACGCTAGATGTCAAAGGGGTCCATAAACTCGCCATCACAAGCGAACAGGCAAGCGGCAGTCTGGATGCAGCCATTGTTGACGCATGGGTTTATCCGAAAGGTGAGGCTCCTGAAGTAGAAACAGGGACAGGTGTTGCTGTTACGGTCGATGCACCTGACCCTCGCCTGAAGGAACTTCCGGATGTGTGCAAACTTATCAGCAATATTCCTCCGTATTCTCTTAGAAGCAAGGTGGAATACCAACTCTATGAGGGTATTTCAGATTATGTGACATTTTCGATGGGGGGCACCAAGTTCAACGAAGGATTCATCCTCTATATGAAGGCAGGATTTTTGAACAGCGACCTTCGTTCACATGCCCTATTTGATCTGGGAAATGAATTCGATTATGTGAG
>JAZUMG010000018.1:0-106459 GCA_045603545.1 Candidatus Coprenecus sp. | reverse complement strand
GTAGAGGACACATCTTTTGAAGAAATTCTTCTGATTGTACTTCTGCATCTCGACGATAAAGTGTGAGCCATCGATGTCTGTACATCGGAGATCGAGACGAACAGATTTGCCATTGGGTGTAAAACCTGGAATCTCAGTAGTAGAGTAAGTAAGATCCTTAACTTGTCTCCCGTCAGGAAGTACTGCATTAAGAAAATCGATCAGCACTTGTTTGTTCTTTTGGTCACCGAAGACGGCTTTAAAGCCTGAGTCGGTCAGCAGGTCCACATACCTTTGGGCCTTGATTGGGTTATTTTTTTCTTTCATAACAAATAATGTTTAAAAATTAACCCACAAAAGAATAACAAAAAAAATTAAGAAGGCGACCAAAAAAACAAAATCTGCAAGACGTCTCCGATGTGGTCGGGGGGCTTGCAGGTTTTAGGATGTCTGGGAGATATTAGGACTGTGCTGTTACGACTCCATAATCTCGTTGGCTATGTAGTCCTCGGCCACTTGTGGATAGGCCTTTTCCAGTTCGTGAATTTTGGCGGCCAGTGTTTCTGGGGTGTCATCTTCGTGAACGGCACAGATGCTTTGGTATATGGTTCTGCCGCAGTCGTAGTTCTGGTCGATGACATGGATAGTGATACCTGACTGCTTCTCTTTGGCAGCGATTACAGCCTGGTGCACGTGTTCACCATACATACCCTTTCCTCCAAATTTGGGCAGAAGGGCGGGGTGCACGTTAAGGATTCTGTCAGGATAGCGTTCCAGAAGATATTCCGGGACCTTCAGAAGGAAGCCGGCCAGGATGACAAAATCGATATGGTATTCGTCCATAATGGATAGTATCACCTTCGGGTCCTGAAACTCTTTGTATGTGAATGTAGCGGAAGGGATGCCAAGCCTCTCTGCGCGCTGCAGGACATAGGCATCTTTCTTGTTTGACAGAATCACACTGACTCTTCCCACCGATGAGTCTTTGAAGTGGTTTACAAGGTTTTCCGCATTGGAACCTGAACCTGAGGCAAATACTGCTATATTGAACATATTTACTATATTTGTAAGACAATGACAAATTTAACAATTTAAGGTAAAGTTATGAAAATATTAGGGAATATATTTTGGCTGATTCTTGGCGGTTTTGCTATCTCGGTCTATTATGCCATCATCGGGCTCCTCTTCTGCTGCACCATCGTGGGTATCCCATTCGGCCTCCAGCTTATCAAGATGGCGGGTTTTGCATTTTGGCCATTTGGCCGTCAGGTGGTCTCAGGAGAGAATGACAATGGTTGCCTGAGCATCTTTATGAATATCCTCTGGATATTTCTTGGTGGTATTGAGATAGCCTTTCTCCACTTCGCCTTCGGACTTGTATGCTGCCTTACCATAATAGGTATCCCATTTGGTTTGCAGCACTTCAAGATGGGAATCCTCGCAGTCATCCCATTCGGCAAGGAGATAGTTTAAAGAACTCTTGTAATATATTATTATTATTATATTTGACGCAAGTACCTTAATATATTACAGTTATGAAAAAGTTATTTTTTGTCGTTTTGAGTCTGTCTCTGTTTCTTATCCATTCGGGTGTGTCAAGTGCACAGGTTAAGGGTGGATATGAGTACAAGTGCGGGAAGATCCTTGTGGATGGCGTGAAGATCGGTGAGGAGAATTATGCAGCTTGTATGAGTGTGGAGAATTTTAACAAGTATATGTCAGCCAGAAAGATGTACAATGCCGGTGTGGGGCTGACAGTAGCCGGTGGTGTGTTGTGTGCATTTGGTGCAGGTATGGTTATTTACCACCATGCTGTGGCTGTCCCAAGCAGCAATCCTCTCACTGGACCTGTCCCACTGCATGGTGCGATAGGGTATACTGCCATGGGTGTTTCGGTTCCCTTCCTTGGCTCGGGTATCACACTTATGAGCATAGGTGGTAAAAGGATGAAGGGGATGTGCGCTACATTGGAGGCATCCACAGGCGGATTGGCCTTGAAGTTCTGATTGTTCTTGTAAGAACAATAAAACGGGCACAGAAACATATGTTTTTGTGCCCGTTTGTATTTGTAACCCCTTTGAGATCCTGCGAACATGTCGCAGGATGACTTTTGGGGAATCATAGGGTGTCGCTGTTAGTCAACGCAAGCTTTGAGGTTACGGTCGCCCCAGCCGTTGTCTACGCGGGTTACGTATGGCCAGAACTTGTTCTCTCTGATCCACTCAGCAGGGAACGCGGCCTGCTCTCTGGTGTATGCGTGGTTCCACTCGGTAGCACATACTTCGTCAGCTGTGTGAGGAGACATCTTGAGAGGGTTGTCCACCTTGTCAAGTTTGCCTGCTTTGATCTCTTCGCACTCCTGTTTGATTACTTTCATCATTCCGATGAAGCGCTCAAGCTCTGCAAGTGATTCACTCTCGGTAGGCTCTACCATAAGTGTCTCGTGTACGGGGAATGAAAGTGTAGGTGCGTGGAAGCCGAAGTCCATCATACGTTTGGCGATATCGGTAGCATCTACGCCGAACTCCTCTTTGAATTTCTGTACGTCGATGATACATTCGTGAGCAACACGACCGGTAGCACCTGTGTAAAGCACAGAGTATTCAGGGGCAAGTCTGCAAGCGATGTAGTTTGCATTGAGGATAGCCATCTCAGAGGCTTTTCTCAAACCATCTGCACCAAGCATTTTGATGTAAGCGTGGGTGATAGGGAGTAGAAGAGGGCTACCGTATGGAGCTGCAGAAACTGCTTCAACACCTGCACCACCGCACTCTGGAACTACAGGGTGACCAGGAAGGTATGGGGTAAGGGCCTCTGTACAGCAGATAGGGCCAACACCAGGACCACCACCACCGTGAGGCATAGCGAATGTCTTGTGAAGGTTCAAGTGGCATACATCAGCTCCGATGAAGCCAGGGTTGGTGATACCTACCTGTGCATTCATATTGGCACCGTCCATATATACAAGACCACCGTTCTCGTGGATAATGTTGCAGATCTCTCTGATCTGTACCTCAAATACACCGTGTGTAGAAGGGTAGGTGATCATAAGGCCGGCAAGTACATCTTTGTTCTCAACAGCTTTTGTGCGAAGCTCTTCTACATTGATGTTGCCGTTTTCGTCACAACCTACAAGTACGATGTTGAAACCTGCCATAGCAGCACTTGCAGGGTTGGTTCCGTGTGCTGATGTAGGGATGATGATTACGTTTCTCTCTTTCTGGCCGTTTGCGTGAAGATAGCCACGGATGGTCATAAGACCTGCATACTCTCCGGCAGCACCTGAGTTAGGCTGAAGTGAACAGCCGTGGAAACCTGTGATAACTGCCAAATCTTTCTCAAGCTCTTTGATGATCTGAAGTGATCCCTCTACCTGGTCAGCAGGTGCATAAGGGTGAACGCCGCCAAGTTCGCTCCAGGTAACAGGAAGCATCTCTGCTGCAGCGTTGAGCTTCATAGTACAAGAACCAAGTGGGATCATTGAGTGGGTAAGTGAGATATCCCTCCTCTCGAGTTTCTTGATGTAGCGCATCATCTCTGTCTCAGAGTGGTATGAGTTGAATAGAGACTGGGTGAGGATAGGGGTCTCTCTCTTCATATATGAGAGTTCCTCAAGCTGACAGCCGCAGTGTACCTCTACACCGAAGATGTTGCAGATAGCTCTTGCATCTTCACAGCAAGAGAGCTCGTCAAATGATATCTGTACACATTTGTCGCAAGGGTAGTAGAAGTTGTAACCTGCTGCGAGTGCTTTCTCCTGGATAGCTTTTGCATCCACATCCACGATACGGATAGTGTCGAAGTAGTTCTCTTTGGCAAGTTTGTAACCACCTGCTACAAGTTTGCCTGCTACGATGTGTGCATATTTGTAACCGTTGAGGGCAATCTCCTTAAGACCTTCAGGCCCGTGGTAAGCTGCATACATTCCGCTCATAACTGCCATAAGAGCAGTAGCTGTACAGATGTTTGAGGTAGCTTTCTCCCTCTTGATGTGCTGCTCACGAGTCTGAAGTGCAAGACGCACTGCAGATTTGCCAAGACGGTCCACTGAGATACCGATGATACGGCCAGGGATGTTTCTCTTGTATTTGTCGCTGGTAGCCATCCATCCTGCAGTAGGACCACCGAAGCCCATAGGGAGACCGAATCTCTGTGATGTACCCACAGCGATGTCTGCGCCCCATGCTGCAGGCTCTTTCAGCACTGCAAGTGACAGAAGGTCGCAATATGCAGATACAAGGATACCTGCTTCGTGAGCTTTGGCTGCAAATTCGGTGTAGTCACATACCTCACCGTCGCATGCAGGATACTGTACAAATGCACCGTAGCACATAGGATCGAAACCTGCTGCCAATACCTCTTTCCAGTCACCAAGTACAAGTTCGATACCCAAAGCGGCAGAGCGGGTCTTGAGTACTGAAAGGACTTGAGGGAAGATGTTGGCATCCACAAAGAATTTGTTTTTGCCCGCTTTTACTGCATCTCTTGAGCGGAGCTCGTATGACATTCTCATAGCTTCAGCAGCAGCTGTAGCGTCATCAAGCATAGAGCAGTTGGAGATGTTGAAACCTGTAAGTGATGAGATCATGGTCTGGAAGTTGATAAGGGCCTCCAGACGGCCTTGTGAGATCTCTGCCTGATAAGGTGTGTATGATGTGTACCAGCTTGGGTTTTCAAGAATATTTCTGGTAATTACAGCAGGTGATGCTGTGCCATAGAAACCAAGACCGATCATAGAACGGTAAAGCTTGTTTTTTGAAGCGATCTTCTGCAGGCGGTCAAGATACTCGTGCTCGCTCATGGCAGGATCAAGATTCAATGGCTCTGGAAGGATAATGTCCGAAGGGACTGTCTGGCTGATGAGCTCATCTACGCTCTTGGCGCCGATAGCCTCAAGCATTTGTTTTACTTCATGCTCTCTGGGGCCGTTGTGTCTGTCTGAAAATTTGAAAGGCATATATGTTTGGTATTTAAAAAATTGTCAATCACACAAAGTTATAAAAAAGTTCCAATTACTTCCATCTTTCCAGGTCAAGTCTTATAAATATGAAGAGCAAGGTGGTAAACGACAGGAACGATGTTCCGCCGTAACTGATGAAAGGTAGGGGGATTCCCACCACGGGGAATAGACCGATGGTCATAGCGATGTTTATGAAAACGTGCATAAAGAGGCAGCAGGCTACGCAGTAGCCGTACACCCTGATGGATCGGTCCGTGTGTTTCTCAGCGTTGCTTATTATCCTCAGTATCAGGGTGAGGAAGAGTGTAAGCAGGACAATGGAGCCCACAAATCCCCACTCTTCGCCAATGGTGCAGAAGATAAAGTCGGTACTCTGTTCAGGGACAAATTTGAATTTGGTTTGGGTCCCCTGAAGGTACCCTTTGCCTGTAAGACCTCCGGAGCCGATGGCTATTTTGGACTGATGGACATTGTATCCTGCCCCTTTGAGGTCCTGCGTGATGCCGAGGAGATTCTCTATTCTATCCCTGTGGTGCTCCTTGAGCACTTTGTTGAAGATTATCTGTACGGAGAAAATGAAAATGACCGAGCAGATAAAGGTCAGCACCAGATATTTCAGCCTTATTTTTCTGTTGCTTTTCCTGTTGCGTATGATGGATCCGACTATTACAGGGACGGTGAAAAGAAGTATGAAATATTGGGGTCCTATGGCATTGAGCTTGGCCAGGAATTCCCATTGGAGGATTTTGGGGATGAAGGCAAGTGCGGTGATTATGGCTCCGTAGGTGAGGATATGGCTGAATGTCTGCTTGCTGAGTATCCCTTTCATGATGCCATAGATGGCAAGCAATACGAGAATGGCACTGCCGGGGGTGAATTTGAGGGTAATCACAAACAGCAGGACAATCAGGAATGCAAATGATATTATCCACCCTGTGAGCCCTTCCCTGTAGAGCATAAATACAAATCCGCAATATACCATCATGGTGCCGGCGTCTGGCTCCAGGATTATCAGACCTGCTGGGATGAGGAGTGTCACAAGCACCTTTGCAAGGTCAGGCAGGTGGGTTATTTTGAAATTGTATCTTCCTATTATTGAGGCAAGTGCCAACGAGGTGGTGATTTTAGAAAATTCGGATGGCTGGAATCTGAACCCACCAAGGGCAATCCACGATTTTGAGCCGTTGACCTCTTTTCCCACCACCAGTACAGCTATCAGAAGGAGCACTACGAAGAGGTAGAACCACCAGGTGAGGGAGAAATATATCCTCGGGTTGATGACGAACAGTATCAGTGCTATTGCTACCATCGATATCCCCATCCAGAGCATCTGCATACCGCTCCTCTGGCTGAGGGAGAATATATCGGCACTCTCCACTTCGTATGAGGATGCGTATATGTTGATCCAGCCGAAGAGGATGAGCAGCAGGTAGCAAACTACCATCACCCAGTCAATCTTTCTGTATATGTTTCTGTCTGTTGTCATCTTCTCTCCTGCAATCGCTTCCAGGCTGGAACCTTATCCAGCAAAAATCCGTTGACAATCCTGTCCTCGAGCCATTTTCTCTTTGGGTCTATCCCTCCGTTGAGGTATTGCTCCACAAGCAATGATGCTGTGGGTGCTGCCCAGGTGGCACCGAATCCGGCATTTTCCATATATACTGCTACCGCAATTTTGGGGTTATCCTTTGGGGCAAAGCAGATGAATACGGAGTGGTCATCTCCGTGGGGGTTCTGGGCGGTGCCTGTCTTTCCGCAGATTCCCAATGAATCGACGGCGGCTATGGTTGCTGTCGCCCCTTTTCCAGGTTTGCTGTTTACAGCCATATCCATACCCTCTACCACAGGGGTGAAGAATGTGGTGTCCACCATTGTATAGTGCCTCTCCTTGTATTTGGGGTCGATCTGGAGGGAGTCTGTATCTTTGATTATGTGTGGGATGTAGTAATATCCCCTGTTTGCAAGGATTGCTGCGAGGTTTGCCAGGTGCAATGGGGTACATCCAAGCTCACCCTGTCCGATGGAGAGGGAGATGACCGAAAGGGATTTCCATCGCCCTTTGCCGTGTACTCTGTTGTAAGTCTCTGCAGAGGGGACAAAGCCACTCTTTTCGGAAGGGAAGTCACTTCCGAGTTTCACCCCAAAGCCGAAACTCTGCACATATTCCCTCCATTTGGTGAAAGAGTCCTCAATGTTGCTGTATTTTTTATTGTCGAGGATTTCTCTAAGGACATTGCAGTAGTAGGCATTGCAGGACATCATTATCGACTCCTTCAGGTCTACCGGTGAGGGGTGGGTGTGGCAACCTACAGTGAGGTTTCCGGCGTGGTAGCCGTTTCTGCATCCGTATTCCGAGTGTTCGGTGATTATCCCCTCCTGCAGACCGATGAGGGCATTGACCAGCTTGAACACCGATCCGGGAGGTTGGGGCGACATCACGGCCCTGTTGTACATGGGTTTGAAGGGGTCAGATGATATCTGTTTGTAATTTGCCCCGATGTCTGCCAGAATATCCACATTTATTCCCGGGCTTGAGATCATGGCAAGAATTTCACCGGTGGATGGTTCGATAGCCACTACTGAACCCACTTTATTCTGCATCAGGTGCTCTCCGTAGTGCTGGAGTTCTGCATCGATGGTGGATACGACATTCTTCCCGGGGACTGCCGGTTTGTCGTACACGCCGTTCTCGTAGTGGGCCTGTATCCTGTTGTTTGCGTCACGAAGGTATATCTCATACCCCTTTTCCCCTTTGAGTGTAGCCTCACACACCTCTTCCAGACCTGTTTTCCCGATATAATCACCTGATGAGTATTCCGGGTGCTTCTTCAGGAATACAGGGTCCACCTCCGTAACATAGCCCAGGAGATTGCCTCCGGCATTGTATCCATAGCTGCGGATGGTACGGGGTGAGGCAGAGAATCCGGGGAATTTGTACTTCTTCTCGATGAACATGCTGTACTGTGCGTAGGAGACGTTCTTGAGAAAAACTCTGCTCTGATATCCTATTCTGGTGCGGTATCTTCTGTAGTATTTGAAAGTCTCTTTCACTTCGTCAGGATCGAGTGAGAAGATCTGGCATAGGGCCAGGGTGTCAAATGGTTTGACATCGTATGGGGTGACTATTATGTCGTAGGAGTTTGTGTTGCCCACAAGAGTTTTTCCGTTCCTGTCCAGAATTTGCCCCCTGACAGGGTATCTGGTCTGGTATCTGAGGGCGTTGTTCTCAGCATTGATCTTGTAGCTCTGGTCGATGAGCTGGAGATTGATGAGTTGGAATGTCAAGGCAAGAAAGGCCACAACCAGCCCAACAACCAGTATCGTATGCCTATTTCCCCTTCCACTCTCCATAGTCAGATTTTCTTGTATTTTTTAAGTGACCACAGGGCGATAAGTCCGCTGACAGACGTACTGAGGAGAATTTTAGTCACAGTAAGTCCGAAAGGGGCAAACCCCATATTGTCCAGAAGGGTGTATGCAGTAAAGAATACAATGTAGTGGAACATTACGTAGAAAAGACCCTTCCCCAGGCCAAGAACTATATAGTCGGGACTGTCGTGTCTCTCCATGTTCCGCTCGTCGAGGATGGAGTGGAGGACCTTCTGTCTGACAAAGGCTACTGCTGTCATCGCTCCGGCATTGAGACCCAGTACACCTGAAGTGAATATATCCACAGTGAGACCGAGCAGAAATGCTATTATCATGGTGGATATGGTCTTGTAGCGGTATGGTAGCATTAGGATGACAAACGGTATTATTACTATCCTCAGGTAGAGCCCCAGGTCTGCATAGTTGTCCAGCAGGCATTGGAAAAACAACACCATCAGGATGTAAAGTATCTTCTTCAGGCTAATATTCATCGCAGACTGTCCCCCTTATTGATTAGATTTTTGAACTCGATGTTGTTAGGATTGTCCACTACATAGACGTGGTGCAGGTTGGAATAGTTTTCGAAGAGTGACACAGTAAGTGTGTAACTGGTACCACCCACAAGTTCGGATGATTTGACCGTTCCCAGATCTATATCCTTGGGATATACGGCAGAGTAACCGCTGGTGGTGATGGTATCTCCCACCGAGAAGGATGTGTGGATGGGTATCTCGCTCAAAGTGGCCTCGTCTGTTTTGGCCCCTTTCCACTGGAATGTGCCGAACGTCCCGTTGCCCTTTATGATGGCGGTGATAGTGTAATCAGTGTTGAGGAAAGATACTACCAGGGAGTACTTTTTGCTTACAGACTGTACATAGCCGACAACGCCGCTTGGGGTCACTACACCCATATCAGGCTTGATGCCGTCGTCGGAGCCCTTGTCTATGATTATATAGTTATGTTGTCTGTTGGTGCTGTTCTTGACGGCAGTGGCAGGTATATATCTGAATTCGGGGTTGAACGCCTCTATTAGACTGTCTGAAAGATGCTTGGATGAGAAGAATTTGTATTTTTCAAGCTCTTTTACAAGCCTTATGTTCTCCTCTATCAGCTCTTCATTGGTCTCTTTGAGGGAGATGAAGTATCTCAGATTCTCACCTCTCTTCCATATATGGCTCTGAATAGAGCGTACCCCCGTCATCAGCCTGTATTTCTGGATGGTCCCATTGTGTGAAACCAGCACAAGAGAGATGGCCTCCAGAAGTATGAATACCACAAGGGAGACCAGGGCGGTGATGGTGGAGGTGCGTCTTTTCATCAGACTATCTCATCAGGAATTGGTATCTTGATGTGTTCTTGAGAGCCATACTTGTACCCCTTGCAACTGCGCGTAGAGGATCTTCCGCTACGTGGAATGGGATATTGATCTTCTCAGTAAGTCTCTTGTCAAGACCTCTCAGAAGGGCTCCGCCGCCTGTAAGGAATATGCCTTTCTTCACGATATCCTGATACAGCTCAGGTGGAGTCTGCTCAAGTACTGAAAGGATGGCTGACTCTATCTTCGCGAGAGATTTGTCGAGGCAGTGTGCCACCTCCTGTGAGGTGACGCCAATCTCCATAGGGTGGGCGGTCATAAGGTTAGGTCCCCTTACGATAAATGGCTCAGGAGTATTCTCAATATCTGTCATAGCGGCGCCGATTCCAATCTTGATCTCTTCAGAGGTAATCTCACCCACTTTGATATTGTGCTGCTGTCGCATATACTGCTGGATCTCCGAAGTGAAGATGTCTCCGGCCACACGGATACTCTGCTGGCAAACGATGCCACCAAGGGAGATGACAGCGATTTCGGTGGTACCACCTCCGATATCAACCACCATATTTCCTGCGGGGGCCTCCACATCGAGGCCAATACCCATTGCGGCAGCCATAGGCTCGAAGATCATATAGACATCTGAACCTCCGGAGTGGTTTGAAGAGTCGCGCACAGCACGGATCTCCACCTCAGTACTGCCCGATGGGATACATACTACCATCTTGATGTTTGGGGTGAAGAGTGTCTTCTTGTGGTTGATCATCTTCACAAACCCTCTCAACATCTGCTCTGCAGCGTTGAAGTCTGCGATAACACCATCTTTCAAAGGGCGGATGGTTTTGATGTTGGGGTGCGTTTTTTCGTGCATTAACCTGGCTCTCTGCCCAAACGCAATAGGCTTGCCGGTATTCTGGTCGAATGCTACTATTGAGGGTTCATCCAATACTATCTTGTTGTCCATCAGGATGACAGTATTGGCTGTTCCAAGGTCAATAGCCAATTCTTGTGTAAGAAATGAGAATAGCATATTTTACTTTTTTTTCAGTTTCAAAAGATTAATGTTTGAAGTGTCTCTTGCCGGTAATTACCATTGAAACACCGTTTTCATTGCAGTAGTCCACACTCTCTTGGTCGCGGATAGAGCCACCCGGATGGATTACAGCGGTAATGCCTGCTTTGTGGGCAATCTCCACGCAGTCAGGGAATGGGAAAAATGCATCTGATGACATCACGGCACCCTCAAGTGACATTTCGAAGCTGCCGGCTTTTTCGATGGCCTGTCTGAGTGCATCCACACGTGATGTCTGACCGATGCCGCTCGCAAGGAGCATCCTGTTCTTGGCAAGAACGATTGCATTGGATTTGGAGTGTTTTACGAGGATGTTGGCAAACAGCATATCCTCCACTTCTGCCGCAGTAGGGGCAGTTTTTGTTGCCACTTTGAGCTCTTCGGGGAGTTCTACCACAGAGTCCCTCTTCTGCATAAGGACACCGCCGAGGAGAGATCTGAATTTGACCTCACTTGGGGTAACTTTATTGGTTTTGAGGATGATGCGGTTTTTCTTGCTCTTGAGCACTGCAAGTGCATCTTCATCATAGGCAGGGGCAATGATAACCTCAAAGAAAATCTTGTTTATCTCCTCCGCTGCCGCGAGATCTACGGCCCTGTTGGCAACGATAATGCCTCCGAATGCAGATACAGGGTCTGCACTCAATGCATCTGTCCAGGCCTCAAGGATAGTGTTTCTCACTGCGCAGCCACAGGCGTTGTTGTGCTTGATGATTGCTACAGCAGGATCTGAAAAGTCAGAGATAAGTTCGATGGCCGCTTCGATGTCGAGGAGGTTGTTGTATGAGATCTCCTTGCCGTGCAATTGCTCAGGCAGAGAGTCTTTGGAACCGAAGTACACACCCTCCTGGTGAGGATTTTCGCCATATCTCAAGTGCATTGTCTGGGTGATGCTCTTGTCGAATACGGGGAAATTGAAGCCTCTGTTGAAGTAGTCAAAGATCATGGTGTCGTAGTGTGAAGAGGTGAGGAAAGCTTTGGCTGCAAAATACTCCCTCTCTGCAAGGGTCGAAGCACAGCCGTGCTCTTTGAGAACCTCAAGGAGTTTTCCGTACTCTTCGCTGCAAGGGACAATGATAACATCCTTGTAGTTTTTGGCAGCAGCTCTGATGAGTGATATGCCACCTATATCGATCTTCTCGATGATGGCCTGGTGCTCTGCATTGGCAGCCACATACTCCTCAAAGGGGTAAAGGTCCACGATAACAAGATCTATGTCAGGAATGTTGAATTCATCTCTCTGTGCAAGGTCGTTTTCCAGGTCGCGGCGATATAGGATGCCACCGAAAACCTTAGGGTGAAGTGTCTTGACGCGGCCACCGAAAACAGATGGATAACCTGTAATCTCTTCCACGGCGGTAACCGGGATCCCCCTGCTACGCAAAAAATCGTAAGTGCCACCTGTGGATATAATCTCTACACCACCGTTATTAAGTTCATTTACAATCTCTTCAAGACCCTCTTTGTGGTACACGGAGATCAGCGCTTTGCGAATTTTTTTCAGTTGAAGATTTTCTGACATTTTCCTGACTTTTTAAGGTTAAAATATAGGTGGTAAAAATACAAAAAAATAAGATATAAAGCCTATATTTGTAGAAATAATTTCAGAAAATGGATCTATGAAGAAAGCGGTTCAGAAATATGCCATAATTATGGCTGGTGGGAGCGGTACGAGGATGGGTGCAAGTGTCCCCAAGCAGATGCTGGAGATAGATGGCAAACCTGTGTTGAGACATACGATAGAGAAGTTTCTATCCCTCCCTTTCGGTGTGAAGATAATTCTGGTGATGAACAAGGATGCCAAGCAGATCTGGAAAGATTACTGCAAAGGGAGCGGATTCACCTTTCCACATATCCTTACAGATGGTGGTATAACCAGATTCCATTCGGTGAAAAATGGGCTGAAATATGTTAAGGAGGATGGGATTGTGGCGGTTCACGATGGGGTGCGCCCTTTCATTTCGAAGGAGAAGTTGGTTGAAATCTATAATATGGCAGAGGAAAAAGGTGTTGCTATCCCTTGTATGAAATCGATAGAGTCGATGAGGATGTCGGATGGCGAAGGGAGATATATCTATGTGGACAGGGAAAAGTATATTTCAGTACAGACCCCACAGATATTTGATTCCAGAATATTGCTGGAAAGCTATGCTCAGCCTTACTCTCCGGAATTTACAGACGATGCGTCAGTTGTAGAAAAAGCGGGTCACCCTCTCCATTTCTGCGAAGGGTCCCGCTTCAATATAAAAATTACCACTCCGGAAGATATGGATCTTGCCAGAGCTATAATCAGTCTTGGTTTGGATAATCTTTAACCCAGATTTGTCTCTCTATCGCCTGGTCAAGTGATACCAAGGTTTCAGTTTTTTCCACATAGGGGATATTCTGGATAGTGTTGATAAGCACCTTCATCAGGTGATCGTGATTGAAACAGTACAATTTTACCAGAAGTGCGTGTGTCCCTGTTACGAAGTGACACTCTACCACTTCAGAGATCTTTTTGAACTGCTCGATTACTTCAGAATATTTGCTGGCTTGTGAGAGCTGTACACCAACAAATGCACACACGTTAAGTCCGAGGGTCTGTGGCTTAACCAATAGACGGGAACCAGTAATAATGCCCAAGCTCTCCATCTTCTTGACCCTTTGGTGGATAGCAGCACCCGAGACACCGCATTCGCGTGCTATCTCGAGGAAAGGCATCCTTGCATTTTTGACAAGAAATGACAAGATTTTCTGGTCGGTTTTGTCAATTTGGTACTTTGTCATAATCTTTGATATTGGTATTTGTTGCAAAAATATATAAAAACTATCAAAGATTATACTTTGTAACTACTTTTTCTTATAGTTTGTAATTATGTTGAGACATTCCTCAAGGGTAATCTCTTCTGCTTTAGTACCTTTAGGTATCTTATAATTGTTACCTGAGTGCTTGATATATGGACCGAACCTTCCGTTCAGAATGGCGATGTCGTGCTCCGGGAACTCTTTGATGTTCTTTTTTGACTGCTTGGCTTCATGTTCTTTTATCAGCTCTATAGCACTCTGAAGATCAAAGGTGTATGGATCTCCTTTCTTTCCGATGGAGATAAATGTGCTGTCCACTTTTATGTAAGGACCGAATCTGCCGGAAGAGCAGGTTATCTCTTTCCCTTCATACTCTCCAAGATGTCTTGGCAGTCTGAAAAGGTTGAGGGCCTCGTCAAGTGTCAGGCTCTCTATAAGTTTCCCTTTAGGGAGGCTTGCAAATCTCTTTTCAGGGTCATCGTTCTCGCCGATCTGGACAAGTGGACCGAAGCGGCCCATTCTGGCGATGACATTTTTGCCTGTAGCGGGATCTGTTCCGATAACCCTCTCTGCATTTTTGGGTTGGGCCACCTGGAGAGTCTTCTCCACCACTTCGTGGAAAGGTTTGTAGAACTCGCGTATAGTCTTGTTCCATAGGAGTTTGCCTTCGGCAATCTTGTCGAAGTTCTCCTCCACTTTGGCAGTAAAGCCATAGTCGAGGATAGAGGGGAAGTTCTCATCAAGGAAATCTGTTACAATGATTCCGATATCCTCCGGGCAGAGTTTGCCTTTCTCTGAGCCTATTACCTCACTCTTGACACTTCTGGTGATCTCACCTTTCTTGAGTTTGAGAGTTACTGTCTCTTTGGTCTCACCGGTCCTGTTGTCCTTTATGATATATCCTCTCTGGACAAGTGTCTGGACTGTAGGGGCGTATGTGGATGGTCTGCCGATACCTATCTCCTCCATTTTCTTGATGAGGGAGGCCTCTGTGTAGCGGAGAGGTTTGGCTGTATATTTTTCGGTGGCGGTCACCTCCTGTTGGTTCATCTTCTGTCCTATAGTAAGGGCAGGGAGCAGATCGGCATCTTCCGATCCGTGGTCGTCATCGTGTGACTCCATATATACCTTCAGAAATCCGTCAAAAAGGACTTGTGATCCTTCCGCAAGGAATTTCTCGGTGATATCTCCTGAAACAATCTCGATGTCGGTCTTTTCCAGTCTGGCATCGGCCATTTGGGAAGCAATGGTCCTTTTCCAGATCAGGTCATACAGTTTCTGTTCCTGGGCGGTACCCTCGATAGAGGTTCTGTCAAGATATGTGGGACGGATAGCCTCGTGAGCCTCCTGTGCCCCTTTGGATTTGGTTTTGTATGTTCTCCTCTTGGCATATTTGGAGCCATAGAGGTTCTCAATGCATTTTTTTGCTGTGTTGAGGGCCAGCTCAGACAAATTTGTGGAGTCGGTACGCATATAGGTGATGAGACCGCTCTCATAAAGGCGCTGAGCGATGCTCATTGTCTGGCTTACGGAGAATCCGAACTTGCGTGACGCCTCCTGCTGGAGTGTGGAGGTGGTAAATGGTGCTGCAGGTTTCCTCTCCACCTCTTTTGTCTCAATGGAGCCCACCTCAAAATGGCCGTTTGCACAACGTGCAAGGAAATCATTGGCCTCAGCTTCTGTGCTGAACCTCCTGTCGAGAGTGCTCTTGATCTTGACAGATGCGGGTGTCCCTTCGGGACGGAAGATGGCATCCACTTTGAAATATGGGGTAGATTTGAATGCGAGAATCTCCCTCTCCCTGTCCACTATAAGGCGCAATGTGGCTGACTGTACGCGACCTGCCGAGAGTTGCGGCTTGACTTTTTTCCAAAGTATAGGTGAGAGTTCAAAGCCGACAAGGCGGTCAAGGACCCTTCTGGCCTGCTGTGCATTTACCAGGTTGGTGTCGATCTCCCTGGGGTTTTCGATGGCGTGGAGTACTGCCTCCTTTGTAATCTCGTGAAAAGCGATTCTTCTGGTCTTGGCCGGATCAAGTCCCAATGTCTCTACAAGGTGCCAGGCAATCGCCTCACCCTCGCGGTCCTCATCGGATGCGAGCCACACCATTTTTGCTTTGGCAGCATCCTCTTTAAGTGATGCGACCAGAGCCTTTTTATCTTCTGAGACTATGTATTCAGGGGTAAAATCGTGGGCAATGTCGATACCGAGATTCTTTTTGGACAGATCCCTTATATGCCCGCGGCTAGATTTAACTGTGAATTCCTTCCCTAAAAATTTCTTAATAGTGTCGGCCTTTTTTGGAGACTCGACAATAACCAAATTCTCTCCCATAAATGCACATTTGTCAACGAGGGTGCAAAGTAAGGTATAAAGTGGGGTAAAAACCAAATTTTTGTCTAAATTTGTGAATTATAACGATTATGGCGATGAAAGAAGTCACTAGAAAAAAGTTGGTAAAGTGGATGTGGTTGATAGTTTTCGCCCCATTTGCAGCTTTGTTCCTATTTATATTGTTTGTCGGTATTTTTGCCGAAATCCCCTCGTTCGAGGAGCTTGAAAATCCTAAAAGCAAACTTGCTACTGAGCTTATCTCTGAGGATGGTGTGGTCATAAACACATACCATATAGAGAACAGGAGCTATGTCAAGTTCAAGGATCTCTCCCCTAATCTTGTGAATGCAGCTGTGGCCACCGAGGATATCAGATTCTACAAGCATTGCGGCATTGACTTCAGAGGATTGGCCAGAGTGGCGGTAAAGACCCTTGTTATGGGCGATGCCAGTTCAGGTGGAGGCAGTACCATCACCCAACAGCTTGCCAAAACCCTGTTTCCGAGGGATACCACCTCATCCAAATTCCCAGGACAGAAGGAGTTCAAACTTGTAGTGAGCAAGTTCAAAGAGTGGATTACAGCTGTTAAGCTTGAGAGAAACTATACAAAAGATGAGATTATGGCTATGTATATGAATGCCATCTTCTTCGGGAGCAATGCATACGGCATCAAGGCTGCTTCCCAGACATTTTTCTCCAAAGAGCCCTGGGAGCTCAATGTGGAGGAGAGTGCTACCCTGGTGGGTATGGTGAACAAACCCACAAGATACAACCCTGTCCTGAATTATGACCGCTCGATCGGGAGGAGGAACCACGTCCTCTCTCAGATGCACAAATATGGATTTCTGGAGCAGGCTGCGTACGATTCGATAGTGGTTCTCCCTATAGAACTGGCATACAAGCAGCAGGACCACAACGCCGGACTTGCACCATATTTCAGGGATATGCTCCGCAGATATATGAATGCTTCCGAGCCCCGAAAATCGGCATACTATTTCGAGGAGGACTACCAGGCAGATCTTGTGCTGTGGGAGGAGGATCCCCTCTATGGCTGGCTCAACAAGAACTTCAAGCCGGACGGGACCAAGTACAATCTCGACAAGGATGGTCTGAAAATATATACCACCATAAACTCGAAGATGCAGCGATATGCTGAGGAGGCAGTGGTGGAGCACCTGTCAAAGGATCTGCAGAGGTCTTTCAATGCAGATATGAGAAACAAACCCAAAAGGCCTTTTGCTCTTGATGTCCCTGATGAGACCATCGAGACCCTGATGCAGCAGGCACGCAGATGGAGTGACAGATACAGAAACATGAGGGCTGCAGGTGCCTCTGACGAAGAGATAGCGAAAAGTTTCAATACCAAGACCAAAATGAGGGTCTTCTCCTGGAACCAGAAGGGTTATGTGGATACTGTGATGACCCCAAATGACTCCATCCGACACTACAAATCTTTCCTTAGGGCTGCATTTATAGCGATGGAGCCCCATACAGGCAATATCAAAGCGTATGTAGGTGGTCCGAACTACCGCTACTTCAAATATGACAATGCACGGCAGACCAAGCGTCAGGTGGGTTCGACCATCAAACCTTTCCTCTATACTTTGGCTATGCAGGAGGGTTATACCCCTTGTGACAGGGTGGTGAATGTCCCTCAGACATTTATCGTCGGTGATACTACCTGGACCCCGAAGAGTACAGACAAGGCTGAGTGGATTGGCCAGACAGTAACCCTGAAATGGGGTCTGACCAAGAGTAGCAACAATATCTCGGCCTATCTTATGAAGCAATTCGGCCCCAATGCTATGGTGGATATGTGCAGAAAATTGGGTATCACCACCTATCTTCCAGCAGTTCCATCCCTCTGTGTGGGGCCTGCTGACATCACCGTGATGGAGATGGTGAGTGCATACAATACTTTCCCGAGCCGAGGTGTCAACATCAGCCCTATGATGGTGACCAGAATAGAGGACAATAACGGCAATGTCCTTGGAAACTTTGCCCCACGCAAGAGGGAGTCCATCAGTGAAGCTACTGCCTATCTGATGGTGAACCTGATGCAGGGTGTGGTGAATGAGGGTACAGCGGGGAGATTGAAATGGAAATACGGAATGTCCGGAGAGGTGGCCGGCAAGACAGGTACTACAAATGACCAGTCAGACGGATGGTTCATAGGATATACGCCAAAATTGACAGCAGGTGCATGGGTAGGTGCTGAGGACAGACAGGTCCACTTTGAGTCATTGGCCCTTGGTGGAGGTTCGAATATGGCCCTCCCTATATGGGGTCTGTTCATGCAGAAGGTGATCAAGGACGGGACCCTCGGCATTACACATGATGACAAGTTCCTTTCCCCTCCAGGTCTTGTACTTAACTTGAACTGCGACGGCAGTGATGCGGATGCGACCGCCTCTGCGTCCCATCCTGATGAAATGTTTTTTTAGAATATGAAGAAAAGGGTAGCATTGATATATGGCGGATACTCCTCAGAGTGGGAGGTGTCGGTCAAAAGCGGGAAAAATGTATTTGCAAACATCGATCCTCAGAGATATGATGCATATGAGGTGTTGATAAGACCCGATGGCTGGAGAGTCCTGTTGCCTGAGGGAGATGCAGAGATTGACCGATCAGATTTCTCTTTTCTCCGCAATGGGGAAAAGGTGAGATTTGACAAGGCCTTCATTATGATCCACGGCACTCCGGGGGAGAATGGATTGCTCCAGGCCTACTTTGAACTCCTTGGCCTTCCCCACACAGGGTGCTCCGCAATGACCTCAACACTCGCATTTGACAAGTTTGCCTGCAAGACCTATCTGAAAGAGGCTGGCATTTTCCTGGCAAAGGACCACTTCCTCAGAAAGGGTGACAGCTACTCCCCCCAGGAGATAGTGGATAAACTGGGATTGCCCCTTTTCGTGAAACCTAATCAGGGTGGCAGCAGTTTCGGAATTACCAAGGTTAAGAGGGTGGAGGATCTGGATGCCGCCATTGAACTCGCATTCAGGGAGGATGACAGTGTCCTCATAGAGGAGTGCATTACCGGAAGGGAGCTCACAATGGGTATATACAAGGAGGGCGCTGAGCTGAGGACCCTCCCTGCGACAGAGATTATCCCCCACAACGAGTATTTCGATTATGAAGCCAAATATATGGGTGCAAGTCAGGAGGTCTGTCCTGCTGATGTGCCTCAGGAGATATACGACAAGATAGCGGCAGCGACCAAAAGGATATACCGCCGTTTCGGCTGCCACGGCCTTGTGAGGATGGACTACATATTGAATGGGGATGATCCTTACTTCCTCGAGATCAATCCTATTCCAGGAATGACCGATACCAGTCTTGTCCCCCAGCAGGTGAGGGCAGCAGGGATAGATATGAAGGATTTTGTCTCCAATATTATTGAGAATTAGATAATTATCTGTTTATGAGAAAGATAATTTCTGGAATAGCTTCTCTGCTCTTGACCTTTAACCTTTTGGGACAGAGTGGGGAAGTTTTCGTTGATGCCAATGCCAACGGTGTGAGGGATAAAGGGGAGAAGGGGATTGCCGGGGTTATAGTGTCTGATGGTTTCTCTTTGGTGAAGAGCGATTCCAAAGGGAAATTCACCCTTGAATTGACCGGCAGATCGAGATTTGTGACCCTTTATACCCCTTCAGGATACAGGCATACCACCCCATTCTACATAGATGTCAGAGGTGGAGTGGGAAATTCATGGTCTTTCGGTCTGGTGGAGGCAGATGACTACACAGGTGAGTTTATCCAGCTCTCAGACATAGAGGAGAGGAGATATCTCGACTGGATGGACGATTTCAAGGATTATATGGGCGTCAGGAGGGTGGATTTTGTGGCTGTAACAGGTGACATATGTTATGAGCAGGGGCTTAAGATCAACGGGGAGGAGTTCAATACTGACGATGTGGGTGTCAGAATGGTCTATACCCTCGGCAATCACGATCTTCTCAAAGGGTTCAGGGATCCGCAAGGGCTGGATTACGGAGAGAAGCCCTATGAGGATCAGTTTGGCCCCGTATGGTACTCTTTCAATATAAAAGGTGTGCACTATATGGTGACCCCTATGCTAAGTGGTGATGCCAAGCCTTCATATACACCGGATGATATCTACCGGTGGATGGCTGCGGATCTGAAGAGCATTCCAGAAGGGACACCTGTGGTGATTTTCAATCATGGGGTTTTGGGCAATACAGAGCACCTGGCATTGAAAGGGGAGAGCTGTGAACTTGACCTCTCCGACTATAATGTGATAGGATATATATATGGGCACAACCACGTCAACTACCACTATGTGAATGATAACGGCACCCAGATGATATGTACGATTGCCCCAAATAAAGGGGGAAATGACCACTCTCCATCTTCGTGGAGGCATTTCAAAGTGGATGGTAGTACCCTGACCAATGAACTCCATTATTACCCTATCCCCAAGCATATTGCAGCCAATGGCAGGATAAGTGGCGACAGTGTGGAGGTGACCGCTGTAGTCTATGACGGCAAGTCAGATGTGGAGAGTGTGAAGCTTATGCAGGGGCTCTCTGCTGTGAATATGACCAGAATCAACGGTTTTGAATGGAGGGGTGTGGTAAAGAATTCAGGTGGAGCACTTAAAGTGGGTGTCCTTTTCTCAGATTCAGAGGTTCGTCTGGAGAGTGTCAAATTTCAGAAAGGTCTGGTCTGGCAGAGGCATATGAGGGGACTCGGAGGCTTGGGTACCCCGATTGTATCTGAGAATCTTCTCTATGTCCCCCTTGTGGATGACGCGATGAGTGAAAATTGCGGAGTGGTGGCTATAGACAAGGAGAGCGGAGAAGAGGTGTGGTATTACAAAACAAGGGGCTCGGTAAGGAACAATATGGTTCTCGCAGAGGGGCTTCTCTTTGTTTCAGATGTTACTTCGCAGATTTATGCACTTGATCCGGCAACAGGCCGTGAAGTGTGGAGATACAAATTCAGGATTGACGGCATGCACCCATGCAATAGTCAGGGTGTCTGCTATTCTGACGGTATGCTCTATGTGGGTCAGGGTCTGCATCTGACCGCCCTTAAGGCAAAAGACGGATCTGTTGTCTGGAAAAACACTAAAGTAAGAAATACCGGCATTACAGATGTCTCCACCTATGCTGTGGCAGACGGTGTCCTCTGTGTGAATGCATATTGGGTGGCCAGATACGGTTTCGATGCCGCTACAGGTGAACTCTTGTGGCAGAAGAATGACCCGGAGACAAGATACAGTACCGGCACCCCTGTCTATCACGAAGGGAAGTGGTACTATACAGCCTATCAGTCCCTGGTGGAGATGGATCCTCGTACTGGGGTGGAGTCAAAGATGGTGAAACAGGGACATATATTCAACACCCGTTCGAGGATGTTGATTAAAGATGGAGTAGTCGTGGTGGGGACATCAAACCACGGTATGACCGGTTACAGATTTGAAGATTTTTCTCAGATATGGAATACTACCACTATGCCTGCACTCATCTATACATCTCCATATACGAAGAGTTATGAGATGTCTATAGAAGGTGATCCTGTCCTATATGGAGATAGTGTAATCTATGGTGCAAATGACGGATATGTATACTGCAGTACCATAGACAAGGGGGCATATGTGTGGAGGTATGAGATGGGGCTGCCTGTCCTGGCAAATCCTGTGGTGGATGGTGAATATCTGTATGTGGTGGATATGGGGGGTAAACTTGTAAAACTTTCTTTGAATGACCTATAAAGAGTTTGTAACCAAAGCCATAGATGCGCTTCAGGACCTCTACTCCATAAATGAGTCAAAGGCCATTGCCATCAGGGTGCTGACACATCATCTGAATGTGTCGGATTATGAGTATCTGGTCTCTCCAAATGTCATCATCCCCAAGCCGGATCTGAAGAAACTGCAGGGCGCACTTGATGAGCTTATGGCCAACCGTCCCGTTCAGTATGTTTTGGGCTATGAGGAGTTTGCCGGGCACAAATTCTGTGTGTGCGAGTCGGTACTCATCCCGCGTCCCGAGACAGAAGAGCTGGTCCGTCTCATAGAGAACGACTGGAAGGATGACAGGATGGGTGAGCTCAATATCCTGGATGTATGTACCGGGTCAGGTTGTATTGCCCATACCCTTGCCGCCCATTTCAGAAAGGCCCGTGTTATGGCCTGTGATCTCTCTGATGAGGCACTTGAAGTGGCCCGCAAGCAGAAAATCTGTGAAAATGAACCCCTTTTCTTCAAATGGGATGCTTTGGCAGGTCCACCGGACGAGAAAGATGTGGCTACATCTCCTGAGGGTATACCGGAGTTGGAGGAGCTGGACATTCTCGTCAGCAACCCTCCCTATGTTTGTGAGAAAGAGAAGGATTTTATGTCCCCCAATGTCCTTGACTACGAGCCGTCAATGGCTTTGTTTGTTCCGGACAATGACCCGTTGAGATTCTATAAGGCCCTCGCAGAGTGGGCTTCAGCTCTTCTTCGCGTGGGTGGTAAGGGCTATTTCGAGATCAATGAGGCCTATCACCGGGAAGTGGTGGCCCTCTTCGAAAGCTACGGCTTCAGTGACGTCACTATGGTCGAAGACATCCATACCAAACCCCGTATGGTCCACTTTACCAAGTGGTTCTAGATTTCTTCCTGGTTTTCGGTAGAGGGTAACTGTCGGCACATCTAGCTACTTCGGGCCAATTGTTCCGAGGATGAAAGGACTGTGCGCAAGAAACCCCTCGAGAGGTATCTCTAGAGGGGTTCTGTGTGTCCAGTCAAGGCTTGTAGACCGGGACTGTGCGCGATTTCCGCGTTATATGTCTGTTTTTGCGTCCAGTCCCTTGGGGGGCAATTCTATGACAGATATGGCTCAATCATCTCGCGGATCTCCTGCTTGGCAGCTTTCCAGCGGGGGATATCCACTTTGGCACCTACCACTTCCACTACTTTGGATGAGATGATGGACCCGATGTTTCCGCAAATCTTGATAGGGAGACCGAGGGAGTGTCCGTAAAGGAATCCTGCGGCGTAGATGTCACCCGCTCCGGTGGCATCGATGGCATTTGCTGGCCAAGGCTTGATGAAATGGTATTCGTCGCCGCTCTTGACCATTGAGCCCTCTTTGCCCACTTTTACCACAGCAATCTTGCACGACTGTGCTATCACATCAAGAGCCTCGCGCGGAGGCAGTTTGGTGTAAGCGTGTGCTTCAGTCTCATTGGCAAATACGATATCCACGTAGTTTTCCACTATGTCGTGAAGGAATGCATCATTTGATTCCACCACATTATATGATGCCATGTCGATGGAGATGGTCATTCCTGCCTCTTTTGCGAGTTCTACTGCGCGGCGCAGAAGTGCTTGGTTCTGAACGAGGTATCCCTCTATATGGAAATAGTCGTAACCTTGGAACATCTCGGTTGTAAGATCCTCAGGAACCATCTCCAGAGCTGCACCCAAATAGACAGCGAATGTCCTCTCAGCGTTGGGATTTGAGATGAATACCATTGCCCTGCCCGAAGAAGATTTGCCCTTGAGGAGAGTTGCCTTGATGCCATTGCGCTCCAAATCCGATTTGTACAGAGCACCCAGGTCATCATCGCCCACCTTGCCGATAAATCCTGCACGCATTCCGAATACCGCTGCGCCATTGATGGTGTTGGCTGCAGAGCCTCCTGCCACATATTCCACACCCATTGGCTTGAGTGTAGCCCAGATTTTGTCACCTGTAGCCTGATCCACGTGCTGCATGCTCCCTTTGGGGAGGTGGTACTGTTTCAAAAGCAAATCGTTTGGGAGTACCGCCAAAATATCTGTCAGGGCGTTCCCTATACCTAAAATAGATTTCATCTCAAATAGAAATTTTACCCTGCAAAGGTAAAGTTATATCCGATAATTCACAAGGATGTTTGGATATGTTTTTGAGACACATTACATTTGCACCGAAATTCTACGCAGAATGATTATAGCTAAAACTTTGGCAGAATTTGAATCTGCCCGTGCTGCGATTGGCGGCGACAAGAAGGTGGGTTTTGTCCCTACGATGGGTGCTCTTCACGAAGGTCACCTTTCACTTATAAGAAAATCGGTGGAGGAGTGTGATGTTACAGTCATCTCCATCTTCGTCAATCCTACCCAGTTCAATAATCAGAACGATTTCAATACTTATCCCAGGACAGTGGACAACGATTGCAAACTTGTTGAACCAGTGGGAGTAGATATCGTATTTGCCCCAAGAGTCATAGACATCTATCCAAACGCAGCCAAAGGTGATGGTACCCCCCTTGATGAGAGGATCCTGGATCTTGGCGGCCTTGATACCTATGGAGAGGGCCCCCGTCGTCCCGGTCACTTCAATGGGATGGCACAGGTGGTTACACGCCTTTTTGACATAGTGAAGCCTACCCACGCTTTCTTCGGTGAGAAGGACTTCCAGCAGCTTGCCATCATAGAGTATTTTACAAAGGATCTCCAATATCCTATCCAGATAGTACGTTGTCCTATCGCCAGAGGCGAGGATGGTTTGGCACTAAGCTCACGCAATGAGCTTCTCACCCCAGAACAGAGGGCTGCCGCTCCACATATCTACAAATGCATCTCCAAAGGTGTGGATATGGTGGGCAAAGTGAGTGTTGCCAAGGCTATTGAGGATATAACAAATGAGATAAATTCAAACCCTCTTCTGGAGACCGAGTATGTCGAAATCATAAACGGGAAAACTCTTGAGCCTGTCACAGATTGGAATCAGGCAGAGACCATCCAGCTATCATGTGCAGTATTTGCACATCCTGTAAGACTAATTGATAATCTTAAACTAAAATAAGATGCTTCTTCAAATACTTAAATCCAAGATTCACAGAGTAACCATCACCGAGGCAAACTTGCACTATATCGGTAGCATCACCATAGATAAGGCCCTAATGAAGGCAGCAGGTCTGTATGAAGGGGAGAAAGTATTGGTGGTAAACATAAACAACGGCAACAGACTTGAGACATATGCTATCCCTGGAGAAGAGGGGAGCGGTAAAATAGGTCTCAATGGTGCAGCAGCCCATCTTTTCGGTGTTGGTGACATCGCTATCATTATGTCATTTGCATTGATGACAGAGGAGGAGGCTTCTGAATACAAACCAAAACTTGTATTCCCAGATACAGCTACCAACCAGCTTGTATGAAGATAGATCTGAAAAAGATTGGGGGGTGGATCCTGATGCTGCTTCTGGCAGTGGTTTTGCTCTATTTCGCCTTTAAAGGGGTGAAATGGAGCGATTTTATTTCGGGACTGGCGAGTTGTAATTTCTGGTGGATACTTGTCTCAATGGTGGCAAGTGTGGGCGCATTCATTTTCCGTGGGTTGAGGTGGAGATATGTGATGCTCCCATTGAACCCTACAATAACCCGCAAGGAGGCATACGATGGTGTCACCATTGCCTATCTCTCAAACTTTGCCCTCCCCAGGGCGGGAGAATTTGTGAGATGTGGAGTGATATCTTCCACAGGCAAAGCGAGCTTTGAGTCAGTCCTGGGGACTGTGGTACTTGAGAGGAGCTGGGATATGCTATGTTATCTGATTGTCCTTTTGGGTGTATTGCTTCTGAGCTGGGAGAGGTTCGGTGAGTTTATGACCACCCAGATATGGACCCCCCTGATGGAGAAGTTGCCTTTCGATATTCTCTGGCTGATGGCAGGTGTGCTGCTGTTGTGTGTGATAGCGGTGCTGTTTGTCTACCGCAAGAGGGAGTTCCTGATGAAAATCAAATTTGTGGAGAAGATATTCGGGATAGTCAGAGGGCTAGTTCAAGGTCTTGTTGCAGGTCTGAAGATGGAGTACAAATGGAGATTTATCTTCAGTACCGTCATGATATGGGTCTTTTATTGGGTGATGAGTTATTCCACAATACTGGCATTTCCCCAGGTCGCTGAGCTTAACGCGTCCGATGCGGCATTTCTGATGGTGGTGGGGAGCCTTGGCTGGATTATCCCAGTGCAAGGGGGTATAGGAGCTTACCATTTTGTGATAAGTCTGGCCCTGTTCTCAATATACGGCATAGCTCAGACTTCGGGTGTGATATTTGCGACCATATCACACGAGAGTCAGGCACTGACAATGCTGATTTGTGGCGCCGTCTCTCTATTTTCTCTCAGAAAGAGAAAATTTACTATCTTTAACCGTTAAAATATTCGAGAAATGAAAAAAGTATATTCAATACTATTTATATTGGTGACAGTTGTGTTGTGTGCCAACACACTCTCTGCCCAACAGCACAAACATGTAAGGGAGATAGATGCACAATACTTCCCCCGTCACGAGATATATGTTCATTATGGTTCACCCACAATAATGGAGCTTGTGACATTACTCCCAGCCCCTAAAGAGTTCAATGGAGATACCAAGGATCAGGTTTTTGTCGGAGCCCCTGGTATAGGCTACAACATCTCACTGAGTGAAGATTTCTCGCTCGGTATTTTTGGAGGTTACAGCTACTCAAAGGCCAATATATATGCTTTTCCGCCCAAAGGGGTCAATGCAGATGAGTTGCTTCTCTACGGAATTGGTGTACGCAGTTATGTAGGGCAGTTGTCAGCAAACTGGGTATATTTCAAGGAGGATGACCTAGAGATGTCTACAGGACTGTATCTGGGTGCAGCTTTTTGGGATGAGGACATCCATCTCTATGCAGACCAAGGTATTCTGACAGGTCTAATTACCGAGGATTTTGATATTCCACACTCAAGTGAGCAGTGGAAACTCTCATACCACTTTACCGCCTGCAAGGTCAGATATGGAGATACCTTCGGCGTATTTGGTGAATTGGGCTTCGGCTATAGAGGTCTGGTCAATGTGGGCCTTTCTATAAAGTTGTAATTATGACTATCCTCTTCAGTGTAGATTTTCGCACCTGCTTCGGGCAAAATCTATTCGTAACCGGCTCCCTTCCCGAGTTGGGAGGAGGAGATATATCCAAAGCTCTCCCGCTGGAGTATTGCGGTGACAGATGGGAGAGGGAGATCAAAGTCAACACTTTCAAGGATAAAACATTCAATTACAGATATTTTGTAAAGGAGGATGATGGGCTTACCTTTCAGGAGGTGGGACAGGGGCGCACCATAACCCTTCGTGGGACGCATCGCCTCACCCTTATGGACTCCTGGCAGGGAAATGATGACAACGCCCCATTTTTCCACTCCCCATTTTCCAATATTTTTCTCCCCCACAGAAGTAGCAGAACCACTGTTACCCACCAGTGTGCCAGAGAGGTGATAATAAGGGTTACAGCACCCAATGTTGAGGCTGATGCGGAGGTGTTCATAAGTGGCAGTTGCCGTGAATTGGGGGCCTGGACCCCGGCAAAGGCATTGCACCTCAAATCAATGAAGGATTCCAAGTGGGAGATTCACCTTGATGCATCCAAACTGACATCAGAATTCAGATACAAGTTCATAAAGCGTTTCCCGGATGGTACATATATTTGGGAGAGTGGTGATGATTACCATTTGCAGCTCCCTCCTCTCGGGGAGGATGAGACCTTCTCGATAGAACACTCATCAGACAGATTCGGAGCACCAAGACCCCGTTATGCAGGTGTAGCTGTCCCGGTATTCAGCCTCAGGAGTGAAAATGACTGCGGTGTGGGTGAGTTTGCCGATATAAAGCTGATAGCAGATTGGGCGGCAGCTACAGGGCAGAGGTTCATCCAGCTTCTCCCCATAAATGATACCACTACAGATGGAAGTTGGAGAGATTCGTACCCCTATAATTGCATTTCGGTGACAGCTCTCCATCCTATATATATCAATATCCCTGCAATAGGACCATTTCCTACGGAAGAGATGGAGCAGGAGTATGAACAGGGGAGAGCTTCGCTCAACGGGTATGACTCCCTTGAGTATGAATTGGTCTTCGCATTCAAGATGAGATTTCTTAATGCCTTTTTCGTGGCCCATTGGGAAGCGACATCGCAGAGCGTAGAGTTCAGAAAGTTTGTAAGTGATAACAGGGATTGGCTTCTCCCATATGGGAGGTATTGCGCGAAGCGTGACGGAGCCAAGAACCAATATTTTTACCAGTTTGTCCAGTACCACCTCTCAAAGCAGCTCTCAGAGGCTGTGGAGTATGCGCACTCAAAAGGTGTTGCTCTGAAGGGGGATATCCCTATCGGAGTCTCACCCATCGGGGTGGAGGCAGCTGCTGAACCACAGTATTTCCACCTTGATTCCCAGGCCGGTGCGCCACCCGATGCCTTTGCTGAAGATGGGCAGAATTGGGGTTTCCCTACATATAATTGGGAGGCTATAGCAGCGGACAATTACCGTTGGTGGAAGAGGCGTCTGACCAATATGGAGCGCTACTTTGATGCGTATCGGATAGACCATATTCTGGGATTCTTCAGGATATGGGAGATCCCCTCTTGCTATAAAAGTGGAATAAACGGCCATTTCAACCCTGCATTACCTTTGGACGTGGATGAAATTAGGGGGTGGGGACTTCACTTCAGAGATAGTTTCAAAGAGACACTTTTCTTTGAAGATCCTGTGAAGAGAGGTTTCTGGCACCCTGGTATATCTGCCCATAAGAGCGATGTGTACAAGTCTCTTTCCGAGGTGGAAAAACTTGCTTTCAACCGTCTGTATGAGGACTTCTTCTATGTGAGACACAATAAGTTCTGGGAGAGAATCGGGTATCAGAAACTCCCGGAGATAGTATCTGCATCCAATATGCTCCCTTGTGCTGAGGATTTAGGGATGATTCCCGATTGTGTGCCGGAGGTGCTCAGGGATCTCAAGATACTTACTTTAGAGGTGCAGAGGATGCCTAAAGAGTATGGATGCTCTGTGGGTGATCCTGCCCGTTATCCATACCTTTCTGTCTGTACGACAGGCACTCACGATATGGACACCCTCAGGGGATGGAAAGGTGAGTGCCAGAAAAATCAGGTGAGGGATATTATACGCCAGCACCTTGAGAGCCCTGCAATGCTTACAATTCTCCCGCTGCAGGATTGGCTTGCCCTGACTGACCATTTGAGGGTTGAGAACCCTGCCGATGAGAGGATAAATGATCCTGCCAACCCCAATAATCGTTGGTGCTATCGTATGGGGATCTCTCTGGAGGATCTAAAAAAAGAATCCCACCTGAATGGTGAGATTCTCTCAATGATTAAAGGGCTGCGGGGCTGATTTTTGCCTCATTTACCAACCATTCGAAGATTGGTGAGAATTCACATTGGCCGTGGGCAGCAAATCCTTCCGGATGGAACTGGAGTCCGAGTACCCTCATATTGCCTGTACCCTCTATTGCTTCCACTACGCCATCTTTAGCCACAGCGATTACCTTTAGAGAAGGTGCCACTCTCTTTACAGCTTGGTGGTGGAAAGTGTTTACAGCAGTTTTTTCTGTCTTAAGAATATTGTACAGAAGTGAGTTTTTCTGAATAGTGATTGAGTGGGTGGCGGTAGATGATGGTGCCTCCTGTTTGTGGTCAACCATTGAACCTTTTACCTGTGATGGGATATCCTGGATAAGTGTACCGCCAAGTGCTACGTTGAGCATCTGCATACCTCTACAGATACCAAGTACAGGGATCCCTTTTTCTACAGCTTTCTTGATTAGGATGTAGTCGAATTCGTCTCTTGCAGGGGCAATCTCACCCATTTTAGGATGGGGTTCTTCGCCATAGAACTTAAGTGGATTCACATCTTCTCCACCTGTCATTACCAAACCTGTGATGGTGTTGAGGATAGCATCAAGCTGAGTTTCGTCGGTGGTCATAGGGATAACAAGTGGTACACCACCTGCATTCTTAATGGCGTTGATATAGGTAAGTGGAGCGCTTGCAGAACCTGAAGAGGCTGTAGATGATACGCCGATGATAGGTTGTGCCAACAAGCTGCCGGCAAATAGAAGGGATATAATCCCGATCAATACTCTTTTCATATTATAATTTGTTTTAATTAATACTAATGGTGGTCATGCTCTTTCTCCCATGGTCCGAAGTTGTTGCCTTCTCCATTATGGAAGTCAATCTCAAGTTTGATAGCCTCTTTGCCCTTCTTGTCCATAGTGAATTTTACAGGGAAAGCGTATCCGTCTGAACGGAATGAATATTCAAGCCCGTTTACGTGGGTAAGTTCGCGTTTCCACCCTTTCTTTCCCACTTTGATGTATAGTTTGCCATCTTCAAACTCCACTTCTGCACAACCGAAAAGGGGACCTTTGTGGTAGTGGCCTGTGATGGCTTTAGGATTTGGAGCAGGGATAACCTCTACAGGTTTCTGATTTTTCTCCTTTTCTGCCTGATCCTTTCTCTCTGATTCCCACCAGTCTGCTAGATATTCGGCATTGTAGTCCCTCTCTACTCCGTCACCAAGATAGAGGTCCACGGTCTTGCGCATGATGGCATAACGTGGATCTGAAGGAACTTCGCTGTTGCATAGAACTACAAGACCTAAGTCAAGCTCTGGAACGAATGCACAGATGGCGGTAAATCCCCAAGTGGTACCAGTGTGGAAAAGTAGTCTGTATCTGTCATTCTGCTCTACAAACCAGCAGTGGCCGTATAGTCTGATATAGTCATCTGACTGAGATACGATGGTCTGCCCTTTATGGAGGTATTTCATCTGCTTTTCAGAGATTACCTGTTTGTCACCAACTTTGCCAAGATCCAGATGGAACTGCGCATATTTGGCCATATCTTCCACTGTTGAGTTCACGCTGCCGGCAGGGCCGATAACTGTCTCCCACCACAATGCTCTCTCATCTCCGTAAAGTGGAGCGACATGCATCTTGTCGGGAACATAGTAGAATTCGTGAGGTACGCAGGCTCTGTCACCTGCATCCACAAATCCGTTTTCAATATCGGAGCCCTCACCGTTTACAGACGAGGAGGTCATTCCGAGGGGTTCGAAAATTCTGGTCCTTACATTCTCTTCCCAGCTTTTGCCGGTAACTTTCTCAATAACTTTTTCAGCTATGATGAATGTGATATTGTTGTATGCATATGTGTGGCGGAACTGGTATTTTGGTTTGATAAGACCCATCATCTGATATACATCATCCCTGTCGTAACCTACATTGGGGATGTAGGTACCCACCTGGCCGCCGATACCTGTCTTGTGGGTCATCAGGTCTTTGACCTGCATATTGTTCTCCACATATTCATCACCCCATCTGAAATCGGGGAGGATGTTCTTTACTGTATCGTCCCAGGAAACAAGCCCTTCATCCACTACAGAGGCCATAACGGCTGCAGTGAACGATTTTGAAACAGAGCCGATCTGGAAGATGGAACTGCTCTCAACAGGGGCGTTGCTGCCCATCTCCTTTATGCCGTATCCTTTGGAGAATACCATCTTGCCGTCCTTGATTACAGATACTGCCATGCCAGGTATTTCCCAACCCTCTTTCACCTGCTGGATATACTCGTCCAGTGTATTGAGAAGTTGGTCATTTGGACACTCGTTTTGTGAATAACCTGCCCAAGTAAAGGTAAGCAGGGCAAGCACTAGAGCAAAAAAGAATTTCTTCATATCGTGATTGATTTATTTATCCACAAATATAGTTAAATTTGCTTTCAAATAGAGTGAAAAGGTTATGGCAAAAAGTAAAACAGTGTGGTTTTGTTCCTCTTGTGGCAATGAGAGTTCAAAATGGATGGGGAGATGCCCAGCGTGCGGTGAATGGAATACTATGGTAGAGGAGCCCAAAGCCCCTTCTGCAAAATCATCGTCTGGAGATAGAAGCCGCTCGCTGTTGAAGATATCTGATGCCAGACCCACCCCTATTAACAAGATTGATATCACTCAGGAGAGCCGCATTTCCATAGGAAATGAGGAGATAGAGAGAATACTCGGAGGTGGACTTGTCCGCGGTTCGATGATACTCATCGGAGGTGAGCCCGGTATCGGCAAATCGACACTCTCCTTACAAATCCCCCTCGGCTGTCCATCATTGAGGACATTGTATGTCTCGGGTGAGGAGTCTCCACGTCAGATAAAATTGAGGGCGCAGAGACTTTCAGGTGGCAAGGATGATGAACTTGAAAATTGTCTGGTCCTTGGGGAGACCCTTCTGGAGAATATCCTATCTACAGCGAAAGAGACTGCCCCTGAACTCCTTATCGTAGACTCTATACAGACAATATACTCAGAGGCCCTTGAGTCATCCCCTGGCTCTGTAACTCAGGTGAGGGAGTGCGCGTCAGCATTACTACGGTATGCCAAGGAGAGCAATGTCCCAGTCATACTTATTGGCCATATTACCAAAGATGGTTCCATCGCAGGACCGAAGGTGCTTGAACACATTGTGGACGTGGTCCTGCAGTTCGAGGGGGATACCAGGCATGCATACAGGATATTACGCAGCATAAAGAACAGGTTCGGCTCTACTGCGGAGCTTGCCATTTTTGAGATGCTCAACAGTGGCCTCCGTCAGGTCTCCAACCCCTCTGAGATCCTCACCCCTATGCATGATGATGATCTGAGTGGTGTTGCTGTCGGGGCAATGCTGGATGGGACCAGACCATTTCTTATCGAGGTGCAGGCACTTGTCTCTACCGCTGCTTATGGTATGCCACAGCGCTCTGCCACAGGGTTTGATGTCAGAAGGATGAATATGCTGCTCGCTGTTTTGGAGAAAAGGGCAGGGTTCAAACTCTCTGCAAAGGATGTATTCCTCAACATTGCAGGAGGGCTCAAAATCTCCGATCCAGCCTGTGACTTGGCAGTCATTTGTGCTATATTGTCATCGAATTTCGATCTGAACATATCCCCACGTATATGTTTTGCTGCTGAAGTGGGACTAAGTGGTGAGCTTCGCCCTGTCGGCCAGATAGACAGAAGAATAGCCGAAGCACAGAGGCTCGGCTATAAGAAAATCTATATCTCTTCATATAACTCCGCAGGGGAATTCCGCGGGAAAAAGACAAAGGGAATCGAAGTGGTCGAAGTTTCCAACATTGCGGCCCTCTGCAAAAGTCTGTTTCAGGAGTAGTTGATCCCCAAATCAGGCTGGTCCATTTGGAAGTGTAGCTATAATCCCAGTTCGCGGCCTGTGACTGAATCGGGATTTACAGCCACCTCCTCTGGTGTCCCTTCTGCCACAATATACCCTCCGTCGCGGCCACCTTTAGGTCCCATGTCAAAAAGATAGTCAACAGACCTTAGAACATCTATATTGTGTTCGATAACTACTACGGTATTTCCCTGGTCTACAAGTCTTTGGAGAACGTTCAACAATACCTTTATATCTTCAGAGTGGAGACCTGTAGTGGGCTCATCCAGAAGAAAGAGAGAGTTTCCTGTACTTGGTTTGGAGAGCTCAGCAGCAAGTTTTACACGCTGATTCTCCCCACCGGAGAGTGACAGTGATGATTGCCCGAGTTTGATGTAGCCGAGTCCTACATCTTCGAGGGTTTTTATCCGGCGATATATCGACGGTATTGGCTCAAAGAACTCAGCTGCCTGTGATATTGTCATCTCCAGGACATCATTGATGCTCTTCCCTTTGTATTTGACAGCCAGTATATCTGGCCTGTATCTCTGTCCACGGCACTCTTTGCAGGTAACTTGTACCGAGGGGAGGAAGTTCATCTCTATAAGCTCCACCCCGGCTCCTTTGCACACCTCGCATCGGCCACCTTTTACATTGAAGGAGAATTTGCCCGCTTTGAGTCCCCTGATCTTGGCATCGGGAGTCTGTTCGAAGAGCTTTCTTATATCTGAGAAGACTCCTGTATATGTGGCGGGGTTGCTCCTGGGTGAGCGCCCAATAGGAGCCTGATCTATCTCAATTATCTTGTCGATATTCTCTACTCCGCATATCTCGTCGTAGGGGAGAGGTGTGTATAGTGAGCGGTAGAACCTGTTGCTCAGGATGGGCATCAGAGTCTCATTGATAAGTGAAGATTTGCCGCTTCCACTCACTCCGCTTATCCCGACGAAGCATCCAAGTGGAATCTTTATATCCACATTTTTCAGATTGTTGCCCCTGGCACCTTTGAGCTCCAGGAATTTGCCGTTGCCCTGGCGTCTGACCTCCGGTACCTCAATTCTCCTTCTGCCGAGCATATAGTCAGCAGTAAGCGAACACCCTTCATCAGGGAAATGTTTATCCAATTGGGCAGGTTCATTGCAATACAGGACCTCTCCACCTTTGATACCGGCTCCAGGTCCGATATCTATCAGCCAGTCGGCACTGTGCATCATCTCCTCATCGTGCTCCACCACCATCACAGAGTTCCCTTCATCACGGAGCTTTTTCAGTGAGTTGATGAGTTTCCTGTTATCAGACTGATGCAGACCGATGCTCGGCTCATCGAGGATGTAGAGGACATTGACCAGTTTTGACCCAATCTGTGTGGCGAGACGGATTCTCTGGCTTTCGCCTCCACTGAGTGAGCGGGTGGACCTGCTGAGTGAGAGGTATTCAAGCCCCACATCAATAAGGAACCCTATTCTGTCCCTAAGCTCTTTGAGGATGTCGTACGCAATGGCGCTCTGCTTCTTGTCAAGCTTCTCTGTTAGGGTGCATATCCATTTGTGCAGTTCGCTGATATCCATATCGGACACCTCAGCTATATTTTTACCGTCAATCCTGAAGTGCAGAGCCTCCTCTTTCAGGCGGGTGCCGTGACAATGGGGACAGAGTGTCTCCTGTGAGAACCGCTCCCTTCTGTCAAAACTGTCATCGCTCTCATCATCCTTGTGCTCAATCTTGGAGATGATGCCTGGGAATGTCACCATATCTGATAGCCCGCCGATAGATTTTACCCTGAAAAGCTCCTCAGAACCGTATAGTATGAGGTTCAGAACATCTTCTGGGAGATCTTTTATAGGGGTTGTGAGGGTGAACCCGTATTTCAGGGCAATGCTGTCAAGAACAGCAAAAAGATTGTTCTCCTTTCTGACCCCGATGGGCTCTATGCCCCCCTCTGCAATTGAGAGTGAGTCATTTGGGATAATCTTCGACATATCCACTGTGGATATGACACCGAGCCCTTTGCAATGGGGACAGGCCCCCTGTGGGGAATTGAAGGAAAAAGTGTGGGGGGCAGGTTCGGGGAATGATATCCCGCTGTCCGGGCATATGAAATGCTTGCTGTAGTGGGTAATCTCATCAGAAGATATATCCCATACAGAGAGGGACCCCTTGCCATAATTGAGGGCAGTCTGGACAGAGTCCCTAACTCTCTTGTAATCCTCCTCCTTGGGGACAAGCTTGTCCACCACAAGGTCGATGAAGTGGGTCTTGTACCTGTCTACTCCATCAAGAAGATCTGAAATGTTTTCAAGATTGCCATCTACCCTCATCTGTGTATACCCCTTGCGGAGCGTGCTCTCGAAAAGATCCTTGTAGTGCCCTTTGCGGCCCTTTACAAGGGGGGAGAGGAGGATGGTCTTCTTTCCTGCATATTTGTTGAGAATCAGGTCAATGATTTGAGTGTCAGAGTATCTGACCATGGCTTTGCCTGTGATGGGGGAGTATGCAACAGATGCCCTGGCATAGAGAAGCCTCAGGAAATCGGAAATCTCCGTAATGGTCCCCACTGTGGATCTGGGGTTTCTGTTTGTACTCTTCTGCTCTATGGCAATGGTGGGGCTCAACCCTTCAATGCTCTCCACGTTGGGACGCTCCATCACCCCGATGAAATGCTTTGCGTAGGGTGAAAGGGTGTCAAGATATCTCCTCTGTGCCTCTGCAAAGATGGTGTCAAAGGCGAGAGAGGACTTTCCACTCCCACTCAAACCGGTGATCACCACAAGTTTCCCACGGGGTATCTCAAGAGAGACACCCTTAAGGTTGTGGACATTGGCTTTGGTGATCTTTATGCTGTCCATACTTTACATCATGAAAGGATTGGTTTGCTTCTCTGTGGCAATATCTGTCGCAGGGCCGTGACCTGGATATACTTTTGTCTCCTCTGGGAGAGTCAGGATTTTATTTTTCAGGCTCGCCATAAGCTCATCCAAATCACCGCCCGGGAGATCTGTGCGGCCGATGCTCTGGGCAAAAAGGGAGTCACCGGTGATGACATACTTCTCCGCCTCATTGTAGTAGACTACACCACCTTTCGAGTGTCCGGGTGTATGGAGAACTTTAAGTGCTGTGTGTCCGAAAGTTATCTCATCTCCATCCTTCAGATCTATGAACTCTTCTCCCGGATCTTCAAAGCTGTATCCGAAGTACCCTCCGTAGGAAGATGCTCTTGCTACTTGTGGAATGTCCCCGTGATTCATGTATGCTGGAATATCCCACTGTTTTCTGGCAAACATGCACCCCATTACATGGTCGAAATGGCCGTGAGTCTGAAGGAGTTTGACAGGTTTCAAACCGTTATCATATACAAATTTGGCCAGACGCCCTTTCTCGCTCTCCGAGTAGCAGCCGGCATCCACTATAACACACTCTTTAGTGTCGTCCCATAGCACATAGCAACAGGTACGAAGGTCGTTGAAATAAAAAGTCTTGATCATAATGGCAAATTTACGAAAAGAATTAGGTATATTTGTCATTTGAAATTAAAAATATCGGAGGTAACAAGATGCATATAGCTATTGCAGGAAATATCGGAAGCGGTAAGACAACCCTTACTAACTTATTGGCAAAACATTACGGATGGGAACCAAAGTTTGAGGATGTGGATTTCAACCCATATCTCTCCGATTTCTACAACGATATGAGACGCTGGTCATTCAATGTCCAGGTTTACTTCCTGAACCGTCGTTTTGAAGATGTCGTGGCGATCCGCAACAGTGAGAAGAATGTGATTCAGGACCGTACCATCTATGAAGATGCACGTATATTTGCACCAAACCTCCACTCAATGGGCCTAATGGATTCAAGGGACTTTGAGAACTACTCATCCCTGTTCAATCTTATGACATCGCTTGTCAAGGCACCGGATCTTATCATCTACCTCAAATCATCCATTCCAAACCTTGTGGCACAAATTCAGAAAAGGGGACGCGAATACGAAAGCAGTATCCGTATCGACTACCTCAAAGGACTTAATGACCGCTATGAGGAGTGGATCGAAAACTACAAGGATGGTCCGCTTATGATAGTGAATGTGGATGAACTCAAGTTTGAAGAGAATCCCGATCACCTTAACCAGATCATTGACCGTATCGACGCCCAGCTCTACGGATTGTTCTAGTAGATCACGGCACAAACATATATCCCGCGACAAGATTCTGCTAAAATCTGTCGCGGGATTTGTTTTTCTGGGCTGCCGCGTCAAAATATCGCCATTTTTTGTCGCGGGAACAGTCTTCTGTCTCTAATATTTTATCGAACTGCCGCCGATAAATTCCCTCAGTACGGATGTAGGGGGTACTGCCACTATCTCTTCCGGGGTGAGTGGAGTGATGTGTGAAAGGAATTTGAGCATCCTGACACTTTCAGAGTATGCGGGCGAAGTGACAGGAATCCTGTTCAGATGTGGTTCAGCATAATATTTCAATAGGGGAAGCTCGAAAATCAATGAGGAGTTGAACATAACATCTGCATTTTCCTGGAACGGGAAGATGTTTTTCTCTTCACCTCTGCGGACACTCGGCCATCTGAGTATGGTCTCTTCCGGTGAGACACCGCGGGTACGGGCGTCGCGAACCATCCTGCGGAGAAGTCGGCAATCTGTGGTCGAGATCACGTTGTTCTCATCCAGAGACAGTGATGTGAGGGCAGATACATATATTCTGAAAAGCTTGCTCTGGTCAAGATCTTTTGTGAGTTCCTTGTTGAGTGCGTGGATACCCTCCATAATAAGAATATCCTTGTCGGTCATCCTTATCTTCTTGCCTGAAGGGAAGCGTTCCCCCTTTACAAAGTCAAATTTGGGTAACTCTACCTCTTTGCCGGCCAGTATGTCGTTGAGCTGCATGTTCAAGAACTCAAGGTCCATTGCATAAAGTGACTCAAAGTCGTATTCTCCATTCTCGTCCAGAGGTGTCTTGTCACGGCTTACGAAGTAGTTGTCCATCTCCAGTACTATAGGGTTGAGACCCAGTGTCCTGCACTGGATGGCTATACGGTTGGATGAGGTGGTTTTTCCACTGCTTGAAGGTCCGGCTATGAGGACAAGTTTTACCTGTTCGCGGCGGCTGTATATCATATCTGCTATATTCGCATATTTCCTCTCATGGAGGGCCTCCGCTATCTGAATAATAGGTGCACTCTTGCCAATACTTACCGCCTTGTTGAGGTGGGCAAGACTCTCTATGCCAAGGATGTCATTCCACTCAGAGTGCTCTTTGAATATCTCGTTGAGCTTGTCCTGATATTTGTAGTCTGCCACTTTCCAGGGTTCAGATGTGGATGGGGCCTGGAGGCAGAATCCGTTGCTGTATGGGATCACATCGAAAAGATTAAGGTAACCGGTGGAGTCAAGCAGCGGTCCATAGTATGTGTCGGCATATCCGTCCAGGTAGTAAGTGGAGATGAAATACTGTTTGGACTCCTCTGCGAGGATTGCTTTGGCCTGATACCCGTTCTCTCTGAAGATGGAAGATGCTATATCTTTTGGCAATTTTTTCTTTATGAATGGAAGATCAAGATTTACATACTCCTCCATTTTTGATTTGAGGAGTGCCACTTGTTCCGCTGACAGTCCAAGTGCCTTGTATTTTCCGTCCTCCCCTTTCTTCTTCTCTATGATCTCCCCGTAGAGTCCGCTCGGGAGGGAGTAGTTGAAGGTGAGTCTGTGTTCAGGAAACAGGTCCAGAGCGCATCTCTGTGCCAGAAATGAGAGGGATCTGATATACATCCTCCTGCCGTCGGGATGGGACAGGTCGATAAATTTTATTATATGTGGAGAGTAGACGCTATAGCTCAACTCCTTGAGCTGGTTGTCCACTATTGCACCCAATGCCCTGTACTGGCATTTGTGGTTGATGGTTTTACAAAGTTCAGAGAGCTTTGCTCCAGGTCTCACATCGTGCAGAGATGATGTGTTTTCGCAGAAAATTTGAATTGTCTCCATATGGGTCTATTTTGCGAGCCAATGTTCAGGGTTCTGTTTGTCAGTACCTTTCCAGAGTTGGAAATGCAGAATGGCATTCCCCTCTTCGTTGTCATCAATGGTCCCCACTACTGCCCCTCTTTTGATGGTCTGGCCACTCTTGACATTGACTTGTTTGAGTTTACAATAGAATGTGAAATATTCACCGTGCTGTACCAGTACGCACTGGTTGTATCCTGGCATTACCAGAATCTGTTTCACCACGCCGTCAAATATGCACAGAGCCTTGGCATTCCTGTCGGTGGAGATGTTTACCCCATTGTTGAATGGCAGTTTGACTGTGCGGAATACGGGGTGATAGGCTTGCCCGAATTTTTCCACCACGACCCCCTTGTTTACGGGCCAGGGCAGTTTTCCTTTATTGTCGCTGAATTTGGCAGAGAGCTCATAATCCACTTTGACCGCTTTGCCGGCCTGTTTCTGTTGTTTTACCGCTTCAGCCAGAATTCTCTCAATCTCTTTGTTCAGCTTTTCCACCTCCCTCTTCTTTTTGTTCATGTCGTTGCGGAGTTTCTTCTCCTCACGTTTGAGGGAGTTTATTGTATTCATCACCTTTGTCTCCTCCTGAGTGAGCTTGTCGTACTCCTTCTCCCTCTCTTTTTGTGTGGATATGGATGATATTCGGAGCTCCTGGAGTTTCCCCCTCTCCTGTATCAGTTGTTCCTGAAGGGACTTTATCTGTGTGGCCTGTTTCTGTACAGAGCTTGACAGATTTTTGAGATATGACCATCTGCGGAGACTTTGGCCTATGTTCTTGCTTGACATGATATACATGAACCACACTTTGGCATCCCTGTTCTTGTAGGCATTGTATACGAGGTTTTCGTGATACAGTTTCAATGTGTCCAGTCTCCTTTCAAGACGGGAAATCTCATTTGATTTGGTAGCTATAAGGGAGTTGTACCTCTTGATATCTTTGTCAAGGGTGTAGATTATCTCCCTCCTGTTCTCAATCTGTTTCTGGGTAAGGTTGAGTGTATTGATGCTCTTTCTCTGTTTGCTTTTCGTGTTGCTCAGCTGTTTGTCTATGTACGCAATCTCATCCTCGATCTTCTTCTTTCTGGCGTTCTGTTTGGAAACATCCTGTCCGAAAGATATCTGGAATGCAAGCAGCAGGGTGAGTATGGTGATGAAGTGTCTCATTGTCATTTTTTAAGTTGACCCTTTCTCTCGGCAATTTTCTTCCCTATTCCCAATGTGGGGTCTTTCTTGTCTGCCTGTTCCCAGTATATGAAGGCGAGATCGTACTCTTTCAGGGCGAACAATATCTCTGCATAGTGATCCAGAAGGGTTGCCTCCTCGTTGCCGCCATAGAACATTGCCCTTTTGATGTGGGTCTTGGCCTCATTGTATTCCCCCAACTGGAACAGAATCCAGGCATAGGTGTCAAGGTATGTAGGGTTGTCAGGTTCCGATTCGATGGTTTTGAGGCTCATCTTGGCAGCCTTCTTGAGATCTTTCCCCTCCAGACACAGGTAATATGCGTAGTTGTTGAGTACGGGATTGTAGTCGGGCTTTTGTTTGAGTGCCTTGCGGTAGTAGCTGTATGCCTTTTTGGAATCACCCTTGTCGTGGTACAGATCTCCCAATGAGGCATAATAGGTATATGCGGTGGTATCTTTTGGTGAGAGGTTCCTGATCAGGGTGTTGTATTGCTCTATAGCCTTGTCAGTGTCACCGCTTTGCCAGTAGGCAATGGGGAGTATCTCCATAAAACTTTGATCCTCCGGGAAATAGTGGAGAGTGTTTTCTGTCTGTATGGCAAGCTCTTCCCAGTCTTTAAGGTAATAGAGCAGCGATATATACTCCATATTTGCCTTGTAGTCTTCCGGGTAAGCTTCAAGTGCCCCTTTGAAAAGCAGTTTTCCTGTGGTATCCCTTCCGGTCTGGAGGAAATAGGCTCCACCCATATACAGGACTGATGTGTCCTGCGGGTGTGCATTGATGATACTGTTGACCATATGGTCTACCTTGTCCATGTATTGCCTTACAAAGTGAGGTGTGATTATCACCTCTTTCATATATCTTGTCTTGATGGAGACATTCATCTTCGGGTCCTCAAGGAATCTGTTTATATGTGGGAAGAACTCCTTGAAATTTACATTTGTCCTGTAGACTTCTGCAAGGCCGAAATCTGCAGGGGTGAAGCCCGGGTCCATCTCCAGCGCTTCGTGATAGTAGTGTATGGCAAGGGTATCCCTGTACATTGATTTGTTGAGATCCCCCAGGATAAGTGCAACGCGTGGAGCCGGATATTTTTTGTAGTAATCCTCCAGATGGTTGAGGGCCCCCTGATAGTTCCCCTGGCGGAGGAGCAATTCGTATCTGGCTTCACCTGTCAGTTCATTTTCCCCTTTCAGTGATTCGATTTTGTCAAGGGTCTCGAGGGCTTTGTCATATTGCTGACTGGCGGTATACAGGTCGATTATGTCGTAGAATACGGAGTGTTTGTCGGGATGGTCTGCAGTGATCCCTTCGTAGATGGTTATCGCCTTGTCCACCTGGTTTGTCTGTGCGTAGAGTTCCGCAAGCTTCACCTTGTACCAGAAATTGGAAGGGTCCTTTTCCTGTGCCTTGACCAGATATGCCTCTGCGGCCTGGAGATCTCCAAGCTGAATATATGAGAGGCCGAGATAGTAATATGCGGCATCATTGGCGGGATCGGCCCCGATGGCCAGCACAAACAGTTCGCGGGAAGTGCTCCAGTCCCCTTCGTTATAGTGTCTTAACCCCTCCAGATAGTACTCCTGGGGCTCTATTTTATCCTGATTCTGAGCGGAAGTGACGGATGGAACAAGCGAAGATACGGCAAGCAGAACACTACATACCAAAACACCAAACCTATTGCCAATATATCTCATAAAAAACAAATTTGAGTTGCCATTACAAATGTAATTATTTTTTAGAAGATGCAGCAAAATGGGTTATTTTTGCATCTATAATATGGAACAAAAACTTATAGCGGCTTGTATGCGGCAGGAGAGGTCTGCCCAGAGAAAAATATACGAGAAATACTCTTCCCGTATGTTCGCTGTTTGTTTGAGGTATGCCAAGGATAGGGATGCGGCGATGGATATGCTACAGGATGGTTTCATAACCGTCTTTTCCAAAATTTCAAGTTACAGGGATGAAGGTTCTTTCGAAGGTTGGATGAGGAGGATATTTGTCAATACGGCTCTTATGAGTTTGAGACGCAATGATGTCCTGAAAGGGGCGGAGGATCTCTCTGCTCCGGGATCGGACCTCCCGTTTGAGGACAATATCCTTGAACGTCTGGACGGCCAGAAGATAGTGAAGCTTATTGGGGAGATGCCTGTGGGTTTCAGGACTGTATTCAACCTCTCGGTGATAGACGGATTCTCCCATCAGGAGATAGCGCAGAAGTTGGGGATATCTGAAGGGGCATCAAGATCACAGCTCAGCAGAGCAAGGGTGTGGCTTCAGGAGAGAATCAAAAAAATGGAAAAGTGATTTTTATGGACAATATAGATTTTGACAGAAAGATAAAGGGGTTGGTCGACTCTTATGAAGAGCCGCTTGATATCGATTTGTGGAGTGGCATAGAGGCTGGACTTGAGAGAAGGTCTGCTGCCATCTGGACAAGAAGGGTGAGTTATGCTGCAGTGGCTGCATCAGTGGCTATTGCATTGGTTTTGGGCATAAATTCAAAAAAGGAGAGCTTTACTCCAAACAACGCTATGGCAATAGAGGTGGTTCAGCCGCTACAGCTTGATATGGATGTGGTGGAGCCTCATCTCCTCGCAAAACTCAATGTGGCTGAGATGCCACAATTAGTGCAAAGTGCAATGGATGAGGTTGTTGCTGTTGAGGAGAAGAGCATCGCTGGTGCTGAAGTGGCAGAGACGGCTGAAAGCGTGGCACCAGTGGCGGTGTCAGAGGCAAAAGTTCCGGTTTCTTCACCTTCTGAAGAGGTGGAGGAAGCTGCTGCAGTGTCCCTCTGGGATGAAAGCTGGATTTATGAGGAGGATAAAGTGCGCCGAGGTGTCGTTCTGGGCATCGCCTCAAATATGCTGGCAATGGGTGGAGGAGATGTTCCCGCCGGTGGAGCCCAGTATATGCCAGGTGCCAATATGGCCATAAAGGATGGTATAACACCTGTTACCAAGCCATCATTTGCCATTCCATTGACATTTGGTGTGCAGGTGCAGTTCCCTGTAGGGGAGATTTTGGCAATAGGTACAGGACTCAATTACACATATCTTCAGAATAGTTTCCAGGCCTTGATAGACAACTCTGTCCAGGCCCTCGTGAACCAGAAAATTCATTATATAGGTGTTCCATTGTCGCTATATGTGAATGTGCTCAGAAACGATCACTTCATCTGTTATGTGTCAGGTGGTGGTGCTGTGGAGAAAGGCCTTCAGGTCTCAAGCAGAATACAGGATTTGTCAGACGGTGTCACATACCGCAAGGATGGGGTAAAAGGGCTTCAGTGGTCGGCCAATCTGGGTATTGGCCTCCAATACTCTTTCAACCAGCTGATCGGTATCTATTTTGACCCGAGTCTCGTCTATTTCTTTGACTCTGACCAGCCATTCAGTATGAGAACTACCCAGCCATTCCAGTTGGATATGGAGCTGGGTTTGAGATTCACCTTGTAATAATTGTCTGTCTTGGCTGTTTTATATCGGATAGGATTGTTTTTGTATATGTTGGGGGCAAGAATCGCAGCACCCTTCAATAGGAAGATATCCCTTTTTGTTTCGGGACGGAGGGGCCTCTTGTCCAGACTGGAAAAGGAGATAAAGGGGGACGATCCTCTCATCTGGTTCCATTGCCCCTCTGTAGGTGAGTTTGAGCAGGCAAGGCCAGTGATAGAAAGATATAAAAAAAGGGGGGGCAATGAGAAAATTCTCCTCACATTCTTCTCCCCATCCGGTTATGAGTTGAGGAAGAACTACCCTTTGGCAGATTGGGTATTCTATCTTCCAATGGATTCTCCCCGCAATGCCACCAGATTTCTCGACATTGTAAAGCCCAAGATGGCAATCTTTACCAAGTATGATTACTGGTACTTTTACCTTACAGGGCTCAGGAAGAGAGGTATCCCCACATATATAATTTCTGCAATCTTCAGAGAGGAGCAGCCATTCTTCAAGGGGTGGGGCCGTATGTGGAGAGAGATGCTCCGCTGCTTTACCACAATATTTGTCCAGAATGAGGAGTCAAAAACCCTCCTGTTGTGGCAAGGGGTCAGGAATGTTGTCGTGGCGGGCGATACAAGGTTTGACAGGGTGAGCGATATTGTTTCAGGGGCCTCTTCTTCAAACAGGATTGTGGAGAGTTTTGTGGAGGGGAAAAGGGTCCTTGTAGCTGGAAGCACCTGGAACGAAGATGAGGTGAGGATATGTAATGCTATTGATGGTCTTGGCCTGAGTATTGTTCTGGCACCTCACGAGGTATATCCTGACCATATTTCCAGGATAGAGGAGACCTTCCATAAGTATAAAGTGGTCAGGTATTCTCAGAACCCTTCAGAGGAGGATCTTAAAGGGGCGCAAATACTGGTAATCGATTGTATCGGTCTTTTGTCTTCCCTTTACAAGTATGGCGAGTTTGCTTATGTCGGTGGCGGGTTCGGAGCAGGTATCCACAATATTCTTGAGGCTGCCACATATGGTCGTGGAGTCATTTTTGGCCCAAGGTACCGGAAGTTCCAGGAGGCTTGTGACCTCATCTCATCAGGAGGTGCAGTCTCTTATAACAGCAGTGAGGAGCTCAGGAGCCTTTTTGAACTGTGGCTCAATAACCCTGAGAAGCTTGCTCAGGTGTCAGAAATTTCAGGAAATTATGTCAAAGGGCATCTGGGTGCATCTGATATTTTCCTGAAAGAGGTTTTTTCGCTCTAAAAAAAATTAGAATTCAGTTTTTCATCCGGAAGGGGGTTGTTTCTGGTTTGCACGGCATCTAATTTTGAAATAAAAAAGATGTTGTTCAGGGCTTATTGTGCCACCTGTGTAGGGTTGGAGGTTGTCCCTGTGGTGGTGGAGATTTCTGTCCAGCAGGGTGTAGGCGTTTATCTTGTAGGGCTACCGGACAGTGCAGTCAAAGAGTCGCTGTTGAGGGTGACTACAGCATTGCAGAGTTGTGATTACAGGGTGCCGGGACGGAAAATTGTAATCAATCTGGCTCCTGCCAATTTAAGGAAGGAGGGTTCAGGGTATGATGTTGCGATAGCTGTGGGGCTTCTTGCTGCATCGCAGCAGATTACAGTTCCTGATACTCAGGATTTCCTCATTTTGGGGGAGCTGGCCCTTGATGGTTCCCTGAGGGATGTGCCGGGCGCATTGCCCATTGCCCTGAAAGGGAAGGAACAGGGCTTCAGCAAGTGTATTTTCCCTTGTGCATCTGCCCTCGAGGCCTCAGAGGTGGAGGGGATTAAGATATATGGTGCCGCCAATATAGGGGAGGTGGTGGATATCCTCAATGGTGAAGATTATACAGAGTCTCTGGTGGTTCGTCCGGGTGAGGCGCATTCTAATGAAGATAGGACCTGCAAGGCCGATTTTGCCGATGTGATAGGGCAGGAGTTTGCCAAAAGGGGGATGGAGATTGCAGCAAGTGGAGGGCACAATCTGATACTTTGTGGTGTACCTGGTTCAGGGAAGAGCTTTATGGCCTCTTGTCTTGCATCCATACTTCCGGGGATGAGTCGGGAGGAGTCTTTGGAGACAAGTGCAGTCTATTCTGTGGCAGGGCTGCTCAGAGGGAGGGGGCTTATCAGGGAGCGCCCGTTCAGAACTCCCCACAACACCTCCAGCGTGGTGGCAATGGTGGGTGGTGGTCCGTCTGCCTGTCCAGGGGAGATATCCCTTGCCCATAACGGGGTCCTCTATCTTGATGAGATATCACTTTTCAGTGCCTCTGCACTTGATCTTTTGCGGCAGCCGCTGGAGGAGCGTGTCATCTCCATCTCCAGAGCAAGATATAAGGTTACCTACCCTGCATCATTTATGCTTGTGGGGTCGATGAACCCTTGCCCTTGCGGCTATTTTGGGGATGAGAGCGGGAGGTGCACCTGTACTCCGGGGATGATTTCCCGCTATCAGGCCCGCATCAGTGGCCCTTTGATGGACAGGATTGATCTGAATATCAAGGTCAAGCCGGTGGAGAGGGATTTGCTGGTCTCTGGAGTCAAAGGTGAGAGGAGTGCAGATATAGCCAGGAGGGTTCTTCTGGCAAGGGAGATCCAGATGGAGAGGTTCAAGGATGAAGGGATCTTTACCAATGCCCAGATGGATGCCGCCCAGCTCTCCAGATATTGTCTCTTGGGTGAAGAGGAGCGTGCCTTTATGGGAAATATTATGGAAAAATTGTCCCTCTCTGCCAGGGGTTATGGGAGAATTTTGAGAATTGCCAGGACAATTGCAGATATGGAAGGGGGAAAAAGGGTAGATATTTCTCATATTTCAGAGGCTGTGCAGTATCGTTTCAATGATTTTTTGTAACTTTGAAGGTTATGAAGAATATTGTTATTGAAAGCCTTGACAGGATTGATGAGGCGGCAAGGGAATTCCTGAAAGAGATAGGGGATCATAAGATTATTGCCCTGTATGGTTCAATGGGGGCCGGCAAGACCACCTTTGTCACTGCCATATGCAGGGTGCTGGGTGTGGAGGATATTGTGAACAGCCCTACATTTACCATTGTAAATGAGTATGAGACAGAGGAGGGGGAGTCTGTATTCCACTTTGATTTCTACAGGATAAAATCTCTTCGTGAGGTGGAAGATCTTGGTTTTGAGGAGTATGTGTACAGCGATTCACTGTGTCTTATGGAGTGGCCTGAGATGATAGAGGAGATGCTCCCTGAGGAGACTGTAAGGGTCTCCATAAGTGAACAGGAGGATGGGACAAGATTGATCAAATTTATTTAATACCGATATGAAAAAACTATTTGCTTTAACACTTTCGCTCCTGTTGATGATCTCTTGTGCACCTGCACAGAAGGAGATTCAGGTGGGAGCATTGTCTTTTGACGAATATTTGCCTCTATTGGAGGGCAAAAGGGTATCTATCCTCTCAAACCAGACCGGAATGGTCTCTTCCACTACTCACCTTCTCGATACATTGCTTGATATGGGTGTTAATGTGGTGTCTATTATGTCTCCTGAGCATGGCTTCAGAGGTGTGGCTGATGCTGGAGAGCATGTAAGCAGCTCCATTGATGAGGCTACAGGAATTCCTATCAGATCACTTTATGAGTCTGGTGTAAACAGACCTTCAGACGAATCTATGGCTGAGTTTGACGTGATGGTGTTTGACCTTCAGGATGTGGGTGTGAGATTCTATACCTACAATGCGACAATGGCCAGAATGATGGATGCCTGTGCACAGTTTGGCAAGAAGATGATTGTCCTTGACAGACCTAACCCTCTGGGTTACTATGTGGATGGTCCTATCCTTGATATGCAGTATAAGTCAGGTGTGGGTTGGCTCCCTGTTCCAGTGGTACACGGTATGACACTTGGTGAACTTGCCCTTATGATCAATGGCGAGGGTTGGTTGAAAGATGGTGCCCAGTGTGACCTGACAGTGGTTCCATGCAAAAACTACACAAGGGATATGGAGTATGTTCTCCCTGTGAAACCCTCTCCAAACCTTCCTAATATGAAGTCAATATACCTTTATCCTTCGACTTGCTATTTTGAGGCAACACCAGTGAGCCTGGGTAGAGGTACAGACAAGCCTTTCCAGATCTATGGTCACCCCGATATGACCGGTTACGAATTCTCATTCACCCCAAGAAGTGTCCCTGGTGCGAAGAATCCTCCACAGCTTGACAAACTATGCTACGGTGTCGATTTGAGTGGTCTTACAGATGAGGAGATCAAAGCAGAAGGTATCAATCTTGAGTATGTTATCGATGCATACAACAACCTCAAACTTGATGATAAGGAGATGTTCCGCAAGTTCTTCGAGCTTCTTATCGGTCAGGGCTATGTGAGAGAGATGATAGTTGAGGGTAAGAGTGCTGCTGAGATTGAGGCAATGTGGGCTGATGATGTGGTGAAATTCAAGGAGCAAAGGGCTCCATATCTGATTTACGAATAGTATGGGGACAATTAAAACCAACAGATATGTGGCGCTGGATGTCCTGCGCGGGATGACAGTAGCCGGTATGATTCTGGTCAACAACCCTGGAACCTGGGGACACATTTACCCACCATTGAGACACGCGGCGTGGGCAGGTTGTACCCCTACGGACCTCGTCTTCCCTTTCTTCCTCTTTGTGGTAGGGGCTGCTATGGCATTCTCTTTTGCCAAATACAATGAGGGTCTCAATAAGACAAGTGTTGTCAAATTGGTAAAGAGAGGTATCCTCATATTCCTTGTGGGATTGGGTCTGAATGCATTTCCATTCTACCCTATGAGTCCAAATCCCGATTTGTCTTTCTGGGAGAACTTTGTATATCACTGGCAACACGTCAGGATAGTGGGTGTTCTGCAGAGAATTGCGATGTGCTACATCCTTGGTGGTTTTGTTGCCCTTTGGCTCAAATCTGCCAAAAAAATTATTGTCTCAATGGGGGTTCTGATGGGGCTCCATTGGCTCATACTGTTCCTGATAGGGGACCACACTGCACCCCTTGTCAACGGTGCGGCGGGCTCTTTCTCCCTCGCAGGGCAGAATGCAGATGTGATTGATCTTGCCATATTCGGTGAGAACCACATATATAAAGGATTCGGCATTCCATTTGATCCAGAGGGACTTTTGGGTATGCTTTCAGGGGCATGTACTGTTCTTCTGGGCTACCTTATTGGCAATAAGATCAGAAATACCGAGAGTAAAATCGATGTGGTGGCACAACTTTACACTATCGGTATGTTGTGTCTTGCCGGAGGTCTTGTGTGGAGCCTTTGCTACCCTATTATCAAGGGACTTTGGACAGGCTCATATGTGCTGTATGCAGGTGGCTGGAGCATCCTGATGCTGGCCTTCTTCATCTATCTTATCGATGTGAAGGGTAAAGAGAAGGTGTTTGTCCCATTCAAGGCACTGGGTATGAACCCGCTTTTTGCCTTTGTGATGGCAGGTCTCTTTGCCAAGATCCTGGGCAGAATGATAAAATGGACCTCTGAAGTGGTATTGGCAGACGGAACAGTGCAGGAGAAGAGCTGGAGCGTATTGTCTTGGTTCTACAACAATGTATGCGTAGCTATTGTAGGTGAGAACAATGAACTCTCATCGCTGATCTATGCGCTTGTGTATGTGGCAGTGTTCACAGCCATGGCGATGTTCCTCTACAAAAAGAAAATTGTAATTAAACTCTAATGAAATATATTGGTCTCATATCAGACACCCACTGCACTTTTGATGAGAAGCTCCGGGAATTTCTGGAGCCGGTCGATGAGGTGTGGCATGCCGGGGATTTCGGAGATCTGGAGACGTTGAGTGCCATTGCACATTTCAAGCCTCTGAAAGGGGTTTATGGCAATTGCGACGGGACCCCAATAAGGCAGAGGGTGCCGTACACACAGGTCTTTGAGTGCGAAGGGATGAAGGTGCTGATGATGCATATCGGAGGGTATCCTGGGAGATACGATTTCAAGGCATTTGAGCTTATCAATGCCCATCTCCCCAATCTTTTCATATGCGGCCATTCCCACATCCTGAAGGTGATGAATGACAAGAAGTATGATATGATGACCATCAATCCGGGGGCGGCAGGAAACTCAGGCTTCCATATGGTAAGGACAGCCCTCAGATTCAAGATTGATGCCGGCAAAATCATTTCGATGGAGGTCGGTGAGTGGGACAGAAACAACAACAAACCATTATAATTTATGAAACAGTTAACTTATGCTTTAATTATTGCCGCTTTGATGCTGTCGTTTGGTGCCAATGCACAAACTCCGGTAACCGAAGCTAACTATGAGCTTGCAGAGAGGTTCTCTCCCAAGAAGCTGAACAGAATGGTGTATTCTACACAGCTTCGTCCCAACTGGTTTGCAAACTCAAATAAATTCTGGTACACATGGAAGACCTCAGAAGGTACCCAGTACTATATTGTTGACCCTGTAGCCAAGACAAAAAGTGCTATTTTCGATCTTGAGAAACTGGCTATGGAGCTGACAGAGATCACTCACGATCCACTTGATGCACAGCATATTCCTATCCAGAAACTCAAGTTGAAGGAGGATAAATACTTTACTTTTGAGATTCAGTCAAAGCTCGAAGTAGAGAAAAAGGAGAAGAAAAAAAGTGAAGGTGAAGGGGAGAAAGAGGGAAAGAAAAAACGTCCTGAGATGGAGAAGAAACTTTTCCGTTTCAAATATGACATCGCTACCCGAACCCTTACAGATATCTCTGATGAGGATGAGAAGAAAGATTTCCCACGCTGGGCATCGATCTCACCTGACAGCAGTGTGGTAGTCTATGCAAAGGGATATGATATGTACTACACAGATATGGCCAACCTTCGCAAGATTATGGAGGATCCAAAGGACTCTACCATTGTGGAGCACCGCCTGACTACTGACGGAACCAAGAAATGCCCTTACGGCAGTGACAGCTACAGAGGTGTGACAGAGGATAGGGACACCACCAAGAGATACAGGGTGTATGCTACCTGGTCACCAAACTCGAAATATTTCGTGATGAGCAAATACGATATGTCTGAAGTGAAAGAACTTTGGGTTATCGACGCACTTGCCAATCCACGTCCAAAACTTGAGTCATACAAATATCAGATGCCAGGTGAGCCTGGTCCCAAAACTTATACACTCTTGTTCAATATGGAGGACAAGAGCCATAGGGAGATCAATGTGGCTGCATTCAAGGATCAGACCCTTGATATCGAGCGCAAGCCTATGACCAACAAGGATATGTATAAAGACTACTACTCTATCGAGTGGCTTGGTACCAATGACTATTTCTATATCACCCGTCTGAGCAGAGACCTTCACCGTGTGGATGTATGTAAAGTGACCCTTGGCGATGACACTGCAAGAGTGGTTATTGAGGAGAGACTCAATACATATATCGAGACACGCTCTTTGAGAGAGGTAAAGAACACCAGGGAGATTATCCAGTGGTCAGAGAGAAATGGTTGGGCACACCTTTATCTTTACGGTGCTGACGGCAAACTTAAGAATGCCATTACCAAAGGTGCATGGCACGTGGAAGATGTGGTCGCTGTTGATGAGGTTGCCAGAGTGGTATATTTCAGGGCTCACGGTGTAAACAAAAAGGAGAATCCATACTATGAGCATCTCTACAGGATCAATTTCGACGGTACAGGAATGAAGCTCCTCAATGATGGCAACTACGATACCAGATCATTTATGAGCGATGATGCCAAGTTCTTTGTAAGCAGCGCCTCAAGGGTAGATGCTGTCCCTACAAATACACTTTATGACAATATGGGTAGAAAGGTTATGGATCTTGAAACTGCTGACTTCAGCCAGTTGTTCATGGCCGGTTACAAGTTCCCTGAGACATTTGTAGTCAAAGCTGCTGATGGTGTTACCGATTTGCACGGTGTGATGTACAAACCTTACGATTTCGACTCTACCAAGGTGTATCCTATCATCGAGTATGTATATCCAGGACCACAAACTGAGGCTACAAACTACTCATGGAGCAAAGGTATGGACAGAATCGACCGTTTGGCTCAAATCGGTTTCATCGTAGTGACAGTAGGTAACCGTGGCGGTCACCCTAACCGTTCAAAATGGTACCACAACTTCGGTTACGGAAATCTTCGTGACTATGGTCTTGAGGATCAGAAAGTGGCTGCACAGCAGTTGGCTGCCCGCCATAGCTTCATCGACATCAACAGAGTGGGTATCCACGGTCACTCAGGTGGTGGATTTATGTCTACTGCAGCTATCCTTACATACCCTGATTTCTACAAAGTGGCTGTATCTTGTGCCGGTAACCACGACAACAGCATCTACAACCGCTGGTGGAGTGAGACTCACCATGGTGTGAAAGAGGTGGTTACAGAGAAAGGTGATACCACTTTCAAATATGATATCAAGAAAAACCACGAACTTGCAAAGAACCTTAAAGGCAGACTTCTGCTCGTTCACGGTGATATAGATGACAATGTTCACCCTGCAAATACCACCAGAGTGGTAAATGCACTTATCAGGGCCAACAAACGTTTCGAAATGCTGTATCTCCCTGGCCAGAGACACGGCTTCGGTGATATGTCAGAGTATTTCTTCTGGAGAATGGCTGACTTCTACAGCAGATATCTCCTTGAAGATTTCGAGAACACTGTCGATATCTCCCAAATGAACAATGACTAAATCAAAATTCTATAGCACACTTGCCCCCTTCGACTATTTTCTGATAGTCGGAGTGGTGGCTTGTAGTGTTATATATTCCTCTTTAAGCGGGGAGTGGGACCTCCTGGGGATGGTAGCTGCCATCGCCGGTCTGGTAAATGTTGTCCTCTGTGCCAAGGGTAGTATTGTGAACTATCTTTTCGGACTGGTCAACGTCTCCCTCTATGCATATATTTCATTCAAGTCCCAGCTCTACGGGGACTTTGCCCTTAATGCCCTCTACTATGTGCCGATGCAGTTCATTGGGTTCTTCAGCTGGAGAAAAAGGGGAAATGTAGAGAATTCGGCTCAGGTAGATGGACGGAGACTCTCCTGGAAGCAAAGGGCTGTCTGGGGTGGTGCCACTGTTCTGACCACTGTTATAGGAGCTTTCGTCCTGGCCAAAGTGGGTGACCCGTACCCTGTTAAGGATGCCATCACCACTATCGTTTCTATTATCGCCATGTTGCTGATGGTCAATGCATATATGGAGCAATGGATCCTATGGATCCTCGTAAATCTGGTATCTGTCTACATCTGGCTCCAGTTCACCATCGCACACGAACCGCACGCAGCCCTTATGCTCATAATGTGGCTCTTCTACACAGCCAACTCCATCAACGGCTACAGGGTGTGGTTGAAAATATCGAAATAACCATAAAGCGGGTCCTGAAGAGATTCTCCTAGCCTTGAATAATAGTGTCATATTTATACCAGTAAGAATTACTCTTATATGGCTCTGTCTCCTCTGCTAGGAATACAGCTCCGACTCACCTGACATATCCGACACACCTGCGAGTTTTTGCCCGATTTCTTGCATGTGTGTCTTCAAATCATGGCATTTTGTTCTGAATTCACCACACACCTGCAAGTTTTTCCCCGATTTCTTGTGTGACGGTATAGTGAGCCAAGGTTGTAATCAGGAACTTTGTTTGTTTCACCGAATTTTCGCAATGTTAATTCCTTACACTCATGATTCCCTCGCCTATTTTGCCGCACGTTTCAGACGCTACAAAATGACTATGCGCGTTAACCCATGCTAGAGTGGCTTCTGAGACATAGTGGCACGCACAGTCCATTTGACATTGATAATACTTTCAGATCTCTTTATTGCCATAAATCGGCTGCAGAGATCAGGTTCTTCAGGCGTTCGCTATGCTCACTCCCACCACCGCTTACGCGGCGGTCCTCCCGCTATCAAGCGCGGGTGCTTAGGCCTTCAGAACCTGATTCTCTGCAGCCTTGATATAATACTCCTCGATAATTTATATATTATCCGGATAAATGAATTTGCTCTCACTATATGAAGTCTGCTGTCTTTACAAGCTTGTGTGTCATCTTTCAACATGAAGACCTTGCAATAAAACAGGGAGAAGATTATTGCAAATTACAAATGTGAGTTTTGATTTTGAACACTTGTGGTCTTTTGATATATAAGAGACTTGTTTTTAAAGAATCAAAAATCTACCTTTGCAAGGTATAATATTTTGAAAGGCGTTTACAACGCTTTGTTCTAGACACTCTGAAATCTGGCAGTTTCATTTTCAGTCTTAGACAAAGCAACTGCAAATGCCATGTTGGTATGATATACTTCTTAATATCATATCGGCGTGGGCTTCTGCGTTGCTCGTTTTGACTGAAAGGGCGATGCCAGAGCCTCAGAGTGTGGAACGAGTGATATCAGACTCCCACGCTTTTTTATTTTATATACATAACCGTATCTGAGAGTCTGACGGTAGACAAATAAAGGGCTTCTTAAACTTTACTATGAAAAAACTTTTTCTTGTGACAATTCTTTTTGTTGCACTCATATCTTCTTGTGTTCCTAAGTCAAAAATGAAACGAATGGAAGCACAATTGGATTCTTTGTCTTTGGTCAGTACAGAATATGAGGAGAGTATCTCAAAAATGACACAATTCATAGATGCTTTGGCTATCAGTATAGATTCTATTGCAATGTCGGAGAATGTTCTTTTAATTTCAGGAGATGGCTATGGACGGAAAGGTAATAGGTACAAGATGATGGAGAATATTGCCGAGTTTGAGGCACTGCTCTCACGACAAAAGGAGAGGATCTATCAGTTGGATTCCATGTTGCAAGCACAAGAAGATTCTACCAGTACTATGCGTCTTTTGTTAACTCATTATAAAAGTCAGTTGGAAGAAAAAGAGAATTATATAGTTGTTCTCAAAAAGGAATTGAACATAAAAGATAAAAGAATAAACACATTGGAGAATAAAGTCAATGAGATGTCTGGAGAAATAGATAAGTTAAACGAAGAGACAGGTGTGCTGGAAACTATCCTGAAGACACAGTCTGATTATATAAATAAAGGCTATTTCTGGATTGCTTCAAAAAGTGAATTAAAAAAACATGGTATTTTAAAGGGAGCTTCGAAAGTTAATTTGTCGAATTTGCCGTTGGACAAGTTTGTTGAGATCGATATAAGGGATTTTACAGAAATAAAAATAAATACTCAACCAATCAAAATATTGTCTTCTGCTCCAATGGGCTCATACAAAATTGAAAATCATAAAGATGGGTCTTGTACATTAAGGATTCTCAATCCTACTGAATTTTGGAGTATTACATCTTACCTCGTAATTCAAACAAAGTAGTATATATATGAGAGCTGTATTTATTACATTTTTAACCATTATGTTATTCCTTTCGGGGAGTGTTGGGTTCGCACAGAATGTTGTCAAACATGTCGTCGCAAAAGGTGAATCTTTGGAAACTATTGCCCAAAAGTATGGAGTTGACAAAAGCGATATTATAGCCAATAATCCTAAAGCTGAACGCTATGTCTATGTGGGAATGGAACTTCAGATTCCAAGTAAAGCTTCAGCATCTACTCAAGTTGATCCTGTTAAGGCGGTCGTATCAAGTAATACGGTAACGAAGCAATCTCTATCAGAGGATAGCGGTAAAGAGGTGTATGAAGTAGAAGAAGTGGCGAGTAAGCAAACACAAGTAGAAGTTAAAAGAGATTCTAGGGCTAAATCAGTTATGCCTACATTTATGGTAACATGGAATATAATACCTGGGGTAAAGATTGCAGACCAACCTATGTGTATGTCATATGTTCCAGGCGTAGACTATTATATCATTGATATGCTTTATGTAGGAGGAGGATTAGGTCTTTCATATTCATATGATAGTTATACTATATCAGGTTATGATATAAAAATTAATGCATATGCACTCGAAATGCCATTTCATATAGGATTTTCTCCGTGGGAGTCCTTGCAGTTATACACGGGACCAGTATTAAATATAGGGCTCGGAGGAAATCAAAAAACTTATTATAAAGGAGACAAGAAGGACAAGCAGTCTCTTAAGGCAGGTGATGTTGGTATAGGATGGAGAGCCTCAATAAATGTGTTTGATTTGCTATATTTTGGAGTAAATGTTGGTTTCAGTGCTGAAAGCAATGTTGTACTTTCAGTTGGTTGTGCATTTTAAAATATGATATGATGAAAAAGTATATTAGTATAGTATTTTTTCTGCTCTTTAGTGTAGGCTCTTTTGCACAGTTAAATAGTATCTTGGATAAGGTGCATATAGGGGCTTCTCTTGGTTACCATTACAACACTATGAGGTTTCCAGGATTAGCTAAGGGTGCATATCCAGATAAGGATCCTCTTCATTCAGCAGTGGTTAGTCTGTATGCACAATATGATTTTACACAGAGTGTTTCAATAAGGCCGGAGATGGCTTTTCTGAATAGAGGAGGTAGGATGTCCATCAGTAATGTATCAGCAATTAGGAGCGGCGAATATTTCTTGAGGTCTGGTTATTTGGACTTTCGACTACCGGTGATTTATAATTTTAATATATCTTCTCCAATTATTCCATATCTGTATATTGCACCTATTTTGGCGTTTTCAACAGGTGGAGTACTCTGTCTGCAGAGTGAGCCGTACAATGGTCCTGTGAATTTCTTTACGTTAGATTTGTCAAAGGGTAATATGGCTGCTGCATATTTTGCAATGTCTATTGGTGGAGGAGCCAGATACCCTATCAAGTTTGGGAGCGGACGAGAGATAAGCGTAGGCCTAGAGGCAGGTTATGAATATGGTATAACAGATACCTATAGCAAGATGGAGAAATCGGGTCAGTCAATAAGCGTGAATACTGTAGATAAAAGAGCTCCTGATGGCCCACGCAAGCATTCTGGATTTGAGATAAAAGGTACAGTTCAAGTGCCATTAAGCATTTTTAAGAAGAGAAAACATAAAGTGAAAGAGGTAGAGTATGTGGTGGTAGAACAGCCAAAAGTAGAGGAGCAGCCTGTAGTTAAACCAGAGAAACCATGTTATACATTGGATGAGATTCAAGATATGATCTCAGAGGGTAAGGACGTCAAGGGTAAAACGATTTGTGCTATTGATGAGATTAATTTTGACACCAATGAAAGTGTAATTAAGGATGAGGCCAAGATATATCTTGATCAGTTGGCATATGTTTTATCTCGAATAGATATAGAAGTAGAGGTGAGAGGACATACAGACAATACCGGTACAAGGGAGTTCAATATGGATCTTTCCAAAAGAAGGGCTTTGGCTGTTGTTAACTATCTGATCAAGAAAGGAGTTCCAGAGGATAGAATAACATATACCTATCATGGAGACAGACTTCCATTGGCGCCGAATAATACCCCTGAAGGTAGGAAAATAAATAGAAGAGTTGAATTTGAATTAATTAAATAAATATCATTATGATCATTTCTCATTTGACAAGTAAAGCTAAAGTATTCATAATTTTACTTTCTTTAATTGCTTTTACATCCTGCCTTAAAGATGATGCAGCTACAATCAGATTAAGTAGTGGTCTAAATGATGCAGGGATTCCCGGAGATTATATGGCTACTGAAAATCCATATATAGGGACATCAACAACGGTCATTCCCAATGTTAACTATACTATGGAAACAGTTGGAAATGATGTTGTAATCAGGGTAGATATGACTGGTGTGTACAGTCGTGATATTGATGAATGGATAAGGCTGATCGGGACAGGCGAGGAGGGTCAAAATATATGGTTGTCAATTGATGGACAGCCAAAAGGTATTCTCGTATATAATACAATAGATGATATTGGTGAGAATGTGGTTGTGAAAAATGATATTGTGTTTTTAGTTGACAACTCCGGAAGTATGGACCAGGAGGCAGATGCTATTGCAAGAGATATAATCTCTTGGGCGCAGACTCTTAAAACCAAATCAGATGTCCAATTTGGATGTGTGGGTTATGATGGTAGAATTACAGGAGCGATGAATATTACTTCATATGAGAATATAAATACATATTTGCAGACCGGAAAAGGTACTTCAAGAACAATGGGCTTTTCTGGTCCGGATGCATCGTCTCTAAAGTCTAAGTCTACCAATTATAATATTTCTGAGTCTCAGGTAGAATGTTGTATGGCTGCTTTAAGATATGCTGATGCTTGTTTTAATTTCAGACAAGGAGCGAATAGGATCTTTGTAAATTTCACAGACGAACCAAACCAGCCATCAGGTAAAAGCAACTTCTCTGTCAATTTCCTTGCTGAGCAAAGCAATTGGTCTACTACACAGGGAACAATTCATACGGTTTTTAGTGAAGTTGCCAATATTACGGAGCGTACAAACTATACAGAGAAACCATGGAGGATGTCTGAATATACTGGCGGTACAATACTTTATTGTAATTCTTCTTTTACGGGAGTGTCCTTAAGCAGTCTGCCTGTAACATCGGCAATTCAGAATTCATACATTATAAGATTTACGGATATAGAAGCTTATATGGATGGAAAGCCGCATGAGGTTAAAATTACAATTTATTCAGAGGATGGTTCTGTGCGTGCTGAACGAATATTTTATATGATCTTTAAATCGAAATAAAAGAATATTATGATCAAGAAATTCATATTGCTAATCTTAGCGTCATTGTTAACCTTCTCTTGCTCACCCGGACTTGGCACTGATAACGGAGACGATTTTTACGAAGAAGAGGAGGATGAGGAGAATTATATAACATGTGTGGCTTGTAAAGGTTCAGGCTTGTGTCATGCTTGTGGAGGAGATGGGTTATGGTTGGGGGATTGGGAAGAGTGTGATTATTGTGACGGTTCCGGTATATGTGATCATTGTGATGGAACGGGGGTTATTGAGTTTTAATAATATTAATGTTTTACTGTTTAAATCCGTTGGTGTGTCGGTTAATGCATTATCTTGAATATATGAAATTTAGAATGTCCAATATTTTTGCCTCTTTGCTTATTGCCATAACAGTACTTACATCGTGCAGTAAGGAAAATGTGGTTGATATAGTAGGAACATGGATAGGTACATCTTCTTATGTAAATCCTGTAAGCGGGCGCAAGTACCAATATCTTTATGTTACCTTCAATTCTGACAAATCAGGTATGTTAGAGTATGAGGGCCCTTCCAATTATATTGCCTATGCTTTTTATTATAAAGTGCACGGTAACATCGTAGAGTGTGTAGGAGCTAAAAGTTATTCCGATGGAGAGATTGATGCCAACTATGCCATTAGTTTTAGATTAGAAGGAGACAGATTGTTGCCACTTGATGATTATACGCGTTTCATTCTTACAAAAGATGGCTCAGTTGAAACAGATTTTGAAGGGAATGAATTGGTAGATAATTCAAAACTTCTTGAAAATATTTGGGTTAGAACAGATAACCTATCTGTTTTAGAGATTAAAGAAAAGAAAGCATATGAATATCCGTTAAGTTCAGCAGGGTCAAAAAAATATGTTACAATTTTAGAATACGACTTTAGCTATAACTTTAGAGAGAATTCTATGTGGTTTGACATGATTGGCTTTGATATTTTGGATATTACTAAAGATCATCTCAAATTGAAGAGAGACGATTCCAAGGTATTTGAATATCGAATTGGAGATAAAGATGATATTCCAACAGAGCCAGACTTGAAGGCTTTTTTAGAGTATAACTTTATCTGGAAGCAAGAAAATGGTGGCGGAAGCTTTACGTTTATGAATAATAGTGTTACACATTTCTTGCATTATGGTAACTATACATTAGGGGCAAGTGGCCCTTACACAGTAGTAGGAAATGTACTTACAGTTAACTTTGGTACTCCCAGAATAGAAAATGGAAATCAATCTGATATTTCTAAATATTTTCCTGGCTGGTCGAATGAGCCTTGCACAAAAGAATATAAGGTTGAGGTTGTTGGGCTTGATAGAATTAAGATGACACACGAGGGGAAAGTCTCATACTACAAACAATTACAAATTCAATAAAGAAAACTATTATTTGAAGTATTCATATAAAGAGAGTGACTAATCACTCTCTTTTGTGTTGATTGCCATGTGCTAGTTGTGCCAGCTCCGACACACCTGCAAGTTTTTGCCTGATTTCTTGCATGTGTGTCCTTAAAACGGGCCGAAAGGGGGCTATTTCACCACACACCCGCAAGTTTTTGCCCGATTTCTCGTGTGACGGTATAGAAATACCGGCTTCCATATGGAGAGGCCGGTATTATTGTTGGATATTCCTCTGCAGATGCAGCAGGTCGCTCTACAGACAATGGATATAGTGCGCCAGTGTGGCGGTGAGGGCGGCAGTCTCGGTGCGCAGGCGCGACTCTCCGAGGCTGACCGGGGTGAAGCCGGCTGCAGCTGCGTGGTGGATCTCTTCGAGAGAGAAGTCCCCTTCGGGGCCGATCAGCACTATTGAACGGAGCTCTGCTCCATCGGCTGTTTGTCTCCTGATGGCCTCAGTAATGGGGATGCGGGGTATGGAATTTCCCTCGGCATTTATAAGTTCGTTGTCGCAATAGCAAATGTATTTCCCTCCGTCAAAGTTTCTGACCGAGTCTATGAACTCTTTGACAGGTGTCAGCGGTGCTGCTTCAGGTATCTCCCCTTTGAGGGATTGTTTTGCAGCTGCGATGATAACCCTCTCCTGACGCTCCTCTTTTACCACCTTCCTCTCGGAGTGTGCGCAGAGGATGGGTGTTATGGAATCAATCCCCACTTCTGTGGCTTTCTCGAGGAACCATTCGTAGCGGTCAATGTTTTTTGTGGGTGCTACCGCAATATGGAGGTAATAGGGGTGTTTGCCGAATTCCCCTTCAATCGATATGATGGAGAGCTCTGCACATTTGCCGCTTATATCGCTTATGGTGCAACGGTAGAGGTTTCCGTCCCCTCCGCTGACCTTCACCTCGTCTCCCACCTTGTGCCTAAGCACTTTGACACAGTGGGTGGTCTCCTCTGGTGATAGGCGGATTTTACCGTTGGCAATGGTATTGGAGTAAAATACTTCCATTATTCCCTGATGATTTTTACCTCTGAATTGAGGCCGAGTTTTATTATTGAGGATGCTTTCCCTGTGGCACCGGCATCCCATGATGGCTGAGCAGTCCAGTCCGCTGCAGATGCAATAGCCTCTGATACATCTTTCAGGTGCACTGGTGATTTCTCCCCAGAGATGTTTGCTGATGTTGAGACAACAGGTTTGCGGAAGGCCCTCAGAAGTTGGGTGCAGAATTCGTTGCCCGAAGGTACTCGGATGGCGATGGTCCCGTCTTCCGCTACCACATTTGCAGCAAGTCCTACTGCTTCGGGGTAGATGATGGTAAGTGGCTTGTCCGTAATCTCAACCAGGGTGATAGCCATCTCAGGTATCTCTTTCACGTATCGTGCGATCATGTCAAGGTCTCCGGCAAGGACCACAAGGCTCTTGGAGTCTGCCCTCTGTTTGATTTTGTAGATTTTTTCCACCGCTTCAGGGTTTGTGGCGTCGCACCCAATTCCCCAGATGGTGTCTGTGGGGTAGAGGATTATTCCACCATTGTTGAGAACTTCTACAGCTTTTTTGATTGCCTCTTTCATATGTTTTTATGTATTTCTGTTATTACGGGGTAGTGGTCTGAATATTTGATTCTGGGTGTCACGTGTCTGTCCACCTGGTACCTTTCTGGTGTCAGGATGTAGTCAATCCTCAGGAGTGGCCAGAGGAATGAGTAGGTGGAGCTGAACCCTTTTCCTGCCTCCAGGAAGGTGTCTTTGGATACTTTGCGGAGTTGCTGGTATGTGTAAGACATCGGTGTGTCATTGAAGTCTCCGCATATGATTGACTGGAATTTGCTCTCTTTTATGTGTTTGAGCACCTTGTCCACCTGGTTGGCCCTTTTGATGTTGGACACTTTCATTTTGCTGTGTACCTCTTTCAATTCATCAGAGATGGTGTGGGTGCCGCTCCTTAGTTGTTTGACAAGAGCAGAGGGGGAGAGACTGAATGATTCAAGGTGGTTGTTGTACACCCTGAGTGTGTCTTTGTGGAAGAGGATGTCTGCGTAGATGGAGAGGTTTGTGCTCTTTTGGAATGTGATCTTTCCGCTTGAGACGATAGGTCTCCTGCTGGCAATCAGGTTGCCGAAATAGTAGCCGTCCCTGATCTTTACCAGGTGGTATTGTTTGTATGGGTGGCTTGACAGGAACTCTTTGACCAGAGTGGGTGAATCGGAGTAGAACTCCTGGAGACACACAACATCTGGATTTTCACTCTGTATGTATGATTCGACTTGCCTTTTGCACTCCTGCTTGGAGATATTCATTTCTGATGAGGAGAACTGGCCTGTGTTGTATGTAAGTATCTTGTAGGTCTGTTCAGTATATGGTGTATGTTTGTTGTCGAATGATACGAAGTGCCTGAGAAAGAATAATGAAGGGAGCAGGACAATAATGGGGAGCCATGCTGATGCAGACCATCTGACTGCAGCCATTGAGAGCAATATGACGTTGATTGCGACGATAGGGATGTAGTAGAGCCCAAAGAGGCTTGATACCCATAGTTTGGCGGGATTGATGAAGATGGAAATATAAGAGATGACCAGAGCTATGGCAGCAATGGCGACAGCCATCCTGAACAGGTAGCCCATAAAACTTATCTTTTTCCTCTTCTTCTGTTTTGCCATAGAGTTTTCCTAGTAGTACAGGCGGTTGGTTTTCTTCCAGTAAAGGATTATTATGATGCCAAACAGCATACCTCCCAAATGTGCAAAGTGTGCAACATTGTCACCGGTATTGCCCATCGCGCCTGAGATGCCTGATGTAAATTCGATAAGGCCGAATATCAGAACGAACCACTTGGCTTTAAGGGCAATAGGTGGGAATATGAGTCTCATTATATTGTTTGGGAACATCATTCCATAGGCAAGGAGAAGTCCGTATATTGCCCCTGATGCACCGACTGTAGGGGTGAGCATCAGCATTTTCAGTTTCATCCCAGCATAGGCGTTGCCCGCAGCTATGGCAGCAGTATAACTCTCAGCCTGGAAAAACATCACAAGTTCGTGGAGGAATGCAGCACCTAGTCCTGTTACCATATAGTAAAGGAAGAATTTTTTGCTGCCCCATATGTTTTCAAGCAGACTGCCGAAAATATACAGGGTGTACATATTGAAGAAGAGGTGCCAGAATCCACCGTGCATAAACATGTGAGTGATAATCTGGTAAGGGCTGAACCACTCCGACTCCACATAGTAGAGTGCAAAGTACTTGTACATGAAGTCCCCTGTAAACATTGTGAACAGGAGCATTATAACATTTATTATGATGAGGTTCTTGACCACTGGAGGGGTGTTTGAACCAAATGAGCTTCCAAACATATTCTATAATTTCTTGTCTAAATCATCTGTGGTTATAATTGTCATGCACGCTCTGCCATCGGGTGTTCTGTCCGGCTCGGTGCATGCAAATAATGAATCTATCAACAATTGTGCCTCCAGGTTGCTCAACTGGATGGAGGCACCTTTTGCCCCCGATTTTGCGAGGGACAATGCCACTTCGTGCCTTCCGTCTGCCCTTGTCAGGGCATCCCTTCCGAAGTCTGACAGCAGTATGATGAGCTCATCGACACTGCTCCTTATGGATGGGATATCGGTGGAATATCCTCCTGGAAGACCGTTGACCGAAATCTCAGTAGGGGATACAAATGATATGTCAAAGCCTATTTTGTGGAGCAGATCTTGAGATTCCTCCAGGAGGGAATAGGATATGGCATCCATTTCGAGTGTGGTAGGGAAGAGGCTCTCCTGTGCAAGGGGGGTGCAGTCATCCAGACATTTGATGTATCTCTCATAGAGGATGCGCTCCTTGGCTCTGGATATGTGGATCAGCAGCAGACCGGATTTGACCGTGGTAATGAGATACTTGCCCTGCACCTGCAGGATGTTGCGTGTCTGGGCAATTTTCTCCTCAAAGACCTCTCCGTATCCCTCCACTTCAGGTTCCGGTTTAGGGGTATAACTGTGAATTGTCCCACCGTACATCGGTTGGTCATTTGTGTTGATGGGGGTAGAACCCTTCATCGGAATGGTGTCAAACGGGTTGAAGAGTGGGTCATAGTCGATCTTTGGTGGAGGTGTATAGATGTTGGGCTTTTGTGGGATCGGAATCTCGGGTGCACCCTCCATATCAAAATCGATGCTGGGACCGAGCGAGTTCATCCCGAGGGACTCCCTGACTGAAGCATTGAGAATCTGGAACACCATTGAATCGTCCTCAAACTTTATTTCGGTCTTGGCGGGGTGGATGTTGACATCGATGTTTTCCGGGTTTGTCTCGAAAAATATGAAATAGGATGGGCTGTACCCATCAGGAACGAGCTTTTCGTAACCCTTCATAATGGCTTTATGAAGGTATGGGGATTTGAAGTAGCGTCCGTTTGCGAAAAAGTACTGGTGGGCAGCATTCTTCCTGGCCCCCTCCGGTTTGCCAATGAATCCTGATATTGACACTACAGATGTATCTGTCCTGAGATCGACAAGTTCCTTGGCAAGCTCCTTGCCGGAAATCTCAAGGATTCTCTGTTTGACGCTCTTCGCCCCTTTGAGGTTGAAAATGTCTTTCCTGTTGTGGACAAGTCTCATTGATACCTCATAATGGCAAAGTGCCACGCGGCAGAATTCTGCCACAATCTGTCTCAGCTCCGCAGCATCTGTTTTGAGGAATTTCCTTCTGGCCGGGACATTGTAGAAAATGTTCCTGACCGATATATTGGTCCCTTCAGGGCAGGATGTCGCCTCCTGGGATACAAGTCCCGATTCTGCATAGACAACCTCTGTTCCCACCTCTTCTCCCCTTTTTCTGGTTTTCAGGGAGACCTCAGAGACGGCGGCGATGGATGGAAGTGCTTCCCCCCTGAATCCATAGGTGAGGATAGATTGCAAATCCTCTGCAGAGGCAATTTTGGATGTGGCGTGACGGGTGAAGCAAAGCCTTGCATCCTCTTCAGACATACCGCAGCCATCATCTATCACCTGTATGAGGGTACGGCCTGAGTCGCTGATGACCACTGTGATGTTCTCGGCACCGGCATCCACGCTGTTCTCCATCAGCTCCTTTACTACAGAGGCAGGTCTCTGGACCACCTCTCCTGCTGCTATGAGATTGGATATATGTGACGGGAGTACTTTCAGCATACTGTTATAGTACATTCATGAACCAACCGAAGTAGTTGGCAAAGTAGTAAATCAAAACGAAAAGGATAACCATAGAGATGAGGGCTACTATCTTGCTCAGACTTGAAGACATGGAGTGACGTTTGTTGTTCTCCATATTCTCACGGATTTTGCCCCTTATGTTTCTTCCTGGGATATATCTCTCGTTTTTCCACTCTCTCCCCTCTTTTTCCGCCTTCTCCTTCTCTATGGCGTCAAGCCTCTCCTGCATACGCTCCTTCCTCTCATCGTAATAAATGGGGGTGTAGTTGAAAACTCTATGTTTGGGTGTCTTAAAAAAACTTAATCTGATGCCCATAATCGCAATTCTTAATAGGGGTTAAACATACAAAGATAACAATTTTTAGTATTTTTGCCCTACAATAGATTTGATATGGACATAAGAGTAGGTAACGGATACGATGTGCACCAATTGGAGGATGGCCTCAGACTTGTCATCGGTGGTGTAGAGATAGAGCATACAAAAGGGTGTGTGGCCCACTCGGATGGAGATGTGGCGATCCACGCATTGTGTGATGCAATTCTTGGCTCATTGGCACTTGGCGACATAGGAAAACATTTCCCTGACACATCTTCAGAGTTTAAGGGGATTGACAGCAAGATCCTGTTGGCCAGAGTGATGGAACTTGTCTGGGAGAGAGGGTATGTGCTTGGCAATGCTGACATAACCATAGCGGCCCAAAAACCTAAGATGGCGCCACATCTTCTCAGGATGAGGGAGACTATGGCGGCCATTATGAAGGTGGACGCCGACAGAGTTTCTGTCAAGGCAACCACTACAGAAAAGCTCGGTTTTGTGGGTCGTGAAGAGGGAATTGAGGTTTGGGCGAGTGTGATTGTGTTAAAAAAGTAGAAAATTTTTGTTTTTTATAAAATATTCATACCTTTGCACTCCCTTCATAAAAGGGAGAATTACTGAGATATGGTGTAATGGCAGCACGACAGATTCTGGCTCTGTAAATCTAGGTTCGACTCCTGGTATCTCAACCAAGAACTTTAATATGATGGCGAGGTAGCTCAGTTGGTTAGAGCGCATGATTCATAATCATGAGGTCCCCAGTTCAATCCTGGGCCTCGCTACTGGAAAGCAGCCCCTGCAAACTTTGTTTGCGGGGGCTTTTGTTTTCTAAGCCCCTAGAGCTTGCTCTAAAGGGGCTTAGAAAACAAAATGCTCGCGGTCTCTGACCGCAAGGGGCAGCTTTCTTGTAAAGCACCTCATTAAAAGGAATGCCGGAGGCCCAATCCCGCAGGGAATGCCAGAGGCCCAATCCTGGGAGAATGCCACAGAGAGCTTGCTCTCATGCAGTAATTATCCATACCCTCTCACTATTTATCTGGTAACCAATCTCATAACAATACATAACGGGGAGAGCCTGGGGGTCAAGAGATGTGAAATAATCAAAATTGAACCCCTTTATAAAGAGTTCCCTGGTAGAGCACTCATATACTCCATCCACCATAATGTCTGAGAGAATCTTGTGATTGTTCTTGAGGATCCTGTTAATCCTCCCTATCTCCCTGTTAGCGACTCTGTATTTCCTGTTGAGAAATGCGGACTTGCAGGAGTCATTGCAATATTTTTTATCAATCCTTCCGAGCAATTCTTTGCCACATTCAAGGCAATGCTTTATCTCTCTCTCTTTCATTTTTTTTGCAAATCTATCCTTTTGGTCCCCAACGATGTGACGAAAAAGTAAAAACTTCTTCTGCCGGATTTTAAAATTCAGTCAAAATATTATCCGATTATATCCGATTGGATTCTTACTCTCTCATTTTATATTGACTTCCTTTGCATCGGATTTAAAACAAAACAATTATGGACAGATCAGTTAACAGGATTGAACTCAGGGGTAACGTGGGAACGACTCCGAGGATTAATGTAGTGGGTGAATCCAAAGTCATCAAATTTGCCCTGGCTACAAATGAAGTGTTTAAGGATAGAAGCGGCGTCATCAAGGAGGAGACCACTTGGCACAATATCGTCGCCTGGACAGGGAGGGGGATGCCCGACTTTGCCGAGATAAGAAAAGGGATGTGTGTCTCGGTAAATGGAAGGGTCAGAAACGTGAAATACACCAATTCTGAAGGGGAGGACAAATACTTTAATGAAGTTCTTGCAAACAGATTGCATATAGAAGACTCTCTTAATTTGGAGAAGTAAATAAAAAAGAGGTAACTTTGTCACCTTAATATGCAATAACAGTATGGCAAGAGAGATTTTACTTTATAACACATTATCGAGAAGAAAAGAGGTATTTAAACCTGTAACCCCTGGAATGGTAGGTCTGTATGTTTGTGGCCCTACCGTATATGGAGATGCCCATCTTGGACACGCGAGACCCGGTGTCACATATGATGTTCTGGTAAGGATGTTCCGCTATATGGGATATAAAGTGAGATATGTAAGAAATATTACCGATGTCGGTCATCTTGAGCATGATGCAGATGAAGGTGAGGACAAGATTGCAAAAAAAGCCAAACTTGAGTCCCTTGAGCCTATGGAGGTGGCACAGGAGTATACCCTAAGATATCAGGAGGCAATGAAGAAACTCAATACTTGCCCTCCAAGTATTGAGCCTCGTGCTTCCGGACACATCATTGAGCAGATTGCATTGGTGCAGAAGATATTTGATGCAGGCTTTGCGTATGAGAGCAATGGCTCTGTCTATTTTGATGTGAGGGCCTTTCACGAAAAGCATAACTACGGAGAGTTGTCAGGCAGGGTCCTTGACGATATGATCTCAAACACCCGCGAGCTTGACGGCCAGAGCGACAAGAGATCTCCACTCGATTTTGCCCTCTGGAAAAAGGCAGCACCTGAACATATCATGAAATGGCCTTCACCTTGGAGTGACGGTTTCCCAGGCTGGCACCTTGAGTGCTCGGCGATGAGTGCCAAATATCTTGGAGAAGAGTTTGATATTCACGGTGGTGGTATGGACCTCCTTTTCCCTCACCATGAATGCGAATTGGCCCAGAATAAGGCATCCAGAGGTAAAGGTGGCGTAAGGTACTGGATGCACAACAATATGATTACTATTGAGGGAAAGAAGATGGGTAAGTCGTACGGCAACTTCATCACCCTTGATGAGCTCTTCAGTGGTACTCATCCGATCCTTGTGCAGCCATATTCACCTATGACCATCCGCTTCTTTATCCTTCAGGCACACTATCGCAGCACCCTTGATTTCAGCAATGATGCATTGCAGGCTGCAGAGAAAGGTCTGAAACGTATTATGCAGGCTGTAAAGGATGTCAAAGCGTTGGCTGTCAAAGGGTCTGGCGAGGCAAATAAGGAGATCAAAGCAATATATGACAATGTATTTGAAGCTATATGCGACGATATCAATACCCCTATTGCACTGTCACATCTTTTCGATGCGGTAAGGATTGTAAACCAGGTCAAAGATGGTCAGTTGGCTATCAATGCAGAGGATAAAGCCCTTTTGGATGAGTTGTTCCTCAAATTTATCCCAGAGGTGTTGGGCTTGGCGGATGAGTCGGCTTCCAATGGCTCAGAGACAATGATCAATGGCCTTATCGAGATGGTACTGGAGGTAAGAAAAGTAGCAAAATCCAACAAGGACTTTGCTACCAGTGATCTTATCCGTGACAAACTCAAAGAGCTTGGCGTCCAGATTAAGGACACCAAGGATGGAGTTGAGTACAGTTTCTAATAGATATAGTTGATATTTTTGATTACATCGGGGTGTAGGCTGTTTGCCACTGGGCAAGTTTTGGCCGCCGCCTCGATGATTCTTTTTTGTTTGTCTGTGTAGTTGGCATCTTTAGGGAAGTGCACATCGATTTTGATCTCTGCTACACGACGTGGATTTGCTGCCATAATCTTTTCAATCTCAAGTGTGGTGCCGTCGATTGAGAAGCCGTGGGTGTTGGCTGCGATACCGATGATGGTAAGCATACAGCTTCCAAGTGATGATGAAAACATATCGGTAGGTGAGAAGAATTCACCCTTTCCGTTGTTGTCAAGTGGTGCATCGGTAATGATTTTATTGCCTGATTGGATATGTTCTATCTCGGTTCTCAAATTGCCGAGATATTGTGTTCTCATTTTTGTCATAATATTCAATTTTTTATTGTTCAACAATTTCACTTAGTAGAGTGGCGGATGTACATCCGGTCACTTTGACGTGTACATAGTCTCCAGCTTTGTGGCCGCAAGCAGGGAATACGCATACTTTGTTTCCGGGTGTCCTGCCGAACAGTTCCTCTTTGTTCTTTTTGGAGGTCCCCTCTACAAGCACTTCGAAAATTTTGCCAACATCTTTTTGGTTGCTCTCGAGTGAGTGTCTGTTCTGCAGTTCTATAATCTCATTGAGCCTTCTGGTCTTCTCCTCCAATGGTACGTCATCTGTGAAGTGGCGGGCTGCATAGGTGTTCGGACGCATAGAGTACTGGAACATAAAGGCGTAGTCATATTTTACCTCTTCCATAAGTGAGAGGGTGGCCTTATGGTCTTCGATGGTTTCGGAACAGTAGCCGGCAATTATATCGGTAGTGATGGCTGCATCCGGTATAATCTCCCTTATCTTGTGGATCCTTTCCATATATTTGGCCCTGTCGTATTTGCGGTTCATCTTCTCAAGCATCCTGTCACTGCCGGACTGGACTGGAAGGTGGATGTGCGAGCAGATATTAGGATACATAGCCATTGAGTAAAGGACCCCGTTCCCCATATCTTTTGGGTGTGATGTGGAGAAGCGTACCCTGAGTTTGGGGCTGATAAGTGCTACAAGTTCAATAAGCTGAGCAAAGTTTGTGGTGTTTGTGGGATTCTCCGGATCTACCCACAGATATGAATCCACATTTTGTCCCAAAAGGTTCACTTCGCGGTACCCCGCTTCAAAGAGTTCGGTGGCTTCCCTCACGATGGAGTGTGGATCTCTGCTCCTCTCGGATCCTCTGACATAAGGGACTATGCAATAGGTGCACATATTGTTGCACCCCCTCATTATCGAGATGAATGCCGATACCCCATTTTTGTCTGTCCTCACAGGGGTGATGTCTGCGTAGGTCTCGTGTCTTGACAGCTGGATGTTCATCTGTTTGGCATTCTCCCTGATGTCACTTATCATTTTGGGTAGTGTCCTGTATGTGTCGGGACCTGCCACTATGTTTACCACAGGGTGCTCGAGGAGTTTCTCTTTTACCCTTTCGGCCATACAGCCAAGAACACCTACGATCAGATCCTGTCTCTTTCTCTTCTCCTGGAGGAAATGGTCAAGGCGGCCCCAGACCCTCTGTTCGGCATTTTCCCTGATGGAACAGGTGTTTACCAGAATGAGATCTGCACTCTCTATAGAGCCGCAAAGTTCGTATCCCTCTTTCTTTAAGATAGAGAGGACAAGTTCGCTGTCGTAAACATTCATTTGACAGCCGTATGTTTCGATAAAGACTTTGTTCATGTCTGCAAAGATAACTTTTCTTTTTTATATCTTTGCACTGAAAAACCGATGATTTTTATGAGAAGGATAGTATATATATTCATTGTGTGTCTGGGTCTCTTTGCGAGTTGTTCGCCAGTCAAACAGCTAAATGTGGAAAAAGTAACGCTCTCTGAATTCAGGATGGAGAGTTCCACCAAGGCAACTATCGTTTTCAATTTCTCTGTGGAGAATTATGCCCAATATCCCGTAGCTCTGGTCTCTACAGAGGCTACCATCAAAAAGGATCTGGATCTGTTTGCTACAGTCCTTCTTAAAGATGAGGTATCTGTGCAGCCTGCTACAAAAGAGAGTGTGAAGGTCCCTGTGGAGGTCACCTTATGTGATCCGATGTCCCTCCTCTCTATGGGACTGAATATGAGAAACTGGGATATCAATGACTTTGTTGTGACCGGAAAGATCGTACTCAGAGGTAAAAATGGTGCTAAGGTTACCCATAAAATCAAAGATATGCCTCTGGGGACATTGTTGAACCGTATTGAGAAATAGTATGAAGAAATTAACAGTAATCATATCTCTCCTCTTTGCCGCTGTTTTTGCTGCTAGCGGACAAAATCTTCAGGTGAGTGATACGCTTCGCAGCGCAGAGGTGTTCAGAGAGGATATTCTCGTGGCGCTGGACGGCAAGATCGTAGCATCGGATTCATTGGTCAAGGCCATGGATCACTACATAAAGAAGAACCGAACCAGAAATGTATCTGTCTACAGGTTGAGGATTTTCTTTGATAACAAACAAAATGCGAGGAGTGTTTCTGAACAGGTCCTTACAGAGTTTGCAGAGGTTTATCCTGATGTGCCGGCTTTCAGAGGTTATGTGAATCCCTATTTTAAGGTAACAGTAGGTAACTTCAGAACCAAATCAGAGGCAATGAAGTTCCTTAACCAGATAAAAGGGCAGTATCCGTCAGTCTTTCTAGTCAGAGAGTCTTTGTAGAAAGTCAACTCATCCTCAGTGATGAGTTTTTTTTTGCTTGTCCAGAAAAATGTCATAACTTCGTGATGAATTCAGGTGTGGATTGCCCCTTTTCGGAGCATTCCAATAATAGGGAATCAGGTGAAAATCCTGAACTATACCCGTAGCTGTAAGTTCCAATTGTACCCTTGGCTATCTTGGCCACTGTCTGAAACGGATGGGAAGGCGCTTAAGGGTGGAACAAGTCAGAAGACCTGCCGGAGTTCATAATACGAAACCTCGGGTGAGGGTTTCCAAAAACCTTATTTAATGCAGATATTATATCGGACAAGGGTGGCTCTGTTGTTTGTGTTGTATTGTTTATTGTACGACAGTCACCTCTTTGCGCAGAGTCAGGATACCGTAAAAGTAGAGCAATTGGGGCAGATCTATGTGGTGGGTAGTGCAAAACCCTCCTCCACAAAGCAGAGTGTCCCCATTCAGACATTGGACAACAAAGCCTTTGAGAGGCTGGGGATGCAGGATCTTTTTGAGGCGGTGCGTACATTTTCCGGGGTGAGCATCAGGGATTATGGCGGAATAGGTGGTGTCAAGACTGTATCCATTAGGAATATGGGGTCGCAGCATACTGCAGTTTGCTATGACGGAATTACCATCACAGATGCCCAAAGTGGGCAGATCGATATAGGGAGATTCTCATTGGACAATGTGGATTATGTCTCGTTGGTTATTGGCCAGTCAGATGATATATTTCAGACTGCCAGGATGTTTGCCTCGGCGGGAGCTTTGAATATAAAGACCCAGAAGCCAGTATTTGACTCGCACTCTGCAAGGGTGAGTGCAGCGATGAAATTTGCCTCTTTCGGGACCTATAATCCATATCTGATGTATCAGCAGAGACTCTCTGACAAGTGGTCGTTGAGCCTTAATGGTGATTGGCTCATCTCTGATGGAGAGTACCCTTTCAAGATAAGGAATGGGGAGACTATTGAGGAGTACACCAGGGTAAACAGTCAGGTAAATACCATTAAAGGTGAACTGAATATATATGGTGATCTTGGCAAGTGGGGTTCTCTGGTGGTAAAAGGGAATTACCTCTATTCGGAGAGGGGGCTCCCTGGTTCTGTCGTCCTCTATAAACAGGAGGCCAATGAGTGGCTTTGGGACAGGAACGCCTTTGCAAGTGCCCACTATGAGAACAAAGTGTCGGATTCATTTGCATTGAAGGCAAATGCAAAATACACCTATAGCTGGAACAGATATCTGATGCTCAATGATATCTATATTGGTGGCAAAGATGAGTCGTTCTATACACAGAATGAGTATTATCTCTCTCTGGCTGGCGAGTATAAATTCACAGATAGGATAAGGGTGACGCTGGTGGAGGATTATTTTATCAATACGCTCGATGCCACACTCCCGGACTTTGCATATCCCACAAGATATACATCACTGACTGCCCTGGCAGCCCAGTACAATGGTCCCAGGATTACACTTACCGGTTCTGTTTTGGGAACATATATATCTGAAGATGTGAGGGTGGGGGATGCTGCAGAAAATAAAGGTAGAATCTCTCCATCAGTCAGTCTGTCATACAAATTATTTGACAATGCAAATTTCAGGATCAGAGCTTCTTACAAAGATGCCTACCGTGTCCCTACTTTCAATGATCTCTACTATTCAAAAGTGGGAAACAGGAACCTCTCGCCCGAGAAAGCCTCACAGTTCAATCTGGGCCTCACCTGGAACGGAAAATTGTGGGAGGATATTATAGACTACGCCTCCATCTCTGTGGACGGGTATTCCAATCTCATTAGGGATAAGATAGTTACCATCCCTACCATGTTCATCTGGAGGACAATGAATATTGGCAAAGTGACTATGTCGGGGGTGGATATCAATACCAATGCAGTCGTCTCTCTCCCTGCGATGATGTCTCTCTCCATCAATGCAAATTACTCATATCAGTATGCTGTGGACATTACAGATCCCGAGTCGAAGACATACGGACACCAGATCCCTTATACACCTGCCCATTCGGGAAGTGTGACTGTGTCTTGGAGGAGTAAGTGGGTAAATATCAGTTATTTGTGTACTGCTGTGGGGGAGAGGTATTCATTCCCCCAAAATACCAGATCAAACCTTTTGGATGGGTATATGGACCATACTGTATCTGCTGGGAGGACATTTGAATTTGGTGAGCATAGCCTGTCTGTTATGGCAGAGGTGCTCAATATCGGCAATGTGAATTATGAGGTGGTCCAGTACTACCCTATGCCGGGAAGATCATACAGATTGACACTGAAATATAATTTTTAAAAACGTATAAATATGAAAAAGATCATTTCTCTATTACTGCTCTCACTCTCAGTAGTGTTTGTCTCTTGTAATAAAAATGGTGGGGAGGAGGTTCCCCCACAGGTTGTTACAGAGGGTATTTTTATCCTTAACAATGGCAATTACGCATCAAATGATGCTACCATCTCACTGTATGACCCGGAAAATATGGTCATCTCAAAAGATATCTTCCAGAGTGTCAATGGAAAGAAGATGGGTGACCTGGCTCAGGATATGCTTGTTTATGGCAGCAAAATGTATATCGCAATGTATGGCTCCAAAGTCCTTTTTGTTACCGACACAAGTGGCAAGATTATCCAGATGGTAGAGATAAAAAAAGATGAAGCTGTACTCTCCCCCAGAGCTATCATAGGACATAAAGGCAAGGTCTATATTACACTATATGAGGGTTATGTAGCTCAGATGGATACCGTGAAATATGAGTCTACTCTGGCGAAAGTAGGTGATAACCCAGAGGGTCTTGTTGCTGTGGAGAACCGTCTCTATGTGGCCAATTCGGGTGGTATGAATTTTACTCAGGGAAAGGATTACGGCAACACTGTATCGGTGGTGTCTCTTGATGGAACAATTCGTGAAATCGAGACTATCGAGGTGGTCAAAAACCCTACAAAGCTGTTGGTAAACATAAGGGGTGAGATCTATCTTATCTCCATGGGTGACTATGAGAGTGTTCCTAACACTTTGCAAAGGATTGATTCCAGAAGTCACGATGTGCAGATACTTACAGACCGTCCTGTGACCTATATGTCGATGAGTTCGGACAGCAAGCTCTATTTCATATCTGCCCAGTATGATGAAAACTGGAATGCTATAACTTCTGTCGGCGTGTACAATACCATATCATCCAGCATGGAGGCAGATTTTATCGCAGACGGTTCCATCATCAAGAATACCCCTACCTCCATATCGGTGGACCCTGTGACAAATGATGTTTATATCGGTACTTCTGATTATGTAAGTGAGGGTGATATGTATGTGTTTACAAAGGAGGCAAAACTTAAGCATACCTTCGGTACAGGTGGTTTGAATCCGGTTGGCGCGTTTTTTGTAATGGGCCTTAAATAAGGTGCCGCCAAGCGAAAAAAATCACTATATTTGTACATACAAGGTTTGATAAACAAATGTTAAAACAGGGATTACATCAGAAACTTCAGCAGGGGTTGTCACCCCTTCAGATCCAGACTATCAAGCTCCTTGAACTCCCCACTCTGGAGTTGGAACAGGAGATAAGGAGGAAGCTGGAGGAGAATCCTGTTCTGGAAGAGAGTACCGATTCTGCTGATGATGTGGATGATGTTCCCAAGAATATCTCTCTGAGTGAGTATCAGAGTGATGATTCCACCCCTTCATATAAGTTGTATGTGAACAATCAGGGTAAGGATATCAAGCCTCAGTACAATACCTTTTCTGTCAAGGAGAGTTTTCATCAGAGCCTTGAGAACCAGCTGGGCTACAGTAATCTGGATGGGAGGAGCAGGACTATAGCCCAGTTCATCATAGGGAGTCTTGATGATGATGGATACCTTAGGAGAGATCTCGAGTCTTTATCTGATGATATTGCCTTCAGGCTGGGGATAGAGACCTCTGAGGATGAGGTGGAGAGAATCCTGCTTGTCATCCAGGAGTTTGAGCCTGTAGGTGTAGGTGCCAGAGATCTTCAGGAGTGCCTTCTGCTGCAGATACGGGCACTTGATCCTACTCCGGCCAGGGAGCTGGCAGAGACCATTCTCCAGGACCATTTTCAGGAGTTTACCAAGAAGCACTATCAGAAAATTACCACAAAACTTGAGATCACCGAGAAGCAATTGAAAGAGGCTGTGGATGAGATAGTACATCTCAACCCCAGACCTGGTGGACAGATAGATGACTCCTATACAGAGCAGGCTCAGCAGATAGTTCCAGACTTTATCCTCGAGGAGAAGGATGGAGAGCTTCAGGTGACTATGCCCAAATTCAATATCCCTGAATTGAAGGTAAACAAAAGGTATGCGGATGTACTTTTGAATGCAGCTAATTCGTCCACAAGGGAGGGGAAGGAGGCTGCAACATTTGTGAAGCAGAAACTCGATTCGGCCAAGTGGTTTGTAGAGGCCATCAAGCAGCGTCACAATACACTGCAGAATACGATGAATGCAATAATAGATTTCCAGAGGGAGTTCTTTATGTCAGGGGATGAGGCAAATCTCAAACCAATGGTCTTGAAGGATATAGCAGAGAAGACAAATCTCGATATCTCCACCATCTCAAGGGTGGTGAGCTCTAAGTATATACAGACTCAGTTCGGTATCTTCTCATTGAAATATTTCTTCTCCGAAGGGATGATGAACAGCAGTGGCGAGGAGGTCTCTACAAGGGAGATCAAAAAGGTCCTTATGGAGAGTATTGGGAATGAGGATAAAAGAAAACCCCTCACTGATGAAGAACTTGTGGTTGTTCTCACAGAGAAGGGTTATAAAGTGGCCAGAAGGACTGTTGCGAAATACAGGGAACAATTGAATCTCCCTATCGCCAGACTCCGTAAGGAGCTATAGTTTGCTTCCGTAAGCCAAATCTCCTGCATCGCCAAGACCGGGAACGATATACGATTTGTTGGTAAGTTCCTCATCTACGGCTGCAAGCCAGAGTGTTACATTTTTATCTGCAATATGTTTTTTCAGGTACTCCACTCCATCTGCACTGGCAATAGTGGAAACTATGTGCACGTGTTTTGGGGTGCCGTTCTTTAGTAGTCTTTCGTATGCGAGGACAAGTGAAGCGCCTGTCGCCAGCATTGTGTCTGCAAGGATGAGTACTTTGTTATCGATTTTAGGGGCACTTGCATACTCGACTTCGATGTTGAACTTGTTGTCCTTGCCGTATTTTCTATATGCACCGATAAATGCATTCTGAGCTCTGTCAAAAATATTCAGAATCCCATCGTGAAGGGGAATGCCGGCTCTGAGGATACTTGCAATGACGATATTGTTGTCATAGGTAGATGTTTGGGCGATCCCAAGAGGTGTGGTAACCTCCAGTGGAGTGTACTCCAGTGTCTTGCTGATCTCGCAGGCGATAAATGAGCCAATCCTTTCCAGATTTTTTCTGAATCTCAGGCTATCCTTTTGGATTATCTGATCGCGGATTTCAATAATGTACTGATTTAGAACGGAATTTTGTTCCCCAAGATTGATGATTTGCATAGCGGTTAAATTTTGACAAAGTTATAAAATATTCTTTCATAACTTGGAGTTTTCGGAAAAACTGTAGTATTTGTCCTCCGATATGATAATATGGTCGATAAGAGAGATGTCTAGCATGGCAGACGCCTCTTTAAGGAGTCGTGTCTGCCGCCTGTCCTCCTCTCCTGGATAGGGGTTTCCGCTAGGGTGGTTATGGAATAGGATTATCCCTGCAGCAAGTTTGTCCACCCCCTTTTTAATAATAATCTTAGGGTCAAGGATAGTGCTGTGGGTCCCCCCTTTGCTGACGCACTCTTTATGTATTACCCTATTCTGCCTGTTGAGGTATACCACCCAGCACTCTTCGTGAGGGAGATTTCTGAAGATAGGTTTCATCAGTGATGCTGCATCTGATGCACAGGTAATCTGCGGTGCCTCGATGGCGGGTTCGCAGAATATCCGGTTTGCTATCTCAAATGCCGCCAGTATGGTGGTGGCCTTGGATGCCCCTATACCTTTGATTTTGCATAAGCCATCATAGCTCATTTGTGAGAGGGTTTTCAGTGAATTGCTGTTTGTGGACAATAGTGATCTGGCCAGGTCCACTGCGGTATTCTCTGTGTCTCCAGATCTGAGAAGGATGGCCAGAAGTTCAGAATTGTTGAGTGCTTTGGCACCATACAACAACATTTTCTCTCTCGGCCTCTCTTCAATACTCCAATCCTTGATCTTTATATTTGATGCCATAAAACAATAAAAAAAACTTCCCGACAAAGGTTGGGAAGTTTTTTAAATCTTTATGACAAAAAAGTAAATTTCTTATAGTTTGTTCACGTAAACTGAAATACCGCTTTTCAAGTTAGCCGCTTTGTTAGCGTGGATAACATTGGTTTTTGCAAGTTTGTCAATCATTGAAGAAACCTTTGGTAGAAGAGCAAGGGCTGCTTCTTTGTCAGTTGTGTTTCTTAACGCTCTAATTGCGTTTCTTGTTGTTTTTGCATAATACTTGTTATGCAATCTGCGTGTCTCGCTTTGACGATAACGCTTGTCTGCTGATGCGTGATTTGCCATTATATTATTTTTTTATTTTTTTGGTAGTGGGTAGGGGAATCGAACCCCTATTGCAAGAATGAAAATCTTGAGTCCTAACCGTTAGACGAACCCACCAGGTCACTCCCTTAACAGACCATTTTTGTTAGGGAGTGCAAAGGTATAAATAATTTCCAACTCTCCAAACAAGTTCCGTAAAAAAGTTGAAAAAATGTTAATTTTCCCATTCAAAAGAGAATAGGATTGATTCTACGTGCCTGAGGTAATTGCGTTTGTCAAATTTGGGTGCGTAGACAAATCCTTCAAGTACAATAACATTTTTCTGCTCTTTGTCCAGATATGTGTGGCATATGAATGGGCCACCCATATAGTCATTCTCCACCTCCCAGAGCCCTCTGGTCTCAGCAAAAGTCCTGTTTTTGTATTTGAGCCATTTGAAACTTGGCTCTACAAAGGAGCCGGTTATCATATAGCTTCCGTCACGGGTGCCCGGTACATTCTCTTTCATAATCTCATTCCTCTTCTGGGCCACCATTTTACCATCAAGTACCTCCCCATTGTATGGGTATGTGTATATGAAGATCCCCTGGTTCACGTGTGTGGTCTCATATGAGATCCATATAAAATTGTCACTCTTCTTTTTAAGGGTATAGCCCTGTGGAAAGTAAGGTGATCCCCCATATTCGTCCAGTACAAGCTGACGGAGTGAGATCTCCTGGTATTTTTTTGAATTCCTGATCACCCTGTTTCTCTCAGCTGTCTCAAGTGAGCTTATAATCCTCTCTTTATGCTGGTTGAAAATTTCGAGAGCACTCACTTTGTCTGGAGCAGAGAGTGTGATGACTATCTGTGGCGATGCCCATACATCCTCCTGGTATGCGACACGTGTGGTGTCAAAAGCCTCCCCAATATGTATCCTTACTATGTTCCTGTGGGTAGAGTATGCAGGATAGTTCTGAAATGAGCTTGGGGTGGTATTGAAGAGGTTGAACATAGGTTCCCTCTGTGGCAAATATGGATAATCCTCCCCAAGGGTCTCCCTAAGGGTTGTGCCGAGCTCTGTTTCCCATTCGCTTTTGTCCAGGACAAGGAGTACCTCTCCAGGTTTGCCGGTTACATTCGGCATATATTTCTTCTTGTTCTCCTGGTTGCCGTTCTGGTTGCAGGATACAGCCATAAGGGCTGCCAGTGTCAATGTAAGGATGGTTCTGAGTGTTTTCATATTGTCTTATCTGAATAGTCTTAAGATGTCGTTTCCAAAGGCAAGGAACATTATGAGCAGCAGGAAGATCATACCTGCCATCTGAGCATATTCCATAAATTTGTCGGAAGGTTTTCTTCCGGTAATCATCTCGTATAGTGTGAATACGATGTGCCCTCCATCCAAAGCTGGGATGGGGAGGAGATTGATTACTGCCAGCATTACCGACAGGAGTGCCACTATGTTCCAGAATGCCTCCCAATTCCACGCAGTAGGGAAGATGCTCCCTATGGCGATGAAGCTACCTACCGATTTGTATGCTTCGGTCTTGGGTGAGAAGATAAGTCCAAGCTCTTTTATGTAGTCTCCTATGGTACTGAAGGCCTTGGTTACCCCTGCTGGGATTGCAGAGAAGATAGTGTACTCTTTTTTGGTGATGTGGAAATCTGATATGTCATTCTGCAGGATTACCTCGATCTTCCCATTTTCATCTACCTGTAGGTGGTGTGTGATGAACTCCTCTCCACGCCTGAACTCTACTGGGGTAATCTCCCCTTTATGCTTGGCAAGGGCACTCTGCAAACCGGAGAAAGAGTGGATATCTGTGTCGGCCACCTTTACAAATCTGTCACCTGCCATAAGTCCTGCTGATGCATTGATGGAGGTGTCGGGAACCTGTGCAACAGCGACTGGGGTTGCAAGCATAAACATCCCTGGCGTATTCAATATGGCGGGGATGTAGTCCTGGTCCATCTTTAGAACGATGGTGTCCCCGTTGCGGAGTACAGTGGCAGTCTTGGCCTGTGAACGGACCAGATCGATCTGCAGTTCGGCGAAGTTGTCTGGAACCATATCGTCAAATGCCAATATCCTGTCTCCGTCCCTGAACCCCATCTCGGCAGAGAGGGAATTGGTCTGGATTCCGTATCTGGCATCATCGTTCTTGAGGTATTCCTCTCCCCAGGTGTACAGGATAGCCGAGTAGAGGATCATTGCAAAGATGAAATTGAAAAGGACACCTCCTGAGATGACCAATAACCTTTGCCAAGCCGGTTTGGTCCTGTATTCCCAAGGCTGCGGCTCCTGTGCCATTGTCTCCTTGTCCATCGACTCATCGATCATCCCTGAGATTTTGCAGAACCCTCCCAATGGGATGGAGCCGATACCCCACTCTGTATCGCTGTTTTTGGGTTTGTATTTGAATATGGCAGGGGGGAAGAAGAGATAGAATTTCTCCACCCTTATTTTGAAGAGCCTGGCAAATACGAAATGTCCGAACTCGTGTACAATCACCAGAATGGACAGTGCCAGGATCACTTGTATGATTCTTATGATAACATCCATAATTTACTCTCTCAAATTTGGTTAACGAACTCTTCTGCAAAAATCCTGCCCTGTCTGTCCGATTCAAAAATATCCTCAATATCGGGTTTTGCCACGAAATTGCATTTGCCGATGGTCTTCTCTATAACAGACGGAATCTCTGTAAATCTGATCCTATCCCTCAGGAATGCAGCTACTGCTATTTCATTTGCGGCGTTCATTATACAAGGGATATTTCCACCAGCCTTAATGGAGTCGTATGCTATCCTTATGCAGGGGAATTTCTCCATATCCGGCTCCCTGAATGTAAGGCTTGCCACCTTGAACAGGTCAAGTCTCTCCACATTGAGGGGGATGCGGTATGGGTAGGAGAGGGCATATTGAATAGGGATCCTCATATCGGGAACACCGAGCTGTCCTATTATGGATCCATCTGTAAATTGGACCATAGAGTGGATAATCGACTGTGGGTGGATTACCATTTGTATCTTTGAGGGCTCTACATCAAAGAGCCAGCGTGCCTCGATCATCTCCAACCCCTTGTTCATCATACTGGCGGAGTCTATAGTGACCTTTGCCCCCATATTCCATCTGGGGTGCTTGAGGGCAATCTCTTTGGTGGCAGCGGCCATCTGCTCTATTGAAGCGTCAAGAAATGGTCCGCCGGATGCAGTAAGGAGAATCTTCTCGATCTCTGCCCTCTCCCCCTGGAGGGATTGGAATATGGCGGAGTGTTCGGAGTCGACAGGTACTATAAAGCTGTTGTGCTTTTTTGCCTGGGCAGTTACAATCTCACCGGCAGCCACAAGTGTCTCCTTGTTTGCCAGGGCGATGGTCTTTCCGGAACGGATCGCTGCAAGTGTGGGTTTCAACCCGCTGAATCCCACCATAGATGCTACCACTATGTCAATATTGGTGCTGAACTCGAGTATCTCGGCTATGGAGTCATTCCCTGCAAATACCTTGATCATATGTGGTGCCAGTGCATCGGATACCTCCCTGTAAAGATCCTTGTTTCCGATTACAACAGTGTTGGCATTGAACTTTATTGCCTGCTGGATGAGGAGTTCCTTGGAGTTGTTGGCTGTGAGGAGTTCCACCTCAAAAAGGTCCGGGTGCTGGCTTATCACATCGAGAGCCTGTGTCCCGATGGAGCCTGTGGAGCCAAGAATTGCTACTCTTCTTTTCATGCCTTAGGTGTTAGAAATTGATATAGACAGTAGGGTCAATAGGCTCCCCCTTGTGCCAAAGCTCGAAATGAAGGTGTGGCCCTGTGCTGAGCTCTCCTGTGTCTCCAACAAGGGCAATTGGTGTCCCGGCATCAACCTTATCCCCAGTTTTCTTGAGGAGTTTGGAGTTGTGCTTGTAGACAGAGATGAGATCGTTGCTGTGCTGGATCTGTATGGTAAACCCTGTGTCGTCGTTCCACCCTGCAGATATGATGGTGCCGTCCAGTGTTGCTGATACTGTGGCGTTGTTGGGGGCAGCAAGGTCTATGAAAGGGTGACCTATGGCCGGGTTATAGGGCTCAGTTATCACACCCTTGATAGGAGGGAAGAAGAGGAGCCCCTCTATCTGCTCTATTTTGGCTGCATGGATGGATGAGATGTCAAACTCCTCCTGTTTGAGGAATTGCTCCCTGAGCAATGAGTCCTCTTTGTCTGCTATTCCGATGTTTGACTTTCTCTGGAAGATGGTGCTGTCTCTGAGGAGGCTGTCAATATTGACAGGCTTGTCCCCCTTGTATATTCTCTGGATATTTTCCATCTGGATAGACCATATTATCATCTGCTTCTCAAGTTTCTCAATCTTGGCAGCATTCTGTATGGCCTCCCTTCGTGTCTGGGGTGAAGGGTAACCGGGGATAAGTCGCTTGAGTGGAGTATACGCTATGATAGTCAACAGGATAGCAAGTATCAGGAGAATGGTGATTATCGAACCGAGCGTGATGCTCAGCCTGCTTGCCTTCATACGGAAACGCACTTCGTGTGTGGTGTCCTCCACAATGGAGATACGATATCTTTTAGTAAACTTCTTCTTTTTCATTAAAATGTTAAATTTGCATTATGAAAAGGTTAGTTGGTATAGATTATGGCAAAAAGCGGGTTGGTGTCGCAGTTAGCGATCCTCTGATGATTTTTGCCTCACCCCTTGAAACCGTTCCGACTGCAAATATAATTAATTACCTCAAAACTTACACTTCCAAGGAGGAGGTGGAGAAATTTGTAGTGGGATATCCAGTAAATCTGGACAACAGACCATCGGAGGCTGCCCAGTATGTCGATATTTTTCTCAAGCAGCTCAGAAAGGCATTTCCACAGATTCCTGTGGAGCTTGAGGATGAGAGGTTCACATCTGTCCTGGCGTTCCAGTCGCTTATTGACAGTGGGGTGAAGAAGATGGACAGGAGAGATAAGGGGGCGGTGGACAAGGTGAGTGCGGCCCTCATTTTGCAAACTTATATGGACAGAAAAAAATAGAGAGATATGGTATTACCTATTTATGTATTCGGCTCGGATGTACTAAGAGCCAAAGCAAAAGAGGTCGATGTGGAAAATGTCGACCGTGAGGCATTCGGCAAATTCATTGATGATATGTTTGAGACAATGAAAAATGCTGAAGGTGTGGGACTTGCTGCCCCCCAGGTAGGAAAGGACATCAAGTGTGTGATAGTGGATGGAAGGGATATTGCAGATAGCTATCACTACCTTAAGGATTTCTTCAGGGTGATGATCAACCCTGTGGTGCTGGAGGAGAGTGAGGAGACCTCCACATACAGCGAAGGGTGTCTGAGCATACCGGATATCAATTGTGATATTATAAGGCCCAAAAAGATAAAGGTGGAGTACTATGACAGGGAGTTTGTAAAGCATGTGGAGGAGTTCGATGACTTTGCTGCCAGGATGGTGCAGCACGAGCTCGACCATCTCAACGGTGTTATGTTTGTAGACAAGGCTGCCCCCATCAGAAAGAAGATGATAAGCAGCAAACTCCACAACATATCAAAAGGAAAGGTGGCTGCCCACTATAAAATCAAATTGGAAAAATCTAAATAGTACGGTTATGGGAGCATTTCACGCATACGATATCAGAGGTGTATACAATAAGGATTTCGACAAGGATACAGTCTACAAAGTCGGATATTTCCTCCCTGGTCTTCTCGGGGCAGACAAGGTCCTGGTTGGGCGTGATGTGAGGGAATCTTCTCCAGAAATGCACGAATACCTGTTGAAAGGTATTACAGATGCAGGTGCCGATGTATATGATGCAGGTCTTGCCACTACCCCTATGATATATTGGGGTACGGCAGCCAAAGGGTTCAAGGCATCCGTGCAGATAACAGCTTCCCACAATCCACGTGAGTACAATGGTCTGAAGGTATCCAGGGAAAATGCACTCCCCGTTGGGTACGATTCTGGTCTGGGGACTATTGAGGGGTGGATTAAAGAGGGGAGAGTATGTGAGCCGGTGGCAGAAAAAGGTAAGGTATATGATATAGATGTGAGAAGTGAGTATCTCGATTTTCAGAGAAGATATCTGGGTGACTACTCAAATCTGAATATAGCTGTAGATATATCAAATGGTATGGCTGGCCTATTTATAAAGGAGTTGCTAGGAGAGGGGTCAGAGAGGCTGCATTATATCTTTGATGAACTTGACGGCACATTCCCGAATCATGAGGCTAATCCATTGATTCCCGAGAACACAGAGGCTCTCCGCTCTCTGGTGGCAGAAAAGGGGTGTGATATAGGTGTTATCTATGACGGTGATGCCGACAGGGTGATGTTTGTCGATGAAAATTCGAGATTCATCTCACCCGATCTGATTATCGCCCTTCTGGGACATTTCTTCCTTGAGGCGATTGGCTCTTCAGAGGCTGTAAAAGAGAGGAGACAAGTCCTTATGGATACACCGAAACTTAAAGCGGGGGTGATTCAGGATATAAGGAGTTCAAAGGCTGTGGGTGAGTATCTTGCACCTATGGGTGGCGAGATAAATACCTGGAGGGTAGGCAGGGCATTTGCCGCACCAAAACTGAGGGATCTGGACGGTCTTTTCGGCGGTGAGTTGGCTGGTCACTACTATTTCAAGGATTTTTACTATTCCGATAGCGGTATTATGGCCTCACTGATAGTATTGGATATTGTGGCCCAGATGAAGAAGAGGGGTGCGAGTCTCTCGTTCCTAATCTCACAGATAGAGAAGTATCAGAATTCAGGTGAGATAAACTTCAAGTTGGAGGACAAGCAGGGGGCAATGGATGCAGTGCGAGAGTACTTCCGATCTATAGAGACACCCACATTGTCTATGGATTTTGACGGTTACAGGGAGGAGTTCTCGCAGTGGTGGTACAATATAAGGCCATCCAATACGGAGCCTTATCTCCGCTTCCTGTGTGAAGCGACGAGCAAGGAGCTTCTGGATGAGAAGGTGTCAAAGGTGAAGGAGATTGTCTCCCGATTCTAGAGGATTCCTTCAGGAATATTAAGGGTAAGTTTCTTACCCTTTTTTTGTTGTTTTATTATGAGGTCCGGATGGAATGGGATTAGGGACCCTTTGACCTCGATGCAGGTGTTCCCTGAAAAATCGTGAACCTGGGTGATGACACCGACCTTGTCGCCATTCTGATTGAACAGTGTATATCCGAGTAGCGAATCCTCCTCCTCGCTATAACACATATCTGATGGGTAGTAGAGTTTCTGGTTCACAATCTCCTCAGCCTCTTTCATGGAGTCGATGTCCTCGAATTTTACGAGTGCTTTGGTGGTCCCCCTGAACTGGAGGTCCTCAATAAAAAAAGGAACCGGCAGCCCCTCTGGGATGAGGAACACCGGTTCGTTAAGGTCAATATCGTCAGGCATCGCTGCGAGGAAGCTTATCAAAACCTCCCCTTCGGTGCCGTAAGATTTCAACACCTGTGCTATCGGCAGAAGATCGTCTATTGCCGGAAACATCTGATTACGCCTCAGGATTTTCAGCGGTTTCTTCTGCAGGAGCAGCCTCTGCAGCTGCAGCAGCCTCTTCAGCAGCTTTAGCAGCAGCCTCTTCAGCTTTTCTCTTTGCAATAGCCTCTGCTCTCTCCTGATTTACCTTAGCTTCAGCAGCAAGGCTCTCTTTTGCAGCAGCTTTAGCAGTAGCTGAAAGATTTTGTTTCTTAGCGTTTACTTTAGCAGTTTTTTCAGCTTTCCAAGCCTCCCATTTCTGGTCAGCAGCCTCTTGAGTAAGAGCACCTTTAAGAACGCCACCCTGAAGGTGTTTCTTAAGAAGTACACCCTCGTAAGAAAGGATGCGACGGCAAGTATCAGAAGGTTGAGCACCATTGTTAAGCCATTTTAGGGCTTTCTCAGCGTCAAGGTTGATAGTTGCAGGGTTAGTGTTTGGATTGTAAGAGCCAAGAAGCTCGATGAAACGACCATCGCGTGGAGCGCGAGAGTCAGCAGCCACGATGTGATAGAAAGCGTAGTTCTTCTTTCCGTGACGTGCCAAACGAATTTTAACAGCCATTTTGTTAAAGGTTTATTAGTTGTTTATAAAATATAACCTCCTTATCTACTCGAGAAAAGGCCCGCAAATGTAGCCATTTTTTTTCATAAAAAAAGAAAAGACAGCTTTTTTTGCTGTCCATCTTTTTTTTAACCTAAAACTTAACCTATGAAAAATCTATCTGATTAAGTTTTATACAAGTACCGTGCCAAACTCAGTTCCAGCCCCCGCCAAGTGCTCTGTAAAGGTCAATATTATCGTTTATACACTCCTGTAGCCCCATAATAAGTGCTATTTTGGAGTTGAAAAGGCCCTCTTGTGCACTCAGTACATCGAGGTAATTGGCGTATCCGTTGATAAGGAGTTCTACCGAATATTCGTATGCCTTGTCGAGGGCAATGGTCTGTTTGGTCATATATATTACCTTCTCCTTGTCTGCTTTAAGGGCAGAGAGGAGATTTGATACCTCTGTTCCTGCAGAGAGGACGCTCTCCTGGAAGTTGATTGCACTTATCTGGTACTCCTGATATGCAACATCCTTTTGGGTTCTCAGGGCACGTCCCTGGAATATGGGCTGGGTAAGACCTGCGAATACCCCATACAAAAGCGAGCCAGGCATTGCGAACCACTGGGATATCTGAGCTGCGTCTGTAGAGATGTTGCCTGTGATATTGAGGGATGGGTACATTGCAGCTTTAGCAGAATTGAACCCCTCCATTGCACTCTTCAGCGAGTGCTCAGCAGCCAGTACATCGGGTCTGTTGCGGAGCAATGCTGCAGGGACACCTGTCTGTTCCACCTGTGGAAAATGGATATCCTCCAGAGTCTCCACTGAGCAACGTTTTATCTCCATGGGGGGAACCCCTAAAAGTAGTGATATGGTGTTCTCTGTCTGGAAGATAGCGTGCTGGATATCGGGAAGGTATGTTTTTGCAACCATCAGCTGTGCCTCTGCCTGGAGAACAGCCACTTCTGTGACCTGTGCAGCCTTTTTCAACTCTTTGATGGTGGTAAGGTACTCCTCCCTATTGCGTATTGTCTCCTCTATGAACTTCTTCTCAGTATCAAGCATAACCAGAGTATAGTATGCCTTTGATATATCGGAGATCAGTTTTGTGCGGACAGCATTTTTTGTGCTCTCCTGAGCCAGCAGAGTTTCATATTTGCCCCTCTTGGCGCTGCTGATTTTTCCCCAGATATCTATTTCCCACGATAGATTGGCACCAAGTGAGAAATATGGTGTCTGCGAAGATGCCAGATCAGGTTTTGTATATCCTGCAGAGGCGTTTGCCCCCAGAGATGGGAAGAATGCAGATTTTCCCTGTTTGAAGTAGGCGCTGGCCTGTTCGATCCTGGCCACAGCCACTTTCATGTCGAAGTTGTGGACCAATGCAGAGTCGATGAGATCTCTAAGGAGTGGATCCTGGTAGAACTCTCTCCAGTCAAGATCTGCAATGTCGAATGTGGTGTCCGGACTCTCCACCCCACGGATGAGTGCATCAGTGTCAATGGCGGGCTGCTGGTATTTTATGGCACAGGAGGCCACCAACAGGGCAGATACTGCTATAAGTATTATCTTTTTCATGCTCTCTTCTTGCTAAGTTTACTGTCCAGATTCTGGAATATTATATACATTATCGGGATGATGAATACACCGAACAATGTCCCTATGAACATACCACCCACAGCTGCGATGCCTATGGAGACATTTCCTACGGCACCTGCTCCACTTGATGTGCAGAGAGGTATAAGACCGAATATGAACGCAAATGAGGTCATCAGGATCGGTCTCAATCGGGCTTTTGCTCCACTGATTGCTGCTTCCACTACGGGTGCTCCAGCATCATATCTCTGTTTTGCAAATTCTACGATAAGGATACCGTTCTTCGCCAGAAGACCGATAAGCATAATAAGGGCCACCTGAACATAGATATTGCTCTCTATTCCGAATATATTGATGAAGATGTACACACCTGCCACACCGATGATCAGTGAGATGAGCACTGACCAGGGGAGGATGTAGCTCTCATATTGGGCAGAGAGGATAAGGAACACAAATATGAAGCAGAGGAGGAATATGATTCCCTGTTGCCCGGACGATGCGATCTCCTCACGTGTCATACCAGAGAAATCATAACCGTATCCGGTAGGGAGCTCTTCTGCCGCCACCTCACGGATAGCCTGGATGGCATCACCTGATGAGTATCCGGGAGCCGGTGAGCCTGTGATGGTGGTGGAGGTGTAGAGGTTGTAACGGTTGAGCAGTTCAGGGCCATATACCCTCCTGAAATTCACAAGAGTGGAGATAGGGACCATCTCACCCGAAGAGTTTCTCACCTTTACAGCATTGATGGAGAGGAGGTTCTCTCTGTTTTCCGGTGCAGCCTGGATAAGAACCCTGTAATATTTGTTGAACCTGTTGAAGTCTGATACAATGGATGAACCGTAGTATGCCTGAAGGGTGCTGAATACATCACTCACCCTCACACCGGCAAGTTTGCATTTGTCGACATTGACATCAAATTCGTATTGGGGGAAGTTGATGTTGAATGAGGATGCTGCATATTGGATTTCGGGACGGGCTGTGAGTTTCTGGATATAGTTCTGCTGTACCTCATAGAATTTTTCAATGCTGCCGCCGCTCTTGTCCTGCAGCTGCATCTCGAAACCAGATGATATGCCGAAGCCCGGAACTGTCGGAGGGACGAAGAATATTATTTTTCCGTCGCGGATGTGGGATACCTTATGGTTGAGCTCCCCGATTACATCCTTGACAGTAATCCCTTCCCTCTCTTCCCAATCCTTAAGAGACATTACCAGCATACCATATGAACTTCCTACCGCATCGGTCATAAGGCTGCTTCCTGCCACAGCCATCCTGTCGACAACCAGAGGGTGGGAGCCGCAGATGGAGTCGATTTCGGATAGCACCTCATTTGTCCTCTCAAGGGAAGTTCCGGCAGGCATTGTGAGGTCTACCATCATAATGCCCTGGTCCTCACCGGGGATAAAGCCGGTGGGGGTATTCTTCATAAGGACTACGGCTATAACTCCGAATGCAGCAAGGATGGATAGAGGGATAATCCTCTTCCTGGCAAACAATGAGAGAACATTGCCGTATTTGTTGGTCATGGTGTCAAATGCAGCATTGAAACTGTTGGCAAGCCTCTTTCCGAAAGAGACCTTGCCCTCACCTTCGTGGTGGTGCGGCTTGATAAAGATGGCACACATCACAGGGCTCAGGGTGAGTGCATTGATTGCAGAGAGTATTACGGAGCAGGCAAGGGTCAATGCAAACTGCTGATAGAATACACCGGTGGAACCGGTCATAAAGCTTACTGGGATAAATACAGCGGACATTACCAGTGAAATGGAGATGATTGCCCCCTGAATTTCACCCATTGCACTCTCTGTAGCCTCGTATGAACTCTTGTACCCCTCCTGAAGCTTGGCGTGGACCGCCTCGACCACTACGATGGCATCATCGACGACAATACCAATGGCCAGCACCAGGGCGAAGAGGGTGAGCATATTGATGGTAAATCCGAAAAGTACCAGACAGAACATTGTGCCGATGAGGGCGACAAGTGCAGAGATACTCGGGATGATGGTAGATTTGAGGTCCTGAAGGAAGACAAATACCACCAGAAATACCAGAATGAATGCCTCAAACAGGGTCTGGAGAACGTGGTGGATGGAAGCATCAAGGAATTTGTTGGTATTGTAAGGTGCCACCCATTTCATCCCCTCGGGGAAATCTTCAGCGAGTCTGTCCATAGTGGAGATAAGTTCCTCCACCACCACCTGGGCATTGGATCCGGCCATCTGGTATGCTGCCATACTGATGCTCGGGTGGCCGAAAGAGCTGTTCTTGACAGAGTAGTTGAATGAACCGAGTTCGATTCTGGCCACATCCTTGAGTTTCAGGATCCTTCCATCCGGGAATGCCTTGAGGACTATATTTTCATACTGTGAAGGGTCTGTGAACTTTCCCTTGTACTTGATGGTATATTCAAATGCCACATCACTGTTCTCTCCAAATTTGCCGGGGGCAGCCTCAATGTTCTGCTCCTGAAGTGCTGCAGAGATGTCGCTGGGCATAAGATTCAGCTGGGACATCTTGTCCGGATCCAACCAGATGCGGATGGCGTAGTCACCTGCACCAAATACATTGAGACGCCCCACGCCGTTTACACGCTGGAGCTCAGGATATACATTGATACGGACATAGTTCTCTACAAATGTCTGGTCAAAATCGGGGTTGTCCGAATAGACAGACATCATCAGCAGGATGGTATTCTGCATCTTCTCTGTAGTGACACCGTATGATGTTACAGCGGCGGGAAGTTTGCTCGATGCAGCCGATACGCGGTTCTGAACATTGACAGCCGCCATATCTGGATTTGTCCCCAGCTTAAAGTAGACCTTGATGGTCGCGCTGCCGTCATTTCCGGCAGAAGAGGATATGTAGGTCATCCCCTCCACACCGTTGATCTGCTCCTCAAGCGGGGCAATCACACTTTTTAGGACCACCTCCGCATTGGCACCAGGGTATTGGGCAGTCACCTGTACCATAGGTGATGCGATATCCGGGTATGATGTGATAGGGAGTGACACCAGTCCGAGTGCGCCCAATATCACAATCAATATAGAAATGACCGTCGAAAGTACCGGCCGTTTCAGAAACATGTTTTTTGCCATTGTCCTTACTCTTTAGGGGTAATAACTGTGCCGTCCTTCAGCTTGTCGGCACCCTCAATCACGATCCTGTCCCCTCTCTGGAGGCCCGAAGAGACAACATAGTCTTTCCCTGAAGTACCTTCGACTGTTATGATTTTCCTTGTGACTGAATTGTCCTGGTTCACAACAAATATCATAATCTTGTCCTGGAGTTCATAGGTGGCGTTCTGTGGAACAGTGATGCATCCCGGATATGTGGCGGGTATCCTGACCACGCCGCTGCTTCCGGATAGGATCTCATTGTCCGGGTTCGGGAATACCACTTTGAGCTGGATGGAGCCGGTGGTGCGGTCGATGATGCCGGATGCGGACTCCATTTTCCCTTTATGACTGTATTCCTGCCCATCAGCCAGCAGGAGACCAATGTTCGATTTTCCTGCAGGGTTGTGCTCTCCGCTGTTGTATCTTGCCCTTCTCAATGGTGCAAGGTTTTTCTCGTCAAATGAGAAATATGCGTAAACGTCACCGTCGCCAGAGATGGTGGTAAGTGGAGCATTGCCCGAAGGGCCTACCAAAGATCCGACCCTCACCTCGATCCTGCTGAGGACACCTGAGGTGGGCGCTGTGATGGAGGTGTAGCCGAGGTTGATCCTGGCATCCTCATATGCTGCTTCAGCTTGAGCCAATGCAGCCTCAGCTGCCTCAAGGTTCCCTTTCCTGGTCTCAAGTTCAAATTCGCTTATAATCCCTTTTTCTACAAGTGGTGTCAGTTTTTTAACCTCCAACAGGGCATTGTCCCTGCCAGCTCTTGCCGATTGCATCCCAGCTTTTGCAGAGTTTACCTTCTGCTGGTAGTCGGCATCATCTATCTGGAAGAGGAGGGCACCCTTGTTTACCCATTGCCCTTCATTGACGGCAATTTTTGAAAGGTAACCGCTTACTTTGGGGCGGATCTCCACCACTGCCTCACTTTGGAGCACTGCGGAATATTCGGCATATACCACAGCGGTAGTGGTATCAAGCTGCATCGTTTTGTATTCAGGAGGTGTTTGTACCGCCTCTGTCTTGCTTTTGCACGAAACAAAAGAAAGGGATGAAATCAGCATCATCCCAATCAAAATCCTTTTCATTTTAGATAACAGGCTTAATGGTTATTATCTTGATGTCTTTTACAGGTCTGTCCCTCTGGTCTGTCTGGACAGATGCGATCTTGTCTATAACCTCGAAGCCGTCAAGGGTCTCGCCGAATACTGTGTAAGCTCCGTCAAGCTGTGCACATGTCCTCTCGTCCTGTACGATGTAGAACTGTGAACCTGAAGAGGCTCTTTTGGGGTTGGCCATATCGCCAAGTCTTGCTGCAGCCAGGGCACCTTTCTTGTGGGTGTGCTCAGCTACGAATTCTGCAGGAACTGTGTATCCAGGACCACCGGTGCCAAATTTTGGAGCATTGGCAGGATCTTTGGTCAATGGGTCGCCCACCTGGATCATAAATCCGTTGATTACCCTGTGGAAGAGGATGTTGTCGTAGAAATTCTCAGATGCGAGTTTTACGAAATTGTCCCTGTGTAGAGGGGTGTCTTTATATAGAAGAACTGTGATGGTCCCTTCTGATGTGATAATCTCAAAAATAGGCTCTTCCGGCAATGATTCCGGAGCGAATGAAAGTTTGGTTTCCATATCTTTTACTTGTTCTTTGGTTTCCTCTTTGGTCTGATCCTCTTTTGATTTGTTGTTGCCGCATGATGCGATAACGAATGGAAGGATCATCAATAATGCAATAAATCTCGTTTTCATAACTTCTTTAGTATGTTTTTTGTATCTTTGGCTCTTGCAAATATAGTGCAAAATGAGAAAAATTTCCATAGTCATAGTTACTTTTTTGCTGTCACTCCCCATCTTTTCCCAGTCTGTAGGTCTGGTGTTGAGTGGAGGTGGTGCCAAGGGGCTTTCCCATCTGGGGGTAATCAAGGCGTTGGAGGAGAACAATATCCCCATTGACTATATATCGGGGACAAGTATGGGTGCGATTGTGGGTGGAATGTATGCCATAGGACTCTCTGTAGAAGATATGGTCTATATAATCAAGTCGGACAGGTTTTTGTCGTGGTACAAAGGGGAGCAGGAGCGTGATTTCTCCACATTCCTCTACCAGACGGACCCCACCCCCTCGATGATAAATGTAAACCTTCGCAAAAGTTATGATAAGCTGGGAAGGTTTGACGGACTCAAGCTCTCACTCCCTACCAGTATAGTCTCTCCCTATCCGATGGACCTGGCAGTGGTGCAGCTTTTCGGGACATCATCTGCCGCTGCAGAGTACGATTTCAACAAGCTTATGGTCCCCTTTTTCTGTGTTGCAGCAGATATAGCCAATAAAAAAGAGTATGTAAGCACATCGGGTGATCTGGGGTCTGCCATCAGGGCGTCAATGACATTCCCGGCATATTTCAAACCTATCGTTGTGGATTCTACCCTCCTTTTTGATGGTGGATTTTACAATAACTTTCCGTGGGAACTGATGCAGAAGATCCACAATCCCGACTACCTTATCGGTTCCAAATGTGTAAAGGGTGAAGCAATGACCTTCGAGGATGATGACCCGTTCGGGATGATCGAGCTGATGGTATCAGTCGATTCGGATTACAATATCCCGGTGGAGCAGGGGCTCGTCATAAGTGGCGAGTACAGCCAGTATGGATTGATGGATTTTCAGGCTGTCGATGAGATTATGGAGAAGGGATACCGCGAGGCTCTGGAATATATCCCGGAACTCAAGAAGAGGATTCAGCGAGAGAGGACCAAAGCGGAAGTGGACAGTATGAGGCTTGCATTCAGGAAAAGGTGCCCGTCACTTATTTTTGATGAACTGACTATCGCCGGAGATCTTGACTCCCTGGAGAAAGAGTATATCACCAAGACCATAACAGGCGGCAGGGATACATTTTCATTCAACCAGGCCAAAAGGGGATATTATAAAGTGACAGCTGCCAAGACGGTAAATACATTTTATCCTACAGCCAGATTTGACCCCGATGATTCATTCTATACACTCAATATTGATGCATCGAAGAAGAGGGGGGTCACCCTCTCTGCAGGTGGAAACATATCATCTTCATCGCTGCTTCAGGGGTATATAGGCATATCATACCAGGATATGGACAAACACCCCTACAGAGGGGCATTCAACCTTAATGTAGGGCAGCTCTACATAGGGGCAGACTTATCCCTGAGAAAAGATATGTCGTTTGACCCTCTGAGTTTTGTAGAGTTGGATGTCGTGGCCCACAGATATGATTATCTGACCAGTAACCAGAGCCCTATTTTCTCTACCACGCTGGCCAGAAATGTGATGGAGACCGAAATATACGGTACACTCAGCGTGGGTATGCCACTATCGTCCCAAAATGGTATGCTGATAAATATTGGGGTGAGTGGAGGTTTCAACCATTACGATTACTATCCGACAAACTCCTATACCAAATATGATGAGAAGGACAGGACCGAGTTCTCTTATGTAACCCCAAGGGTGCAGATAGAGCAGAATACCCTGAACTACAGGCTCTATCCTACAGAGGGTAAGAGGAGGCATTTTGACATAAGGTATATCTACGGCAAGGAGGTTTTCATCCCCGGCACCCAATCGGTGGAGCACAAATTTCCAGACAAATACAATAGCATCAAACACAGTGCAGTAATAGATCTGAGTGTGGACAATTACTATAATGTGGCCAAATGGCTATCATTGGGTCTCAATGCCAATATTGTCCTCTCAAACCCTATGAGGATGGGTGACTATATCTCCACTGTACTCCTCTCTCCAGCTTATACTCCGACCGTACACAGCAGGACTCTCCTTCTGGAGGGATACAGGGCACCGATCTATGCGGGTGTAACACTGACCCCCATATTCAAGTTCGGAAGTTCTCTGTCACTTCGTGTGGCGGTGGGGTATTTCCAACCATACAGGGAGATTCTCGAGAGGGGAGGTGGTGAGTACGACTTTTCAGATCCGTTCCCTATGGGTAACTTTTTGGGTGATGCAGCCTTCGTGTGGCAGTCTCCACTTGGACCGATGTCTCTCTCCTGTGCATATTACCAGAAAGCGGATACCAAGTTCTATCCACAGTTGAATCTCGGATTTCTAATATTTAAAGCCAGAGGATTGAAGAATTAAAATGGGTTCAAACAGTTCAATATTGAAAAAACTGGCGGGGGAGACCGCCATATATGGGGTCAGTACCATTTTGGCCCGCTTTATAAATTTCCTGTTTCTCCCTTTGTATACATACTACCTGACTACGGCAGATTATGGCGTTCTGACAGAATTTATGGCCTATATCGCCATGTTTCAGGTGGTGCTTACCCTCGGACTTGAGACAGGTTGCTTCAGATTTGCCAACAAGGAGGGGGCCGTCCCAGCACAGGTCTTCTCCACTGCACTTCTCTCTGTATCGGCAGTATCATTGGTATTCCTGCTGGTGATGATATTCTTCGGTGAGCCCATCTCTGTGGCGATGGGTTATCCAGGCTACTACCTCTGCTATGTTTACATAGGGCTTATCCTGGCCATAGACTCATTTACTGCAATACTTTTTGCAAAACTCAGGTTTGAGACCAAGGCGTGGAAATTTGCCATTTTCAAGACCACCAAGATCCTTACAGAGGTGGGGTCAAACGTATTGCTCTTCCTGTGGTTCCCCAAATTTGCAGCAGCACATCCCGATACATTCATGTTGAAGTTTGTCTCTGCTACCCCCGATTTCTCGTACCCTATATTTTCGATATGCGTGAGTTGCGTGGTGGCACTACTCCTCTTTGTTCCCGACATTTTGAAGCTGAGGTTCGAGCTTGATAGAAAGGTATGGAAAGGGCTGATGCTCTATTCGTTGCCATTGATGATAGCGGGGCTTCCCGGGGTGATCAACGATTTCCTTGACAGGATATTGTTCAGGTATTTCAATGTGGACGATACATTGTGGAGATCTGATCTGGGTATATATCAGGCTGCTGTGAAGGTGGCAGTGATAATGTCGCTCTTCGTCCAGATGTTCAGATTCGCAGCAGAGCCATTCTTTTTTGCGAGAGCTCGTGATAAAGGTTCCAAGGAGTTGTATGCACAGGTGATGGAGTATTTTGTTGCATTCTGCATGCTCGTATTTCTGGGGATTATTTTCTATATCGACATTATCCAGTTTATCGTAGGACGTGATTTCAGAGTGGGGATGGGGATTGTGCCAATAATGCTTCTGGCATATATGATGCTCGGGATGCTCTTCAATGTCTCGATGTGGTACAAACTCTCTGACAAATCATCCTATGCCATCTGGATCACGATGGCGGGATTGTTGGTGACCACTGTGGTCAATGTATTGTTCCTGGCCAAGTACTCCTATTGGGCAGCTGCCTGGGGACACTTTGCAAGCTATCTCGTGATGCTGGTAGTGAGTGCCCTTCTGGGGAACAAGTATTACAGGATACCTTACAAATGGTGCAGGATATTGGGGATAATCTCAGGTGGTCTTCTCCTCTACGGAGTGAACTTGCTTATACCAGGGGAACTTAACCTGATTTGGAAGCTTGCGATTAGAACGGTATTGATTTTTGTGTATATTGCAGCATATTTCTTATTTGTCAGATATGGAAGTAAAAATAGTAAACAAGTCTAATTACCCTACACCCGAATATGCCACTGCTCACTCTGCAGGGGTCGATCTGAGGGCGGCTATTGATGAACCCATCGTATTGTCTTCTCTTGAGAGGGCACTGGTCCCTACAGGAATCTATATAGAATTGCCCGAAGGGCATGAGGCGCAGATTAGGCCCAGAAGCGGTCTTGCAGCCAAGCATGGAATCTCCATAGTCAACTCTCCAGGCACCATAGATGCAGACTACAGAGGTGAGATCAAGGTGATTCTGGTCAATCTGTCAAAAGAGGATTTTACCATCAATCCAGGGGAGAGAATTGCCCAGATGGTGATAGCCCGCTATGAGAAAGTGGAGTGGGTAGAGGTTGAACAGCTCTCTGAGAGTGAGAGGGGTGCTGGCGGATTTGGTTCTACAGGCAAGAAATAGTCACTATGAGTAAAGAGATAAGCCAGATACTTGAGCTCTTCCCATTTTCATCGGGAGTGAGCACCGACAGCAGAAGTGTAGCTGCCGGCAATATATTCTTTGCACTTAGGGGAGAGAGTTTCGACGGGAACAATTATGCACGTCAGGCCCTTGAAAAGGGTGCCCTCATTTCGGTAGTGGAGAGGGATTCAGAATTTGGTCAGAGGGTAGCAGCTGCAAGATTGAATCCTGACTATGGGACAAAGACAGACAGGGACAGGCTTAAGAGGTACATTCTGGTAGAGAGTCCGTTGAGGGCTTTTCAACTCCTGGCCAAATGGCACAGACAGGGATTCAGGATACCTGTAATCGGTCTTACCGGAACCAATGGCAAAACTACCACCAAGGAGCTCATCAAAGCTGTCCTATCCAAGAGATTTAGGGTAGTGGCTACCGAAGGTAACCTCAATAACAGCATCGGTGTGCCGATGACCCTATTCAGGATATCGATGTCCACACAGATCGCGGTAGTGGAGATGGGGGCAAGTCATCCTGGTGACATTGAGGAGCTTGTAAATGTGGCTGTCCCCAATTTTGGTCTGATTACCAATGTGGGTAAGGCCCATCTTCAGGGTTTTGGCTCATTTGAAGGTGTCAAAAAGACCAAAGGTGAGCTTTACGACTATCTTCAGGAGCACTCGGGTACAGTCTTCCTCAATGTGGACAATCCCGATCTGTTCAAGATGGTCGATGACAGACCTGGCATCAACCCTATCACCTATGGGGTCAAACATCAGGAGGTGGAGGTACTTCCTGTCACAGCTCACGACCCATATCTCCGTATCAAGATAGGTGGTGCAGTGGTCAACACCCATCTTGTAGGGTCATATAATGTGGACAATGTGCTGGCAGCCATCGCTATAGGTGAACACTTCGGTGTTCCTACGCAGGAGTGCTATGCAGCTGTGGCTGAATATGTCCCCACCAACAACCGTTCTGAGCTGAAAAAAGGGAAACATAATCTTCTGGTGGTAGATGCTTACAATGCCAATCCTACCAGCATGAAGGTCTCGCTTGACAATTTCAATAAAACAGAGTTCAAAAACAAAGGTGTCATCCTCGGTGACATGAGGGAGCTGGGTGAGTATTCAGAGTCTGAGCACCGTGAGATAATCGATATCCTCTCTAAGATGGATCTTAAGAAAGTGATTCTGGTAGGTAAGGAGTTTGCCGCCCAGAAAGGGTATGCATCTGAGATTGGATGTGGAGAGAGTTTCGAATTCTTCGATGATGTTGAGGCACTCAAAGAGTCTGTTCACAAGACCCACCCTAAAAACTACACACTCCTGATCAAAGGCTCAAACGGCATCAGGCTCCAAAGTATCATTCCTGAATTCTAGTCAGCTGCGATTGATAATACTTTACAAAATGCCCGATCCGTTCGGTCATTTTTGTTACACACCTGCAGAAAATCGGGCGAAAACTCGCAGGTGTGTGGCGAAAGTGGTCGGAAACAGGGTGTTTTCTGGACACACATGCAAGAAATCGGGCAAAAACTCGCGGGTGTGTAGGAAAATGGTATAGCGACGCCAGTGATTTATCAGATCTCTCCGGTGCCGGCAGCACAAAAGTGAAGATAACAAAAAAAGAGATTGACTGCGACAGTCAATCTCTTTTGTCTATAGTGTGTGGTGAGGATTACTCTTCGCCTACAACTTCTACGTTAATGTTAGCTTTGATCTCTTTGTAGCATTTAACAGTAGCCTCGAAAGTACCAACTTCCTGAACTTTGTCACCTTCTGCGAAAGTGATGTTTCTGCGGTCGATCTCGTAGCCAAGTGCTGCAAGAGCCTCTGCAACCTGAATGTTGTTAACTGAACCGAATACTTTGCCAGTACCGCTAACTTTGGTAGTTACTTTTACTGTCAAGCCTTCAAGTTTAGCTGCAAGAGCAGTAGCCTCTTCACGGATTTTAGCCTCTTTGTGAGCTCTTTGTCTTAGATTTTCAGCGTGAACCTTTTTAGCTGAAGGGGTAGCCATGATAGCGAATCCTTGAGGGATAAGGTAGTTAGCTGCATAACCGTTCTTTACAGTTACGATATCGTCTTTGTGTCCTAGATTAGCGACATCTTGTTTCAAAATGATTTCCATATCTCTCCTCCTTCTTATTTCAATAGGTCTGTTACGTAAGGAAGCAAAGCAAGGTGCCTTGCGCGTTTAACTGCTTGCGCTACTTTCTTCTGGAATTTCAAAGAAGTACCGGTAAGACGACGAGGAAGGATTTTACCCTGCTCGTTAAGGAAGCGTTTTAGGAATTCAGCGTCCTTGTAGTCAACATATTTGATGCCTGTTTTTTTGAAACGGCAGTATTTTTTCTTTTTAACCTCTACTGTAGGAGGGTTCAGATAACGGATTTCGTTGTTAGTTGCCATAATTTAATTCCTCCTTATTTAGATTGGTTAGCACGACGACGCTCAGCGTATGCAATAGCGTGTTTGTCCATAGCGAAAGTTAGGAAACGGAGAATTCTCTCGTCACGTTTGTAGTTGATCTCAAGTTTAGCGATGAATTGAGAATCTGCTTTGAATTCGATCAAGTGATAGAATCCGGTAGTTTTTTTCTGGATAGGGTAAGCCAATTTCTTAAGGCCCCAATCCTCTTCATGCACGATCTCGCCACCCTCTGCTACGATAAGGTCATGATACTTCTGTACCGCTTCCTTTATCTGAGCCTCAGATAAAACGGGAGTTGCAATGAAAACGGTTTCGTACTGTTTTAACATTTTGATTAATATTAAGTTATAAATAAGTTTTGCCTTCTGGTATACCAAAAGGGCTGCAAAGATAGTGATTATTGGATAAATTCCAAAAGATTTTGATCTGGGAACTCGACTCCTGTGGAAGCCCTACGTACCATAGTTTCAATGTATCTGGGGAATTTTGACCCTTTCCAGGAGCTGGTGTTGGTGATGAACATCCATATGGTGCCGTCCTTTTGTTTCTTTATGATGGCACTTGTCCCGGCAAGTGTCCCTGTCCTTTTCCATTCGGAGCCTATTGCGGCACGGGACCATCCTATGGGGAGTTCTCCCCCTACACAGGTGACCATCTTCCTGATGCTCTCTTGAGAAAGGATGTCAGTAGTGGTGCTGTCCCCGTCAATATGCGATGCGAAGATGACAAATTCAGATGGTGATGCTACCCATCCCCCTGCACCTAGGAGCCCCTCTATATTATTGCCACCATATCTTCTGTACAGGGTGTCGCCGCTGTTGTTGTAAGCGGGAATCGGTTCAGCATCGTGAGTTTCATAGTATCTTACCTCGTTTGGATATTTCTCTTCATAGAGATTTTTGGCAAGGTGCATATCGTAGCACCCTGACGGGTAGAGGATGTTTTTCTGGCAGTACTCCTCATAACTCATTCCGCTGAGTTTCTCGATGATCTTTGTGAGGATCAGATATCCTACATTGGAGTATTTGGAGCTTGTCCCGGGTGTGAAGCCGAGTCTTTGGGAGAGGGCGAACTCTATGACTCTGTCCATATCGGGGACGGTGTCAAGTTTCTCCCATATCATGATCTCGCGTGTGCAGAAGAGTGGGTCTCCCCTGTAAGTGGCAAATCCCCCTTTGTGCCTTAGAAGATGCTCTATAGTTATTTTCGGCACCCTTTTGTCCCTGTAGTGGGAGAATTGCTCTTCATTGAGGATCCCGTTCTCGCCGAATACCTTGTCATCGAGGCTCAATAGAGAGTCTTCCGCCATCTTCATTATGGCGGTAGCGGTTATCAGCTTCGAAAGGGATGCTACCCTGAATATGTGCCCTGGCTCTGTTTTCAAGGTGTCCTCCTCATCTGCCCAGCCGTACCCTTTGGCATATACCAGTCTTCCACTTTTCATTATGGCGAGGCTCCCCCCTTTTATCTCCCATCTCTTCAGAAAATTGTCCACATACCTGTCAAGTTTCCTGGTGGTTTCGCAATCCGACATGTCATTGGAGATAAGGTGGTTGATGGAGATATATTCCTCCTCTTCCACAATGCTCTCCCCGCAATTGCCTTTCCCGGAGCATCTGGTCACAAAATTCAATACCACTACGATTACACCCAGAGCAATGAGTGATATGTCCAATATCTTTTTCTGTTTAGGAGTCAGGTTCAAGGTTACAATGCGGTTTTAGCGGTTAGTATGAATTTCTGGATGGAGTCCCAATTGGTGCTCCCTGTCCGGTATGCAAAGAAGGTGCTCAGCATAGGTTCGTCTGTTCCGGAGAGGGAAAGGTCTGCAAATGGGGCAGATTCAAGTCCATCTGGTCTCCTCTCCATTACCCCCAGATCTGCATCTCCATCGAGGATGGCCCTTTCAATCTCGCTGTCTCCCAATTCCAGAAGTGAGACCTCTGCGTTGGGGCGCAGGGTGCGGAACTTCTTAATTGCTCCGGGCAATATGAAGCGTACCGCAATGGGGCAGGCTGCTATCCTGATCTGTGCCAGTACAGGGGCATTGGATGGAACCAGCTCCGTGTTTAGATTGTCATAAAGATGGAGTATCTTCTCTGCATATTTCAGGAGGATTTCCCCTTTGGGTGTGAGGTTGACCTCCCCGCGTCCCCTCTCAAAAAGGGTGTCGCCTACCTGCTGTTCAAGCTCTGCTATATTCTGACTCACCGCCGGCTGGGAGATATTCAGTTCCCTGGCAGCCTTGGTGAAGCTTTTCCGCTGTGCGGTGGTGAGAAATACTTTTAGTCTGAAATCGGTAAGCATAGGGGCAAAGATATGAAAAAAGGCTGACTATTGAAAGCCAGCCCTTTTATTGTTTCAATAGATATGCAAACCTATTTTACAGGTGCATTCTTGAGAGCCTCTACAAGGAAGTTCCACCATTTCTCAACAGTAGGGATAAGAACTCTCTCATCAGGTGAGTGAGGAGACATCAAAGTAGGTCCGCAAGAGATCATGTCCCAATGAGGATAGTTGTTTGAGATGATAGCACACTCAAGACCTGCGTGGATAGCTTTCACATCAGCCTCAACACCGTAAAGATTTTTGTAGGTCTCTTTCATGGTCTTGAGGATTGGTGATTCCATATTTGGCTGCCATCCTGAGTAACCGCCAGTGAATGCCACTTTTGCACCTGCAAGTTCAAATACGGCGCGGATAGCTTCGCACAAATCAAGTTTTGCGGTGTCACAAGAGCCTCTCATAAGGGTTCTTACGATAATTTTACCTTTCTCAGATTTGACGATAGCCAAGTTGTTTGATGTGTCTACAAGGTTATCCATTACAAGGCTCATACGGTCAACACCTGATGGGCAAGCGTAAACAGCCTGCATAACTTTTACTGCCACATCTGCAGGAACACATTTCTTGGCACCTGCACTCTTGGTAAAGTATACCTCTACACCTGGATCGATAGGTTTGTACTCAGCTTTAACCTCAGCAGTAACTTTTGCCACGTGTTTTTTGGCTCTTGATACTTTTGCTGCTGGAACAGCGATATAAGCTACAGCCTCTCTTGGGATGGCGTTACGCATATTTCCACCCTCGATAGAGATAAGACGACCGCCCATGTCTCTTAGGATAGGGAGAAGAAGGCGTGCCATAATTTTGTTTGAGTTACCGCGTCCTTCGTTGATCTCCATACCTGAGTGACCACCTCTAAGACCTTTTACAGCCACTTCAAACTGTACAAGCTCTTTTGGAAGGGCCTCTTCTTTATATTTGAACTCTGCATTGGTATCAAGACCACCGGCACAACCTACATAAAGTTCACCTTCTGTCTCAGAGTCAAGGTTGATAAGGATATCACCTTTGAGGATGCCACCTTTAAGAGCTTTAGCACCTGTCATACCGGTCTCTTCGTCGATAGTGAAAAGTGCCTCGATAGGGCCGTGTGCCAAATCTGTTGCCTCAAGAACTGCCATAGCAGCTGCACAGCCAAGACCGTTGTCTGCACCAAGGGTAGTTCCCTGAGCGTATAGCCATTCACCTACCACTTTGGTCTCTACAGGGTCGTTGTCCCAGTCGTGAACTACATCGTTATTGTTCTGAGGGACCATATCGATATGAGCCTGGAAGATAATACCTGTACGGTTCTCCATGCCTGGGGTAGCAGGTTTGCGGATGATAATATTGCCTACCTCGTCTTTGATAGTTTCAAGACCAAGGCTTTGACCCCATTGATAAAGATATTCTACAGCTTTTTGCTCTCTCTTTGATGGACGAGGGATACGTGTAAGTGAGTAGAAATGTTTCCAAACTCTTTTGGGTTCTAGATTTTCAATTGTCATAATCGTGATATTTAAGTTATTTGTATTTTTTTTAGTATTTTATCTGAAAATTGTTGCTGGCATTTCAATGGTCTCGCCCATCTGGTATACAGGGATTCGGGTCTGAAGCAGCAGATCCTGTCCATCCAGAATTTTGAGTGTGCACAAAGCAGGGACTCTGTAGTAGATGGTGCCGAGATTGGCTTTTTTGGTTTTGGGTGCAGCGAAGTCCTGTGAATTTACAGCAGGGGCTGGGACACTCTCTGGGGTAAGTTCCAGAACGATGGGGCGACCAGATACATTGTCGGGCATCAAAAGTCCCTGTTTGTCTGAAACTCTGAATGCTACGAAGAGCTGACGGCCATTGCCCTCTTTAGGGAGGAGGTCAAATCCCACCTTCTGCACAGCTGTCTCTACCCTTCCTATGAAAAGGCTTAGGTAGTCCTGCTCGAGTCGGGTGATTTCGGCAACTGCTGCACCGAGGGCCTCTCCACTGAATGTGGCATCTGTGTCACCGGTTATTATCTGGACACGCTGTTTGCGGAGTTTGAAAATCTCATTTGCAATCTCCTGTGCCTTTTTCTCGAGACTCTTCTCCACTACCTGGCTCTGCTGGATAGCTACCTTGTCGTATCCCCCCTGAGCGTTCTTTACGTTCTTATATAGGGTGGTCTCTACAGATGTAAAGGTCTGGGCGGCTTCTACCCCTGTGGTTGAGTGGTTCTCTGCCAATGTGGGGAATCTCCAGTATTCAGAATCACCCTTGTTCTGGTCAGACATTATGACAAGACCTTGTGATGTCATCTGGAAAAATGTAGAGGACAATGCGTCGAGTCCGGTAAGGTTGGCCACATAACGTTTGTTCATATCTGCCTCCAGGTAGGGAGTTACCTTCACCGAAAGGAGGTTGTACTTCTCATAAGGCTCCACATCTATGTCAAGACCCAAGTATTTTTTTGCAAACTTGGCATAAGGGCCTGGTGTGTACACTTCCCTCTCTGCTTCTACTGCAAGATGCAGGGATGTGCTGGGAAGGGAATATACCAATACCCCCATCTCAGATTTTATATTCTGTCCGCCGGCTGGCGACATTGCCAGAAGTAAAAGTGGCAATAGGATCAAACTTTTAATCTTTTTCATATCTCAATATTATTTCCATCTCCTATGGCTCCAGAGCCAATTTGATCTGTTTTTGTTTATACTCTCTTCCAGTAGCCTGATGTACTCCCCAGTGACAAATCCCTCTTCATATTTCGATGCGTCATCACATATTTTTGTGAATTCTGCATTGTAGTGTCCTCTTTTCATTCTCTCTATCGAGACAAAGACTACAGGGAGGGATAATTTGCGTGCCAATGCCTCTGCTCCATTGAAGACAATGGTGGGCTGGTGGAGAAAGTCCATCTCAACATTTGCCCCCTTGCCGGGATATTGGTCAGCAATAAGGAAATATACTCCACCTTCGCTCCGGTTGCGCAGCAGATGTCTGGCTATCTGCTCCTTTTCCACCACTGAGCAGGAGTTGTGCTTCAGTCTGAGCCTCCTTATGACCATATCGGCGACACGGCTCGACATCTTCTTGTATATGAAGTGGAACTGCCTGTTGTCCATCTTCAGACCATATCGCCTTTCAAGATGGGGAAGTGCAGTGTAGAGCTCCCAATTGGGCTGGTGCCCCATCACCACTATGACATTGCGCCCCTCGCCATATGCTTCATTAAGGGTGTCGCATCTGCTGAAATCGACGTGTCGGCCTATCTTTTCGCTGGAGCGGGTATATGCCCAGACAGTCTCTACTATCATATCGCACAAGGAGTGGTAGAAATCTTTAGCCACTCTCTTTACCCCCTTGTAATTCATCTCTGGGAAAGAACGGGAGATATTTGTGATTACCACATCATACCTGTATCTGAGTATTTTGTACAATAAGATATACAAGAGATCCGATATGAGGTAATGTACCCTCAGCGGTAACCACGAAAGGAGGGTAAAAACAGTCATCACCAACCAGTATAGAATCTTATCCATAATCACGTATCTCAACAAACAAAGTTAATGAAATTTATCGGACTTCACCCTTTTATTGACAAATTTTAATATCTTTGCGAATTACTTGACTAAAAACTAACTAATTTAAAAAAATCAATATGTTTAAAAATCACCCAAAAGGTCTTTTGGCAGCGGCTTTGAGTAACATGGGCGAACGCTTCGGTTACTACATCATGAATGCCGTGCTAGTACTTTTCCTATGTTCAAAATTCGGTCTGCCAGAGGGACAGAGTACCACTATCTACTCAGTATTCTATGCAGGTATCTACGTTTTAAGTTTGGTTGGTGGCCTTATAGCTGACCGCACACAGAACTACAAAGCCACTATCAAGACTGGTCTTGTAATCATGGCTTCAGGTTATGTTCTGCTCTCTATTCCTATCCTATCTACAGCAGATAATATCAACTGGCTGCTTCCTCTAACTTGCGCTGCTCTTTTCCTTATTGCATTCGGTAATGGTCTTTTCAAAGGCAACTTGCAGGCTATCGTAGGTCAGATGTATGATGATCTTGAGGCTGAAGCTGCCAAAGAGGGTCCTGAAGCACTTAAAGCTGCTAAAGACAAAAGAGACTCGGGTTTCCAGATTTTCTATGTATTCATCAATGTCGGTGGTCTTATCGCACCTTTCGTAGCTCCTCTTCTTCGCGAGTGGTGGCTAGGTACCAACGGTTTGGTATACAATGCACAACTTCCAGCCCTTTGTCATGAGTTCCTGACAAATGGTAGCGCTATGGCTACTGACGCATTGAACAACCTTACAGCTTTGATGACTCAAGTAGGCGCTAATGTTGCTGATATGGCAAATGAGTGTCAGCGTTACCTTCAGATCTTCAACGAAGGTATCCACTACTCATTCATCGCATCTGTGGCTGCTATGGTTATCTCATTGGTTATTTTCTTCTTCTCTCAGAACAGATTCCCTAACCCAGCTAAGAAAGCTGCTGTAAAAAGCGTTGAGTACACCCCTGAAGAGAAAGCTGCTGCAGCTAAAGAGATCAAACAGCGTATGTTTGCCTTGTTTGCAGTGCTTGGTATCGTTATCTTCTTCTGGTTCTCATTCCACCAGAACGGTACTTCACTTTCACTTTTTGCCCGTGACTTTGTGGATTCATCTGCTATCGCTCCTGAGATCTGGCAGGCAGTCAATCCATTCTTCGTGATTACACTTACTCCTGTGGTAATGTGGTTGTTTGCATCATTTGCACGTAAAGGCAAAGCTATCTCTACCCCAAGAAAGATCGCTATCGGTATGCTTATCGCAGGTCTTGCATATCTGTTGCTTGCCATCTTCTCATCTGTAAACGGTTATCCATCTGCTACCGAGTTCAAGGCTCTTCCTCTTGAGGCTCAGGCTAAAGCTCACTGGTGGATCCTTATCGCTGTTTACTTCTTCTTGACAGTAGCAGAACTTTTCATCTCTCCTCTAGGTCTTTCATTCGTATCTAAAGTAGCTCCTAAGAGCATGCTTGGTCTATGCCAGGGTCTATGGTTGTGTGCTACCGCTATCGGTAACCTTCTTCTCCCTCTTGGACCACTTATGTACAACGCTTGGCCTATCTGGCAGTGCTGGACAGTATTCCTCGTTGTATGTCTGATTTCAATGGGTGGTATGCTGGCTATGGTTAAATGGCTTGAAAGAGTTACCAAATAGTAACACAGACGCTATAAATATCAGAAGGCTGACTTTAAGGAGTCAGCCTTCTTTGTGTACGCCCAGCACGGGCATGCTCTAACGGGTGAAAGTCCCCAATGCGCCCTAATGACGGGAAGCATATAGCAAAAGGCAATGGTGTCTATCGTGAGGTAGAATCTGAAGGAAGCCGGCGGCAAAGGTCTGGCCTG